>NZ_AYTV01000012.1:0-872702 GCF_002752615.1 Mesotoga sp. H07.pep.5.3
CTCTCTCATCTTTTGTGTCTGATTCGGTAAGAGTTGCCGTGTTTGTCAACCAGTATTCTCCTGCCTGAAGCTGCTCAATGCTTCTAATAGTTACGAAATATGTCTTCGTAGCCAGTGAGGTGTCGGCAATATTCCATGGCCAACCCGCACTAGAATGATTCAAAACTTCAAAACCCGTAGGAGGAAACGGTTGATCTTCAACTGTGGCATTAGCATCCAAAGGTTGCATTTCAGCGGGTTTGGGCATCAAGAAAGTCTCATACACAAATGTTGTAGGGAAATTATCCGAAGTTATCTTCATCGATACCCTAAAATAATCTCCTTCATTACCACTGAATGAAAAAGAAAAGGGAACACTTTTGTATCCAGGATCAATGTCCCCGAGGCTTCTCTTTTTCGGGCTGCCGATATCCTGCCATGTCGCCCCAACCGACTTCTGTAGCTGCAGTTCCACCTGAACGTTCTTGGCAGTTGCATCGCCTGAATTAAGAACGCCGGCTGAACCAGAGATTGAAAAAGTTGTGCCTTCCTTGAGAGGCAGCCTCTTTGCCTCAAGAATGTATTCAATCTGCTTCTCAGTTCCACTGCTCGAGGGGAAATTGGGAACTACTGTTGGACTTGCCGTTTTCGTAAGTATCCAGTCATATTCTCCTGATTTGCTTCCCTTAGCATCTCCATCGATGAATCCATTCAGCCAGGGATCTTTCTGCCCGTTCTCGTTGAAATAGGTAACTTGGAACTTGCATACTCCATGTTCATATTTGAAAAGTTTAGAACTGAAGACGTTTTCCTCCACTTCCTTTTCCAGAAAAAGATGAACTGCAAAGTAAAAAACCGTTGTGTCTTCTTGAATGAAAGACTCTAAACTTTTTCTGTAAGTAAAATTAGCCGACTTGGGATTGACAATTACGTGATCATCAAGATCAGCCTTTTCAAGTTCACCATCACCGTTTTTGTCCAATCCTTGCACGCTCAGTGAATAACCAAGCCAAAGTTCCGTTAGCATCCAATCACTCTCGAAAGTGTGATTTACAACCAACTCTTTTGTATCATAGTCAACCCAGTAAGTCATCTTACCAATGAACTCACCGTCAACTTCTACAAACGAATCTGGAGCTCGAATGAAGAAAACATATTCTCCAGAATCTTCCTGAGTCAAGAAAATGATTTCTTGCGTGTATTCCACAATTCCAAGATCTATAACCTCTACTTTCTTCTGAGGCTGAAAACAACTACTCAAGAACACCGCCAAAAGTAAAATTGCCGTTGAGAACAAAAAAAGCCTTTTCATTACAACACCTCCCTAAGAAACGAAAACCCACCCCAAAAATGACAAGCTAATCGGTCGATCAAAGTTATCTAGTCTCATTCTATATCATTGGGGGAAGAAAATCATACGAACGATACACTTTAATAGGTAATTTTACAGTTACTCAAAGATGAATGGGACATTAAGATCATTTTGATTTGAAAAACACGTCCTTTTCTCGGTAAAATAAGGTAATGGTTACTTTTAGCGCCACACAGTGCCATCTATGGAATTTGCGAGTAGTCCCCAATGAGATGATCGGTGAGAAAAGAATAACTGTTAATCGCACACATCGTCAGCATGTAATAAACAATCGATGGACATAATCTAATACTACAATATGAACATATGACTTTGTGATAGATTGCATAAGCTGATTTCAGCAGCTCAGTATAGAAGATTGTTGACTTAGTGATGGAGAACATTATAGCGATTTCCCGTTATCGAACTGCAGAATGTTGGCATCGTTTTTGTCAGTCTTAGTGTGTTATTTCACGTTATTCAGCGAATGAAAAAGGCAAGTATCTTAGCTAATTGTCAATGAATGGTGAGATTCTAGAGAGGCTTTCACTGAGCGGAATAAATACCGAAAAGGGCAATATCAATCAAACCAGATCCAACTGAATCGTCATTATCGAAGTCGCAAAGAGTTGAAAATATATCCCAGGTTTCGTCGCCATATTTTGTGAAGTACTTCTCGAAGAAGATTTGATGATCAGACCCATCGAATAGTCCATCACCGTTGATATCTGCAGGATTGGTTTTACTGTCGATGAAACTCTCCATAAGACTACCGTCTGAATACTCAACGGTTAGAAACGCGCTCTCAAGAATCGATGCCTTTGAGTTCCCACTAGACAAAATGGTAACAACTGCTCCTGGGAAGAATTCATCCGATTCAACAGAAATCAGTGAAAGCTTTATCTGAACGCCATCGGCAGAGCTAGCTATTTCTCTTCGAGTTTCATCAAACCTTTCGCTGACTATGATTTCATCAATCTGGACACCGTCCAGTTCGAATAACAGCTGAATGGATGCGATTGGTGTTTCAGTTTCGATAAGCTTGAGAGCCATAATTCCATTTCCGTTTCCACTAATAACCGTATCGAACAACGAGAATTCCGTCTTCCTTGAGCCCAAATCAAAATGGATCTCATTGTCGTGATGAGAAATCGATGAAAGCTCTAGCCCACTTAGAGATTCATCATACCAGTTTGAGTTTGGGGTTGTTTCTGAGCCAAATGACACGTTATTTGATGAACCAGGATAAGGGTCGCCATCGTCTCCCCTGTTCTCGCGCGATGAGGGATCCATCAGGTCATCCCTTCCGTCGGCTTGAAGCAGATAGACCTGCTTGCGCTCTCCGCTATTCCCGTAAACGTCATCGTCGATATGATATATGAGGAGACCTTCTCCCGGGAGGGCGTAGTCAAAACCGAATTTCGTTCTATTTTCGATGAGGAAGTATTCCTCCGGTCTGCCAATATTAGAGAACTTAAGAAGCCTGCCACCGATCTTCACATCTTCGAGAAAGAAATCTCCAGAAAGTCTAGAAATCTCTAGCGGTTCAAACCAGCCCAGTTTAGCCTTGGACCAAGCCGAGAAGTGAGCGGGCATATCCCCCGGTCTATCAACATAGTTCCAGCAACCGTAAGCCATCATTCCCCAGTATCCGATTCCCCACGTTGCCCCGGAATAGTCATAGAGGTCTGGCAGGCCAAAAAGATGACCTGTCTCATGTGCCATTACCCCAATTGTCGCAATTCCTTTAACGGGATCTCCCCCATTCTCCCTCGGCCAGTCAACCCTCTCTGGCTGAATTGTGAAGAGATCTGCGGTTACTCCATCATTCGTCTCGTAATCGAATAATCTCGACTGAAAAGACCAGATATCCAGCTGATCTCCAGAGAGTTCTCTTCCCATTCCCTCGTGAATAACGATTATCATATCGACAACCCTATCATCATTATTATCGTAAAGGGAGAAGTCGATATCCTTGTCGGCTTTTGAAATAGCTTCCCTCACGAGTTCGAATTCATTTTGTGAATAATAGGCCTTTGATTTATCGGCAGTGTACCAGCCGTATACTTCTCCTGACAGATCAACTGAACCGTTAGACACTTCACTATAATAGTCTCTCATAGAACCAAAAGGAGCGAGCTCAGGGTATGATGAGAAGATTATCTCTTCAAAGTCTTTTACATGATAAGTATGGGGGTAATCGGGGTAGTCAATCAGTATCACCGGTATCTTGATAGTCCCTTCTGTAGACACCGCGGCGTCTCGGGGTTCAGAAGCGCTCAGTGTACTAAACTTCAGTGATTCAAGAAGCTGCCGGGGTTCAAACGAGGTAATGCCAATAGGCTGGTCTATCCCTTTCAGGAGATCTGAGCTTTGTATCTCACCGTCGACAACGACTCCATAACGCCAGAAACGGCTCTGAGGATCTTGCTTAAGAGGTCTTCCGTATAGATCCAGGATAAAGTTTCGATACTCATCGCCATACTGTATGAATTCGATTCGAGTGCCGTCAGGTTGATAAGCTGTAATCACTCCACCGAAACTGGGTGCTCCAATGAGAACCGCCGAAAAAAGAACAGTGGCGATCATGCATAGAAGGGACAATCTGCCGATCATCTGACGACCACCTCAAGAGTTGGTAAAAGTGTATTAATATTCACAGTCGATAGATCATTATCCAGAGCGTAATTCGAAATGATACTCAAACTGCCGCTCTCACTGGCGCTAATTATAATTTCAATAAAAATATCCTTTTTGACTTCTTCTTGCTCATCATAAGGGAAAGCCCCGTGAATGATTACCACTGACTGGATATGGCTTCCAGCAATCAAGGTCAAGCAATCCAGATTTGATTCTACGTCCGTTATCTCGACTCCTCCAGAAGCTTCTAACACTATTTCGAAAACATAGACCTTTTCAAAATTCTTTGCAGTTAATCTGGTTGAAGAACTTGAACCTTCTTGGACTGTGATAATCGATCTCTCAAAAGCTAATTCAGCTTCTTCCGACGGCTTCTTTATAAACCAGCACCCGGACGTCAACAGCAGAAGCGCAGTTAAGAGGACGAAAAGGCGAAAAACATTATTGAATTTCTTTAAGTATTTGCTCACAAATGACTCACTACACATAAGATGATTATACATTACTAGATAAGGTTACCCCGATCACCGTAAAAGAAAGAGTGAGAATCACGAAGGACTTGGTATGGCAATTAGTGATAAGATGCGTATTAAGCTAATCCTGTTGCGATTCTTATGTGAATTTGCTTTATCGTAGATCGTGAATTCCAAATTGAAGGGACTTCAGTTGAATCCTTTAATAATATTCGTACGACTTGGTAAAACCAAATGAGAACGAATCACGTGCCGGCCAGCGCAGAAGATTGTGATTGACGAGTTGAAGACTGTCATTAGTTAAAGGCCAAATCAAGCTCTCCTTGGTGTATAATAATTCTCATGAAGGTTGTTCGAAGCGATGATTTGTTATTAGAAGAAGTGGTTCACAGTATATCTCGTAATTCAAATGAGGCTTTGACTCGCTTGAAGAAGCGGTTTGCTCCTTGAAATAGTTTGACATCTGGTTATTAGAAATGGTACAATATTCTCGATTCATCTTGTTTCTAGCGGTTTGAATGTGGTATATAATATTTGAGGTCTTTTGTTTGTTCACGAAATCCATTGTTACCTGTTCGTCTGTTCGGGATCGTTCAAAGCGTTTTTTAGGTATATATGAGTCTCTATATGTTCTTTAGCAAATACTTTTCACAACCAAACGCCTTATAGGGGGTGTGTGCAGTGGCAAAGAAACTCTTGAAATTAACCACATTGCTGGCTATTCTTCTCCTCGTGTTCATGCTGACTGGTTGTCCCAAACCACCAGTGGAATACACGTTGACAATTGAGAAGACTGGCAATGGAACCGTTACTGCCGATCCTGCACCCAATACAAGCGGCAAATACACAGCGGGAACAGATGTAACGCTGACCGCTGAAGCCGATGCAGGATGGCAATTTGTTAAGTGGGTAGTCGGTGAAACAGAGGAAACAGAAAATCTTTTAGTAGTCAAGATGGACGCCGACAAAACTGTTAAAGCGGTCTTTGAGGAAGTAGCTGGCGTGCAATTTACCCTGACGGTAGCTAAAGCTGGAGATGGCGATGGTACCGTTACTCCGGAAGAGGGAACCTATGAGTATGACGAAGGGAAAGAAGTGACGCTAATCGCTGAAGCTGACGAGAACAGCGTCTTTGACAAATGGGTTGTTGACAATGTCGAGTATGAAGACGCTACAGTAGTCGCAACAATGACGAAAGACATTGACGCAACTGCTTACTTCGATCTCAAACCCGGTGTTTTGCCTGAGATCATTCTTGAGTGGACATTGGGAGATCTCATGGTTCTTGGAGCACCTTGTACTGCGCCTGAAGATGGTCTTGGCTTTCAGTACCTGGTAGGCGACTCTGACAGCTCTTTGACGGAAGCGTCCTGGAGCATAGTAAAAGGTGAGGAAGTCGTTTACGGGCCTATAGCAATTCCTTCTTCAAGATTCTACAATTCTTGGACTGGCGCTATTACTGCAGCAATGCTTGGTGCGGATCCAGTTGGTGGAATCTATTCGCTGACGATGACTGCAACGAAGACCGGTGGAATCTCTAAGACTGAGAAAATCGATTTCTATGTCCACACTGATGAAGCGGTAATTGACGGGGTCGATTTCGCCGGTGACATAGTCTTGTTTGAAGGAACAGCTATCTTGACCGGTGACGAGGCTACTCTTGAAGCAACGATAACTCTTGACTCAAAAGTAAGAGTTAGAATCTATGCTTATGAAGGTGTGTGGGATTGTGAAAGTGCTGATAATGCCCTTCTTTACGATGGATTCTTAACTAGAGAAGCTTCGTCAACTGAGAAAGAGACGTTTGAGCTTGATCTCACTAAGCTCAAGTCTGGTGTAGGTTACGATAAGCTAAGAATTGTTGTCTACAACGAAATCTGTGGGACGATGCCATGTAACTACTGCCCAGACGATGAAAAAGACATCGAGTTAGTTTTTGACAAAACAGTCACGCTGGACTGTGAACTTTGTACTTGTGCGCCTTGTACTCCGTGCTGGAATGGTGAGTTTAACCCTGGTGTGAGAATAATGAATTTGCTGTTCAAAGACAGCGATTTCTTTGATGTCTCTGCTACAATAAACGGGGAGACTATTCCTGCAACCCTTATTGAAGCTCCGGTTGAAGACGGAGATGATCTGGTAATAAGAGCAATTATTCGCGAGGAAGACTTCCCAGAGCTTGCTGGTGATGCTCTTCTAATATGGACTGTAACCACGGTAACAGGTCAGAGTGTTGAAGTAGAATGTGACGAGGACTTTGACTTCATAACACCTGAAGTTGATATCCTTCTTGAATGTGACTGCGATGCAACTACTACTGTAGTTCCGATCCGGTTCACCGATGGGGCCGGTCTGAAGGATGCCAATGTTTGGTTTTATGAATCGGTTCCTGGATTAATCAAGAAAGTCACGTTTGATGCAACACCGACGGGTGAATCGACGACTACATTCACTTCTTACTTCGATGAAGGATGGGAGTTCCCCGCGACTGGTACGATATACGAGGTAAATGCGACCATTGAACTTGATCCTGCCAAGATCGTAAGCCCGACGCTCGGCGGCAGCTACACTGTCTATGCATATGCAGAGGACACATCATGCAACGTAAGCGATGAGGCAAGCGAAACCTGTGCGATAGACTTCGTGGCTCCGACGATAACGTACTTTGGTCTTGATTGCGTTGGAACTGATTGCGATCTGTGTAAAGCAACAGAGACAGCTCTTGTTTGGCACATAAGAGATGTCAACTTTGACTATGCAGAGATAAGTGTAAACTACGGAAATCTCTGTTCTGATGGTCAGTGTGGCAACACATTTGTAACCGAATCCACGGATGGAACAGTACTTTGGGAATTCCCGTTTGCGGATTGTAGAGAGATAACCGCCACAATCAAAGCAGTAGATGACTGTGAGAACGAGAGTTCTAAGACCATTAAGTTCGACGTTGACAACGTGCCTCCAGAACTCGATCTCGAATGGTGCGTCGAACCTGAAACATGTGACGCGACGTTTGCAAGATTTAGCTGGACGATGGACGATCCTTGCACTCCTACTGTTTACTTCGACACGTGGATTCCGATTGGACAGCTTGACTATGTAGTCATGGAGAATGGCGAGGAAGTGTTGTATCCTTATACACCTGATGGAACGACCACACAGAGTGGAATAATTCAGTGGAGCTGGGAAGACTGTGTCTTTGATTGTACAGAACTGACGATTTTCGCAGAGGCTGTAGATTTCAGATGCGAGAACTCCACAGAAGCGAGTTTGACAACCGATGTGGAGATTGACCATTTCAAACCTTATCCGCTCATTTTCTTAGGTGACAGGGAAGCAGTGAATTCTCTTGAAGCAGCGAGATGGCCTTGGTATTATTATTATATCGAGGATCCCACTTGTGATGCTTCTTGCTTATGGGTTAACTTTGTAGTATGGGAAAATTGCCTTGAGTCATTCGAAATCTGGACGAATTACCCATCGGTATGCGAAACTGGCGGAACGGGAGAGTATCTTGAAGACGAATACTTACTCCTATCGTGGCCAGAGATGCCTGTCAACATTGATGAGAAGCTTTGGATTCTTCCAACTCGATGTTATGGAGGAAATGTGACTGCTCCCACTCCGGAAGATTCGAGCGAACTGCTTGATGAAGCAAACGGTGGTTACGAACAACCTATCAAAGCCTATTGGGGATCGATAAAGGTCTGTCTGCCCTCCAATCTCGACTGCGAAGATTTCGTAGCAACTATCACAGCGGTGCAGACATGCAAGCCTGACATCGATGAACCAGAGACCTACACTTCTGTTGAAGACTATTCCGTTGTGATCGACAGGGAGCCTCCAGAAATTCTCACGTTCGATTGGTTGACCGTTCCGACCGCTTGCGCTACGGAAGCAACCGTAACAATAGAGGCATACGACGGTTCATTCATTGGCGAGAGTTCTGTGGATGCTTACATCGAAGGTGAAATGGTATATGAAGACGGAGAAGTGGTCCCATTCGGCGGAGAGACAGTTCTTCTGACAATTGACCCAGTGACTGGTATTGCAACAGGTACTTACTGGAACACATATGATCAGATTAACTGCGCAACAATAGTAGCCACGCTAACTGTTGATGATGTTTGCTGCGAAGATGGAAATCCGAATCAGTCTGTTAAGAGACTTGAGATCGACATCGACAATGTAAAACCCAATGTGAATTATTTCTACTTTGCATCCGAAGCTAACTCTAGCGAGGAGTTGTCAGATGTTTCCGGTCTTGGATGGACAATGGATGTAGATGAGACTACTCATGCTTCGTTGACAGCGTGTGGCACTGACTTCGTTTACCTTTACTGGGATGCGGACGACATTACAGGAGACGCTACTGGCTGCTATGACGGTGTAAAGATTCTCATGGAGCAGGGCGATGGAACGGTTGTACACATTACATCTCCTGCAGCGACTGGAACCGTTAAGTGGGAGTTCGGCGAAGTTGCCGGGGATACATTGCTTGCAACGATTACAGCACAGCAGGAAAACGGCTGTCTGGAAAGTGATCCAAAGACCGTACGCGCTTACGTGAGCAATGTTGGGCCGCAGTTTGTTGCGCTCCGCTTCCAAGTTCCTTACGATCCTCCACTCGCTCCTCCAGTTCTTGGTACCATTTGGGTTGACTTCAACGTCCCAATAGACACTTCAGAAGCAACCGCCAACATCTGGAGATGGGACGACCTGAGCGAAACATGGATGCTTGAGACGTATGTTGATGGAGTTGATCCATGGAAATGGGATAAAGGCATCACTGGTGACGATAATGTAGACTTGAAGAGAGCACAGTTAGTAAACGTTGATGGCACTATCGGTTATCCCATAGTTCTTGATGGACTTTACAAGCTGGAGCTTTACTCGATTAAGTCTGTAGCTGGGGCTTGTGAGGGAATATACATCGATCCGCTTGTGCGAACAGGTACTGGACGAATTACAGCTCCTGAGTTTTGATTAATAGGATTTTGCTCTAGACGAATGGAGACCCTCCTTAGCGAGGGTCTCCATTTTGTATGGTATTGGATATTGAGCGGAGCTTTGACAATGTGCCGACTAGGAAGATACGGTATTTCAAAAAAGAAGTTTTTCTAGTTTTCGCTTGAATATAGTCAAGAGTTCGTAGGCGACAAGAGAGCCTATCTGCATTCAGAAGTATTATATAATTGATTGTCTCTAATCCTTAAGATGGGGAGGGCTCGGGCTTGAATTCAAAGTCATTTTGTCTAATGGTATTGTGTGTTGTTTCATTAGTATTGTCAGGATGCTTTGGGGGTTTTTTGGCACCGCTGAATCTCGAGATTCCTGATCAAAGGATTCTTGCAGGGGAAGCTTTGCACTTGAACCTTAAGCAGTTTGTCAATTGTAAAGAGAGCGACGATCTTGTTTTCCGAATTGTCTCTGGAGTCGGCATTATCGACGAAGATGTTTACAGTTATCTCCCCGCTTTGGATGAGAGCGGGCTGTACGAGGTTCAGATATCCGTGAATGACAGCAAGGATAGAGAATCGAGTTGCGTTTTCGAGATCATAGTTGACCCCATTTGTTGCGAAATCACTTTGAACGCTTCACCCCTTGAAGGGGGAGTTACATCTGGAGGAGGGATCTTTCAATACGGAGACATGGGAACGGTTCAGGCAACTCCAAGTCAAGAATATAGTTTCACGGGGTGGTATGAGGGAAACGACTGTTTGGCTTCGACGACTACGTTCACCTTCTTTGTAGAAAGAGACGCGACATTAGTGGCTTGCTTCTTTGAGGAGAAATATCACGTCATTAGAGAAGTAAATGGAAATGGGAGTATTGAAATATCTCCCGATAAAGAAACATACTCTTTTGGAGAGAAGATTATATTGACAGCCCATCCCTCCTATGGCTGGAAGTTTTCGGAATGGGTGGTTGATGGTACTCGCTTTACCGATGAATCGATCGTAGTAGTAGTGGACGGTGACAAGTCAGTATATGCATCATTTGAACGAGAAGAGTTTGCTCTAAACATCTCGATAAGTGGAAATGGTAGCGTCTCCTGTTCACCTGCCTCTTCCGGTTGTGTATATGAGTATGAGACGCTTGTAGAGATTGTGTCTGTACCATCCGCAGGATGGGAATTTGAGATGTGGCAAGGAGATCTAGACGGATTCGATAATCCGGGGAAAATTATCATGGACTCGGAGAAACACGTGACAGCTGTTTTCGTCAAAAGGGAGTATCTGGTCGAGGTTACTGCGGACCCACCTGCCGGGGGAGTTGTCGAAGGTGGTGGTTGTTATTCTAGCGGAAGCGAAGTTGAGATTGTGGCTGTTCCAAATTCCGGATATAGGTTCAAGGAGTGGAGCGAGAATGGTGCAACGTTCTCCAGAGAAAACAAGATAAATTTAATAGTATCGCGCAATTTCGAGCTTACTGCGCATTTTGAGGTGGATAATGCCGTTCCTGTCGTCGAAAAGCTCAATGGTCCCGAAGGAAAGGTTGAGAAAAGCAAGGTAGGGTTTGTGTGGAATGGAACTGACCCCGATGGGTTTATTGAAAGATATGAGTACAGAGAGGATGGAGGAGACTGGATAGACATTGGCACCAAGACTTATTTCAACTGGAGCGGGTACTTGGAGGGGCCGCACACCTTTGAAGTAAGAGCCCGGGACAATCAAGGCGCCTATTCCGAGACAGTAGGCTGGAGTTTCGTTTACGTTCCTGCTTATATTGAACAAGGGGCATTCAAAGTAGCAAACTCATGGGGAACTGGCGGGTGGGAAAACATTCCTGATGGGTTCATATTCATTACGTATGAAGCTATGAAGCAGAATGAAGTTCTTTGTTTTGTTTTGGATCCCAGAGACAACTATGAGCCCAGGGCGATTGCTGTCTTCGAAATCTCGCATCCACTGAGAGAAGAATGCAAGATCTGGGTAGGAGCAGGTGATCCAGCTAATCCGTTGAAACTCAAGAGCTTCGATGATTTCTATTATCGTGGGGGTGGTTGGCCGTATCCAGCCAACAAAATGGTCATTGATATCACCGAGTTGCTGCCATTCGATGAGAACACAGTTTTTCTCAAAGTCTTTGATGGAGGTTCAATGGCTACCGGAGTCATAAGTCATTTCTCCGTCGAGGTATATGACAACTATCCTTCTGGATCTCCTGTTCAGGTATTCTCTGCTGTCGAGACTCCAAAGGATACTATGAACGGTTCGTATGTTAGCGTAAGCATCAACGATGTCTCGGTCTCATCTACAAGCATTGGCTCTTCCTTTGCATCTTCAGGACTCTCGACTTCTCTTCTTTTGAAAATGAAGGAGACGCTTGGGATCTATGAAGAAGGTGTCGACTACAACGAGATAATAGAAGGACATGGAACAGGTTTGAGGCCTCCATCGGAAGAAGAATGGCGAGCGATCGAGAGTTCTTGGCATGAAATTGAGGGCTTCTCACCTCAAGATGGACTGCCTTATTCAGTTGACCATTCAGGCTCGGTGTACTTTCCACCTATAGGAAATCAAGGAAGCGAAGGTTCTTGTGTCGCCTTCTCTTTGGGCTACTATACATCGACATTCTATGAGGCCCGTGACAGAAACTGGAATCTCTCTGGGGCTGCCTGGGAGGGGGGCTTCTATGGGGCTCCTTCAGACTCATATCAAGACAGAATATTCAGCCCTGATTTTGTCTATCACCAGATAAATGGAGGTAGAGACACGGGCTGTTCATATGTTGATGCGATAAATCTCATCGCTAGACTTGGAATATGTAGCTGGAGAAGGATGCCATACAGTGTAAGCGATCACACCTCATGGCCATTAGAGAATGCCTGGAGGGAGGCACCAAGGTACAGAAGCCGCAATGAGACTGTGGGAGTGATTTCTGTCGAGGATGATCAGGATATCAATGCCCTCAAGTCATACATTAGCTCGGGTTATTTGATCTCGATTTCAATAGATGCCAGCAAGTATGCTTATCTGACGGCAAACGATGTGTGGAACACGAAAAACTATACGAACCCAAACACAAATCACGCAAATACTATCGTGGGATATGACGACACTTTTGACGGCACCGAGTAGAACTCCGACAAATCAATCTGTCTGGGGATAATTTGTGAGTGTTTTAGTTCATTCCAGAATATTTCAGGAACTGCGGAAACCAATTGCTGTGATTATTTGGAACCTGAGAATAGATGAGTTTTCCAGGTAACAATCTGGTAGTATCAGTTCATATCACAGGGCTTCGTTCCGGGTTTTAAGATTGCTGGTTTTTTGGGCGATTACTTGAGTGTGATTCTACACAGAACCTGACAGCCTAAAAGAACCCATCAATACATTTAGCAGGCAGATACAATCTTCTCAAATCCTATTCCGTACAAATCCGAAGGTCATTGTGAGTATAATCACAAACATGGTATAATTTTTTAAAGTCCCTCAAGGAGTGATGCTCATGCGTGTCCGCAAGTCCCTTAAAAGTGTTTGCCTAGTCTTCTTTGTCCTGATTTTGATAGCGTTTTCTTCGTGCAGTGGCTCGAAATCGCCTGAGGTTGTCATTCCTGATCAGAGCGTGAGACAGTATCAATTGCTTGAAGTTGATCTTTCAAGCTTTGTTTCAGACAGCGAGAGCGACCTTCTATTTTCCCTGCAGGAAGGTCCGGGAAGAATTGTGGGATCAGTCTATGAGCTTGTGCCCGGATCAGATCTATCTGGTCGTGTTCGGGTGTCACTTCTGGTAAGAGATAATAAAGGTAATGACTTCAGCTCGGCTTTCTTCGTGAACATTTCTGAAGGGCAGCTTCCTGACAGTTCAAAAGCAAGACTGGATTTCGTTGTTCCTCAACAGTATGTCGAAGTGGGGGATGTTATTAGATTGGGCCTTCCTGGATTCAGATTGGCGTCTGATGATCTGGAGTTTGAGATTATTGAAGCTAATGCTTCTCTGAATGCGTTTGTAGAGGACGGAGTACTTACTCTTAAGCCGTCAGACGACGCTGTCGGTGAGGATGCTTTGCTAATGAGAGCGTCTGATGGCGAGGATTCAGTCGAATTCGAAGTACCCTATTTTGTTAGAAGAAGAAATCTTTCCCCAACTCTCAGTATAGGTGATCAGTCTGTTGTCGAGGGGGACTCTGTAAGAGTTGATCTTTCCCTGTTTGCAAGGGATCCGGATGGTGAGATCGTGAAATATGAGGTCCTCGGCGGACCGGGAACGGTTAGCGACCAAGGCATATACATACTGACCGCTCCTCACGGATCGAGCGGAACGCATACAGTAACAGTAGAGGTAGAGGATGACAGGGGAGGTCTCGGTCGTGGATCGTTCAGAGTGCACGTAATGCCTGCAGACTCATCTGAGAGGAGGACGCTCATCGTTGGGGGCGAGGAAGCCCTGTACACTTCGATTCAGGCTGCGATTGATCAGGCAAGGGACGGCGACGTCGTGCTAGTCATGCCAGGTGAATACTGTGAAAATCTGATTCTGGACAGGGCAATAGAGCTCAGAGGATCATCCCGAGACAGTGTCGTACTGAGAGGTCAAAATCAGAATGCTCCAGTAATAATGGTCAGGACGGGGAATGGGTTCATGATTTCTGGAATGACTGTTGAAAGCAACTTAACCACGATTCAGGTTTCGAGAATCACCGGGACAATAGTTGACTGTCATGTTGTAGGCGGTCGCTTTGCTGTTTCATATAGCAGTATTGACAGTTCTACTCTAATAGTAAAGAATTGCTCATTCTCCTCTCTGCCTGATGCTGAAGGGGAAATAAACTCTCGATTGACTGGTCTTTATGCATACGGCAGCGGGAGCGTAAGAATTGAGGGATGTGATTTTATCAGATCGGGTACGGGTATATATATTACAAATGACGTCAAATATGAGATTGTCGAAAGTGTCTTCATGGAGAACAGAATAGCTGTTTCTGTTGCTGGCAATACTAACGGGCATATTTCCAATAATAAGTTCACAGGGAATGTTGAAAATGGTCTGCTTATTAGTTCAGTTGGAGTCACTGAAGTCAGTAACAATATGTTCTATAAAAATCTTATTCACGGACTCGACCTATATTTGAGTATGTGCACGGACTGTGGTTGTGGTGGGAAGGTATTCAAGGGCACTGTAGCTGGTGGGGAAAATATTTTTGATAGCACGGAAGGAATCTGCCCGCAGAGCCATACGTGGCCTGAGAATTTCTACGTGGTTGATGAGCTTCTAGGAAGGTCTGCAACAGAGATGAATCAGGGGTCGGATTGAATTGTCTAAGATCGCGTTTGGCAGATGGCTAGCAATCCTTGCAGTCTTGATGTTTCTCTCAGCCAACTGTGTGGGAGCGATCGAGATAGACTTTTTCGGGGTTGCGACATGTCAGGAATGTTTTGAAGCTGAAATGATGATCGAGAGCCTTAAGTATGAAGTAGAGGATGAGGTTGTTCTCAACAAGTTCATGCTTAGCGAGGCAGAGAATCAGGAGCTCAAGCTGAAGTACGCGAAGGTGTACGGGGTATCTGAAAGTGAACTCGATCTTTACCCAATGATATTCATAGGGAAAGATGCCTTTACCCCGTCAAATACCACACCGGACGGCTTACTCGAAAGTATGATCAACTACTCTCAGGAAGAGCGAGAAACAAAACTCCGGGAGATAGAGGCCCTAGGTGATGATGTCACCCACAGGCTGAACGATAGATACGAGCAGTTCAGCCTCTTCGTCGTTCTCGGGGCCGGTCTGATTGACGGAATAAATCCGTGCGCGTTTGTCGTTCTCATTTTCCTCGTTTCCTATCTTTATTACGTTGGAAGAGGGAGAAACGAGATTTTAGTTGCGGGAATATTCTTTGCCGTGGGGATCTTTGCGGCCTATCTCGCCATGGGAACCGGTCTTCTGGGAGCTGTTGGATACGTCGAGAGCATTTCCAAGGTATTCCAGCTAATCTTCTATCCCGCTATGGCGATCTTCACAGGGCTACTCGCTGTACTTTCGGTCGTTGATTTCTACAGGATGAGATACAGGAACAAGAAGGCGATCCTTGAGCTTACTCCTGGTTTGAAAAAGAAGACCCACGAGATTATTAGAAAGAACGCGAGGGCGAAGACCATATGGATCGCATCGCTCGTAACTGGAATTCTCGTTTCTTTTGTAGAGTTCATGTGTACCGGTCAGGTTTACCTTCCCACGATCGTCTATATCATAAACAGCTCTGGCGTAACTGGAAGGGCGCTGGGATTCCTTGTTGCTTACAATCTAGGCTTCACAGTTCCGATAATTGCAATCACGCTGATAGCTTACTTCAGCTCGTCGACGAAGAGGATTCAGGAGTTCATGACGTCCACGCAGGCCGCAGCGAAGATAAAACTGCTAATGGGAGCTCTGTTCACAGTTTTCTTCGTAATAATGCTAAATATCACCCTGAAGACGTTTAGTCTGATATGATCTAGATAACCATACGGATCCCGTATAGATTGAAGAGATTCTGATCTCAAGCGTTGGTAAGCATTAGATCTTTTTCGTAAGCAGAACAGATTGTCTACACTTCTCGCGAAGATTCAACTATGAAAAAACAAGGGGCATTTTGCCCCCTGTTCAAAACGATCATGATCGATTCCTCAGCAGAAACCTACCGATTGTATTATTCGTCGTCCTCTTTGTCGTCAGAGACATCTTCAAGGTCCTCTAAAGAAGTATCGTCTTCCTCGCTGGAAACTTTAACGGCTTCTTCTTCGGTAGTCACTTTCTTCGATTCAATTGCAGCCGCTTCGAGTCCCTCGCGACCCTCGAGGATTGCGTCTGCCATCGTATGTACTATTAGCTGGATCGCTCTTATAGCATCGTCGTTTCCCGGGATAATAAAATCGATGACATCCGGGTCACAGTTGGTATCAGCGATTCCGATTACTTTTATTCCCAGTTTGTTTGCTTCCGCGACGGCGATCTCTTCCTGTTTCGGATCAACGATGAAGATAACGTCGGGAAGCTTCTGCATTTCCTTGACACCGCTGAGGTTTTTTCTCAGTTTGTCGAGTCTCTTGTTTATCATGCTCTGCTCTTTCTTCGGCAGAGCAGAAAGCTTTCCAGACTCTTCCATTTCTTCGAAGTTCTTCAGAGCTTCGATTCTTTTCTTTATCGTGGTGAAGTTCGTTAGAAGACCACCGAGCCAGCGGTTGTTTACGTAAAAAGAGTCGCATCTCTTGGCTTCTTCCTCGACGATCTGCTGAGCCTGTCTTTTCGTACCTACGAACAAGAAGGTAGCCCCTTCCTGAGCGGAGTTTCTGACGAAGTCGTAGGCCTCTTCGATGAGCTTCAAGGTCTTCTGTAAGTCTACGATGTAGATACCCTTTCTTTCACCGTAAATATAGGGTTTCATCTTGGGGTTCCATCTTCTCGTCCTATGTCCGAAGTGAACTCCGGCCTCGAGAAGCTGCTTCATTGATACTACCGACACAAATACACCTCCGTTTTGGTTTTCCTCCGGCTTCGCCATCGATCGACCCTCGCAATGAGGGCACCGGGACCGAATGCGATTATTGCCGTGTGTTATCCTCGTCTTTGACGAGATCTCTGTATGTGTACCTCTTTGCGTTCAACCATAGGTCCTCGAGAGAATAGAACTCTCTTCCCTTCTTACTGAAAATGTGGACGATGAAATAACCACCGTCAATCACCATCCAGTTGTAACCCTTGCCTTTATCGTAGTAGATAATCTCTACGGCTTCCCTTTCAATGTATTGCAGTATCGCCTCCCGTAGCGAGTCCATATGAGGGTCGGAATTTGCCGTAGTCACCACGAAATAATCTGCAAGGTTTGACACCTTCGAGACATCAAGTATTACTATGTCTTCTCCAAGTTTTTCGTCAATTATCTCAGCAATTGCCTTAACTACTTTATCCAAGATTGATTCCCCCATTATAGACACGTTCTCAGTTCTCCGTTGACCGTCCGCCTAATTCACAAAATTCTCAAGCCCACTTCACTGATCATGGATAGACACTTGCCCACGAACGAATAGCCGATCTTCCTTTCCTAACTGCCTTACTACTGCTCCTGAAGGTCCCTTTGATGGAACACACGATGAGTATCCACAGAGGAAGCACTTTCTGAAGATCACACTCCCCCGGTTCAAGCAGGACTCAGTAGATTTCTTTCGCTTTCATTCCAGAGTAGTAGCTTCAACTCATATGTTTCATACAATGCCTGTTTCATCTATCATGTTACACTAATCGTCAGATTTAACTCTATTCAACTGTGACGCTCTTTGCTAGATTTCTAGGTTTGTCGGGATCAAGTCCCTTCTTGACGGCGACATAGTATGCAAAGAGCTGTAGATACGGTGACATAACGAGCGGATAAATTGGATCCAGAACTCGCGGTACCTCTATTCGGCTGTTTACCGACTTTGCTACTTCCTTGTCATTCTCGGAGCACAGAGCCAGTACCTTGGCGTCTCTGGCCCGTGTCTCCATGATATTTGAAATCATCTTCGATTTCAGTTCGTCTTCGGGGACAATTGCAAAGACCGGGAAGTCTTTGTCAAGCAACGCAATCGGCCCATGTTTCAGTTCTCCGGCCTGATAACCGCTGGCGTGAATGTAGCTTATCTCCTTGAGCTTCAAAGCTCCTTCAAGAGCGGATGCGTAGCTATATCCTCTACCTATGTACATGAAATGCTTATAATCCGAGTGTTCGGCCGCCAATCTCTTACACTGCTCGTCTGCTGTTGGGAGAGTATTTTCGAATACGGTGGGCATTCCTTCCAACTCGTTTACGATCTTCGGGATGTCGAACCCGCTTCTACCGGCAATGTCGGCAATGGCCGCTCCCAGGAGAAGCAAGACCGCCAGCTGGGCAACATAAGTCTTAGTGGCAGCAACACCTATCTCGGGACCGGCATTTATGTAGATTACCGCATCGCTTTCTCTTGAGATAGTTGACCCAACGACATTTGTAAGTGAAATGATCTTTGTTCCAAGCTTCTTTGCTTTCCTAATGCCCTCAAGAGTGTCTGCCGTCTCTCCGGATTGTGAAATCGCGACCACGAGATCGCTAAACCCTTCCTGCAATCTTCTGTATCGAAATTCTGAAGCGACTTCAACCTCTGCTCTTATTTCTGTATAGTCCTGGAGGAATCTTTGAAAGACCAACCCGGCGTGAAAACTCGTACCACATGCAAGAATAGTGAGCGATCTGGCCTTCTCTATTTCCTCTCTTAGATGCTCGATCTCATTGAAGTTCGGCACGCCACCCCGTATCCTGCCCATCAGGGCATTCCTCAAAGTCTGGGGCTCTTCGAATATCTCCTTAAGCATAAAGTGCTCGTAACCGCTCTTTTCCGCAGAGTCTTCACTCCAGGTTATCCTGGTGGAGGGTTTTCTGACGCTCGTTCCGTCCATTCTGGATATGTTTATGCCTTCCGGGCGAATAACCACGAACTCTCCATCATCGACGAAGTATACATCTCTTATATACCTCAATAAAGGTGTGACATCTGAGGCGAGAAACCCGCTCTCCCCGGTAGATCCTACAACGAGAGGACTGCCCTTTCTTGCTGCGACAATTACGTCGGGATGATCCTGATGAACTACGCCGATAGCGTAGGCACCTTCAAGATCCAGCAGAGCATGTCTGACTGCGGAAATTATATCTCCCGAATAGTGTTCTTCGATGAGATGGGCGATAGTCTCTGTATCAGTCACGGATTTGAAGATATGCCCCTTTTTCTCGAGATCGAGACGAAGAACATCGTAGTTCTCAATAATCCCGTTGTGCACAACTGCAATCTTTCCGGTGCAATCCGTATGAGGGTGCGCATTGAAATCGGAGGGGCCTCCGTGAGTCGCCCATCTGGTATGGGCAATACCCTGAACTACACTCGAGTCGAGATCGTCCCCAAGAAGCTTCTCGAGGGAGGAAATCATCCCAACGGCCTTCATTACCCGGAGACCGTCACGACTGTTAACTGCGACGCCGGCAGAATCATAACCCCTGTATTCGAGCTTTTTCAAAGCATCGACAAGCTTCCTTATAGTAAGGTCTTTCCCTACCATCCCGACTATTCCGCACAAATCACTTTCCCCCGAGTTTCTCTTCTAGCTTTTTTATCAAGTCGCCTTTCACTCCCTGGTAGGCAACTCTGATTGCATTCTTTATTGCAAGGGCGTTTGAATTTCCATGAGCCTTGACAACCGCTCCCTTGACTCCGAGAATGAATGCCCCGCCATATTCGCTGGGATCCATCGTTTTTTTCAGTCTTCCGAGCGCACGTTTGAGAAAGAGAGCACCTATAATTCCAAAAAGACCACTTTTCTTGATCTCTTTCTTAAGCGTGGCGGAAATCAACTTGCCCGTTCCTTCCATAGTCTTCATCGCGATATTGCCGTCAAACCCGCTGCAAACTACGACATCAACGTCTCCATAATTAATGTCGCGGCCTTCGACGTTTCCCGCAAAGGAGTCGCCCAGATCATTCTTGAGATAATCAAAGGCAAGTTTCGTGAGTTCCGTTCCCTTCTCCTGCTCTTCTCCGACATTGAGCAGCCCTACCTTCGGTTTTTCTCTCCCCATGAGTTTTGCGTACTCATAACCCATAGTGCCGAAATCCCTCAAGTGTTCTGCCCTCGCCTCGGCATTTGCTCCCGCATCGATCAGTATGGTGAAGCCATTCTTGGAAGGAACAAGAACCGCAATTGCTCCACGATCGACACCCTTGATTCTGCCCACGACAAAGAGCGCCGCTGCAAGCACTCCACCGGTGTTACCTGCAGATACCAGAGCATCGGCATTCGCATCTTTTACTTGAATAGCTGCCTTGTATAGAGAAGTCTCTTTTTTCCTCAGCAAAAGAGAAGGTTTCTCCGACATTGGAAAAACCTCTCTGGCATCTACTATTGAAATTCTTGAGGTCTCAGGAGATTTTTTTATCAGAGGTTTGAGATCCTCTTCTCTGCCTACCAGTAATATTTCGAGATCCTGAAACTCCTTCAAAGCAAGAAAGGCACCGTCTACGTTGACCTGAGGAGCATTATCTCCACCAAAGGCATCGAGGGCAATTCTTATGCTTTGCATTTATTACTCACCGATCTCAAGAATCTGTCTTCCTCCATAGTAGCCACAATGTAGACAAACCCTGTGTGGCTGTTTTGGTTCACCGCAGTTTGGGCACGTAGAAACAGCAACCTTTATTGAGCTATACATTTTTGCTCGCTTCAAGTGAGTCCTGCTTCTGCTTCTTTTTTGCTTTGGAACGGCCACGCTAATCCCTCCAATATCTAACTCTTCAATTTTCCCTTAAGCTCAGCTATCGCTTTGTGCCAGCCATCAGGCATTTCTTCCTTCTTCTGGCAAGAATGATTTGGCTCCTCGTTAAGATCCGCTCCGCAAAACGGACAAAGACCTGCACAATCCTTTTTACAGAGAACCTTCTGAGGAACCTCAACAATTATAGCCTCAATTACTCGATCTGACAAGTCCAGGAGATCGCCTTCAAGTGGCAAGAGATTCTCCAAATCATCGCCTGCGCCTTCTCTTACTAGTGGAAGAGAATCCCTTTGCACATATGTTGCCTCAACTGTTCCTTCAACTGGAATGGATACTACTTTCAGACAGCGGGCGCATCTGTCTTCTACGACGGTTTTTACGGAACCGGTAACGATAATCGAATCTTTATCTTTGTAAAGCTCGATGTGCACATCTACGTTGCTCAAGAGCTTGATCTCATCGGTGAAACCCGGATCCAGAACTAAATCTATAGTCTTCTTGAATTCGAAACTGTTCAGATCAACAATCAACTCATGAATCTTAGCCATACAAATCACCTCTGTGCCAGCAAATACTACAGTAAGGGTATTGCAAAACACTCTCGTTTCAATGAAGATAAGAAGAAAATTTCTTCATTCTGGATAGCAGATCTCTAGAGATCAAGTCCATATCGTCGGGACTCCTTTCCAGGGGATCTCCCAGTTTGATTTCGTCGACCTTAGAGAACCTATCTTGTACAAGTATTATATCCGTTGAAAGCCTGGCTGCCTCTGAAGGGTCGTGAGTAACCATGATGATGCTGATTTTCCTGCCAGTCCATAATTTCTGAATATCTTCGATGAGTCGATCCTTTATCACGACATCAAGAGAGTTGAAGGGTTCGTCCATGAGAATCAGATCGGGGTTGAATGCGAGTGCTCTTGCGATATTCAGTCTCCTCCTCATTCCACCGCTCAGTTGTGAAGGATACTTATTCTCATGACCTTTTAGGCCCACAAACGAGAGGTACTCCACAGGATTAGATTTTGGAGACACTATCGAGATGTTCTGGAAGGCGTTCAGCCATGGAATCAATCTGTCGTCCTGGAAAACAAATCCCAGCCTCTCGCTTTGGAGCTCGACCCTACCTGCATCCGGTTTCAGTATACCGCTTATCATTCTCAAAAGAGTCGTTTTTCCGCACCCCGAGCTTCCCAGAATTGTGAGAAAGAAATCGCCTTCAACAGAATAGGAGAATTTGTCTACTATTGTTTCTCCGTCGAAAGCCTTGCTGAGATTGCTAACTCTTAAGAGCATACCGGCTACCCCTTTTAATAATCATGTCGAGAAGCCTTTCCGTCAAAATACCCAGAACAACAAGAACAAGTGTATACGCGAAGACCCTTTCTATGTTTATGGAGTATTTTGCGTCTGACATTGCTCTTCCTATCCCTGATGCTCCCACCATAAACTCGGCTACCGCAACTGATTTCCACATTATTCCTATTCCCGCTCTCATGGAAGATACGATAAAAGGAAATGCAGAAGCGAGATAGATCTTTCCGAAGACTGTATTCCTGGGAATCTTGTAAATCTTGGCCATTTCGACAAGCTTCTTATCCACGTTTCTTACGCCCTCTGCTATGTTTATTGTGAAGATCGGAAACAAGGTAAGGAATACTATATATACAGGGGAGGAGAAGCCAACTCCCCACCAGAATATTGCCAGGGCCAGCCACGACACAATTGGTATAGATTGCAGGATAACTACTATCGGCTTAATCAGCTCATATAATACATCGATTAGTCCCATAACGAAACCAACAGCAAGGCCAAGACCCAGCGCAATGAACAATCCGAGGAATGCCTTTGCGCAAGTTTCCGCGATGTCCGACCAACCCTTCCTGCTCGAGATGATTCTTAGAAATTCTTCCATTGTCTCTAACGGGCCGGGCAACAACAGGTCGCTCGAGACTATTGCAGATGCGATGAACCACCCCAGCAGCAGAAAGCCTACCGAGACGGTTGGGGCCAACGTCCTCTTTCTAGAAGAAGAGAGCATCGATATCGAAATCACCCGTTAGCTCTGGATCAAGTTCCTTGAGTCTATCAAGGTAGATCGCAATGTCCTCTCTCGCATCTTCGGCCGTCAAAAAGAGGAAACCTGCCGTATCCATTGCCTTTTGCAGTACCGGTGCAGGGAATCCGCCCATCTTTTCCGATACGGTTGCAGCGGTTTTCTCCCTGTTTGTAAGAGAGAGATTCATAGACTGCTGATACAGAAGCAGGAACGACTCCGCAACGCCTCTGTCGAGAGTGCCGCTGACGAATATTCCCGATGTAGGGATGTTAATCCTCTGTTCGTTGAAACTCTCCCAAAGATCTTCTATTGGCATCGATCTTATCGAACCTTGCACACGTGTTTCGGCAAGCGATGCGAAGGGCTCGGGCACGAGAATTACCTTAGCCTTGCCCCCGGCGAGCAACTGAACTGCCTCTGCCCCACCGACATAGACAATATCCAGGTCTCTTCCGACTTCGTATCCCTTCGACTCGAGAGCACCGCGAAGGATAGTATCTGCAGTCTGTCCCGGTGCCTGAAGAGTATATACTTCTGTATCGACCAGGTCCTCAATGTCTTCTATCGTCTTTTCTGTAGATATGAAATAGAAACCGTTCCACATGCTGACGGCTGCTAGCTTTATGTCTACACCGGACGATGCGAGTTTAACCCCTACAGTGACGGGAAGAAGGGCAATTTGTGCCTTTTCGGTAACCATCATCGAAATAGCCTCATCTACGCTTCTCCAGAGATTGATCTCGAGACCGGGAATCTCTTCTGATAAATTAGAGGAGAGCAGCTCGGCTATCGGAATCAACGTTGGGCCTACTGGATTGATGTAATTCACCCCAAAAGAAAAGAGAGTGATGAAAAGCAGAGTTGACACTGCAACGAATTTCCTCATTAAGAACCACCTCCATACCCAATTATACACTGAATTAGCGTCTCCGACGACGGCTTATCAGCTATGAAGGCCAAATTGAGAGCCCGGAGCCGAATTTGCGATCTCAGCGTGCTTTTTTCTCCCGCAGAGGCCAAGATCGCCCTCTATGAGGAGTTTGGTAATTTGAGCTCTGAGTGGTAGAATAATAGCGACATCTCATGCGAAGGGGGGAACAAAATGAACAAAAAAGAACTCATCGCTGAAATCGCTGAGAAAACAGGTGTTACTAAGAAGGATGCTGGAAAGACCCTTGACACGGTGATCGACATCATCGAGAAGACTCTTTCAAAGGGTGATGTCGTAAGACTTGTTGGCTTTGGCACATTTATGGTGGCGTCAAGGAAGGCCAGAAAGGGTGTCAATCCGAGAACCAAGAAGCCCATCACTATACCGGGCGGAAAAGTTCCGAAATTTGTACCTGGAAAGGAACTGAAGGAAAAGGTAAAATAGTGTCGTGGACTCTGCGGCGGCCGGAGTTGCCGCCGCTTTTGTTTTGGAGTGAAGGATTTGAAAGGATTATGGTTTTTTCTTATTGTCTTTATCATTGTTGTGGCCTTGGGTTCTTTCTTTAATATCTATTTTCTGAAGCAGTTCGGCGATGAAATGATTTCTAGCCTAAGCACGAGAGAGATCGAGAGCAAACTTCAGCTTATGTCTGAAAGGGTCTCCCTCCTTAACACGAATTTAGATTCTCTTTCCTCTTTTGAAGTGAGAGAGGATCTTTCGAGAATCATTACGGACTTTGAAAGAATAATCGCAGATATTAACTATGTCTCGAACTCCTTGAGCGGTAATCCCGTGCTTGATTCCATCGCACAGCTTTCTTCAGATTTGAAGCTGATAAAGAAATCCATCGACTTACTGGACAGTGGAGAAAGCATAGACTATTCGACTCAAATTGAAGGGGTACAGGGAAAGATCGTATCTCTCGAGTGGCAGGTTGAAGAGCTGAAGAAGCTGCTCGAATCTAGCACAGCTGATCTGAAGAAATCGGTCATGAATGTTAACGCGTTTTCAAGTCAGGCTGATCAGTCTTATAAAGAGGAAGTCGGAAAAGGCGTTCGCATAAGAATAGAATCGGGCTTCAAGGGGAGCAGCATTCTTCATGACAGCGATATCCTGATGATCTTGAACGAGTTATACGCTCTGAGGGCCACGGAGATCTCGCTCAACGGTAAAAGGATAATGCCATACACATATGTACGCTGTGTTGGTGCAACTGTTATAATTAATGATGAACCGACTAAAATTTCGCCCATTGTGATTGAGGTTTTGGGCGAGTATGATTATCTTGTTTCCGGTCTGGGTCTCTTGAAGGAGTTTTTTGCAGGCAGGGAGATTGACATGACTTTTCTGCCTCTTGAATTTATCACTATTCCCGCGGGAGGGGGTTGATTCAGTTGAGAAAAAGTGCCCTTCTATTTCTTCTGGTACTTATCATGGTTTTCTTCACGGGGTGTGACTTCCCGTTTATTACGAGGGATGATTTTACCCAAAGAATGGATGCGCTCGAACAAAAAATCGATTCTCTGGCAGCTGGCCAGAAGAAGCTTGCCCAGCTAGAGGATGCCGTCGAGGAGCTTGCTTTCAGGATAAATTTCGTTCAGGCAATTGAACCTACATATGCCGGTTATGAAGAACTTGAGGCTGTTAGGGCGGAGCTTCAGATAATCAAGAACATGCTTGCCGAGTCGGTTATAGATTCCGCATCTTCCGCAGCGATCGTTAAGACACTCTACGACAAGATCGACGGAGTTCTAACCAGTACTGTGGAAAACAACATAATTACTCGGGAAATCGATGACCTGAACAGAAAGGTTCAGGCGCTTGAATCACTAAACTCTTCGAGGTACTCGGAGTTGGTTCAGAGAATCTCCGAGATTGGCACTTACGATAGTTCCATTGACGAGGCGAAGTATGAAGAGCTGCTCCAGAGGATCGAGGAGATAAAGAGCGCAGAAGTTGTCGTTGTACAGCAGGAATCCGATGAAGATGATCGCAGGTACGAAGAACTCGTTAACAAGGTTGAGGAGCTCGCCGCCAGAACCGATATCTCCGTTCTTGACAGCGCTAAGTATGATTCCTTGGCAAGAAGACTTGCCGAGCTGGAGCAGACCGTAGGTTCATCTGTGATAGATTCTGAGGTCTTCAACGAACTCGTTTCAAGAATAGACGAAATGGATTCCAGAACGCGCGAACTCGCCGATAATCTCCAGACCATTGAGCGGCAGGAGGAGCCTGAAGAGAAGAACTTTGTGACGATGGCCACTTTTCTGGGAGAGATTTCCGATATAAGAAGCAGGCTTGGGGCAGCCGCATACGAGACAATTGAACCGACTTCCCATGTATCTTACATTGTTAAATCGGGCGATAACCTGTGGAGCATTGCTCAAGCGTACGGGGTAACTGTGGAACAGCTTAAGGCGATGAATCCTGAAATCAAGAACTGGGATCTGATCTATCGTGGCGATGAGATAAAGATCCCGCTTTCTCTGGACAATCTCATGGCCAAGGCTTCCATTGCCACTCATTTTGGACTGAATCTTGGCGTGGATTTTCTTGTGGATTCGATAGAATCTAATTTCGGAAGCTATGACTATGGTTATGCAAATCCCGGTATGGACCTTACCGTGCCTCCAGGCTCAAGAATCACGGCTTTTCTTCCGGGAAAGGTCATACTTTCGGAAAGAGTAAATGATTTGTATGGCGAGATGGTTGTGGTGGACCACGGAAACAACATGAAGACCGTATACGCGCGTCTGGGCAGCCGCATGGTTATGAAGGGTGATTTTGTTAGGGTTGGGGATACTATCGGATCGGCCTCGGACGCCAAAGGAAATCTTCATTTCGAGTTCTGGAAAGCCGATGTGCCTGTCAATCCAGCCGATATAATATTCGAGAATGTCGGGACTTTCGAAGTGACTATGTACACCGAATGGGATGATGCAAAGAATCCTACGTCGCCATCATTCAAGATGACTGCGAGCGGCGATTTCGTTAAGGGATATAGAACGGTAGCAGCAGATCCAGTTGTAATTCCTCTTGGTTCAATTGTCTATATTCCGTTCTTCTCATCTTCTCCAAACAAGGGTTTCTTTGTTGTGGAGGATACCGGGAGCTCGATCAAAGGAAATAAGATCGATGTATATACCCATGACTTCGATACGGCATCGAATTTCAAAGAGGATCTTCTTGTGTACGTGGTGAAGAAGCCTTGAGTAGAATAGTAACTGTTATTCTCTTATTTGCCTGTATTATAGCTGTTTCGGGAATGGGAGCGATTACGCTCGGCCAGAGGTATCCTTTGGGCATAATGCCATCCGGACTGCTGAAAATTAAGAACAGCAGTGGTACTTATTACGTAACTCTCGTTAAGGGCGACTCCGAGTTAATAGTCTTCGATGCAAATTTCAGACCTGTGACGATCTTCGACTCGATGCGCAATGATGGAATCAACGATATCATCTACAGGGACGGGAAACTCTACTGCTTTGGATTCTACAGTGGCAGGTTGATTGTTGTGGACGCTTCCGTTCATCCTAGTAAATGGAAAAAGATCGACGAGATTCCAACATCCAGCAGGCTAATCACCGGGTCGTTCATAGATGGAAAGGTTGGAATATTGACTAATGAGTTCGAGTTCCTGCTGCTGGACATATCCAAGAGGGAGATAATAAAGAGGCAGAAGCTCCCGGTCATAGCTCTATCTATAGCTGAAGATTCAAATTTTTTTTTCGTATCGCTCTTCCACAACTATAATCTTCTTACACGTTCCCACGAGACCGAAAAAGGGCTTCTCGTATTTGATGAATGGGGTAATCTGGTAAACGAAGCAAATGTCGGTAAACGGCCATCTTATATTCTTTTAGAGGGAGAAAGAATCTTCCTGGTTTCATATGTGGATGAGAATCTCAAGGTTCTTTCTAAGAGAGATCTAGCAGAGATCACCACGGTTCAGCTGGGTAGATATCCAAATTTTCCTGTGATTCACGACGGGAAGATCTGGATCGCATTGACCGGCGAAGACCAGATAATGACGGTAGACCTGTCCACCTACAGTACCAAGAAATATGATTTAATGGGTCGCGGTCCGATAAAAGTCGTTCACAGTGAAGATAAAATTTACGTTCTGGAGACCGTTACTGGAACACTCGAGGTTCTTGATAGTCGAGGGAATACGATAGAATACGTAGAGTTACATGGCTATCCGGTCGATCTCGTCTTCAACGGAATGGAAATGGCTGTGCTGCTTCAAGAAGACTGGCAAACCGGAAAGAACACGGGAGCTCTTCTGCTACTAAGAAATTGACGATTTTGGAGGTTCAAAAATGATAAAGAAAGGCTTTTTCAGACTCACTCTTTCATTGATCTTGGTGGTTATTTCAACTGTTTCTTGTCTTGATGTGTCGGTCAGACTACTTAAAGTAATCCATATGTTGTCTGTCGAAGAGGGGGAGACGCTTGAGATCGACCTTATGTCTTATGTTTTTCCTGCCCATATTGAAGAATCAATAGAGTTTGAAATTCTGCGCGGAGTAGGTGAAATTGAAGATACAAAATACGTCTTTAGCCCCGATTATGATTCTTCGGGAGTTTACGAAGTCGAGCTACAAGCGAGCACCAGCGATCAGACAGACACGCGGGTATTTTCTGTAAGAGTTTTGGATAAGAATAGGGCCCCTTCAATCGAAATTCCGAACCAGAGTATTTCTACTGAAGAGAGTCTAGATTTAGATCTCATGGAGTTTTCCGTTGACCCGGATGGTGACACATTGTCTTTCTCTCTCGTAAGTGGGGTGGGCGGAATTCAGGGTAGTAATTACAGTTTCACCGCAAGTGAAGTCTATGTAGGTGAAAATGAAGTCACAATTAGCGTGGGCGATGGCAAAGGCGGAAGTGACAGTAGCTCATTTTTAATAACAGTATTCAGATCGAACGAACCTCCGCAACTCGACGTGCCTGATCAGAATATTAAAGAAGGGAAGAGTCTCTCGATAGACCTTCTGGAATACTCAAATGATCCAGATGGTGATGCTCTTTCATTCGAACTGATTTCGGGCGTTGGCGCAGTAACGGGCACGAGCTATGAGTACACTTCCAATTATGAGAGCGAAGGAGTCTATCAGATTACAATTGGAGTTGTAGATACAAAGGGTGCAACCAGCTCGGACCAGTTCCAGCTAACTGTTATTAACGAAAACAGGAAGCCTTCGATACCGACAGATCCAATACCAGCTAACAATGAAACTGACGTAGCGACCGGTTCCTCTTTGGCCTGGTCATGCAGTGATCCTGACGATGATACCCTCCAATATGACGTATATTTCGGAAAGACTGAAAATCCGTCACTTGTTGCCGAGGGAATTCAATCTAATAGCTTTGCCATTGAAGGCCTGGAATGCGATACAGTTTACTACTGGAAGATAATCGCTTCTGATGGTGAGGAAATTACCGAGGGCCCGCTCTGGAGTTTCAAGACCACAACTCCTCCCGTCTTCCTGGAAATAGCTGTCAGTGGGAGCTTAGCAATTTCGCCGATTGCATTGTTAAATGGTGTTGAGCGACAGTTCCCAATAACATATGAAGGTTACAAAAACGAGAGTATATCGATAGACGTTCCGAAGGTGCAGCTTTTTGATTCTGCCTTGCCTGCCGGTGACGATGTGAGACTGGAGTTCATGGGATGGAGCGATGGGGAAGATAATTCGGTGCGATCTATTACTCTTAAAGAATCTATGACCCTCCTTGTCGACTTCGATGCCGAATACTATGTGAGTATCACAAGCAATTTACCCGTAGATCTTGGGATAATAATCGAAGGTGCTGACTGGTATGGATCGGGTGAGAAGGTAACAATAGCAGCACCGAAAGTAGATAACTTCTCTTTCGACAGATGGATCATGAACGGCGAGGAAGTTGTTGGGAGAATAATTACCTTCTATGCAGACGGGCCAACTAATTTGTTAGCTTTGTATACGCACGATTGCCCTTAAGAAGAGATCTCTAGATCATACTCAGATATCTTTCGTAGGTGTCCGGGGCGATCGTTGCAATTCGCTTGAATCCTTTTTTTGATAGCTGTAAAGCTCCAGCGACGTTGGCTCCGGACGAAATCCCTACGAGCAGTCCTTCTTTTTTGTGCAGCCATTTCATAACTGAAAGCGCCTCTTCGTCTTCAATCGTCATCACTTCGTCCAGCAATGAAAGATCAAGCGTTTGCGGTTTGAAACCGGGACCGATTCCCTGTATCTTATGACTTCCGCTTCTTCCCTTTGAAATGAAGGGAGATCCTTCGGGTTCTATTCCCGCGATGCACACGTCCGGTTTCTTCTCTTTGAGGAACCTTCCGACACCGGAAACGGTTCCCCCGGTACCCATTCCACATATGAATGCGTCGATATCTTCCCCAACTTGAGAGTATATCTCAGGACCTGTCGAAGCGTAATGGTATCCTGGATTCGACTGGTTGTTGAACTGATCGAGCATGAAGGAGTCCGTGTTGTTTTTCAGATAGGTCTTTGCCCCGTCATAGGAACCTGATATCCCCTTTTCGGAGGGAGTTTTGACTACTTCAGCACCAAGCGCTTCCATTATCTTTACACGTTCGATACTTGCAGATTCCGGCATGAAGAGGACCGCTCCGTAGCCTCTTGGGGCCGCAAGCATTGCAATTGCAATGCCTGTATTTCCACTTGTCGGCTCCACAATGGTCATTCCCTTTTTCAGGATTCCTCTTCTTTCAGCATCAAGAATCATTCCAAGAACGGCCCTGTCCTTGATGCTGCCGCCGGGGTTATTCTTTTCAATCTTCAGGAAGATCTTTGCAGAATGGCCAAAAGAACTTAGTTCCAGAAGCGGTGTATTGCCTATCGCATCAAACAGGTTCATCCTGATTTCTCCCCCTTTCTACTGTTGGTGCATGAATTCTTGCGGGGATACCCGCTGCAAGAGAGCCGTAAGGCACGTGTTCGAGCACGACGCTATTTGCCCCCACTCTTGCATTATCGCATACATATATAGGACCAAGAATCTTGGCTCCCGCACCTAGCACTACGTTTCGTCCAACGTCCGGATGACGCTTTCCCGTCATGACGTTTTTTGAACCAAGGGTTACGCCGTGATAAATCAGTGTTCCTTTGCCTACCGATGCTGTGGAACCAATTACTACTCCTGAGCCGTGGTCAATGACGACTCCTCCTTCAATTCTTGCGGCGGGATGAATGTCCATAGAATAAGCAACCCTTGAGAAATAATGTAGAATTCTCGCGAAAAGACCGAGGCCTCCATTCCATAGAAGGTTGGAGATCCTGTACAGCAGTAAACCATGGAACCCGGCAGAAAAGAGAAAGACATGCCACTTTCTGGAAACTGTAGGATCTTTTTCTAGATAAGCCTTTAGATCTTCTGAAATGTCGATTCCAGTCTGTCTTATATTTTCGAATGCCTTCATCTAACCACCCTCTTATTTTGCCTCATAGAGAAAGTATACTAAATGAATCGGGATTAGAGTTACCGGTTGGTAAATCTCCCTCTCTTACGGAGGGCCGCAAAGAGCAGTGAAGAGAAGGCAGCCATTACCATTCCCGAAATCCCGGCAATGGTGTACATTCTCCTAATACCGAATGCACGTATCAATACGCCTCCCAAGACTGAACCCAGGAGATAACTCAGTCCCATAGTTGACATCCAGTAGATTGTGAGCGCCCTCGTCGCTTTGTTTTCTTCGAAATTTTTGTGGATGAAGTTTGTAACGGAATAATAGACCACAATGTAGTTGATTCCGTGCAAAGCTTGAAATAGTAGAAAGACTGGAAAAGATGGAGCAATTGAAGTCAGGAACCATCTTAGCCCCGTAGCAAAGATTCCCACAAGAAGCAGTCTGGTATTGCCTATTCTATCTATGATCTTTTCGGCGAAAAGAAGAAAAGGCACCTCTGAGAGTGCCATCAACGAAAAGGAGAAACCTACCGATGAAAGGTCGTACCCCATATCACTGGTCAAAAGAGGGAGAAAGGTTGATCCAAACGCACCGACTGTTATCGATGCAACTCCTGCCAGCACAAGCAAGTAGAATTCGACTGGCAATGGCGTGGAATTCCTTTCGCTTTCACTCCTTCCAAGCATCCGCTTTGACGGATAAGCTCTGCTCACTGCGGCAGCTGTCAGCAGCGATACGCTGGCAATTATGAAGATCATTACGAAGCCTGCCCTCAATGCGATTCCAGAGATTAGGGCAGTTGCCGAATAACCTACAGTACCGAATGCCCTTGCCATGTTGAAGCGTTTTCCCTTGCTCCTCAAAGACGGTACTACTACGGATTCTGAGATTGGGACGATGCTGACCGCAAAGAATGCAAAAAGGGACATCGCAATCAATGAGGTTTCAAAGGTTGGAGTCAGAAAGACACCCCATACGGTGATCGCGGAGACGATCGAAAGCGTCCCCATTACCAAAGCGCCGCCTCTTCTTCTTGACCTCTTGAACCAGAAGGGATTGGCAATTACTGAAAGTATAGGAGTAACCGCCATTAGAATTCCGATTTCGACTGAAGAGAAGCCTTTGCTCTGGAAAAACTGACTGAAAAGAGCCATAACGCCTAGATTTGAGTAGATAAAGATTTCTGTAGCTGTCTCACGAGCGCTGGAAGAGGCTCCAGAAAGAAAAAGCGGCACCAATTATCACTCCTCCTGGTGTAAAATTCTTATGGGGGTGAATCCATTGTCGAAATGTTGTTTATCTCTATTGATGCTTATCATACCACTAATGATTCTGGGAAGCACCGGCCTGCACGTGACTCTTTCACCTTCATTATCTCTCGATAATATCCCCTCTGTCGCGAGCAACTACGTTCCCGATTTAGAAGATTTAGACAGGTATATGCGGATTCCGGCGATCTTTTCGGGGGGTATGGAGATAGCGATCGGTAATTCAAAATTGTACGTGAATATGGACTTGAGACAGGAGTTTTCGGATTACCTGATGGGAGACTGGTTAAGCAATCTTCCGCTTTCCACGACTTCCTTTCTTCCTGCCATTGACGTGAACTTTCCCAGACTGGGTTACTTCGAACGGAGAGATTCAAATTCATTCATATCGTTGGGAAGAAGGAAGCTCGGTCTCGGAGTTTCAACTTACAGCTTTGTTATCTCAAATTTTCTTCCGTATTTCGACCACCTGTGGATAGAGTTGAACGGGCAGGCAAAATCAGGTGAGTATCTTTATGATTTCTTCGCAGTATCTGCCGACAGAACGATAAGCGGCGGGCCAAAGACGCTTTTGGGTCATCGCTTCGGTTACATGAACGAAAACTTGAAAGTTACGTTTGGTGAGGAGAATCTTGTTTATGGTGTCTATCCCGATCTGCAGGACCTCGGACCGTTCTTGATTTACCACCATACCTATCAAAGCAACTCAAATGTCACTGCCACACTTGCAGCAGAGGTTAAACTAAGCGATGTAATGGCTTACGGAGAGTTCACACTTGATGACTTCAGACTTACATCAGAAAGCTCGAATTCCAATCCAACGGCATTTGGCTGGGTTGCAGGTTTTCTCTGGAGAATTTCCGATGGCAGGCCATATACTGGGCCTAAACTAGATGAATCGGAGCATGAAATTAGAGATAAAACTCTTCTGCAAGACGGTGGCCTCAGAGTCAGGATGGAGCACTACCATTCCACCACGTATCTCTACAACAGGGGAACAAATATAGGAAAGTTCACTTATCCCTATAGATTCAATGTATTACATCTAGACTCTTGGCCCGTCATCACGGGATTCTACGGATTCCCTTATGGCCCGGATTCGACACTAACGCTGATAGGCATAGAATACGAGAGCCAGAACGTTTCGTTGAAAATCGCTGCAGAACTATTGCGAGCCGGTTCAGTCACCATAGATTCTCCGTATTCTCCACCCTTCGATCCTGAGTGGTATGGACCGAAGAAGCCGATAACCACTTCTTTCATTCTGACTGGAGAAGGTTTTTATGCAGCAAATCAAAATACAACTCTCTTCGTTGCCGGTAAGCTGACCTTTTCCAGAAAGGTTGATTTCGGGATAAATGTCGGTTTTATTAGAATGTTTTCACTACTATAGGGAGGTATCGCAGATGAAGAAGTTTACCTTGCTTCTGTTCTTTACACTGTTAGCGACAGTGTTTGGTAGTCAGGGAACCCTGATGTTCAAGGGCACAGATCAATACAACTTGTTTTTGGGCAGAAACCTGGTTGATGGGAGAACTCTCTTTACTGCAAATACTGCAATTCCAGAGGGATTTGCTTCAGTCCAGGTTGAGCAGCCTACGGTAAAGACCGCGGCTGGAACCGACGTTTTTCTCCGAGTTACTCCGCAGTTCATGATACATAACTTCGAACCCTTCAAACAAAAGGGGTGGTTGCAGTCTGTTGTTCCTCTTTATTTGAGGTATCGGTACGATACTTTGAAGCCCTGGCTTGTGCTGGGTTTTGAGAGCGAAGTATCAGACAATATAACGGGCTTCATAAATCTCGACATCCCGAAAGACTACAGGAGCTACATCAGTCACGGCGATAACTTTGATTCGAAGCCGTATATGAACTTTCCAGTGGAGCTCTTTGAGGGAAAACTGGAGGCGCTTGACATGAGCTGGCCAACACTCGGTTACGTGTCCTACTCTAGTGATAACTTCTATGCTTCGCTGGGTAGATACAAGGTGGCCTGGGGACCTATGAGAAATGGATTGACTATAAGTGACGCATCGTCTTATTACGACAATGTCTCTTGTTCATATACTACGCCTCTCTGGAAGAGCGGCCACTTTACCTATTCTTTTCTGGTTATAACCCCTACTTCACTCCTGAACGATGAAGAGTGGGTAAAACAGGGGAAAGTGTGGGATCTGAACCAAAGAAGGCCTTACACCGAAGGAGCGAAGACGATCATTGGGCACCGCTTCGATGTTCAGTTTTCCACATGGGGGAGGTTTGGTGTAGGAGAGCTTAACGTCGTTGGAGGGAAACACCCCGATCTGAACGACGCCAATCCATTCATTATCTTCCACAATACCTACGGCGAAGATTTCTCCAACGTGATGGCCTCGCTTGACCTTTCTCTGGTTCCTTTCAAGGGTATTGAACTCTACGGAGAAATCGCCATAGATGACGTCTCTTTCGGTTCTACTGAGGCCGGGGCGCGGGGCAAACCAACTGCCCTGGCTTATGGTGGTGGTTTTAGATACGCGGTGGATATTAAGGGAATGTTGCTTCTTGCCTCTGTAGAGCTCTATCACACTGACACGTGGATGTACAATCGCTGGCAGCCGTTTCTCACATTCACAAACAGAATCTACACTAAGTCCGAGCTTCCAGGAAGCAGGGATTTCACAGATTATCCTCTGGGATTTAAGTACGGACCTGATCTCAATGGGTTCTCGATTATGGCTAATGCAATAATGACCAATGGGCTTTCAATCTCCTTTGTATATGAATACTTCAAACAGGGAGAAGTTACTCTGAAAACCCCTTACTTGAACATGGAAGAGCCGGAAGACGACCCCGGTGAGTTTACGGCTCCTGAAGATTGGGGTGGGCCAGTTGGTGAAACTGTTAATGCGAACATCTTGAAGCTCAATGTAATGATCCCTTACAGGGACTTTACGTTCGGAAGCGACTTCTCTCTATACTTTGGAGATTATTTCAAGAAGAACGGAGGGTATGAAAGACCGATTTTCGAGATCAGACCTTATATGTCCTACGTCTTCTAGAAAGCGCGTTACTCCTGTAAATGCCTTTATAAAAAGGGACGAGAAATGACCCGTCCCTTTTTTCTAACAAGACTATATGAAGCCAAATACAAGGAATCCTATTAGGAATCCGATTATCAGTCCTACAATCAATCCTCTTGAGAACCTGTCGGTTCCTCGGGGTGGTGTTCTTTCCTGATTTTGGCTTTCTTTATACCAGTCTCTATCGTAGATTCCCAATTACTACCACTCCTTTCACTGAGAATGAAATCCATCCAGTACCTCTTTATGAATATCAGGATTGGAACTGCAAAAACAACGCCAAAGACGCCCAGCAGTTCGCCAAACCCTATTATCGATACCAGCACGATGAACCAGTTAATCTTAACTCTGTTCGAGAGAATTTTTGGCGACAGGAACCAGATCTCCATCTGGTTGGCGATGACCAGCAAGACGATGGCTCCAACAACCCCCCAAAGCCCTTTGCTTACGAAAGAAAGCACGATCATCGGAATCGATGTAACAACCACGCCAAGATACGGGACAAAATTAGTGATTCCCGCCAGCAAACCGAGGAATATCGCATTCGGGATACCGAGAATGGCCGATCCGATAGCGATTATTGTTCCAACAACAAGAGCAATTATCAGCTGGCCGCCAATGTAGGTCTGAAAATCCTTGTACAATGAATGAAAAAAGCTGCTCACCTTGTCCTGATCACAACCGGGAAAGAGCACGGGCACGCTTTTCTGGATCATATTGGTCTTTCTTGCGACCACAAAACCCGCAATAATCAGCAAGACAACACCTGTAATCCATGAAGTGATGTTTGAAGCAACGTATTGCCCAATCATGATTGCTGCATCACTCAACCACTGGGATGCGCTCTCGACTATGTCGACTATCGCTTCAGAAATGAATGGGGGAAGCTTCTCCAGCCATTTGTCGAATGTACCGCCATTGAAAAGAGAATCCAGCTCCAACGAAAGGCCTTTCACACCATTGATGGTTATTGGGACTACTCTGTAGATAAGGAAGAACATAAACGATAGAAGAGCTATGCCGGTTACTATGCTTAGGGCTCCCCTAGGGATCTTTCTACTGACAAATTGAGCCGGTGTGTTGATAATTAGCGAAAATATAAAGGCCAGTCCGAGAACCCTTGAGGTAGTAGGAAAGAGAAAGAGTGTCATGAACACTGCTATGAAATATCCAAGAACCCAGAACTTTGCTTTCTTCATAATAGCCCTCCACCGGAGAATAGTGACAAATCTGTTGTATACTCAATATGTATAATATCTTTTGAGGTGCCTTTATGAAAAGAGTATATATTATCCTGACAGTCTTTTTTCTTATTGCATTTGTTTCATTTGGCTCGATGCATTCATCAAGGATGATGGCTCCTGGATCTGTCAGAGCAATGGCTGGTTTCAAAGACATTGGACTGAGAATTGGAATTCTTTCCTTTCTTGAAGCCGGTTGGTTCACTGATGAAGGTCCTTACTTCACCGTGGGCTACGATGAAAACTTTCATTTTGCTTCCCGCGTTTCCTTCTCCTCACTTCAAGAAGCGAGAGTAATCGCGGAGTTAGGATATGATTTCAACGTTGTTTATCTAGAGGTAGGAGGGCTTTATGAATACGCCGCTCCCGATGCCTCGTTTCTTGGCGGACAACTGAAGGCGGAAGTGTTTTTCGATAATGATTTGAGCATTGTCAACGCTACCCTTGGCAGATTTCAGAAGGTTGCTGGCGAGACGCAGAAGCAAAGTTATACCTCTGTTGGTTTCTCCGCCAGGCGAAGGCTGGAAATTGGAAAGCAATTTTACTTCATCAACCTCGAAAGTGTCGAGCTTGTTGGTACATTAAAATGGGAGATAGAAGATGACCTCTCTTCCTTCAGCCCCTTTCCTGCGTACAGTTTTGTAGGAATCCAGCTTAATCTGGGATTTATAAACCAATAGAAACCCTCCCGATAATCATCGGAAGGGATTTTACGTTGCCTTTCCTGATAGGTTTTCCGCAGAAATCAAACTATGAAAGAAGTTTGGCTATTTCGTCTACTTCCTTTTCGTCAGGCATCTCACCATCAACTGCCATTTCCATGATTTTGCCTGCTATGTAAGATAGAAGACGATGAGACACTTTGGAAGCACGTCTCATTGACATTGAAGATCCTAGCGCTCTCTCTAATCTATCGTAGAAGTCGGCCCTCGCATTGATAAGGATCTCCCTCACTCTTTTGTTCTTCATTCCGTGAAGCCAGAGATATACAAGAGAAACCATTATATCTGGCCTTTCAGAATAGAGCTTCAACAGTTCTGCGTAAAGATCTCTTGTAATCTCTACAGGCTGTTTGCCTTGGTCGATGAGTGGTTCGATTCTCGGCAGGACGTAGTTGTTGAGAATATGCCTTGATAGATCGATTAGCATTCCCTCTTTGGAACGGTGGTGATAGTGAATAGCCGCAAGGTTCACTTCTGCTATCCCTGAAACCTTACGTGTGCTCAGGCCTTCGATCGTTTCTTCAGCGATGACCTGTATAGCAGCCTCCATTATTCTCTCTCTTGTTTCTTGACCGCGCACTGTCGTCACTCCTTTCAATCATTCGTATAACACAGATTATATCACATCGTTACAGGAAAAACAAAAAAAGCCGGAGAATCTCTCCGACTTCTGTCTATGCAACGATTCTTGTACCCGACTCTCCTTTGAGCGCGAGATCTACATTTTCCAGAGAAGTAATGATCGCTTCCTTTCCGGTTAGAGAGACAAATTCGATTGCGGATTCTATCTTTGGCAACATGCTTCCCTTAGCAAAGTGACCGGCTTCCATCAACTCTCTTCCTTCTTTTACAGTCAATTCCTTCAGTTCACTCTGGTTGTCTTTTCCAAAGTTTATGTACGCGTAGTCTACTCCTGTAAGGATAACAAGTGCGTCCGCTTCAATTAACTTCGCCAGCAGGGCAGAAGCTCTGTCTTTGTCAATGACGGCTTCGACGCCTTTAATTTGTCCCGATTCGTCTCTGACCACCGGTATTCCACCGCCGCCAGCCGCCACGACGATGGTGCCGTCCTTTATCATCTCCCTAATAGGTTCGATTTCAAGAACGTCAAGGGGCATAGGTGAAGGCACTACACGTCGATAACCTCTTCCGGCATCTTCTTTGACGGTCCAGCCTTTGGTTCTCTCGAGTTCTTTGGCCGTCTCACTATCATAAAACGGTCCGACGGGTTTGGAAGGATTCTCGAAACCCTTGTCGTTCTTGTCCACAACTATCTGAGTCAGAACGCACGCTATATTCTTTCTTGTGTTTCTCTTGACAAGTTCATTGTTCAAAGTCTGGGTTATCAAGTAACCAATTGAACCCTGTGTCATTGCATCGTTTACGTCGATCGGAAAGGGAGGGAAAACGTCCTTCGCGATATCCTGCTGAACAAGGAGATTTCCAACCTGCGGTCCATTGCCATGAGTAATTACAAGCTCATAACCTTCCTCTACAAGATCTGCAAGATAGGCAGTCGTCGAGAGCAGGTTCTTCTCCATAACTTCTGCTGTAGGTTTTTCATTTGGTTTGTTGAGCGCGTTGCCGCCTATTGCAACTACGATTCTCTTCATACTTCCCCCTATAGCAGTGTGGCTATCATTACTGCTTTTATTGTATGTTTTCTGTTCTCGGCTTCCTCGAAGACTCTAGAGGCAGGACTTTCGAAGACATCTTCGGTTACTTCATTTCCCTTCACGGCAGGCAGACAGTGAAGGAAGATAGTCTCTGCCTTTCCGGTCTTTTTCATCATCTCAGCGTTAACCTGATAAGGTTTAAGCAGAGCAATCCTTTCTTGAAGCTTGTCCTCTTCACCCATCGATGCCCAGACGTCTGTATAGACTGCATCGGCGTCCTTTAGTGCAGAGTCGACATCTTCAGTGACCTCGACCGTAGCTCCGGATTGTTTTGCGATCTCTTTGCACTTGCTGACAATAGCCGGATCGGTGTGAAGTCTCTCCGGACCGCACGCTACGAAATGCAACCCCATCTTCGCGGACCCTATCATGAGGGAGTTGGCCATGTTGTTTCTGGAATCCCCCACAAAGACCAGCTTTCGTCCTTTCAGGCTGCCGAGGCTTTCTTCGATAGTCATGAAATCCGCAAGAATTTGGGTTGGATGGTATAGGTCGGTAAGCCCGTTATAGACAGGAACCCCAGACCACTGCGCCAGAACTTCAACAGTCTCTTGCTTGAAGCCCCTGAACGCTATCGCATCGAACATTCTTCCTAGTACTCTTGCCGTGTCTTTCAAATCCTCTTTCACTCCAAGATGAATATCGTCCTTTGAGAGAAAGACCGCATGGCCGCCCTCTTCACCGAAGGAAGTTTCGAAAGCAGTTCTTGTCCTTGTTGAGCGCTTCTCAAATACAATGGCAAGCGTTCTCCCTGCAAATCTACTTGTCGGCGTACCGGCCCTCTTTTCGACCTTCACCTGTCTTGCAATATCCAGTAGATAGCGAATCTCGTCTGTCGTGAAATCAAGCAATGTCAAAAAGCTCTTTCCTTTAAGGTTTACGCCCATCTTAACCCTCCTTGTTTTAGTTATCTCTAATATAATACATATATAAGACTATGCTTTCAATTGCGTTTATTCGTACGAGGAAACGCAGATTAAACCATATCACAACAATGCGGTGTTATGCTTTTGTATGCTAAGGTATATTGGCCAGATTAGGAGGTGGATTGTGTTTAAGGAGAAGCTGGAGAACTCAATAAAGAAAGTGCTGGAGGAATTTGACATTTATGATGACAAAATCGATTTTAAGGTTGAGATACCTCCTGAGGGGTTTGGTGATCTTTCTACAAATGCCGCGTTTATTCTTTCGAGGATCTTGAAGAAGAGCCCGAGAGAAATCGCTAATATAATCTGCGAGAGACTCGGCAACGAAGCCGACTATAGCAGAGTGGAGGTTGCCGGACCAGGATTCATAAACGTTGATTTCTCCATTACATATCTATCCTCTGTACTGGCGGAGTTGATCGATGCGCCGGATTTCTGGAAGAGAAAGGGCGATACGAGAATTCAGTTTGAATTTGCAAGCGCCAACCCAACGGGACCCTTTACAGTTGGTCATGGGCGCCAGGCAGTATTTGGAGATGTTCTGTGCCGAATCTTTTCTTCAAGAGGATACAGAGTCCAAAGAGAGATGTACATAAATGACGCGGGAAGGCAGATTGGACTCCTGGGCCGCTCTTTGTGGGTTAGATACAATCAATACCTCGGTGTAGAAGAGGAGCTACCTGAGGATGGCTATCAGGGTGAGTATTTGATCGATATTGCCAGGGGACTTGCCGGTGAGATCGGAGAGCGTTTCAAGGCGGTTTGGAACTCGGAGGCCGAAGCTTTTTTCAAGAAATATGCTCTCGACAAGATGCTGGAAGATATTATGGGAACACTCAAGAGGCTGAGAGTGGAGTTTGATAACGTCTTCTTTGAGAGCTCTCTGATAGACGATGGAACTGTTGACTCTGTAATTGGCATGCTTGACAGAAAAGAGTTGATATATGAATCGGAAGGGGCGAGATGGCTTAAAGTCTCAAACTTTGTGGAGGATGATGATAAGGTCCTCGTGAGATCGAACGGAAGCTATACTTACTTCATGACCGACATTGCTTATCATTACAATAAGCATGATAGGGGTTTCAAAAAGGTATTTGATATCTGGGGTGCGGATCACATGGGCCACATTCCTAGGATGAATGCTGCTATGAAGGCCCTGGGAATAGAAGATGGATTTCTGAATGTGATTGTCCACCAGTACGTAAATCTCAAAAGAGAGGGTGAAGTGGTAAAGATGTCGACCAGAAGAGGGGAATTCACAACCCTGGATGAGCTAGTTGAAGCTGTTGGAGTGGATTCGACGAGATACTTCTTCGCGATGTTCGATCCTGACACTCACATGCTTTTTGACATAGATCTGGCAAGGCAGAGATCGAATGACAATCCTGTCTTTTACGTCCAGTATGCCAACGCAAGAATAAGCAATGTATTCAGAACTGCTAAGGAGAAGAACGTGAAAAGATCGAGAGATTCGCTTGAGCTTCTCGATTCTCAGGAAGACAGGAGGATCATCAAGCTGCTGACGATTTTTCCTGAGATTTTGGATTCGGTAGTCGCAGATTACAGAACAAACCGTCTAACGTCTTATCTGGAGGATCTGTCCAGGGCATTTCACGGTTACTACAACAAGAATATCATTGTAGACCCGGAGAACCCGGCACTTTCAGGTGCAAGGTTAGCTTTGTGCGAAGCGATTCAGAACATTTTAAGGAGCGGATTAGAGCTTCTTGGCGTTGAGGCTCCCGATAGTATGTAATGGAAGAACTTCGTATTGAGAAGCTAATCGCAGGAGGTTTCTCTCTCGCCAGAACAGCTGACGGGAAAGTAGCTTTGCTCGATGCGGGTTATCCAGGCGAAGTTGTTGAAGCTAGCAAGAAAAAGGGAAGAAGCGACTTCCATACGATGAAGGTTGAGAGAGTGCTTGTCCCTTCAAATAGCCGGAGAGAAAGGCTTTGCAGGAACTTTCCGGTATGCGGCGGATGCGACTGGCAGACACTTGACTATTCAGAACAGCTTTTCTGGAAGAGAGAGGTAATTAGTGAGCAGTTCAAAAGAGTAGGAAAGATTGAACTGGAGGACTTTGAGATTGTTCCTTCACCAAGAGAGACGAATTACAGACTTAAGATGGAGTATGTGTGTCACGGGGGGAAAGATGGGCTTTCTCTCGGTCTTTATAGGAGGAATAGCAACTCTCCCGTTAGTTGCCAGGGTTGTGTGTTGGGCCTGAAAGACTTCGAAAAGGCCAGATCGGGTTTCGAGGAGATACTGAGGAAAACGGCAATCGTTCCATATAACAGGGTTACTGGAAGAGGCGAACTCAAGCATGTAATTCTAAGAGGCAACGGAAGAGAAATCATGGCAATACTTGTTACAAAAGGAGAATGTCTTCCCGATGAAAACCGTATTGTCTTGGAGGTTAGGAAGAAGCTTCCCTATGTCTCGACGCTCGTTCATCTTATGAATGCGAACGACAGGGTAGTTATGAGAGGCGTTTCGAGAACGCTTTTCGGGGAAGGGGTAATCGACCAGGAGCTTTCCGGAAGAAAGTTTGAGATTCCGCCCGTAGCCTTCTTTCAAAACAATCTCGAAGTTACGGAGTCGATTGTCAGTCATATATTTAATGAGATGAAGGATACGGCTGGCGACTCTCTTCTTGATCTTTACAGTGGCATAGGAACATTCTCTATCACCGTTGGGAAGAAGATGGGCCGTGTCACCGCGGTAGAATCGAATCCCGTATCTGTTAAGGCTCTCAAGGCAAATTCGAATCTTAACGGAATGTTTGGGATCGAAATCGTGTCGAGCGATGTTATTGAATTTCTCAAGTCTGATCAGCGTCACTACTCTACGATAATTCTCGATCCGCCCAGATCCGGAGTCGGTTCGGAGATTGGGCTTCTCGATAAGTTTGGCGCTTCCATGGTGTTTTATGTGTCCTGTGACCCTACTACCCTGGCGAGAGATACCGCAAAGCTCAGAGAGTCAGGCTACAAAATCTCTTCGGTAAAGGCTTTCGATATGTTTCCCCAGACATGGCATGCTGAGTGCGTGGTATTGATGTCCAGAGGATAATTGTAGGGGCGACACAGAGTAAAAATCCGAAGTGTAAAAATTACGAAAATATCGGTTCATGGGAACAAATCTATGAGGCTGATTTTGAACCGTACAGAGCGATTTAGATGTCAGTGCTAAAGGTATTGAGTATGCGGTAGATCAGGGAGCAAATATTATCAACCTCAGCCTGGGAGGACCCGGTGAGGATGTGGACATCGCTAATGCTGTTCGATATGCCAGTGAAAAGGGTGTATTTGTGGTGGCTGCTTCCGGAAATGATAACCAAAATTGCGACAGCTATACACCGGCAGGGCAGGAGAATGTGTATACAGTAGGGGCAATAAATCCACTGAAAACAAAAGCAAGATTTTCAAATTATGGGAATAGTGTGGAGGCTGCTGCTTCCGGTGTGAAAATTTTGAGCGCTGTACCAGGGAATCAATATGAAGCCTGGGATGGAACCAGTATGGCTGCACCGGTTGTTTCAGGCATTGCTTCAATAATGCTGACTCAGAAGCCTGATATTAATGTTGTTGAACTTGTTAGTATATTAAATGAATCTTCCGAGGATATTTTAGAAGAAGGACAGGATCAGAAGTCCGGCTATGGATTGCCCAATGCTGAAAAGGCATGGAAGTTGTTAACAGGAGAGGAAGTATCATCGACTGAAGAACAGGCTACATTTAATTCCTTGCAAAAAGCCATTGATGGAGCAAGCAAACTGAAAATCCGGCAAAATGATGTAAACAGTCTGGTGATATCAAATAACAATGCAGATAATAGTTCTGAGATAAAATCTAAATTAAGTGATCTAAAGGATAAAGTAAGTAACTACAAGGAAGAGAATGAGGAGCAGATTGAAGAATGGAAAAAAGAGTTTAAAGAAAACCAGGAAATCAATAAGCAATATATGCAGGAGATATACGAAGGTTTGGAAATACTTAAGCCCCTTCTGGAGCAGTTCTAGGACAGCTATGAACAGGGTACCTTAGAACTCACTCCCGAAGAGTTAATTCAGATACAACAGGAGATTGAAAAGCTGGCAGGCTATCAGGAATATGTAAAAACAAGAAGTGAAGAACTACAGAAGATGTGGGATGAAATAGCTCAACTTTTCTCTGAAGGAAATTATGAAGAGGCAAAGGCAATGTTTCCCGACATACTGGAGATGCAAATAGACCTGACTAAGAATCTGGAACTGCTATTAAATGAAATAAACGAACTTACAAAGTTATTAGAAGAAGTTCTTTAGTAATAGAATAAGACTTATTGCCATGCAGTACAGACATAAGAGTGAATAAGGATATGGAAAAAGCAAAGGCTTTTGAGAGGAAGGTGAAAACTAATGGGGATCGGAATTTTCTTTAATGTACCTGCCCATGGACATATTAACCCAACACTGCCAATAGTAAATGAACTGGTGAAAAGAGGAGAAACAATCATATATTACAGTACTGAAGCATTCAGAGAAAAAATTGAAAAAGCAGGTGCAAGATATAAGCCCTACAGTTTCTCTCTCCCTCAAGGGCCAACATCAGGCGGTAATTTCGTAAATCTGGCAGGAATGCTTCTAAAAGCCACAGAAGAGGTAATGTCCGAAGAGATGAACTATATCAGAAAATTGCAGCCTGATTACATCATTCATGATTCCATGTGTCCCTGGGGCAAGTATATGGCAAAGCATCTTGGAATAAAGGCTGTAAATACGACATCTACCTTTGTGTTCTCCGGAGAGACAACCAATAAAGCCGATGGATTCAGAAAGAAAATTTTAAAAATGGCGCTTGAAGAAGGTATAGGCAAAATTTTTGATATTGTTTCGACAAAAAGAAGATTAAAAGTAGAATATGGAGTAGACGGCAAAATAATGGATCTTTTCCGTAACCAAGAAGAGTTAAATATAGTATTCACATCTTTGCAATTTCAGCCGGATGGAGCTAAGCTTGGTAATAAGTTCGTATTCATAGGTCCGTCAATTTACGACAGGAAGGATGCCCAGGACTTTTCATTTGAAAATATTGGAGACAGGAAGCTTGTCTATATCTCTTTAGGTACTATTGCAAATGAAAGACTGGATTTTTACAGGGAATGTATTAAAGCATTTTCTAAGTCGGAATTCAATGTATTGATTTCCATAGGCAGCAAAGTAAATAAGAAAGAATTCGGAGTCGTACCGTCCAATATTTATATTGAGAACTATGTTCCCCAGATAGAAGTTTTAAAAAGAGCCAGTTTGTTTATATCCCACGGTGGAATGAACAGTGTGAATGAAGCCCTTTATTTCGGGGTGCCTCTATTGATTTTCCCCCAGCAACCCGAGCAGGTCATGGTTGCCAAAAGAGTTGAGGAATTGGGTGCGGGGATATGTATTACAAAAAAGGAAATTGATTCTGAATATCTATTTAAAAAGTCTGTTTACATTATAGAGAGCAGATCATTTTATGAAAGTGCAGGAAAAATAGGTGAGGATTTTCGAGAGGCTGGAGGGTATAAAGCCGGAGCTGATGCTATATTAAATTATGTTATGGAAAATGAAACTTAAGAGGGAAGGAAAGGATGATGAAGTCGAAAAGATTAATCTTAGTCTCATTAATGCTAGTTTTCATTCTCTCCGTGATTGGAATGGCGGCTAACGCTTCCAATAACGACCGAGATTCTCAAGATACGGAAGGTTCCATAATGGTCGGTGGTTTAAAGCGTACTTATCTCATGCATATTCCGCCTAACCGCGATCAATCCCAACCCATGCCGCTGGTTATCGCCTTGCATGGTGGAGGGGGAAGTGGGTCCGGAATGGTAGAAACAACCCAGGGTGGTTTTAATGTGTTGGCAGACGAAGAGGGGTTTGTTGTAGTTTATCTGGATGCTGTGGACAATCAGTGGAACGACGGCCGTAGCAAAGAAGAAGACCACCCGGCACACCGGGAGAATATCGACGATGTCGGTTTTATCTCCGCTTTGATTGATCAATTGATTAAAGAAGAGAATGTTGACCCCCAGAGGGTTTATGTTACAGGAATGTCCAATGGAGCGATGATGACGTATCGCCTGGCCGCTGAATTGTCTGAAAAAATCGCAGCGGCAGCTCCGGTGGATGGTAATATTCCCGAGAATTTAGCAGCTAACTATACACCCGCCAAACCTGTTTCCATGCTGGTTATCAATAACACTGCCGATCCACTGATGCCCTGGCAAGGTGGAGATATAACCGGACCTTTTGGAAACAAAAAGCTCGGCAAAGTACTTTCAGTCAGCGAGAGTATTAAATTATGGGTAAAGCACAACCAATGCTCAATTATCCCCGCGGAAATCACTAAACTGGATAATGATCCCAATGATGGCACTCAGGTACGGCGAATCACTTATACCGGAGGAGTGGAAGGGACGGAAGTGATTCTATATGCAATCGAAGGCGGCGGACATACTTGGCCCGGAGGTTCTTCTAAACTGTCGGAACGGGTTATCGGCAAAACAAGCCAGGAGATAAATGCTAATGAGGTTATCTGGAATTTTTTCAAGAACCATACACGGCAGTGAGGGAACTATCTTTTAAGGTTCAGTGTTATTCTACTAAAGCAGAATTGGCTGATGATGTTTTTATGACATGCTTTTAAGTTAATACTGAGCTTTGACAGCAAAAGTGAACAAATGGTAGGAATAAGTTCTGAAAGGTGCATAAGTTCGTGGTAGATATTTGAATCACTTTTGAAATGCGGTGCCACGTTGGTTTGATTGTCACTCTGTTATAACCTTAATGCATCATAATTAAATCTACTCAAGAGAGATAGCTTCCTCCTTGACTTCCGTATGGGTTATACTTTCCTTTGGGAAGAAGTGCAAATCGGTGTCAAGGAGGGTTTTTGTTGAAAGACTTTTCTGAACTTGTTTCGCTTGCCAAGGCAGGCGGTACTCGAAGAGTTGTTCTTATAGGATCAGAAGATAGAGAGGGGATAAGGGCTCTCAAACACGCATTTGACGAAGGGATCGCAACGCCGGTTTTTGTTGGCAGAGAAGCAGAGACTCTCGAAATCTTGAAAGAAGAAGGACTTGAGGGAGAGTTGATACCCGCCTCCTCCCCCGAAGAAGCTTGCGAGAAGGGGATAAAGTTAGTTAGTTCCGGCAAAGCCGATGTTGTGATGAAGGGACTGTTGAAGACATCGATTCTCCTGAAAGCGGTTCTGAACAAAGAATGGGGCTTAAGATCGGGAAGGGTTTTGAGCCACATAGCGGCTATGGATGTTCCGGTAGTCGACAGGGTTGTTTTCGTAACCGACGGAGGAATGATAATCCGCCCGGATCTACAGACAAAAGTGTCGATAATCGAGAACGCCGTTGCCTTTCTGAAGTCAATAGGCTATGAAAAACCAAAAGTCGCGCTTATTGCTGCTGTTGAGGTTGTGAACGAAGATATGCAAGAGACTATCGATGCGGCCGTTATTTCCAAGATGAGCCAAAGAGGGCAGATCAGCGATTGTGTAATCGATGGGCCTCTAGGTGTGGACAATGCGCTTTCGCTTGCAGCGGCACAAATCAAGAAGATTTCCGGGCCGGTAGCAGGGCAGGCCGATCTCCTAGTCGTACCGGATATTGCAAGTGGTAATTTTGTGGGCAAGTCGGCCGTCTATCTTGCCGGTGGAACGATCGCCGGTCTTATTTTGGGTGCAACTGCCCCAATCGTTATTGTATCCAGAGCCGATTCGGCTGCTTCTAAACTGGCATCTATCGCCCTGGCCAGTTATTCGATCGGCAAGAGCTCATGAAGGGCAATTTTAGAGATGAGACTATAAATACCGAAGGAAACATGATTTAGCGAGCTGCTCAGTTCTCTATCGATCGATTATGATCAGTATATTGTGACTGAGAACGGTAAGATCGCAAATCTTAATACGTTTCTGGAGACAACTCGGAAGCCCTAATAGTTAAGGCCGTTGTCGGCGGGTAAGGATTCAAGGAATCTGGAAACTGCAGAGTCTGGAATATCAATCCCGAGCTCGAGATCTTTCTTGTGCTTCCCGTGATAATCACTGCCGCCCGTGGCTATCAATCCGAGGTTTCCTGAGATTTCGAAAAGCTCTTCTCGAGTTGTTTCTTCATAGGTCTTGTAAAACACTTCCATGCCTTTTAATCCGTAACGTATCATTGTCCTAATGATCTCTATCGTTTCTTTTCGATCTAGCATCATCGAAAGAGGATGGGCTAGGACGGGAACACCCCCAGCGGAGAGAATGAGTTCAATTGCACTCTTTATGGATAGCTTCTCTTTCTCAACGTACGCTTTTCCATCTTTTCCTAGAAACTCTTTGAAGGCATTTTCTGTTGAGTCAGAATAACCCTTTCTCACAATTAGATTGGCTATGTGTGGTCTTCCCAGACTTTCACCGGGAAATGAACTTTCCAGCTCTTCATCGGTAATCTGAACACCGAGAGATCGCAGCCTCGAGAGAATCCTTGTGTTCCTAAGATCTCTCTTAAGCCTCAACTGTCTGAGCTCTTCTTCCATAGACGAAGCTTCGAAAACCATACCGTAACCAAGAACATCGAGGGTCTCATGAAAGTCACAGCTTATCTCTACTCCCCTTATGTACTTTATTCCAGCTCTCAAGCACAGTTCCCTGGCTTCATTCTGGCCAGCCAGTGTATCGTGGTCGGTAACAGAGAGAATGGAGATTCTTTTGTCCGCAGCCTTTTGCACTATTGCCGCAACCGAGTCCGTGCCGTCGGAATGATCAGAATGACAGTGAAAGTCTACAAACATTCAGCTACCACCTTTTACATCAATGATGATATTATTCTACTAGAGGTGATCACAATACAATACTACCTCAACGAAGGAACAATCTTGAAAAAACGTTACAGAATTATCGAGCCCCTTGGAAGGGGCGGTTTTGGCATGACCTATTTATGCTCAGACTTCCATACCGGAAATAGCGTGGCTGTTAAGGAGTTCTTTCCAAGAGGTGCAGAAAGGGAAGGTAATTTCGTTAAACCCATAAGCAGCGATCTGAAGGAAGCCTATTTCGAAAGGCTTTCTTCTTTTTCAGAAGAATTCACAATCATGTCTAAAATCGACGATGATAGGGTCGTGAAGGTACTTGATCTTTTTACGGAGAACAACACAGCTTACTATGTTATGGAATTTATAAGCGGAAGAACATTAAGAGACTCGGTGAAGTCCGATGGAGTTGTTGATGAGTCTGAAGCTCTAGAAATCATCGATGAAATCCTTAAGGGTGTGTCCTCGATCCATGAAAGAGGTTACATTCATGGTGACTTAAAGCCGACCAACGTCATGCTTACAGATGAAGGAAAAATAAAGGTCATGGATTTCGGCGCAGCCTGTTTGAAAGATGTTTACTTGATGAATTCACTTTCTAAGGTTGTTTCTTTGAGTTACACCTGTCCCGAGAAATTCTTATCTTCTTCAACTCCAAGCTATTCATGGGACGTCTATTCCGTAGGAGGTATCCTTTTCTTTCTCCTGAGTGGAGAGGATCCTATTCCTTCGACAGAGAGGATTAAGGGAATTCCACTTGTCTTAGATCTATTCCCCAGGAAGGCACGAAGAATTCTGGAAAAGTCAATGTCTCTAGTTGCAGACAAGAGGTACACAGACGCCGATCACTTCAGAAAAGCGTTGAGGCCGAGGCTATTTGGATTTTGATTTATCTTCTGGCAATCAGATAGTATATATCTCTCATCTCTTTCTTGAGGTCGGTAAAAGAGTCTATTTCTCCGAGAATCGAATGAAACGACTCCTTGACCTCTATCTGGGCCTCTTCAAGAGACTCGAAGGATAGAATAGTCAGTCTATTCTGTTTCCCATCTTTTCCGGGTGTCTTTCCAAGTTCACTTTCGGTAGAAATGACGTCCTTTATGTCGTCCATCATTTGGAAGAGTTTTCCGAATCTCACACCGAGTTTGTACATCTCGTCTATCTTTTCTCTTTTCTCTCTTATGAAGGGGGCAGCGAAGCAGAAGCCAAAAAGAGCTCCTGTCTTTGCAGCATGGATCCTTTCCATCTGTTCTATGGATTCGTCTTCTGGAAAGACGTCATCGAATTCACCCTCTACAACTTTAAGTGATGTCTCTTGCCACAGCTCTAGAATGGGATGAATGTATCTGGTTTCAAGATCAAGGGAGGAAAAGACCCTGCCTGGAAAAAGCATAAGAAAATCTCCCGCAAGTATTGCCTTGGATTCACCGAATTTGATATGACTTGATGGCAGGCCTCGCCGAATAGTGTCGTTATCTATGGCAGGTAGATCATCGTGAATCAGGCTCCCGCTGTGAAACAGCTCAACGGCAATTCCAGCCTTCAAAGCGTTTTCCTCTCCAAACCCCGTGTACCTGGAAAGTTCCCAGATTAGATATGCCCTGAGCCTCTTGCCTCCAGCCAGCGGAGTATAGCTGACGACATCTTTGAAAGGCTTGGATATGTGGAGTTCGTCCAGAAAGTTCTTGAGTTTGCAGTTGAAAAAGGGAGAGAATTCAGCTAGTTTCACTATCGTCTTCCTTGTTCCTAAAATGTTTTTTCAGCTCTTCGATATCGAGATTCTCGACAAACTTCTTGAAACCCTCGGTATCTTCTTCCTGGCCGTGCTGAAGCGCGTCGGTCTGTAGATTGCTTAGGTCGATCGAACTCTCTTTAAACACCGAATCTTCTACAAAAATCGGGAAGCCCTTTTTGACGGCAAGCACAAGACAATCGGAAGGACGCGCATCGACAACGTAAAGCTGTCCGCTTCTATCCTGCAAGTGCAGAGAAGCGTAATAAACATTGTCTTTAACCTGTCCGATCACCGCCTTTTCAAATACCCCGCCAAGTTGAGTAACCGTATTTACAAATAGGTCATATGTTAAGGGCCTTGGGAAGTCCTTTCCGCTAATCGCGAGGGCAAGAGCTTCGGCCTCGAACGGTCCGATCCATATTCCGAAACCTTTGTTAGTCTTTTCAACTTCAAGTATTACCACCGGGGAATTACTCTGGTCAAGAGCAAGGCCCCTCAGTCTTACCTGTAACATAGAACCCACCTCAATTTCTCATTGATTCCAAAGCTGCCTTAATTATATTATAGACTTCTCCGCTGAAGTCTTCCTCGGAATTGAAATCTTGGGGAAGGATAGGTTTGCAAACAGAAAGAGAGATTCTCGAAGGTGTGATCAGAAAGCTGTTCTTCCTGAGAAGATTGCGTGTTCCGTCAAGTGCCACGGGGAGGACCTTCACACCAAGTTTATAGGGAATTGATAGACTCCCTTCTTTGAATTTCCCAATTTCACCGGCCTCGCTTCGTGTCCCTTCTGGAAAAAGAAGAATCGTTCCGTCCTCTTTCAGAATTCTGAATATTTTCCTCATTGCGCCGGCCGTTTGTAATCTGTTTCCTCTTTCAATGTATACTCCGTCCAGCGCGCTTATGAACCAGCTTATGCCAGGAATCTTTGAGAGCTCTTTTTTTGCAATGAAAGCTATCTCTGGGTAGACGTAGCCGGGTATAAGAGGTATATCGAATGCGCTTTGATGATTTGCGACGATAACCATGGGGCCAGTCTCTGGAACGTTTTCCTTACCAGACAACCTTACTCTTGACCCCGAAAGCACGAAAGCCGCCCTGCCGAATCTAGAGACCTCTCTTGAAATGAAGGTCTTTCTCTCTTTCTTCCCTTTGAATTTCCCGATCACATTTCCAATTAGAATGACTATACCGCCATAAACACAGATGTAGAGAACTCCGAGCACGGCAATCCAGACAGTTACGAGTAAGCTAAGAAGCTTCTTCAGGAATCTCAATGCTCTTTACCTCCAGTATATCGCCATTCTTTATCCGGTACATCTTGGACTTTTCAATTATATCTTTTGCAAGACATTCCAGGTCTAGTCCAGCTTCGACCCGATTTATGTCGAAAAGCCTCGCCTTTGTTACTGGATTCGACGGAACAAAAACAGTACAACAATCTTCGTATGGCAAAATCGACGTTTCAAACGTGCCTATTTGTTTCGCGAGCTCTATTGTCTCGATTTTATCGTAAGATAGTAGCGGCCTGAGCACTATTAGCTCAGTCTGTTCTTCGATAACTCTCAAGTTTTCAAGGGTCTGACTTGCAACCTGGCCCAGGTTCTCTCCCGTAACGATTGCGATTATTCTTTGAGCTTCTGCTATCTTACTTGCGATTTTCATCATCAGTCTTCTCTGGCAGACCAGGCTATATCTTTCTTCAACGTGTTTATGGACTGCAATCTGAGCGTCGGTAAAATGCATGGAATATAGCCTGAACTCTCTTCCACCGTTATAGATTGAGAGAGTTTTCGCTAGTGACAGAACTTTGTCAAATGATCTTTCTCCGGTGTAAGGAGGACTGGAGAAGTGTATTGCATCGAGATCCAACCCCCTCTTTTGAGCCAGCCACCCTGCTACAGGGCTATCAATTCCGCCCGAAAGCAGCAACAAAGCCCTACCGCTAACTCCAACGGGAAGACCTCCGCTTGCTGTTGTCTTCCCACTCGAGATCAGCACTCCTTCATCCCTTATCTCAATCTCTATCTTGAATTCAGGATTGTGAATATCTACACTCGTTTCAGGGAGTTCTTCGAGAATTCTCTCCCCAACGAGGGGATTCAGCTCAACGCTTTTTAGAGGAAATCTCTTGTCCAGTCTCCGGGTTTCAACCTTGAAAGTCTTTCTTCCTCTCTTCATTTCATCCTTTGCAAGATCGACCGAGGTCAGGTAAATATCTTCCAGATCATAGGAAGTCCATGTTCCGACACTGAAGTTCTGTATGCCAAACGTTCTGGACATTATTTCTATCGACGATCTTAGTCTCTCTGAGGGAACAGAGACGATTATCCGTCCTCTGATTCTTTCGACTGTCGATCTTCCCAGTTGCCTCTTTATGTTGTTTACGAGGACTTTCTCGAAAAGCTTTCTGTTCCCTTTCTTCAGAGCGATTTCTCCATACCTGACCACAACAAATCTATTCATTAACCTACCTCCGTCAATCTTTCCCTCATGTAGTTATATAATATTCCTATCATACAATCTTCGTTTGGAGGTGTGCTGTTTTATGAAGAAAATGCTTGTGATCATTTTTTTGATTGTCTTTTCATCGGTTTTCTTTGCTTCTGAATACGAAGCGTTGCTTTCCGAGTTTGTTCAAATAAGGGCCATGGAAGACACCGAAATGATGGCCGAGTTCATTGAAAAACTTGAGTCTGAGGACCTGGAAGATATAGAAATCCTCACTCTTCTCGCGGATTGTCACCGGGAATACGCGAACTGGATAGAGGATAAGAAGACAAGAGAGACTCATTATAACAAGGCAAGAGAGCTTGCAGAACAGGCAATAAAAATGGATGACTCATATGGAATGGCCTACTATGTTAAGGGAGCGGCAATAGGACAACTCGCTCAGATGGCAGGAATAATTCAGTCCATGTTTCTCATATCGGATTTCGACAAGAGTATTGACAAAGCAATGGAACTGATGCCTGATAGCCCATTCCCATTCATTGCTAAGGGCATGAGGGATCGTGATACACCCTGGCCGTACAGAAATTACGGGAAGTCGGAAGAGCGGTTCATGAAGGCTATCGAAAACGATCCGGGATATCTCAACAGCTATTATGAGTTGGCGGTGCTTTATCAGGTTTGGAAGAAGAAGGATCTGGCGGCCCAGTATTACAGAAAGGTACTTGAACTCGAACTCCAGCCCGATTTTATCGTTCAAGGTCAGGAAGCAAAAGAAAACGCTCAGAAGTGGCTGGAAGATAACGGTTACTGATGATATACAGGATAATTTTTTCTCTGTTTCTTCTCTTTATCATGCCATTCCTGAACTATTCTATTATGCTCTCGGCGATTGTGGTTTCCCTGGTCCTGATCGGAATGATCCTCGGTAGCAAGACTGAGCGGGTTGCCAGGATTCAGAATTTGACGCTTACTTTGTTCTATGTTGTAATTCTATTTGGCTATTTTCAAGACACGGCAGGCATGGTTTACAGAAGCGAAGTTGTAATCCTTGCAGTAGCACAGGGAGTCTCGGGGTTCTATGGGCTTTTTCACCACAGAAGATCTCTATCGGTCGTCCTTTCCCTGGGATACTGGATTCTGGTTGGGACTGCCTTAAGCAGAATTGCATGGATGCGACTTGGAAGCGGCGGTTTGATCCTTGGTATTGCATTGATCGCTCTTGTTGCGTTTCAAGACATCAGGAGAATCTACAAGCCATTAGTTAGAAGTCCCTTTGAACAGGATGGTGAAAGCTGAAATGGGTAACACGGGAAAGATCAAAATTGGGATTGTTCAATTCAGAGCCGATAATGATGCCCCTGGGGAGAATCTGGAGAAGATTACCAGTTACATAGAGAGTCTCGTTGAAGAAAATGTAGATCTTGTTCTTCTCCCCGAGATGTTCAACAGCGGGTACGGCACAGATGAGGCGACTATAAGCAATGCCTCTGAAATGCAAGAAGAGACCGTGGAGGTTCTCTCTGCTCTTGCAGACTACAATGATATTGCAGTTGTAGGTGGAATCGTAAACAAAACGAATGGAGGTTTTTTCAACTCTACTGTCATAATGCTGCCTTATCTAGAACCGATTTACTACAACAAAACCCACCTTTTCCGCGATGAAAAGAAAGTCTTCACTCCCGGTAGTGAATTCAAGACTTTCGAGTTCTCTGGAATCCAGTTCGGAGTGCTTATGTGTTACGAAATAGGGTTTCCAGAGATCTCAAGAAAGCTATGTAAACAGGGGGCAGAGGTTCTCCTGGTTCCATTTGCCTTTGGAAGGGAAAGGAAATTGATCTTTGAGACAGCAACCAGAGCCCGCTCAATAGAGAATGGATGCTTCCTGGTCGCCTCTAGCCAGTGCGGTACAAATAAGACAATGAACTTTGTTGGAGAAAGCAGAATAATCTCACCTTCAGGCGAGATTATTGTAGATTGCGGAGGAGCCGAAGGTTTTGCTTCTGCCGAGATCGACATTAGGCTGGTCAAGAAGTATCGATTCGGAGAGAGCCGTGATTCACACGGTTATTTCTCCAACTTTAGAGACGATCTTTACCGTTGAAACCCGGTTGACAGGTTCATTCGCATGAGATAGAATAAATACCGTTAGTGGGCCGTTAGCTCAGCAGGCAGAGCGATTGATTCTTAATCAATAGGTTGCAGGTTCGATCCCTGCACGGCTCACCAGAGTGAGAAGATTAAGTGGAGAAGTTCTCCCACCCCCGCCCTAAGGTTGAGGGGTCGATACCTGAAAGAAGGGTTATTGACATGGCGGGATTTTCCGCCAATTTTTTTTGAGAGGTGATGTAGTATCGCAAGAGGTGACTCAACTCCGAAGAACAACGAAATAATGACGAAGACGGTTAGACTTGTTGACATGAACGGCGAACAGCTTGGGGTAGTCCAGACGTCAGAAGCTTTGAGAATTGCCAGAGAAAAGGGACTGGATCTTGTTCTTGTAGCACCTGCGGCGAATCCGCCAGTTGCAAGGATCATGGATTATGGGAAGTACAAGTACGAAAAAGACAAGCGCAAGAAGGAAGCGAAGAAGAAAACTAAGCAGTCCCAGCTTAAAGAGATGAAATTCAGGATTAGAATCGATGAACACGATTTCCAGACCAAGACGAACAGGATCAAAGAGTTTCTTGAAAAGGGAAGCAAAGTAAGAGTGGTAATCATGTTCAGAGGAAGGGAAATTGTCTTTTCAGATAAAGGGAGAGAGATTCTCGAACGAGTTGCAGATCAGCTTCAGCAGATTTCCGATATCGATCGGCCTCCAAAGCTGGAGGGGAGAGATATGTGGATGATCCTTAAGCCAAAGACAACTCCTCAAGGAGGTAAAGATAATGGGCAACAAAGTAAAAATGAAGACTCATAAGGCAAGTGCCAAAAGGTATAAGGTGACCGGTAGTGGAAAGATCATGAGAAATCAGTCTGGAACTGGCCATAATACCGGTAAGAAGAGCGAAAGCAGCCGTCGTGAGGCCAGAAAGTGGAAACTGGTCGAGGGCGGATATGAGAAGAAAGTTAAGAAAAGCCTGGGCATTTGACCCTGTTGTGAGGTGAGATTTAGATGCGTGTAAAAGGTGGAGTAAACTCTAAGAAGAAAAAGCTGAGATATTTGAAAGCCGCTAAAGGATACAGAGGTGCCCTCAGTAGAAGGTACAGACTTGCAAAGCAGTACTACATAAGATCCGGAGTGTACGCGTACGCAGGAAGGAAAGTAAGAAAGAGAGATTTCAGGAAGCTCTGGATTACTAGAATAAATGCTGGCGCAAGAATCGCAGGAACTAAGTACAACGATCTGATTCATGGTTTGAAGATTGCAGGAGTAAACATAAACAGAAAAATGCTTGCCGATCTTGCAGTCAACGATTTTGGAACGTTCAAGGAGTATTGTGAAATCGCCAAATCGGCGTTGAATGGAAATTAAAAGGGGCTCAGGCCCTTTTTTTTTGAAGGGAGATGAAGGACGATGGAATACTCTGCAAGGAGAATAGGAAAGATGGCCTTCTATGCAAAGACTCCTTCTGGCCATGATATACATATGGATGCAAATGAAAGTTCTGGAGGCGATGGATCGGCGCCAGCTCCAATGGAGATGGTAATGGCCGCGCTGATGGGTTGCACTTCAATGGATGTAGTTTCGATTCTCTCCAAGATGAAGGTTACGGACTACGAGTACTGGATTTCTGCAAATTATGAGCATGCAAAGGAACATCCGAAAGTATTCACGAGCATCGAACTCGTATATCACTTCTCGGGTAAGAATCTACCGAAGGATAAGATAGAAAAGGCGGTTACCCTCTCTCAGGAAAGATACTGTTCTGTCTCGGCTATGCTTGGCAAAACGGCTGATATGTCAATGAGAATTGAATATGAAGGTGAAGAAAAGTGAATCCAAAAGAAATGGCAGAGAGAATGGAAACCATAAGAGACAACGTTAAGTCAATAAAGAATAAGATACTCGTTATGTCTGGAAAGGGGGGAGTTGGCAAGACGACGGTCGCGGTCAATCTAGCGCTAGCTTTGGCAGATGAAGGCTTCAAGACCGGTCTGATGGATATAGATCTCCATGGACCCAACGTAGCGAGGATGGTCGGTCTGAAAAAGCAGCCCGAAGTTGTAGAAGGACAGATTTTCCCTCCCGAGGCTCTGCCTAACCTGAAGGTTATTAGCATCTCAAGTTTCGTTGAAGAGGATGCTCCGGTGATTTGGCGTGGGCCGATGAAGACGACAGCGATCTACCAGTTTCTCGGGGATGTTATGTGGGGTGAACTAGACTTTCTCGTAATCGATTCTCCTCCAGGGACGGGAGACGAGCCGCTCACCGTTCTGCAGACTCTAACCGATCTTGTGGCCGTTGTAGTCACTACTCCCCAGGCAGTTGCCGTTCAGGACGTGAAGAGGGCGATTAATCTTGTCAAGACCATGCACAGAGATATTCTTGGAATTGTCGAGAATATGTCTTATTTGAGGTGCCCACACTGCGGAGAAGTGATAAGACTCTTTGGCGAGGGCGGAGGAAAGGATCTTGAAAATCTCTTCAAGATTCCGCTAATCGGTTCTCTTCCATTTGATCCCGCACTCGTAGGTTTTTCAGACACCGGGAAAAGCATTGTGACTAACATGAGAGGATCTGAGCTGGAAACCGCTTACCGGGAAACAGTGAGGGAGATAGTGAAAAGGGTGAAAGTTCAGTGAGTCATTTCAAAAGTTTGACACTTGAGTGGAGCGAAGACCGCCTGAAAATGATTGATCAGAGGAAGCTTCCTACGGCAGAAGAGTATGTAGAATGCAGGAACCATGAAGAAGTATATGTTGCGATAAGAGAAATGATAGTCAGAGGTGCTCCAGCAATAGGCGCCACTGCAGCCTTCGGTTATCTGCTAGGTGCACAGGAAGTACTGGATGCTTCCGATGAAGTCTTGTTGGATCACATGACAACTGTTAAGAAAAGGCTTTCCGAGAGTAGGCCCACTGCCGTGAACCTCTTTTGGGCCCTGGACAGAATGGAAAACGCTCTTAATTCTAACTGGGGTTTGGAAAGGAAGAAACTCATCGAGTCGCTCGAGCGAGCGGCCCTGAGTATTGCAAAAGAGGATATAGAAATCAATAAATCGTTAGGAAGAAATGGAGCAACGGTTGTGAGAGATGGAGATGGAATTTTAACTCACTGTAATGCCGGAGCTCTTGCAACAGTCGATTACGGCACGGCTCTCGGGGTAATGCGAGCTGCTGTGGAACAGGGTAAGAGAATCAAAATCTTCGCCGATGAAACTCGCCCTTATCTTCAGGGAGCGCGGTTGACGGCCTGGGAACTCATTAAATCAGGGATCGACGTGACACTAATATGTGACAACATGGCAGGATGGGTAATGAAGAAGGGATTCATTGACCTGGTTCTAGTCGGAGCAGATAGAATTGCAGCTAATGGCGATGCCGCGAATAAAATTGGGACGTATTCCGTTGCAATACTTGCCCAGAGGCATGGGATTCCTTTCTACATAGCTGCCCCACTGAGCACTGTGGATCTCACAACCGCTTCTGGAGAAGAAATACCGATAGAAGAGAGGAGCCATAGAGAGATAACTCACATAGGCAATCAACAAATTGCGCCGGAAGGCGTGAGGTGTTTGAATCCAGCATTTGATGTAACCCCATCGAGTTTGATAACAGGAATAATCACGGAAAAGGGAATTGCGAGGCCGCCATATGACGTATCGCTGAGAGGAATGTTTGAATAGAATCTGGAGGAGGTTATTTGGATGTGGGAATCTCTAGAGAAAACTGATAAACAAGTCTTCGACATAATGTTCAAAGAGCTTGAAAGACAGATAAACGGGCTTGAGTTGATCGCTTCAGAGAATTTTGTTTCCAGGGCTGTAATGGAAGCAATGGGATCGGTCATGACGAACAAATACGCAGAGGGTTATCCTTCCAGAAGGTATTACGGAGGATGTGTCTTCGTTGACGAAGTTGAAGATCTGGCGCGTGAGAGAGCCAAGAAACTTTTTGATGCAGGGTTTGTCAACGTCCAGCCCCATTCGGGTTCTCAGGCAAACATGGCTGCTTATCTGGCAGTTGCCAAGCCAGGCGATACGATTATGGGTATGTCTTTGAGCCACGGGGGCCACCTAACTCATGGATCTCCGGTCAATTTCTCCGGGAAACTCTTCAATGCAGTCTCTTATGGAGTCAATGAGGAAACCGAGGTAATCGACTATGATGAAGTGAGGAAAGTTGCTCTTGATGCTAAACCTTCTGTAATTGTTGCCGGCGGAAGCGCTTATTCCCGAATAATCGATTTCAAAAAATTCAGAGATATTGCCGACGAGGTACACGCCGTTCTGATGGTAGATATGGCCCACTTTGCCGGCCTTGTAGCCGCAGGACTTTACCCTAACCCCCTAGATTTTGCACATGTTGTGACGACTACGACGCACAAGACCCTGAGAGGGCCACGAGGGGGAATGATTCTCACAAATAACGAGGAGATCGCAAAGTCGGTTGACAAGATGGTGTTTCCGGGTACTCAAGGTGGCCCGCTCATGCATGTGATCGCATCAAAAGCAGTTTCGTTTGGCGAGGCTCTAAGAGACGAATTCAAGGCTTATCAGCAGAACATCATCTACAACACTCGCAGACTGGCGAAGTCGCTTGAGGAAAAAGGTCTTAGGATAGTATCTGGGGGTACAGACACACATCTGTTCCTCGTTGATCTGAATCCTATGAATGTTACTGGAAAAGCTGCGGAAAAGGCCCTGGAAAAAGCGGACATTACGGTCAACAAAAATACTATCCCAAAAGAAACCAGGTCACCTTTTGTCACCAGTGGAATAAGGATCGGAACTCCTGCGATTACTACAAGGGGTATGACTGAGAAAGAAATGCCCTTGATTGCCGATTTAATTATTCGAGTTCTAGAGAGCATAGAGGGAGAAAAGGGAGAGATCTCACAGACAAAAGTGAGAGAGATCAGTGAGGAAGTCAAGACGCTAACAAGCAAATTCCCACTCTATTCAGATCTGATTCACAGGAGTGATGCAGGTGTTTGACCAGCTTACGGTAGTCAACCATCCGCTTATTCAACATAAGCTTGGAATAATGAGAGATGATCAGACCGGTCCGAAGGAATTCAGGGAGCTCTTAAAAGAAATCACATTACTCCTTACTTACGAGGCGACGAGACATATACCGACGTACGATAAGGAAATCAAGACACCGCTGGTGAAGATGGTGGGCCAGTGTATAGAGGATAAGAAAGTGACGGTCGTTCCCATCCTCAGGGCCGGCCTGGGAATGGTGGAAGGAGTTCTTTCATTGATGCCCAACGCTTCGGTCGGATACATCGGAATATATAGAGATCCCGACACAATACAGCCGGTGGAGTACTATTCAAAGCTTCCGAGTGTTGATGAAAATACTCAGCTATTCGTTCTAGACCCTATGCTGGCAACGGGAGTGTCCTCATCGTGGGCTCTGAAAGTAGTGAAGAAAGCCGGGGCGAAACAAATCTCGCTAATGTGTCTCATCGCTGCTCCGGAGGGTGTAAGATTCATTGAGAAGAATCATCCCGACGTGAAGATCTTTACGGCGGCTCTCGACGAAAGACTCAACGACCATGCCTATATAATTCCGGGTCTAGGAGATGCCGGTGACAGACTTTACAGAACGAAGTAAGTTTAGGGCCCTGGTTCTTGGAGGTTACCTAGAGGATGTTGAAGTATCGGGCAGCGGTCACAAAGCCAGTATAGTCAAGACAGATGGAGGATCGGCATTCAATGTGGCAACCTCTCTTTTGTTACTCGGTGCTGAAGTCCTATTTTTGAGTTGTTTTGGTGTTTGCGATTCTGATCGGTGGTCTTTCAGATCAATCCCCGTTATGCCTGATTGTGCACACGGTATTTTTCTCTTCAGCGGTTCTGATGTCATTGCCGTGCAGAAACCTCAGCCTGTCGACGCAAATCAAGAGCTGGTAGGAATTCTGATCGATGAAGAGTACGATCTGCTCTACAGTACTCTGGAAATTGGTCAGCAAGCTGCATCAGTTATTAGTTCGGTGAAGTCGAGGATCAAAGTTGTTGATCCATCTCCCTTTCATGAGTTCAAAGGTCTCGATGGACTGGGGAAGTATGATTTTATTCTGGCAAATGAGTACATGTCATTTGAAAAAAGCGACAGGCGCCTGATTATAAAGGCTTCAGAAAAGGGCGTTTACTTTGCTGGTAAAGATTATTTGCCACCTGTGGTTGGGAAGAATCGTTTCGGAAGCGGGGATATATTTGGATCGGTTTTTTCGCTGCTACTCATGAATGGAGCATCTCCAGAAGAAGCTATTGGAGAAGCAGTAAAGGTAAGCGGAGAGTTTTGCTCACAGACCAGGTCGGTCGAGCAGTTTATGCTTGGGATAAGGAGCAGTCTTAATTACGTGATAAGGGGTTGAAGATATGTCCGGTAAGCTCACGGTCGTAGTGGGACCAATGTATTCGGGAAAGACCTCGACGCTTCTTTCCATGATTGAAATTTACACACTTGGAAAGAAGCGAATAAAGGTTTTCAAACCAGTAATAGACGACAGATACTCTTCTGATCATGTTGTAAGTCACTCCGGTCAGATGGCGGAAGCGATAAATGTTTACGATTCCTCCGAAATCAAGGAAATCGTGTCCAAGGAAAAGGGGAAACTCGACGCGATTTTTATTGATGAAATCAACTTTTTTGACGAAAACCTCCTTCGCATTGTAGAAGAGATAATCTTCAGTGGTGTAGATGTATTCTGTGTTGGTCTCGATTTAAGTTACAAGCACAGGCCTTTTGCCGTAACCGCGAATCTGATGGCTGCGGCAGACGAGGTGATAAAGAAGAAGGCTGTCTGTCACATATGCGGTGAGTACAATGCCACCGTTACTCACAGAATTTCAGGTCCAACTGACAGTGAAATAGATATAGGTGGTATGGAAAAATACATCGCGGTTTGTAGAGATTGTTACAAAAAACTGAATGCGAAAGACTGGGGCTAAGAAGCTATTTTCCTCTTTTGGTCTTTTTTATAGAATTCTCCGATGCCAAGATGGATGACTGACATTAATCCTTAGAAACACTTTCTTCGAAGATTCATAGATTAATTAAGTATATTGATACCTTCACGGTAACTAAAAATTAATATACTTGCCTGATAATCGCTGTTGTTGTTCAGATAAGTTCAACATACAAACGCTGGCCCGTTGTATACTTTTCAAGCTGCGGAGGTGTTCAGATGTTTGAGAATCTCCAGGAAAAGCTGGGCAGAGCTTTCAAGCTGCTAAGTGGAAAGGGAAGAATCTCTGAGAAGAATATAGAAGATGCTGTAAAGCAGGTCAAGTTGTCGCTTCTGGAGGCGGACGTCAACTATAAGGTTGTCAAGGAGTTTATAGGCGGCATCACTGAGAAGGCGCTTGGAGAAGAGGTACTGAAATCGTTCACGCCTGATCAGCAGTTTATAAAGATTGTCAGAGACGAACTGATCAAGATGCTTGGCGAGAAGTCGGTTCCGTTGAAGCTTTCTAGCCAGCCTTCGAAGATAATGATGGTGGGTCTTCAGGGAAGTGGGAAAACGACTACTACGGCCAAGCTGGGTACATTGTTGAGAAAGGAAGGCCGAAAACCTCTTCTTGTAGCTGCGGACGTGTACAGACCAGCGGCAATTGATCAGCTGATGCAACTTGGAAAACAGATTGATATGCCTGTTTTCACGGGCGACAGAAAGAATCCCGTAAAGATAGTTCAGGAAGCAATGCAGCAGGCGGTTAGGAACATAAATGATGTGGTGATTCTAGACACCGCGGGTAGACTTCACATAGACGATGCGATGATGAGAGAGTTGAAGGAAATCGTTTCCGCTGTTAAGCCCGATGAGATACTAATGGTTGTTGATGCCATGACTGGACAGGACGCCGTGAACTCAGCGAAGGCATTTAACGAAGCGCTCGAGCTTTCCGGGTTTGTTGTCACAAAACTTGATGGCGACGCGAGAGGCGGAGTAATTCTTTCAATAAGGCATGTAACGGGAAAACCCGTCAAGTTCATTGGAATCTCGGAAAAGCCCGACGGTATTGAGGCCTTTCATCCAGACAGAGTTGCAGGAAGAATACTGGGAATGGGCGATGTTTTGTCGCTCATCGATAAGCTACAGTATAACATTGACGAAGAAAAGGCCAAAGAAATGGAAGAGAAATTTCTCAAGAACAAATTTGATCTTGAGGACTTCCTTGATCAACTGAAAGAAGTAAAAAAGCTGGGGTCGATTGCAGACATCATGGAGATGATACCTGGCGCCCCTAAAGACGTTGATCTTGCAGGAAGCGAAAAGAGCATGAAGAGAACAGAGGCGATCATCCACTCCATGACATCTAAAGAGAGAAGGAATCCAAAGCTTCTGAACTATTCTAGAAAGCAAAGAGTAGCGAGAGGTAGCGGAACAACTATTCAGGATGTCAACAAACTCCTTAAGTCGTACGATCAGATGAGGAGTATGATGAAGCAGTTCGGAAGAAAAGGGAAACTACTTAAAGGTATGAAAGGATTTTCATTTTAGATAGTAGAGAATCAGGAGGTGCACGAAAAGAATGGTAAAGATTAGGCTTACAAGGATGGGTAGAAGGAACAGGCCGTTTTTCAGGCTTGTCGTAGTGGATTCACAAAAGCGTAGAGACGGGGCCTATATTGACTCTCTGGGATTCTATGATCCGATAAGAGATCCCGGCATTATGAGTGTCGATGTAGACAAGGCAGTTAGCTGGATAATGAAAGGTGCTCAGCCGACTGAGACCGCAAGATCGATTCTTGCAAGGTTCGGAGTTATGAAGAAGGTCCACGAGCTGAAGTATGTCAAGGAATCGGGAGAGAAAGCAGAGTAATGAAGGAAGTGCTAGAACATATTCTGAAGGGAATAGTGAGGGAGCCCGATCGGATAACCGTTACTGAAGCAGTAGACGAAAGCGGAAACATGGTCTTTGAAATCAGCGCTGCAGAGGAAGATGTCGGCCAAATAATTGGAAAAGACGGTAGAACTATCAAGTCAATCAATGTTCTCCTCAACGCACTCGCCGGATCATCAAAGGAGAGTTTTATCCTAAAGGTGGTAAGATGAGCGAACTGAAAGACAAGTCTTTGGAGGAAATGGTTCCAATCGGGAGAATAGTGAAGCCTCACGGACTTCGTGGCGAGATGAAGGTAAAAGTCGCTCTTGAAGATGAAACAGCTTTCAAAGAGATCCAGGAGGTTCTGCTTTATGATGAAAAGACCCGTTCGCGGTTTGTAACTTCAATCGATGGAGCCAGGAGAGCCACCAAAGGTTGGATCTTGCATTTCGAGGGAATAGACTCTATGGGTCAAGCAGAAAGGCTTGTAGGCTTCCATATATACGTTGAAGAACGTGTCTTGCCTGAGTTGAAACAGGGAGAGTATTATTACTTTCAGATTCTTGGGAGTAGTGTATTCGATGAGAACCGGCGTTTCATAGGAACTGTAAATGACATCATCGAAACTGGAGCAAATGATGTTATGGTGGTCGTTCGTGAAGAGGACTTGACTGTTCGTGAAGAGCTTATTCCAATAATTAGAGACTACATTCTCGAGCTCAATTTTAAAGATAAGACGATTGTTGCCAGATCTATGGAATTCGAAGAGGTCAAGCCCGAATGAAGATAGAGGTATTGACGATCTTTCCCCAGCTGTTTGAAACGGTCTTCAACTGGGGGGTAATATCAAGGGCTATTAAAAACGGCATAATTGCTTTTGAATCGGTCGATATAAGAGATTTCACCGATGATCGTCACAGAACAACCGATGACTACCCATTCGGAGGGGGGAGCGGCCTTGTAATGAAGGCCGAACCAATAATCAAAGCAGTTGCAAGTCGCTTTTCGGATGACAGCAAGCCCCACGTTGTCTATCCGTCTCCGCAGGGCAAGCTCTTTGACAACAAAAAAGCTCTTGAACTGAGTAAGCTTAGCCACATAGTTTTTGTTTGCGGGCGTTATGAGGGAATAGATGAAAGGGCAATGAGTTCCATTGACGAGGAGATTTCGATCGGTGATTTCGTACTCAGCGGTGGAGAAATCCCGGCACTGTTGATGATAGAAGTCATTTCAAGGTTTGTTCCAGGAGTTGTCGGTGATATGGAGTCGGTAATTAACGATTCTTTCTTCTCAGATCTTCTTGATTATGCTCATTATACGAGGCCCAGAGAAGTAAACGGCATGGAAGTGCCCGAAGTATTGCTCAGTGGGAACCATGAAATGATAGAGATTCATAGAAGAATGGAAAGTTTGCTCAGAACTATCGAAAGAAGGCCGGATATCTTTCTCAAGCATGATTTTGACCTGACTGACAAGAAAGCACTATTGTTGCTCTTCAAGGAGCTGAAAAAGGATGCTGAATAACATATATCTCGCTTTGATTCATTACCCTGTTTTGGGCAGACATGGAAATATCGTTTCCAGCGCAGTCACGAATCTGGATGTTCACGATATTTCCCGAACGTGCAGAACATACAATGTCAAGGGTTACTTCGTGGTAAGTAATCTCCCGGCTCAGAGAGAGATAGTAGATAACGTTCTAAATTACTGGCTTGAGGAGTTTGGAAGGGAATACAACCCCAGCAGAAGTGAAGCGCTTAAAGTAGTTGAGAGGGCATCATACATGGAAGATGTTCTAGAGCAAATAGAAGAAATCGAAGGACAGAGGCCCGACCTCGTTTTTACTTCGGCAAAGAGGGGAAAAGACAGAATCACTTTCGATGCCATGCGAAGGATAATTGTCAAAAGTGTAAAACCCCATCTTCTCCTCTTTGGAACAAGCTGGGGCTTACCCGGTGAAATTGAGAAGATTTGCGACTATGCTCTTGAACCGCTTAGAGCGAATTCGGATTTTAACCACCTCTCTGTGAGAGCAGCAGTTGCAATAGTTTTAGATAGATTAATTCATGAAGATACAGTAGAAGTTAGGAGGGATAAAGATGGATCAGTACATAAGATCTCTGGAAAATGAGCATTTGAGGGACGACCTGCCAAAGATGGGCCCGGGCGATACCGTCAGAGTAAGCGTTAGAATCAAAGAGGGCAACAAAGAAAGAATTCAGGCCTTTGAGGGAATTGTAATGGGAATAAGAGGGAGCGGGACGGGTAAGTCCTTTACAGTCAGAAGAGTAGGAGCCGCGGGTGTTGGTGTAGAAAGGATATTCCCGTTCACAAGCCCTTCTCTCGAGAAGATTGAAGTTCTTAGAAGGGGAAAGGTCAGAAGAGCGAAGATCTACTACATTAGAGACGTGAAGGGTAAGGTAAAGATAAAAGAGAAAAGGGACTGAGGCTAAGTGTCTGCCAAAAAGTCGAAAAAGGGTTCTGACAAGAAGGAATCGCGCTTTCTCCACGAAGTTAAGGAGTGGGGAAAGGCGATTCTTTATGCTGTCGTATTTGGTACGATTATTCGTTTGTTTGTTTTTGAGACAATGCTGGTTCCGACAGGTTCAATGATACCAACCATAAATCCTCCCGCCAGATTGTTTGTGGAGAAGATCACTTACGAATACAGAGAGCCTGATTACGGGGACATAGTGGTGTTCTGGACGCCTTATGTGGATATTGAGTCTCAGAAGTATCTCAGAGGGTTTGATAAATTCATGGATCTTTTTTCTCCAGCCAAGTACAGGGGTCATGTCAAATATGTAAAGCGATTGGTGGGAAAGGCTGGAGACGTTCTTGAACTCAGAAGAGCGCCTGATTATACTGCGGCGAATCCCGTATACCAGCTCTACGTAAATGGAGAGATTCCACCTGCACTTGAAGAAAGGCGTTATGTTAGAGAGGGAGTGTTTTACGATCCCAGCTTCTATTTAGGCTTGGCTCACCCCGACGATCCCTCGGTGAGATTCTCCCCTTATTACAGGCTTTATCAGGCCTATAAGGGGCTGATCGAATATACTGAGTTCTTCGAAACAGAGTTGGAGCCCCTCGGTCTGGAGAAGTACATCACTCAGGATCCGTCAACGGGAGTGGTAAGAGTTACCGTGCCGGAAGGGTTCCAATTTATGATGGGTGATAACTCAGCAAATAGCTTCGATAGCAGGTATTTTGGATTCGTTCCAGAGGAGGCAATAATCGGTAGTCCGATGTTGACTATATGGCCTTTTTCCGATTTCGGTCCGCTAAAGAAATAACCGGGGAAACCCCCGGTTTTGGCGGAGGCGGTGGGACTCGAACCCACAAGGGGCGTCAACCCCACCGATTTTCAAGACCGGCTCCTTAGCCAGTTAGGATACGCCTCCACTTAGCTGATTATACCTCTTTGAGACCACAGATTCAAGGGGTGTTTGATCTTGAGAGACGTTCAGAATGAGAAGGACAAGAGAAACATCAAAATCAACATGGTCGGGATAAAGTCAATTGAGTATCCCATAGTAGTACTAGACAGAAAATTCGGAACACAGAATACTGTGGGGAAATTCGATCTGTTTGTGGATCTTCCTAAGGATTTTCGTGGTACTCACATGTCAAGATTCGTAGAGGTCCTTGAGAGACACCACAAGAAAATCACTCCCAGAAGCATGGAGTCAATCTTGAATGACATGAGAGACTCCTTGAAAGCCGATGTGGCTCATATCAAGGTTGAGTTTCCTTACTTTATAAGAAAGAAAGCTCCAATAAGCGGGAGTGAGAGTTTCAGCTCATTCAAGTGTTCCTTCATTGCAATGAAGGATGGGACGTTTGATTTTGTCCTTGGAGTCAAGGTTCCGGTCATGACCGTCTGTCCTTGCTCAAAAGAGATTAGTGACAGAGGTGCTCACAATCAAAGGGCAGAGGTTTTTGTTTCCGTAAGAATGAATTCGCTTGTTTGGATTGAAGAAATCATCGAGTATGTCGAGAAATCCGCAAGTGCTCCAATCTTTTCTTTGCTCAAAAGAGAAGACGAGAAGTTCATCACCGAGCACTCTTTCGACAACCCCAGATTTGTGGAAGATCTTTCGCGAGAAGTCGTCTTACTTCTTCAAGATGATAGTCGGATCAACTGGTACAGAGTCGAAGCGATCAGTCAGGAGTCAATTCACAATCACGAAGCATACGCATGTATAGAAAAGGAATGAAAAATGGTTTTCTCGAGTGAATTTCTTGAGCCGTCGTTTTTCGCGAAATATGAAAAACTTATAGAGCTCATGCTCTCTTCTCCCCACAATCTAAGCTCAATTAAGGAATTTGAAAGAGCAATGACAGTTCACATCGAAGACACCATTATTCCGTTTGAAGGTTCTTCTCTATCGGGCCGCTGCATAGACATTGGAAGTGGAGGCGGGATCCCAGGTCTTGTTTTGGCGATTTCTTTTCCTAAGTCAAACTGGACACTTCTTGAATCAATCGCAAAGAAAACCAGGGAGATCGAAAGATTTGCCCGGGATTTAGACCTGACAAATGTTGCCGTAAAGACAGCAAGAGCAGAAGAATTCGCAAAAGAAGCAGGAGAGACTTTCGACTCAGCCTTCTTGAGGGCAGTTGGCAGATGCGATATTTCGCTGGAACTCGCGGCTCCTCTAGTTAAGGTTGGGGGATACATCTACCTTTACAAGGGTCCCGGGTGGCTTGATGAGAAGGTGTTTTCTGATGCAGCAGAAAGAGTTCTTGGATTACGGCTCTCGTGTGAAAAAGAGTACAGACTTTCTGACGGTTCGAAGAGGTTTATGGTAGTTTACGAGAAGGAAAGAGCTACTCCGAGTGAGTTTCCAAGAAGATCAGGAGTTGCGTCGAAGCTTCCTCTTGGAGGTCGAAAGTGACTGAGAAAAAGGGGAAACTCTGGATCGTAGGCACTCCCATTGGAAATCTCGATGACATGACGATTAGAGGGAAGAGAGTGTTTGAGGAAGCCGATTTGATCCTTGCAGAAGATACGAGGAGAATGAGGTCACTTCTCTCCTCTCTAGGGATAGAAAACAAAGATGTGGTATCCCTGAATATGCATAACCAGGAAGAAAGACTGTCTTTCATAATTCGAAAACTTGACGAAGGAGCAGAGATCGCACTTTCCAGTGACGCAGGAATGCCCGTCATCTCTGATCCAGGGGCCAAAATTATCAGGATTTGCCGTGATAGAGGTTTTGAAGTTGACGTTTCACCAGGTCCAAGTGCCGTTACGTCGGCAATTGCTGTCAGCGGTTTTCCAGGAAGTCATTTCACATTTCTCGGCTTTCTGCCTAGAGGCAAGAATCGGAGAAGACTGTTGAGAAAGATTTCTCGGGGCAGTTACGGCGAAAGCCTCATTGTATTCTTCGAGTCACCATTCAGACTAATGGAGACATTGCGCGAAATCCTTGAAATTATTGGCGACAGAGAGATATTCATCGGAAGAGAGCTGACCAAACTCTTCCAGGAGTCTTTTTTCGGATGCGTTTCTGACGCTATCCAGAAGTTCGCGTTTTCCGAAGTGAAGGGAGAGATAACCGTCGTTCTATCGGGAAGGGATGAGAAAGATGTTTGAGATGATGAGGAATTTCTTTTGTCTAACTCCCGCCATTGCTGCGGCAATACTCTCCCATGAGTATGCTCGCTTTATAACCGCGAGACGTTTCGAAGCCACCAAGCCGGAATGGGGAGGACCCGGCTTCATCAGAAGAATTGACCCTGTCGGTTTATTAATGTTCTATTTCTTCAAGTTCGGCTGGTCGAGACCGTTTCCCGTCAACTACTGGAAGCTCAGAAAAGCCAAGTATTTCAAGGCAATACTGACGGCACTTTCCGGATCTATTGCGAACTTCTCGCTTGGAGTTATCACAGGTCTGATCTTCTATCTCTCCGGTCTTCACAGGTTCTCCACCTTCATGCCAGAAACGGTCAGCTCTTTTCCCGCAAGTTATTTAGCAGACGTTGTTTACTGGACAATGGTGATAAATCTTAACACTGCGCTTTTCAACTTGATCCCTATACCCCCTCTTGACGGGGCAAACATTGTTACAATGCTTGTTCCGGAGAGCCAAGTGAACTGGCTTGTCAAATATGAACTATATGGAATACTGACACTTCTCGTGCTGTCACTCATGGGGATAATCCAGCTTATTATGTGGCCTATAACCCAGTTCATACAGCTTCTGGCTAGATTAATAGCCTAATGTTTTTCTTTTTGTTGAAGTTGAGAATCTATCATTTCAATCGTTTCGGCAAGAGCATCCTCTAGATTGTCGTCGTATCTCAGAGTGAAACCGGAAGCCTTTTGATGTCCTCCCCCTCCAAACGCAACGGCGATTTTGCTAACGTCGAAGTAGCTCTTCGATCTCAGCGAGACATGAGCTTCTCCTTTACTCGCTTCTGAGGCAAACAGAGCAACTTCAACGCTCTTTATCGATCTCAGATCGCCGACGAAACCCACAAAATCATCTTCTGTGAGTGAGTACTTTTCAAAATCCTCCAACTCAAGGTAGGAATATGCAAACCTGCCGTTTGATAGCATCTTTATATTGTCGATCGCATCCCTCTCAAGGAAAAGTTCTTCGATCTTTCTTGTTTCAAGGATTGACGTTGCCACGAAGGTGGGATCGGCTCCTAATCTCACAAGCTCCGCAGCGGCCTCGAAAACCGAGCTATCTACATTCGAATATCTGAAGAAACCAGTATCTGTTGCAATGCCTATGTAGTTCATCAGTGCGAGATCGGCGTCATATTCAACATCCATGAGTTTTAGAAGGTCAAGAACCATTTGAGCAGCCGAAGAATATGATGGATCTACCCAACAGTCGTCTGCAAAATAGGTGTTGGTTGCGTGGTGATCAATAACCACTGAAGGGATTCCTTTTCGCAAAAGCTGTTCAAATCTACCGATTCTATCTGGAGATGAAGCGTCTACAATGATTATTAGATTGGGCTCCACAACATCATTACTGAAATCCTTAATTCTATCTATCCAGGGAAAGACTGTAAAATTCGCCGGAATCTTCCAGTCAATTGCCGGTGTAACCTTCTTGCCAAACTTCTCGAGTCCCATCGAAAGTGACACCACTGACGAGATACAATCACCGTCTGGCATTATATGACCCACAACGAGAATGTCGTTGGCCTTCTGTATGCATGATACAATGCTGGTGATCTTCCTTATCATTGTTCAGTCTCCTTAATCGACTCAACCGCGTGCTGGACAACTGCAGTGAATTTGGGTCTTATTCTGTTTGCCGTTTTCACCACATCGGCATGAGTGAGCTTCTCCTTGAGGATCCCAGATGCCATATTTGTCACGCACGATAAAACCAGAAGCTTTATGCCACAATGTCTCGCGGTGATTACTTCGGGGACCGTCGACATCCCCACGAGATCTGCCCCGAAGAATTCAAAAGCCCTTATCTCTGCAGGCGTTTCATAACTCGGTCCCAGAGTCCAGCAGTAGGTTCCTTCCTTCAAATCTATCTTTGCTTTCTCGAGCCTTGATTTCAAGACTTTTAGCCAGGCAAAATCAATTATCTCCGACATGTCGGGAAATCTCGGGCCGTAACGGCGGTCATTTTCTCCCCTCAGAGGGTTGCGAAATCCAAAGTTTATGATATCTGTCACTGCAACTATATCCCCGGGAGAGAAGCTTCTGTTTATTCCGCCAGAAGCATTTGTAATGAGCAAGTTGCTTACGCCAAGTTCTTTAAAGAGATATATTGGTGAGGAAACGTCTTCAATTCTATGACCTTCGTAGAAGTGAAAACGTCCTTCCATTGCCACCACCGGGAGTCCTTGGAATGTCCCGAAGACTAGCCTGCCTGAATGACCTTCAACGGTAGCTGTGGGAAATCCCGGAATTTCTCTGTAATCTATTGCCAAGGGTTCTTCAAATTGCTCAGTAAGGTAACCCAGTCCCGACCCAAGTATCATCGCAACTTTCGGAAAAGTTGTTAGGCGCCTGGCAACTGTTTCTTTCATCTCTCTATAGAGTCTCATAGCAAACCTCCAGAAGTAAAGACCTTCAAATTATTATATAATAATGAAAGCTTCTAGGAATCCAGAATTTGACTTTGGAGCCTGGTATCACTATAATTATTGCAATTTGAGAAAGATCTCGAAGGGAGGATGTCCTTTGACAGTTGATGAAGTATTCGACAGAGTAAAAACAATAATTTCTGAGAAGCTTGGAGTCGAGGAAGATGAAATCGCCATGGATTCAGATTTGACCGAGGATCTCGGAGCAGATTCACTCGATTTGGTCGACCTGGTAATGGCACTTGAGGACGAATTTGATTTCAAGGTTGAAGACGAGCAGATCGAGAACATCTCCACAGTTGGGGATATTGTGGAGAGTATCGGCAAAGGTCTAGGCGTTGAGGATTGAATTTTCTAAGGGGGCTTAATGCCCCCTTTAATTTGAGTGGAGTGATTTCGATCGAAAGGGAGTTCAAAGTAACAAAAGAAAATTTTTACGAGAGATTGGACCGGGTTTTGAGGAAAGAGCTTTCCGATTTGAAGCTCTCCTCAATATACAAATTGCTGAGAAGGGGCAATGTTAGGGTCAATGGGAATAAAATCAGAGACGGCTCATGGAAAATGGAAATAGGCGATAAGATTCAGGTAGTCTTCTCGGGAGATCCTTCGAAACTGAAGCGTCTCGAAGAATCGCGCGAACTGACGCCTAAACACATTCCACTCGACATTTTGTTCGAAGATGATCTTATAGTTGCAGTTGACAAACCTTCAGGAATCTCCGTTCATCCCGGTAAGGGAATCCAGATAATCACCCTGGTTGAAGGATTGATGGCGTACGGGAATTCGAAAGGTTTTGTTCCTCGCCCCGTTCACAGGCTTGATAAACACACTTCTGGTGTAATCCTCTTCGCGAAATCCCCGGAGGCTGCTAGAGAGCTTTCAAAGCTATTCAGAGAACGGGGAGTCGAAAAAGGTTACTTCACTCTTGTGAAGGGATTTCCTGAAAAGAGAGGAAAACTTGTTTCGCAGAGAGAGAAATTCGTCGAATCCCTGGCTTTCACAGTTGAGAAGAGCTATGGTACGACGTCTTTGTTGTGGATCGATCTATTTACTGGAAAGAAGCACCAGATCCGTCGACAGTTAAGTGAAGCGGGTTATCCAGTTGTCGGAGACGATGTGTATGGAGACAGACTGTTCAATAGAGACTTCAAGAAAGAAACGGGGCTCAGGCGATATTTTCTTCACTGTTCAAGGCTTTCCTTCGCTAGAAATGACGGAAAAGAAATAGAGATCATCTCTGAACTCCCCGGCGACCTTAAGAGGGTGCTGGGTTGCCTCGAATAAGATTTGTATTTCTCATTATTGTGGTTGTTTTCTCTTCACTCGCGGTGGCAGGTCAGGCGGAGATCAGAAGTGAGATTGAGGAAGCGAATGCAGAGCTTTCAGAAATCTATGGTTTCTCGGTAAAATACAGTCTTACGATTTTAAAGGGTGAAGGTCACGAGCAACCTGCGGCAATAGACAATAATGGAATATATCAAATCTTTCTTTACACCTCTTCATATAAACCGGGAGTTGCGAGGCATGAACTCGCCCATGTTTATTTCTTTGAGTACCTGAGAATCAGGGATATTAATCCTGACGAAATTCCGCTGTGGTATCATGAGGTGATTGCCGAGGGATTTCAGAACCTTCACACTGGGACTAGGAGGTTGGCTTTAAGAGTAGCGTTTTTTGACTTCACAGAATACGAGGAGAAATACCCGGTTAAGGATGATCAAAGTGTCTTCTACGGGGCAGTGGCAAGCTTTGCCGATTACATTCTCAAGAGGAATTCGTACAACAAACTACTAGAAGTTGTCAATGAGTTCTCTACTGAAAGAGAAATAGACACCGCTTTTTTGAATGTGTTTGGATCCACTGTTCGTTCAATGCTTTTAAAATGGAGGATTGTTTTTTTGCTTCCATATTCCCCATTTGTTGTCGGTGTAGTATTATTTCTTTATCTTCTGATCGGGAGGAGAGATAAGTATTGGCGGAAGTTCCCGTTAGACCTAAGAAGCCTCGAAGAAGACGAAGAAACGAAAAACAGAAGAATGTAATCAGTCTTGGGAACGGCATAGTTATCGTTGTTTTTGTTGTGGGTCTGCTTATGTCTCTTCTATATATTCCTTGGAGAGTCTCCCTGGATTCTAATTACAACCGTGCAGCTCTTGTTACCGAGAAGAAGGTTGACGGCGTTCCATCAAAGCAGCTGATTTACGTAGATAATCTGACGGAAATTTCAGAACTCGGCTCTGCGGTTGTCTTTATGGATCTCAGAGATGACTGGAATAGACTGGAGGAAATTCTAGATTTGCAGGTTCCTGTGATACTTACGGGGGTTTCTCCGTACCCTGTTTCGGAACTCGCTTCTATTCTGGATAGTCATTGCGCTTATACTGGCTACATGGAGTTTGACGAAAGAGGGCAGTACGTTCTTGACGTCTTAAAGGCCCGAGATAACAAGTCTCTGGTTTTCCGCGTCCACAATCTGAAGAAGAAAGAGTACCCAAATTACGATATCGATAGAGCTGTAACGAGGTACATTAGATCAGTTAGGGAGCGAAGTGTTGACGCATTGCTTTTCTTAACTCCTCCGGTTGATTTCGACTACGATGAGCTAGTTCACAAATCCTACGAGGAACTAAACGAACAGGACCTAATCTCTGACGAAATAACATCTCCCAGGACTGGCTCATCAAGATTCAAATTGCTTTCAGCGTTGTTCATATTTGTGTTGATCCTATCAATTAGTCCGCTTGGCGCCATTGGAATCACAGTTGTGTTTCTACTTTTCCCGACTATCGGTCTGCCTCTGGCAGCAATTGCAGGGGAGTTTGCGATTTACAGAAGGTTGTCTTCTCTAAATACTGGGGTTTTCAGAGGGTTACTACTATTCTTTTCGCTTTCTGTTTTTCTGGGAATCTCTATCAATGCATCCATGGTCGGAGTCGAATTCCAGAATGGTCTAGAGCTCTTCAGGGGTGTGAAAGTATCTCTTGTTGCCCTCCCTGGTTGGTTATTCGTAACCGGTTTTATAAAGAGTGTCTCCAGAAAAATATCTAAGGGCGACCTGTTGGTATTTGTGTTTGCCGGAATAGCGGCCGGCTACTACATTCTTAGAAGTGGAAACTTTTCCTTTGTTCTTGACTCCGAAAGAATGGTAAGGGACTATCTAGACAATCTCCTGCTGGTTCGTCCACGTTTCAAAGAGCTACTTGCATATCCTTTGCTAGCCATCCTGATTCACTTCTCTTTCAACATCAAGGGAAAACTCGCTCCAGTCATTGCATCGGGAGGATCTCTTGTGATAGTGTCGATCGTCAATACCTTCTGTCATGCCACCGTCCCACTTTGGACGGGACTGCTGAGAAGCTTGTACGGTCTATTATTTGGGACAGTTGTTTCAATGATATTGATTACATTTGTCAAGAAGTATAGTAGAAGCAGTAAGGATGTTGAAGTACTGTTGAACGAGAGTGACGAAGACGAGTCTAATTAATATCTGATGATAGGAGGGATGGATTGTGAAGAAGACAATTCTTGTTTTTCTCAGTTTATTTCTGGCGATATCTTTGTTTGGTATAGTTTCTTACGATCTTCAGAAGGTTATTATCGTGCCTGAAGAACCACAAGGAGGTCTTGAAGTTTCAATTTGGCTGGACAGAGACATAGGCTCTCTATATTACTCCGGCGAGGAGGTAAAGACTTATTTCAAAGTCAATAAGGATGCCTATGTGGCAATTTACGATATCACTCCCAACGGCGAGATTCAGCTGATATTTCCAAATGGTTTTGACCGCAACAATTTTCTGAAAGCTGGAGTAACGTACACGCTTCCAACGGAAAACGCCAATACGAGATACAGGCTTCAGTTGACAAGCGAAACCGGTGGCGGTAAGGAGATATTCCAAATAGTGGCATCTACGAAGCCTCTTGGATTCCTGGATGCTCTGATGGCCAAGGCCGAAGCGGGAGACATTTTCCCGAAAGCAAGTTCAAAGGCCGAGGACTTTGTCGTGTCAAAAGTAATACCTGTAATTGACAAACAAGAGTATGCAGTTTCCACAACCTGGTTCTACCTGGACATAATGCCGAGTACGGGACGCGCAAGAATAACTACGACCCCGTCAGGCGCAACGATATATATTGACGGCAAGATGGTTGGCACAAGCCCGCTCAGCATGGATCTAGATGATGGAAACCACATTGTTACGGCTTATAAGAGCGGTTTCAGGAGCGAGACCAGACAGTTCTCAGTAGTAAGCGGGAGAACCGTTGATGTTCAGCTAGACCTGAAGAAGTTCGTCAGCGAATATCAGCTCTCGATCGTCACGAACCCGAGTGATGCTGTTGTCTATATCGATGGAAGTCTAATAGGCCGGACACCTTTGAATGTAACTCTGGAAGAAGGTACCAAGAATCTCAGTGTTTCGAAGTCCGGTTATGTGACTTACACGGAAACACTTGTTCTAAACCGGAACATATCCAAATCAATTACATTGACCCCGATCGTCCAGAACTATCAGCTCTCAGTAATTACTAGTCCCTCCGGGGCAGATGTCTATGTAGACAACGCCTATATTGGTCGCACTCCTTTGAACGTAACTCTCGAAGCTGGAACGAAGAACCTCAGAATAGAGAGGTCTGGTTATGAGACTTATTCCGAAAGCTTCGTGCTCGACCGTTCGATATCCAAGTCGATTACTCTGTCGCCTCTAGTGAGAGAGTACAGATTGAGCGTTACAAGTTCGCCTTCGAACGCTCTGGTGTACATCAATGGTAGCTATCAGGGGAGAACACCTCTGAACCTTAACCTGAGAGAGGGAACCTACACGGTCAGAGTTACTGCGAATGGCTATGATGACTTCTCCACAAGCGTTTCGCTTGATAGAGACAGGCAGGTCAGCGCTACCCTGTACGCAAAGAAGGCAAGGTTAACCGTTGAGACAGAGCCGACAAACGCGTCCGTCTTTGTCGACAACGTTTATGTCGGCAGATCACCGCTCTCAATCGATGTGGATGCCGGAAGACATATTATAAGAGTAGAGAAATCAGGTTATATCACCGATAGTAAGGAAGTGAATCTTGCCGCTGGAACGAGTTCTTCAACGAAGATAATACTTGTTGAGGAAAGGCCAGTCGCAAGAATCACTATTTCTTCAGATCCTTCTAACGCAAGAATATTCATAAACGGGAGAGACTATGGCAGAACCAACAGAGTTGTAGAACTAGATCCCGGATACTACGAGGTAGTCCTGGTGCTAGATGGGTATCGCGTGTCGGTGACATACCGTTACTTTGGAAAGGGAGATCACAATCTCTCATTCAATCTTTCAAGGATAGACTGACATTCGTTCGTTGTTTCGAAGATAACCGGGACTCAAGTCCCGGTTATTTTTTTCCTGTCGTTCTCTGAGAGAAGCTGCCAGTCTCCTGGTCGTAGCTCCTCAGATAGACAGTAAGATCCAATCCGCCTTCTATGCAGCTGGATTACTTTGTTTCCTGATGCAGAAACAAGTCGCTTTACCTCATGGTATCGGCCTTCCATTAGAACGATCCTCATATGAAAGTGATCGATTTGCTCAACATGAGCCGGCTTCGAAAACTCATTGTTTCCAATGAAGAGCCCTTGTGAAATCATGGAAATCTCTTTCTTGGTTATCTCTTTGGCTGTTTCCACAAGGTATTCCTTTTCAACAAGCTTTCTGGGCGAAATCACTTCGTGAATGAACTTGCCGTCGTTCGAAAGTATCAAGAGTCCTGTTGCGTCCTTGTCCAACCTTCCTCCAGTTGACAGATCTGCCGAGAAGTTCGCGTCGATGAGTTCGAATACGCTTCTGCCTTCGCTTCTCTCTCTTGAGCAAACGTAACCTTCAGGCTTGTTAAGGGCAATATAAACATTCCCAAAAGCCTCAAGAGGTCTTCCGTCAACAATGACAGTGTCTGTTTCATCAACTACTTCAGAAGGATTGTTCGTGAGGACTCCGTTTAGACTCACTCCATTGCTTCTAATTATTCTCCTGCTTTCACTTCGGCTGAAGCGCCCAAATCTCGACACAAAGGCGTCTAGTCTCATACATCGATTGTACAACACCATTTCTTGGGATACCAGTCAACAACTTCTCCGGGCTATTGGTCAGAATGGTATAATCTTTTCAAAAGAAAAAAAGAGAGGGTGGATCTTTATGAGAAAGGAGTGGCTTCTCCTAAAGCCCGATGATGAGGCCGTAAACAGATTGGTCGAATTCATGGGCATTGACGCTTTTTTGGCGAGATTACTGGTAACGCGTGGAATAGATAACGAAGTTGAAGCGATGAAGTTCCTGAATCCCGACAAGACGATTCTCCACGATCCTTTCCTTCTTGAAGACATGCCTTTGGCGGTTCGTACGATCATCGAGACCCGCGATAGAAACGAAAGCATAGTCGTCTTTGGCGATTACGATGTCGACGGTGTGACGAGCACCGCACTCCTATACCTCGCAATGAAGAGGATGGGATTCAATGTTAGCTATTACATTCCTCTGAGACTCGAAGAAGGTTACGGATTGAGCAAGGACGCAATCAAAGATTTGAGGGATCAGGGGCACAGCCTCCTCATAACCGTAGATTGCGGGGTCACTTCCTTTGACGAAATCAAGTTCGCAAAGGAGATCGGATTCAACGTTGTTGTTACGGACCATCACGAAGTGAAAGATCTCCTCCCGCCTGCCGACGCAGTTGTCAACCCAAAGAGGCCCGACGACGATTATCCTTTCAAAGGATTGGCCGGTGTTGGTGTGGCCTTCAAGTTGCTTGTCGCTTTGAACGAAACCCTTCACTGTCCTATAGATCCCGAGGAGTACCTGGATATTGTGGCGCTCGGTACGATTGCGGATATAGTACCTCTAAGAGATGAGAATCGCTACATTGTTAAAGAAGGAACGGCAAAGATTCAGAGCAGTCCGCTACTCGGATTAAAAGCGCTTCTTTCTTACCTGAGAATTCCTTCGGAAAACCTTACTGCACAGGACATTGCATTCAAGATTGCCCCAAAACTCAACGCTGCGGGAAGAATGGATTCAGCAATTGTGGCACTTGAACTATTGATTAGCGAAGATATGGATTCGGCAATGAACACTGCTAGCCGTCTATTGAAGCACAATCAGAACAGACAGACTATCGAGGCGAAAATCTTTGAACAAACGGAAAGGGATCTTGAGAATACTGCGAGTTTCAAAGACGATTTCGCGCTGGTTATAGATGGCGACAACTGGCATCTGGGAGTGCTTGGGATTGTCGCGTCAAGACTCGTGTCGATTCACAACAAGCCGGTGTTCTTGATAGCTACAAACGGTTCCGATGGAAAGGGTTCCGCAAGAAGCCCTGCCGGTGTAAGCATAATAAGCCTGCTTAACGAGGTCTCGGGTCTGTTGAGGGAGTTCGGCGGGCATGAGATGGCGGCCGGCTTCAGTATTGACAAAGAAAAAATATCGGAATTCAGGTCTGCAATTAATGATGCTTACATAAAGCTATACGGTTTGAAGCAGCCGGTTTTCAAGATTGACGTTGACGATGTTCTTACTCTTGATTCTATTACCCCCTCGATACTCGATAAGCTCGAATTGTTGAGACCTTTTGGACATTCCAATCCCGAGCCGAAATTCTTGATCAAAGGCTTGAACATTGAAAAGGCAAAGATGTTTGGTAGTGGGAGCGACCATGTGAAACTCATACTGCGCTCTGGAGACCGAAAGACTCTTGCAATAGGTTACAACATGGGCACCATGTTCGATGATTTCAAGTATGTCAAGCCAAACCTTCTCAAGGTAGACGCCATTGCCTCTATAAAGAATGATAATCTTTATGGACTGCAGAGTGTAAAACTTTCCTTGTCTGACGCGAGGTTGTACATTGATCCCGTATTCGAAGAGGAAGTTAGAGACAAGAACTTTGTCTTCGAGTTTATAAGAGACTGGAAGAACCAACAGCCTGGCTTGCAGATTAAGTCGGACGTCTCGGCGCTAATAGCTGAACTGGAGAAGAAGGTGTCACATAAGTGTCCGGAATTCATGGACGTAAGTGCGAAGAATCCCTGGGGAATCTTCGGTAACATAAGACTGAAGAATCCATTCCTTGCGCTCAAGATTCTGAAGAATTATCAGAAGGGCAAGAGAACTTTCATTGTTTCTGCCATCAATGGCACACTTGCCCACACATATTATTCTTTGCAGCATTATCTGGATTCGATAAAGCCAATCTTTGCCAATTCACTTTACAGAGGCAAACTGGACGAGCCAGTTGTCTTCGTTACATTACCCTTCTTCGTTGAAAGATTCAACGAAATTTCGGATTCAGCCGGCGAGATAATCTTTGACGAACCGTCTTATATTCTTTCCGGCATATTTAAGGATCATCCAGACCTTGAAGGTTTCTTCAATAACATCGATAAGGTTCTTGGCATTTCCGGTTTTTCTGGAAGCATTTTCTGTGATGACCTCAAAGAGTTCTTCCTGGACAAGAGAATCTCGCACGTGTATAAACCAAGTCCAATAAAGAGAGTTGGCATTATAGACAACCGCGGCTCGAGAAAGAAAGTGGAGCAGGTGATGTCAATAGTAGGCCACGGGGAAAATGTGGCAGTAATTGTTGACTCTCCTCACAAGACGGTTTCTCTTGCAAAATCTATGGGTTCAAGGTTGTCTCACGCTCTGCAAAACGGTGAACTGATTTTCTACAACTATCTTCTCAAGGATTTCCAGAGATCGGTTATCTACTCTCTTGTCGAAAGACAGAAGATTCGGGTCCTTATAACGACTCCTTCAAGTGATGGTCTCGGGGTTACACTGGGCAATTCAAATATTGTCTTTTACAGTGCTCCGAGAAACTTCCTGGAAGTAATCGATGCCGTTGCTACAAGGCCCGGTGAAGATTCCGAACTTTTCTTGAATCTCTCCTTCAACAAGGCGGACCTCGTTTCAAACACAAGCGAAATGGACCGTTTGTTTCCCACTGTTGAGGAGTTGGAAGCCGTTTATCAGGACTTGAAAGAGGTACTCCCTGCGTCGGAGAGAGACATAAAGAAGGCTCTGAGCTTTGAAGACGGTATCTCTAAGGTCTTCCTCTCAATGCTTGAGGAAATGGAGTTGTTGAGTGCGGACAACGGTGTCTGGTACAGTAACTCGGAAGCAGCCCTCGACACGACACAGGTGAAGAAGACCCTGAGATACAGAGAAGGTGTGGCAGAGAAGAGAATGACGAGATGGTTCGCTACAAAGTTATCTACTATGACTACAAGGGGGCTATTAAGGAGTCTAACCAATGCCGAAGAGGTGCTGAAGGTTGGTTGATACCCGTAAGCTGGATGCTCTGATAGTAGTCTCCCAAAAAGATATAATCAAAGTTCTATCATTATTGAGAAATCATGGTTTCCAGACAAAGGTTTTCCCCACACCACCCGGTCTATTCCCCGGATGTTCGCTTTCCATCGCAGTTTCTTCAAATGTTGTCGATTCAGTTCTGGTGCTTCTCAAGCAACATAACGTAGAAGTTATGTATTCCGCTTTGTGCGATGAGAATCCCGTGAAGTCATTCTATGATTAGACTGGGGATTGATTTCGGAACATCCAGAATAGGACTGGCATTACAGGTTGAGAACATCGAAATTCCTCTATTCGCAATAGATCACACCGGCTACAAAAAAAATCTTCTGAGGATTATTGAGGAGAAGGGAATTGAGGAGATTGTAATCGGCCTCCCCATATCAATGTCCGGTAGATTCAGTGAGTCCACTCTGAGGGCCGTTTCATTTGCAGAGAAAGTCAAGAGTATCTTCCCTGGACGAGTATTCCTGGTCGATGAGACCCTTACAACCGAAACTGCCAGGCGTCTTTCGAGTGAAGCCGGACAAGACTTCTCTAAAGTGAGGGATGTTTTCAGTGCTATCCAGATCCTGCGGAACTATTCGTCCGGAATGTCGAAAAAATGGGAGGTAAAAGAAGAAAGAGGCGTTTGCAGAGACCTACCCAGGCTGGCTTCAGAAAGTAGAGTGTTGTTTTATAGGCCGCGATCTGCAATGATTGAAGGTCTTGATTGTCTTGAAACTGAGCCGGGTGTCCTTGTCGAGGATCCTCAAGTCTTCCTTTCTTTCGTAAGAAAAGGGATGAAACCCGTCAATATTGTTGACGATATTGACTTTTCATCTTACGATATAATAGTAATCGCTTGTGGAGAAGAGCTCGATGGGATGGTCGATCTGAACTCGGAAGGTCCGCAGGTTATTGAGTGCTCGTGGCTCAACGGATAGAGCGCTGGACTCCGGATCCAGAGATTGTGGGTTCAAATCCCACCGAGCACGCCATATAGGCAACGCGGGAGGTCTTGTATGAAAAAAGGCGATTTAGGAATCGATTTGGGTACCGCTTCTCTCTTGGTCTTCCAGAAGGGCAAGGGCATCGTCATAGACGAACCGTCTGTTATAGCTGTTGAAGCCAAGACCGGAAAAATTATAGCGATAGGATCCGATGCTAAGGAAATGATCGGGAAGACGCCAAAGGATATCAAGGCGGTAAGGCCAATTCGAGACGGAGTGATCGCCGATTATCAGATAATAGAACAGGCCCTGAAAGATCTTGTTAAGAGGACCCGTACGAAGTTCTCTTTCTCAAGGCCGGCCGTTGTTGTCGGGGTTCCGGCGAAGGTAACTAGTGTTGAGAGAAGAGCCGTTATTGAAGCCACCACCGCCGCAGGTGCAAGTAAGGTTTACCTCGTTCTTGAACCCATCGCTGCTGCCATCGGAGCCGGTCTTCACATTTTTGATTCGGTAGGAAACATGGTTGTCGATATTGGAGGGGGGACCTCCGATATCGCGGTGATCAGCCTTGGCGGGATAGTTGTTTCGCGCTCCCTAAGGACTGCTGGAGATGCCATGGACGATGCAATAATCAAATTCGTAAAACGCAAGTACAAGTTTCTCATAGGCAGCTCAACCGCAGAGGACGTAAAAACCAAAATAGGAAAGGCCTTTCCAACGCTGGAGAGTTTTGAACTAGAAGTACGTGGAAGAGACGCACTGAATGGCCTTCCCGGGAACATAAGAATCACTTCCGATGATGTTCACGAAGCCATTTCTCAGATTCTTCAGGAGATCGTATTGAATCTGCGCCAGATTTTGGAAGATACGCCTCCTGAGATCGCTGCGGACATAATGGATACCGGTGTGGTTCTTACAGGTGGTGGTTCCCTAATTAGGGGACTTCCAGACTTGATTATTCAAGAGACTGGAATAAAGACAGTTGTTGCAGAGGATCCCAGAACCTGTGTCGTAAAAGGTATAGGTGAGTTGCTCGATTGTGACAAGCACCTTCATAGAGTCGCGATCAATCACAGTAAGTAGTCAGGGTTCTATTCTGTCTTTTTTTCGAACATGCTTAAAAGATACGAAATCGCCAGTCCAGAAACCAATCCGATAATAATCTGAAGAACATTTGAATTGCTTCCGGGTCTCGTAAATAAATCAGGAAGTGAACCTATCATTAGACCTAGGAGAAAAGCGAATGTCTGACTCCGGAATCTCTTCATCAGAAACTTCATTAATCTGCTCACGAATACAATTCCAAGGATAACTCCAACTCCTATGAACACTATGATTATGAAATCGAAGTGTCTTAATGCAGCTATAGCTCTAGTGTATTCACCCATAATCAACAAAATGAAGGCACCGCTGAGACCTGGCAGAACCATCGCAGCTGCACCGAAGAATCCAGCAAAAACATCATACAAAAGGCTCGCTGTATTGTGATTTAGAACAGCTTCTTTTCCCGGCCCTGAAGCAAGAATGGAAACAAGATAGACGAGCAAACCCCCTATTACAAGGAAAGAAAATGAGCTGGAATCGAATTTCTCGATTCTCTTGAATACAACGGGAGTTCCTCCTATGACAAGTCCCGAAAAGATGCCGTACATCAAAGAAGGAACTCTCGAAAGAGAAACATCTATTAGGGTTGAAAAGCCGAGGATTCCTATAACAATCCCCGCAACAATTTCGATGAGGAAAACGAGATCTTCTTTGCGAATCTTAAAAGCGGACACTGAGGAAATCGAGCCCACGAAACGTTCATACAAGCCTCCAAGGAGTGCAATAGTGCCTCCGCTCACTCCTGGAATAAGATTGGCAAGACCCATGAGGACACCTATAAAGACTACATAGAGCATGAAGCACCTCCATACCTTAATTTCTCCAATTATATATCCTTGAAACGGTATCGTACTTATTGGTGTTGATTATCGGCAATAATTGTCGGCATTGTGTTATAATCCAGATAATAACTACCGGGTTTGGAGGGAATGGAATGACTCTTTTAGAAGCTGAGAACTTGCACGTAGTATTGGCGGAAGATGATGTAAAGATATTGAAAGGGTTGAGTCTCACAATAGGAAACGGGGAGCTACACGTTATTATGGGACCCAATGGTAGTGGTAAATCAACGCTTGCGAATGTGCTGATGGGGAACCCCAAATACAGAGTTACTGGTGGTACTGTGAAATTCATGAATAAGAATATATCTAGATTAACCGTAGATGAAAGAGCTCGAATGGGAATGTTCATGACCTTTCAGCATCCTCAGGAAATTCCAGGGATCAGACTCAGGAGCTTTCTTATGTCAGTCTCTCAAAGTACGGGCAGCAGGGTGCCATTGCTGAAAATGAGCAAGGAAATCGACGAACTATCTCTTGAACTTGGTCTAGAAAGTGAATTAATAGACAGATATTTGAACGTAGGTTTTTCCGGAGGAGAAAAGAAAAAAGCCGAGATAGTTCAGATGAACTTCATGAAGCCAAGGTTTGCGATTCTTGACGAAATAGATTCCGGGTTGGATGTTGACGCTATGAAAAGCATAGCGTTGTCAATAAACAGGTTCAGAAATCCAGAAAACTCAGTTTTATTAATCACACACTATCAGAGACTTCTTGAGTATGTTGAGCCCGACCGTGTCCACATCTTGATCGATGGATCGATAGCAATGAGTGGAGGAAAAGAACTTGTCAGAGAAGTCGAAGAGAATGGATATGAAGCGATCTTTGACTCACTCAAGGGGGTCTGATCATGCGAGAAAAGGTCTTCCTAGACAGTTCAAGGTTTGATTTTCTTTCAAATACTAAGTACCGTTTTATGAGCGAAAGGGGATTCGGAGAGAGCCAAGTAATCGATATATCAAAAAGGAAGAATGAGCCCGAATGGATGCTTAAGAAGCGGCTTCAGTCTTTCAAGGCTTTCAGTCTCTCGAGCAAACCAGGATTCGGAGTAAGCACTGAGAGTCTTGATCTGAGCAGAATAATCTCCTATCTCGGTCCGGATTCCGACAAGCATAGATCCTGGGACGATGTTCCACAAGAAATTAGGGAGACCTTTGAGAAGCTTGGCATTCCCGAGGCGGAGAGAGAATCTCTTGCTGGAGTCGGTGCTCAGTTTGACTCGGAAATTGTGTATCAGAACATAAGAAAGGAGCTCGAAGAGCTTGGTATTGTCTTCCTCGACATGGAGACGGCTGTCAAAAAGTATCCTGAACTGGTAAGGAGATTCTTCATGAAGGCTGTTCCTCCGACAGATCACAGATTTGCGGCACTGCATGGAGCTGTCTGGAGTGGCGGTTCATTCGTTTATGTACCCAAAGGAGTCAAAGTCCCACTTCCTCTTCAGGCATATTTTAGAATGAACGTGGAAAGCAGTGGCCAGTTTGAGCACACGTTGATCATTGCAGATGAAGGTTCCGATCTCCAGTTCATAGAAGGCTGTTCAGCTCCGAGATTCAACGATCTCAATCTTCATGTTGGCATGGTAGAAATCTTTGTTCTAAAGGATGCTAAGGTCAGGTACTCTACGATTCAGAACTGGTCCAAGAACACGTACAACTTGAATACCAAGAGGGCAATTGTCGAAGAAGGCGGAACGATGGAATGGATATCTGGTTCACTGGGAAGCATGAAGACCATGCTCTATCCATCATCTGTTCTAAGAGGCAGGGGTGCCAGAGCTGAGCATCTTGGAATTACCTATGCCGGTCCCGGTCAGCATATGGATACAGGATCGAAGGTGATTCACCTGGCTCCAGACACAAGTTCACTGGTTGATGCCAGAAGCATCAGCATGGGTGGAGGCTGGGCCTTTTATCGAGGTTTTTTGGACATTTCTCGAAGTGCAATGAACTCAAGGTCGTCGGTTAAGTGTACTGCTCTAATGATCGATAATGAATCAAGGGCCGATACTGTTCCAATAATCCAAGTGATGAATAATGCTGCAGAAGTCGGTCATGAGGCCAGAATTGGAAGATTAGGAGAAGAAGAGATTTTCTACCTTATGAGTCGTGGCTTAAGTGAATCGGAAGCCAAAGCGATCATAGTAAGAGGTTTCATGGAACCTGTTTCACATCAGCTACCTGTTGAATATGCAGTTGAGCTGAACAGACTGATAGACACGGAAATGGAAAGCAGCATAGGATGAGGTGGAAGCAATGGAAATGACTACGGAATTGGTTCATGAAAACTTCGAAATGGTTAAACCAACCAGAAGAGAGGAACTGTCAATTAAGGACTACAACAACCGAGATTTTCTGATTTCGGCTGAGGCATCTTCGCCTGCGATGTTGGCTTTCATGAGTAACAGGTATTCAGAGTATAGAACGCTGGCCTTCCCCTCATGGAAAAGATTGAAGCTTACCGGGATGAAATTGCCGGAAATCTCTCCAAGGCGTAGTTTGTCTTACTCAGATCCTTTTGTCAGACCGCTTATTTCGATGAAGAGCGACGAGGTAGAGCTTCTCGATAAACTGGATTTTGAAGGTCTTGACAGAAAGATCCTTCTGCTAGGAGATATCTTCTTCAACGAAGGATCAATGATTTCTATACCTCCGAACAAATCAGCGGAAAAATCTTACTCAGTTGCATTTAACCGTGATTCAAGGATTTCGAGCAATATGTTTGTCTTAGGAGAAAATTCGAGTCTTAAAGTAGTGATCGATAGCGGACGTTTTGGAAACTGGCTGCTTCAGAACAACAGGTTCTTGATAAAGGAAGGCTCATCTTTAGAGCTTTTAGTCCTAAATAGAGTGACTGAAAGGGGACATGTTTTCATCAATAACCTGTATCTTCTTGAGAAAAACGCTAAGCTTAGGGTATTTGAGGTGAATTGTGGCAACGCGTCAACTGCGGCTTTTCACTTGGCTCTTTTAGAAGGAGAGGGGGCTCTTGCATCTTTTATGCCTCTTTTTGTGGCGAGAGGTGATACTGTTCTTGATATGCAATATATTGTTAGGCACAGAGCAAATTGGTCAGAGGGAAGAGTTTCAGGGTCGGGTGTACTACTTGACAACAGTAGAAGTGTTTTCAGAGGAACAATAGATATTAAGAGAGGAGCAAAAGGAGTGAAGGGAAGCGAACACAGCAACATCTTAATGCTATCCGAGTCTGCAAGGGCTGATACAATACCTTCACTTCTTGTGGGAGAGAATCAAGTCGACGCTTTTCATGCAGCAACTGTGGGATCCATTGACGCGCAGAAGCTCTTCTATCTTATGTCGAGAGGACTTACAAGGGACCAGTCTATGAGCATCATCGTTCAAGGTAAGTTTGAGCCGACTTTAAGAGAAATCGATGAGATCTTCCCAGACCACTCGGGGGTGGTAAGAGATGAGTTTGAAAGAGACATCCGATATTAGCATCAAGGAAGTCAGAAGGGATTTCCCTGTCTTTCGACACTATCCGTCACTAGCCTATTTGGATAGCGCGGCGACCGCTCAAAAGCCGCAAAGTGTAATTGATGCAGTCAAGGGGTTTTACGAGCGTGAAAATGCAAATGTGCACAGAGCTGTCTACCCACTTGCGGAGAAATCGACAGCTCTTTATGAATCAAGTCGAAGCGAAGTTGCCAGGTTCATCGGAGCAGAAAGAGACGAATTAATATTCACAAAGGGCTCCACAGAGAGTCTGAACATCATTGCAAATGCACTGGCTACTTCCGGTCGGTACAAAACTTTTGTAGTCCTAACGTTCGAGCATCACAGTAACTTTCTTCCGTGGCAGTTTCACGGCCTGAAGAATGAAATTAAGTTCGTGGCTTTGCCCATCATGGGGGCGGAGTTGACTATGACAGAGGTTGTAGAGAACCTAACTGGGGTAGAGGCGCCGTTTGTCTTTTCTATTGGGGGACTGATTAATGCCACAGGCTACAGAACTCCTTTTGAAGATTTGACTGAGCTTGTCCACTCTTTTGGCGGTTTGATAGTAATCGACGGAGCTCAACTGGTTCCGCATGAGATCTTTGATTTCAAGAAGGTCAACTCGGACTTTCTGGTCTTCTCCGGTCACAAAATGCTTGCAGAAACTGGAATTGGCTGTCTTGTTGGTAGGGCAGAACTCCTGGATGATCTCACACCATTTGTATTCGGAGGCGGTATGGTAGATCGGGTAAGTATTGAGACTTCGAGCTACGCAAAGGAGAGAACTTCCAGACTGGAAGGCGGAACACAGAACATTTCCGGTGCCGTTTCACTTGCATCGGCCTGCAGATACCTGAACAAGATCGGTATGTCCGCGATACATAAGCACGTTTCATATCTTACAGAAACCGCTAGAGAGATGCTAAGAGAGATCTCCAATGTTACTGTTTACAGTCCGCCAGATAGTCATGCGATCTTGCTCTTTTCTCACAAGAATATACACTCTCACGATCTGGCCGAATTCCTTGGAAGAACTCAGGAAGTTGCGATCAGGAGCGGTCATCACTGTGCCCAACTTCAGATGGAGGCTCTTGGCATTACTTCGGCTTGTCGAGCATCATTCTACTTTTACAATACGGTTGAAGATGTGGAAAGACTTATCGAAGGGATTAGTAAGGCAGAGAGGTGGTTCTTATGAACTTCGAGCAACTATATTCCGACTTCATAATGTATCACTTCAAGAACAATAGCCACCGAGGACGGATAGAGGATTGCACTTACACAGTCGAAGGTTCGAACACTTCTTGTGGAGATTCGATCACTCTTTATCTGATTATTGGAAGAGGAGTTGTAGATACTATTGGATTTGAGGGTGAAGGCTGTGCGATAAGTCAGGCGTCAGCTGCAGTCATGACAGAGATTCTTGAAGGTAAGTCACTTGAAGAAGCAGCTGCGACAATTGTGAATTTTGAGAAAATGATACGTGGTGAGGATTATGATGGGTCAAAAATAGGTGATGCCGCTTTTTTTGAGGGGTTGAAGGAACATCCTATGAGAGCGAAGTGCGTAATCCTTCCCTGGAAAACAGCTGCAAAGGTTTTGGTTTCCAAACAACAAAAAAAGACCGGTGCATAACACCGGTAATACTTTGCGCTGAAGTAACCCTACGAAAGGATTATACACCTCTTCAGTCAGGATTATCAACTTTTTTGTTCTTTTCTTTCAAATATTCGTCCAGCTTCTCCTGCTCGTTGCTAAAAAAGTATTCTTTTGGGTTTTCAACCATTTTTGTGACTTCGCCGAAGAGAGAATCAAGGACACCTGTAAGCGTTTCTCTCTCCTTCTCATTAAACTCCGAACTCAGAATACTGGAGATTTTGTCTTCATCGGTTAGGTCGCTCGTATCATTCTCAAGTGCGTTGAAGAATCTTTCGAGTAACTCGTCAACGTTATTCATAATTTATCCTCCTGCCCCAGAAAGCCTGGAAATATAGTTGTTTAGCGAGTAATCGGGAGTCCTCAACTCGCTTATTGTTCCCTTTTCAAGTGAATATATGATAGTAAGCACCGCCTCTTCAGGATCTACATCCTGTTCCTCTTCAAAAGTGTCGATATCCGATCCTCCGTATTCAATTATCCTGGCAATGTTCAGCCCAAAGTCAAAGCTGAGATCCTTGATTTCTTCTATATACTCGTCCACGAACGCTTCGATTGTGAAAGGCAGACCGGAGAGAGACCATCTTTCAAGATACAACAGAGTCTTGAAAATCGCAGTTGTCTTACCCTTGCCAGAAACAAGGAAAGACATCAGATACGAAAGATACTCCTGCTGTGAAGGGAAAAACTGCATCTCAGAAATAAGTGTGGTGAACAGTCCAACTTCGGGTAAAGTGGCCTCTCTCGTTTCGCCTGGAAGAAGCCCTTCAGATAACAGAGAGATTCTCTCAGTCAAATCATCGATCCCCAGTTCAGTAAGAAGCTCTGTAAGCGTCTCGATATTTATCCTTCCGGATTCGATCAATCTGCAATCAGAGAATCCATCTCTGGCAATTTTGTTCTGCAATGATCTATAGTAAAACTCGCTCAGTGGTTCTTCAAAGGGAAGATCTCTCTTTATCTTGCCTTCGGCAAGATATTTGTGAATCAGAAGCACATTCTTAAGCTCCACAAATCTTTCCTCTGTTGCCTCGATCGCGCTATCATAATCGCCCATCATATCAAGTATTCGTGCTTTCAGGACCAGAGCCTTTTCGTCTAGGGTCTCATTATAGTATCTCTCACAGTGAGAAAGAGAGTCCTCAAGCATTCCCATATTCTTCTCTGAGATGGCTAGTTCGTAAAGCACTTCGGAATTTCCACTGATCTTGAATGCAGTCTTCAAATCATCATAAGCCTCAAACAACTTCCCTTGTCTAGCCCTTGAAAAGGAGCGGTTGTAGAGACTCTTCCAGTCTTCCCCGAGCCCGATATTTTCGGAAAAAGTCGCCTCGGCTAAGGAATACTTTTGGGTTTCGTTCAAGATAACCCCCTTCCTGAGAAGGATTTCCGAATAAAGAGGAAACTGTTCATTCACGTTGTCAATAACTTCCATTGCGGCACTGTAATCTCCCTTTGAAATGAAACAGTCAATCGTGGCGACAAAAGGTAGAGGAAACTGTCCTCCAGACTTCTCAACGGACTTCACATATGAAGAGACCGCTTCGTCGTATTCCTCTTGAAGCTGAAACAATCTGCCAAGCTCATAATAACCAATGTAAAATTCCCGATTCATTTCTATCGCTTGTCTCAGCTCAATTTCCGACAACTCAATCTTTCCTTCCTCCCTGAGCAACAATCCGAGATAGAAATGGTACCTATAGTCCTTTTTGATTTTTCCTGCCCTTTCCAGGAACTCCTTCGATTCATCGAAATTGCCGGAATTCAACGATCTTTTGAAGGCTTCATAGTAGTAATAAATGAGGTATGACTCATAATAATCATCGCTCTCCAAAAAGCATTGAGCCTCTAGACCCCTTATGATTATGTCAAGGTCTATTCTGTCCAGGTCAAGAACATTTTCCATGTCCTGGACGAGGATCGGGAGCTTTATCGGGAGATTATTGGCCTTAGCCATTTCTGGCTTCAAAGGAAGGTAAACAATTACCGTTTTGTCATTCAAAATATCACCCGCCAACTCAGGCTTCTCGTTTGCTACAAATCCGCACATATTGTATAATACCAGAAGAGCGTTAGAAGATACAGGAGGTATTCTTTGATGGTTGTTCTTGCATATGTACTGATTTCCCTGCACATTGCGATAAGTGTGGGATTAGGAATTGCCGTAATGATGCAAATGTCTAAGTCCGCGGAGCTGGGCGGGGCTTTTGGAGGCGGTGCGTCTCATACCATGTTTGGCAGAAAGAAGGGGCTGGACACTATGGGTAAAATCACGCTTGGCCTTGCTATCGGATTCATGGTGAACAGTATTTTGATTGCATTTGTAATTTCGAGAGCATTTGGCGCATAAGGTGGTAGAGTTGTTGACCCCTGAGGAACAACTTAAGGAGCTATCCAGGAATCACGTATCGTTGATCTCAGAGGAGGAGCTTCTTAGAAAACTCAAAAGTAAACGGTCGTTGAGGGTTAAGCTTGGTGTAGATCCGTCCAGACCGGATCTTCACCTTGGTCATGCTGTGGTCTTGAGAAAGCTGCGTCACTTTCAGAAGTTCGGTCATCAAGTTGTATTGATCATTGGAGATTTTACGGCTAGGATCGGTGACCCTTCTGGAAGGTCAAAGACGAGACCAATGCTTTCTAGAGAGGAAGCGAAGATCAATGCTGAATCTTACAGCACTCAGGCCTTCAAGATACTTGACAGAGAGCTTACAGAAATCAGATTCAATTCCGAATGGCTGGATGCGATGAGTTTCGAAGATGTTATTCGGCTTTCCTCAAAGTACACGGTTGCCAGAATGATGGAAAGACATGACTTCGCCAGGAGATACGAGGAGAACGAACCAATTGGGATTTCCGAGTTTCTTTATCCTCTCGCTCAGGCCTACGATTCTGTTGTTGTGAAAGCCGATGTCGAGATTGGCGGAGATGATCAGTTCTTCAACCTCGTCGTCGGAAGAAAGATTCAGGAGGAGCATGGCCTTGAGGCCCAGGCGATTCTCACTGTTCCTCTTATTGAAGGGACGGACGGAAAGCTCAAGATGTCAAAGAGCTACGATAATTACATAGCTTTTGACGATACCCCAAGGGACATGTTCGGAAAGCTCATGTCAATTCCCGACACCCTCATACTGAAATATTTCAGATTGCTGACCGACAAGAGCGAAGTAGAACTTTCCGAAATCGAGACAAAGATCAAGAGCAAGTCGGTAAACCCACGGGATTTAAAGCTCGAGCTTGGGGTGGAGATAACATCTCAGTTCTATGGGGAAGAGACGGCGCTCAATGCAAGAGACGAGTTCATAAAAATCTTCAGAAACAAAGAGCTGCCCGGAGAGATACCAGAAATAAAAATCTCGACAGAGAGTGTTTCAGTTGTTGATCTTCTGGTTTCTCATGCTAATATTTCATCAAGAAGCGAAGCGAGAAGACTTATAGACCAGGGCGGAGTGAAAGTCAACGATGAAGTCTTGAATGATATTCATTCCGTTATCGAAATTTCCGATGGAGATGTTCTGAGAATCGGAAAAAAGCGTTTCTATCGCCTTGTCAAGTGCTAATTACTCTTGAATATGGACATATGTTTACTGTATAATTAGTTCGTAGTTTGCTGTAGAAAATGACAACATTTTGAAAGGGGGTAGGATCCATGAAGAAGCTTTCTATACTGACACTGATCGTTGTTGCTTTTGCATCCTTATCTTTGGGTGTCGAGTACAGCGATTTGTCAGAAAATCACTGGGCCTACGACAGCGTTATTAAGACGACAGCCGGTGGATTGTTCATTGGTTTCCCTGATGGCACATTCAGAGGTAGTGAGTTTGCTACGCGTTACCAGCTGGCAATGACTCTTGCCAGGTTTATGGACTATTCTGATGCCGGGGATGCTAAACTCCAGGAAGTGGTTTTCTCTCTTACGAAGAAAGTCGCAGGGCTTTCCCTGGAGATCTCTGACAACAAGAAGAATTTGGTCGATTTAACAGCGGAACTTAGGGCACTTGAGGCAACGGTCGCATCGTTGAAACAAAGTGGAATGACTGGAGACTTTGTGTCGTTGAAAACCTTTGACGATACGGTCGCTTTCCTTTACGATGAGATCGACAGACTCTCCATGGAAGCAGTCACTGCAAATGAAGGAATCGTGCTAATCAGCGAAAGACTTGATTCGATGAGCAGCGTTCCTTCGGATGTTGAGGCTCTTAAGAACAGAGCAACCGATCTCGAAGTTACAGTTAAGCTTCTCGGTCAAGCTATTGCCAATTTGAAGAACGACAATAGCGAGCAGGTAGAGGCAGTTGCTGATTTAACTTCCAGATTTGAGGCTACTGAAAACGTTCTTAACAGTGTGACGTCAGATCTTTTTGCCATGAGGAGAAGTATGGCTACGAAGGACGATCTTTCGACTCTCGAGTCGAAACTAGCAGGCGAAATGCCAGATCTCGAGCCTTATGTAACCAATGAGGACTTAAATGACAAGCTTTCGCTCATGTACACGAGGATCCTCAAGATTCAGGACAGCATTGCCAAGATGCCCGAAGTTAAGTACTACGATGCCGAAATCGAAGAGATTCATGCAGCAATGGAGAATGCTGATGAAACCCTTGAAGTCCTTTTTGATCAGGTCGACCTAAACATTTCCAGACTTGACGATCTGGACGGAAAACTGGCGGAACTCAAATCCGAGCTTTCCACAAAGGCTTCAGCCAGCGATGTGGAAGCAGTAGAGGGAAGGGTCACGGATCTCGAAGTCACAACGAAGATGCTTAGTAATGCGGTTATTGCTGCTAACAAGAGGATTTCGGAGCTCGACTACGTGACGCCCGAGCAGCTAACGGCAAAGATGAATTTCCTCTACAGGAAGCTAGGCCTCGCAGAAGAGAATCTGAAAGCAGAGCTTGGCAATCTCAACGGGGAGCTCGATCTCCTGAGAGATGAAGTGACAGATAACTACGAAATGCTTGAAGTTGCTTTTGACCAAATCGATGCTAACATCGCAGTTCTTGATGATCATGCCGATTCGATTGCTTCCCTCGAAGATAGAACAGGCACTCTTGAGGGTAAGGTTGGAGTTTTGGAAGGAGCAGTAGACAGCCTGGAGAGCATCACTAACACAATGGCAATTCAGATGTTCAAGCTCGACAGAAACAAGGCAGACAAGTCTGCGCTTGAGGCAGCCGAAACTAGAATAGCCGCCCTCGAAGAAAACGATGTGGTTATCGAAGGTAAGATTTCTGCTCTCGAAGAGACTCAGAAGCAGAATGTAATCAATACAAATGCAGCGATTATCCTTTCTTTTGTAGCACTTGCTTTTGGAGCGGTAGGGTTAATCCTGAAATGATCTTTCTGTGCAACTTAGCAACAAGTGGGTTTGCTTTTGTTACATGAAATGTGGTATATTTGCGTTATGCGCATCACCAAAAACCAAAAACACTCTTATAAAGGGGGTAAGTGTGCATGAAGAAGCTTGTTGGAATCTTAGTGGTACTTCTGGCCATCTCGGTTGCTTTCTCGGTTACAGCAGTGACTCTGAATCCCTACTTGGAAGGTAATCTTTGGGGTAAAGTTGAGTTAGACAAGACAGGATTGACTACAGACCTAGGTTTCGATGTTTATTCAATCGGTTTTGGAGCCGCGGCCGATGTTGACGGCCTCACATTCAGCCTTGCTATTGATCTCGTTGCGCCTAGTGTAACGCTCGACTCTTTCACAGTGGAAAACGAGAAGGCATCTGCCAGCTGGTACGCTGCAAAGTCATTTGGTTATGACGACGGATACGGTCTCAGCTGGTTCTCGTATTACGGCACCACAAAGGGAACCACGTTCGTTTTAAATCTTAAGGAACTTGGCCTTCAGGCCGCTACTCAGGAACCTGATCTGCTTGGAGCAAGCGACAGGATAGCTCTGAGAGGAGCATGGGACATCTTTTCGTTCTCTGCCCAGACAGGCCTAAAGGATCTCAAGTGGAGCGGCGATGTTATTCTTGAAGCAAGCTTGACTCCTTTCAAGGGTCTTACCGTTACGGGTGGCGTGGATGCAAGTGACCTTACTGGAACACCTGTGTTCAATTATGTTGTAGATGTTGGCTATGTTCTTGAAGTAGGTCTACTGACCCTCAATCCTTATGCAAGGTATTCTGATGCACTTGGCCAGTGGGTAGGACTGAATGTTGGATACGGTATTGGTGTTCTAACAATCGATGCAAACGTGCAGTATGACATTGCAGCCAATGCCCTCGGTGCATGGATACAGCCGGTTATTTCCAAGGATGGAATCGGCTATGCGGGAGTCAAGTTTGTGTATAATTACGACTTCGTAACTCCTGCACAGACCATGGAGCTTGGCTTCCTGGTTAAGTCTCTCGGATGGACAGCGGGTCCTGTTAGTCTCGACGTTTTCGTAGGTTCCGGCGATTTCAGAACCAGGGATGATGTTAACTTAGTGGGTTTTGGTTATGAAATTCTTACAGACGTCCTTGCCGACTGGACAAATATCTCCGCTTATGCAGAGGGTGCTCTTTCGCTTGAAATGGGCAGCTTTAAGCCGACAATCGGTGCCAGCGGTGGATACTACATCAAGGATTCTGCATCTGCTCTTAATGTAAACGTTAGCTTCCCTGTTCTTGATCTAGTTACTTTCAGTGCTAGTGTTGACATTCTTCCAGCAGTTGACTGGTCACTCGGACTGTATTTCGATAAGTACTTCTGATTTAATTAGAGTAAATGCCGGCCCAACATGGGCCGGTTTTTTTTGAGGTGATCATATGAGGGGTATTTACATATTTCTCGGTAATCTTCTTATGATTGTTGCAGTTGTTATTGCTCTTCTCTTTGGTGGTGGTCAGATTGTAAACTCAGTGCTCGAAGGGAAGAGCATTGATATTGGCATCATGGACTTCTTGTTTCCCATTACACTTTTCGTGACGGGTTTTTTCCTTCAGTATTGTTCTCTTGTCAAGCGAATAGCACTGCCGGTTTTAGAAGAGCTTCTTCTTGCCGCTACTCTAGTACTCTATATAAGGGAGAGCCTTGCGGGAGGGTTTACCTGGTGGCTTCTTCCGTTGAGAGATTATATACCTTCTTCTTTGATGTTTACCATCATAGGTTATTTGTTGCCGGGAATAGTCGTGTTCACGATGGCTGCACTGATAGTATTAATGATAATGATCTCCGGTGAAAAGGAAGAGAAATAGACTGCTTTCACGAGATCAGCTGTTCGCTGTAGTTAGTTAGGAGAAACAAGTAAGAAGGTTTAGCGCATCATGGACCTTGTCAGACCTTTCGTGGTCCCAATCTTTGGTTGCTAGGAGCTATCCCAGCAAATATATATAGTACGGTCGAAACTACTTCACTGCTCAGACATACAAAAGTTTTGGCTAGCTTGTTTCCCTCTGCATAGGAATCCCCGAAAAGTTCGGTTTTGGGAAAGACTAGTCAACTTAACCGAAAGTTTTCCCCTGAGGGTACGTTAGGCAGGATTTTAGAGCCTTGAAGCAAAAGAGTTTTAGAGATATTGCATAAGGGAGAAGGAAGCGTCAGTCGGTCTTATGATAGCTCTTTTTTAGGTATGTCGGCGGTCTCATTTCGAAGTTCAAATCTTCAGCAAAAAACAGAAAAACGCTTGAATTCCTTCTACAGGTAAGTGTTGTCTACTCTCAAAATGCTGACTCATCTGGGTTTTTTTGGAAGAAAAAGAAAGCGAAATCTTAATATCCAGAAAACAGATGTGTGAAGATAGACCAGGAAAAGATGGCCTCGGAAGTCAAATACGATGGCAAATACGTTCTAAGAACGAACACAAAACTCACCGACAGAGAGGTTGCTCAATCACACAAGCTACTGTGGAAAGTAGAGAGGGCCTTCAGGGAACTGAAGAGCGGACTCGATCTTCGCCCCATATAGCATTACACAGATGTGAGGGTGAAGGGACACATAATGATCTGTTTCCTTGCACTTGTAATGGAGACTGCCTTATGCAGAAAGCTGAAAGAGATTGGAAGTACTTTCTCTTATGGAGAAATACTCGAAGACTTGACAGAGATAAGGGCAGTTGAGATAACGGTAGAAAACAAACGCTTTCTTGCAAGGACTGAAACGACGATGGGCAATGCTTACGACGCTTTCAAAGCACTCAAAATAAGACCGCCAAATCTACTTAAAGAGATTACATAATAGACCACTGTGGTGGTACGTCTGTTTTTCTTTTCATTTTTCCCCATGTTTAGCTGTTTTCAGATTTCTTGCTGTCAAAGTTGAGCCAAAGAAAGAAAGCGGGTCATCCGACCCGCTGTATACAATCAATCTATTAGGTTCTTAGGTTTAGTACCCTAGAGATCTTGGGTCAAGAGCATCTCTCAAGGCGTCGCCTAGAAGGTTGAATCCCATGACCACAATGAATATGAAGATACCCGGTATAAGAAGCCATGGAGCTTCAGTCATTGCTTTAATGCTTTGCGCCTGTGAAAGCATCAACCCCCAGCTTGCAGAAGGCTCTGTGATCCCTAGGCCCAGGAAGCTCAACCCGGCCTCGCCCAGTATATAGCCTGGTATAGACAGAGTAGCGGCTACAATAATGTAGGTTGCCGTGTTTGGAATAATATGCCTTAGTATTACACGAGAAGACGGATAGCCCATAGCTACCGCAGCCTGGACGAATTCCGTCTCCTTTAGACCTAGAACCATTCCACGAATGACCCTTGCCATTCCAGGCCAGCCGATGAAGCTTAATATTACCACTATTAGCAGATAGGTCAAATGCGATGGAATGCTGGTGGGAAGTATTGCCCGCAATGAGATTAGCAAGTAGAAACTCGGGATAGACATCAAAACTTCTGTTACTCTCATTAGTATCTCGTCAGTAATTCCACCAAAGTAACCGGCAGCACCTCCAATTGATAGGCCAAGAGAAAAAGTTATCATTATAGCAAGCAAACCAATACTCATGGAGATTCTTGAGCCTGCCAGAATTCTTGAATAGACATCTCTTCCGTATCTGTCTGCTCCGAATAAAAGCAGCTTCGAAGGCTGGTCGGTACCGAAAAGATGAATGTCTGTTGGGATCAACCAGAAGAGCTTGTATTCCCAAGACTTCACGAAAAATTTAACAGGGTACTTCACGGTTTCGTAAGTCTTGACTTCAGGTTCAACGATTACCCCAAGAAGAGTTGGAGAGATTTCAAGCTCGGCAAGAAACTCTTGAGCAAGCTCCACATCTCCTCCGTCAAGATCGATTATTTCGTTGTAAAGACTTATGGCTTCAAGAACAACATCGTCAATTTCATCCTCTTTCTGAGCGAAGACTCTGTGAAGTGTCCTTTCAGTCACCACCTTCACAGGCGGTCCAATTTTTTGAAGCTCTCTAAACCTGCTAGGGCTCAAAGAGTCTATTGTAGTTTTGTTCGTGGTTTCGCTAACCTGTGTCCTCTCGAAAAGCTCCAGTTCATTCAGTTTGATGTTCTGGATAATGGAATAATCTGGTTGCCCTATGTTAGCTCGATTTCCATCTGCGTCTAAAGCGTATCTTTCGGTCTTTATTGTGAGAAAGATATCTTTTACTCCGTTCTCACCCTTCCTAAATGTGATTTCCTCGCCTGTGGACTTGTCGATTGCTGTCAGCGCTCCTACGGAAACACCTTCAGCAAAAGTCGTTCTGTATGTTTCTGGATCCCGTTCCATGACCCAGGCATAAATGTAAGGAGCGGTGAGCTTCCCTTCTTCATCTGTCCAGTGAACTTTAGATGGCGGGGCAAACGATAGACCCTGAGTCTGCTCGTAAGGGCTGTTTGGCGCAAGGAAATCTGCGAATAACGCAATTAGGTACATTATAATCAGTATCCAGAGGGAAAGCAAACCCAACTTGTGCTTTCTCAAGGCTCTCCAAACGAGCTGCCAGCGGCTCATGTATTTTACTTCAAAGAGATCCTCTTTGCTGATCTCCGTGCTCTGCAATGTATTATTATCGACAATATCTTTCTTCTTCATTTCACACCCCTCAGCTCAGCCTATAACGTATTCTGGGATCGACCCAGGCGAGCAACAGATCAGCAAGCAAATTGCCGATTACCAGAAGTACAGCAGAAAGGAGTAATGTTGCCATAACAAGAAACAAATCCTGAGCGTTTAAGGCTTCTATAACAAGTCTTCCCATTCCAGGCCAACCAAAAACCGTCTCCGTCAGGACCGCCCCCCCAAGCAAGCCGGAAAGTGCATATCCAAACATAGTAACGATAGGATTTATTGCATTTCTTAATGCGTGTTTATATATGACATTCTTCTCGGGCATTCCCTTTGCTCTTGCGAAGAGAACATAATCCTGCCTGAGTTGATCAAGAAGCTGACCTCTCATCTGTCTCATCAGACCGGCCAACCCGGATGTGCCAAGAGTGACCATCGGACCTGCAACATGCCAAAGGTAGTCTCCAATCTTTCCAAAGAAACTCATGTCGCCGAAGTTCTGAGATATTATCCCACCTATTGGGAACCAACCGGTTTTTGCCGCCATAAAAAGCCACAGCAGTGCAAAGAAGAAGTTTGGAATTGAGATGCCAATAAACGCAAGAAAGGAAAAGGCCTGATCGCTGGGAGAGTACTGATGAAGCGCAGAATAAATACCCAGAGGAATACCAATTCCCCACGTGAAAATCAGAGTGCTGATGCTCAACAAAAGAGTTGCCCCAAGTCTTCTCCACACCAGTTCGAAAACTGGAATTCTATAGCTGAAAGAGTACCCGAAATTACCTGTAAGAACATTACCCAACCATTTGAAATACTGTACAAATACATTCTGATCAAGCCCAAACTGACTTTCGAGAACGGTGATTTGCTCCCTCGAAATGGAAGGGTTCAATCTGTATGCATCCAAAAAATCTCCAGGGGCAGCGGATATAATCATGAAGGCCAGTATCGAGACCCCAAGCAAGACGGGAATTGCAAGAATCAGCCTTCTAACTATATATTTCAGCACCTCATTCCCTCCTCAATACTTTAGCTGTTTTGCGAATGATTTCGACTAATATTAGTAAAAGCGGGAGGAAAGCCCTCCCGCTTAATGAAACGCGCTAAATTACTCTTTCCACCAACCTTCAAGCTGGTAAAGAAGACCAGTGGCAGGTGTAAGCTTTTCCACCGGCATCCTTATGTTGTTCTTGTAAACATAAAGGAAATTCTGAGCCATTGTAAAGACCACTGGCTGATACTCTGCAAAAATCATCTGGAACTCCGCAAACAAATCATATCTGTCCTGATCGTCAACTGCGGACGTCTGGAGTCTGTAGATCTCGTCTACTCTCTTCTCCCAGTCCGGAAGAACGTAAATGTCTTCCGTTATGTGGTCATCAGGATTGTAATCCGGAGGGTAGTTCCAGAAGTGCAAACCGCCATCGAGCCTGTAAACGTTCCAACCTGTTCCGGGGTCTACACTGCCGGTTAAACCGATTACTACAGCTTCATAGGTTGCATCAGTCAGTCTTGAAACAACGGTATTGAAGTCAATGGGTCTAAAATTGACCTTGATTCCGAGCTTCGCAGCACCATCTACTATGATGTTGCTAATCGCTTCTCTTACAACGTTTCCAGCGTTCGTAAGAAGTTCAAATTCAACTGGGTTTCCATTTGCGTCGACACAGGTGCCGTCTGCGAGCCAGTCGAAGCCGCCTCTCTTTAATTCAAGTCTAGCCCTTGTGATTGAATACTTGTAAGCGAACTTCTCGATTTCGGGATTGTAGAAGCCGCTGGACGGTGATACGGGTCCGTACAGTGGAGAACCGAGTCCGTTGTATAGGGATTCAATGATGGCATCTCTGTCCATTGCATATACAAAGGCCCTTCTGAATCCGTCGTTTCTGAACCATTCTCTCTTGACCGGATCTGTGGCGTTGAAATTAAAGGTCACGAATTGGGATCCAAGAGCAGGGCCACCAACACCCGTTATCCAACCCTTTTCTGCGGCCATTTCTGCTAGCCTTGGGAACTGCTCAGCAGTTGGTCCGTAAAGGTCAAGTTCGCCTGCTTCGAATCTAAGAAGAGAAGTGTTCTGGTCTGCAAGAAGCTCATAATTTAGCTTGTCGAAGTAGGGCAGCTTAACTCCGTTGCCATCGACTTTCCAGTAATATGGGTTTCTTTCGAAGACTATTCTTACACCTTCGATATAGTCTGTTATTACGAATGGTCCCATTCCAACAAGTTTGTCAAAGTCTGCAATTGTCCAGAATTCTGCGTAAGTCCCGTTGGCAACGACTTCCTCGAGAACGTGCTTTGGCATTATCGGGCGGAAGCCAATCTGCCTCAATGCGGTAACCATAGGGACAGTCCATGTGAAAGAAATCGTTGTGTCATCGACGATCTCAACCACTGGCAGCTGATCGTTCGAGTCTAGGTAAGAGCCGTTCCCGTTTGCCGTGTTCTCGGGAATGAAAGACACATCGACAAATGTCCAGTAGACGTCATCGATAGTAAAAGGCTCACCGTCAGACCACTGGAGACCTTCTCTGATCTGAACGAAGAATGTCAGTCCGTCTTCAGAGAACCACCATTTTTTGGCCAAGCCAGGAAGTGTAGGCATGCCGCCCTCATCGGATTCGATTAGAGTTGCCAGTATGAATCCAAGAGGATCGGTTGAACTGGTTTCCTGTGCCCAGTCATAGTTAAATGTCTTTGGATCTCCCAAGCCCCAATAATAGAAAGTGCCTCCGGGCTTGCCGTTCCATGTCTCTTCTACGTGGTACTCAGTAGCGGCAAAAAGAAATCCTGCTGCAATGAGAACCACTAGAAGCACTGAAAGTTTCTTCATTTACTTTCCCCTCCTTGTTCTTGAGATGTGGAATAAAGATGGCACGCAACAAAATGATTCTCATCCACCCTGACCATGGGTGGATACTCCTTAGTACAAATATCCATCCTGTATTTGCATCTTGGATTGAAGAAACAACCCGTAGGTCTGTTTATCGGACTCGGTACCTGTCCGCCGACAAGGTCTTTACGATTTCGTTTCTTCTTTGGATCTGGTATAGGAGCGGCGGCAAGAAGAGCCTTGGTATAGGGATGCAACGGATTCTTAAAGATCGACTCACTATTACCCTGCTCTACGATCCTTCCGAGATACATGACAGATACTTCTTGAGATATGAACCTCACTAAAGAAAGGTTGTGAGAAATGAAAACATAACCTGCGTTAAGCTGTTCCTGAAGTTTCTGGAACAGATTTACAATCTGTGCCTGAACGGATACGTCTAATGCGGAAGTCGGCTCATCGAGGACAATTAGATCGGGGTTGACGCTTATCGCCCTTGCTACGGCAATTCTTTGGCGTTGGCCACCACTGAACTGATGAGGATATCTATCGACGTGATATGGTTTCAGGCCCACCTGAACGAGCAATTCCTTTACCTTTTCGATGGCTTCATCAAGATCCTTTGCAAGTTCGTGAAAGAGAAGCGGTTCGGTGAGCATCTGTCCTACCGTCATTCTTGGATTCAAAGAGGACATTGGATCTTGAAAGACTATCTGCGCCTTTCTCCTAAGGAGTCTCTTCTTTTGATCTGCCTTTTCAAAGAGATAATCAATGGCCTTCGATGCATCTCTGTTCGCTCTATTATAAACATCGTACATCTTCTTCTCGTATGGTTCAAATTCTGAATTATCACCATTGTTGAATCTCGCAGTATCAAAGTATTTCGCCTTAAGGTATTGCTTTGCACGACGCTTCTTCATGAAATAAAAAGTTGTGTCTTCTTCGTCAATGAGCATTTCTCCGTCGGTTACTTCAAGCAGGCGGACTATCGATTTCCCTATTGTCGTCTTGCCACAGCCGGATTCTCCAACGATACCAATGGTCTTGCCACGATCGACGGAAAACGATACGTCATCAACTGCCTTTACGAAACCAACCACTCTTTCAACCAGGAAACCTTGTTTTATTGGAAAGTACTTCTTCAGATTTCTAACTTCAAGAAGCTTCATTCTTGAGCCTCCTTGACCAGCAACACTCTATTGGTGATTGGGTTCCAGCACCTGACAAAATGATTATCCTTAAGTTGTTCAAGCCTTGGTAATTCCTTATAACACCGATCAGTTGCCCTTGAACACCTTGGAAGGAAGGGACAAAGGTTTGGAGGATTAAGCATTATTGGCGGCTGGCCAGGAATCGGAAGAAGCTGATCTTGCTTTATATCAAGTCTAGGTATGCATTCAAGAAGAGCAAAAGTGTAGGGGTTCATTGGATTTTCAAAAATCTCCATTGAATCTGCCATTTCCATTTGATAGCTTCCATACATGACACTGATCTTAGTAGCTATTTCGGCGATCACCGCCAAATCGTGCGTGATAAAAATCATGCTACTATTGAACTGCTCTTGAAGGTCCTTCATCAGTTCAAGAATCTGAGCCTGGACCGTAACATCCAGAGCAGTTGAAGGTTCGTCGGCTACCAGAATCTCTGGATCGCACGAAAGCGCTATTGCTATTACTACTCTTTGACGCTGGCCTCCGGACAACTGAAAGGGGTAGTCATTAATCCTCTCCGAAGGTTTGGGAATTCCTACTTGCTCAAGCAATCTTATTGAGCGTTCCCTTGCTTCCTCTTCGGTAACCTTTTTGTGATGGACAATAGTTTCTATCATCTGGTTCCCAATTGTGTACATCGGGTCAAGAGAAGTCATGGGGTCTTGAAAAATCATTCCGATGTGTTTTCCCCTTACCTTGGAAAAGCTTTCTTTAGGGAGCTTGACCAGATCAATATACTCCTTTTCTCCATTCTTGCTGAACTCATCCGTGAAAAATAGAATTTCACCCCCGGCTATAAAACCGGGACTGTCAGTCATCCCAGCAATGGACTTGACTGTAACACTTTTCCCCGAGCCAGTCTCCCCAACTATTCCCAAGACATCGTCCCTATGAAGATCGAAAGACACATCTTGAACGGCCTTAACAACTCCCTCGGCCATGTTGAAGTGAGTAGACAGATTCTTTACCGAAAGGATTGGCCTTTCCTGCAACCAAATCACCTCATATTCATTTTTCGCGTTATCACCCACGGAGTTAATGAATGCTACTGTATAATTATTACATATATTTGCACATAATATCAAGTGGCCGGGGGCGGTGTATGTTAGAAGCAGTAAGGGAAATATGGTTTGTAGAAGGTACTACCTACATCAAAATATGTTACGGAAATGTTTTTGTTGATGGTGAAGCGGGACAACTTGGAGACCGTGGAGAGGTAGATTCTTTCAAAATAAAATCTGTGAAGAAAATTGGAGACGAGGTTGTCTTAGAAATCGATGGAAAGATTGAAAAGAATAAGGGCGAAATGGTAGATATTAGGATCGATGAGGAAAGAAGAATAGATATCTCACAGCAACACACAGCTCAACACCTTCTTTCTGCTGTCTTTCTAAGCGAAATGGATGCCGAAACCGTAGGATTTCAGATGGGCGAGGAGTACACAACTATTGATCTCTCACTTGGAATTCTTAAGGATGATATGATCGATTATGTAGAGAGGCTTTGCAACAATTTTATCGGTGAGGATCGTGCGGTAAGGAAATTTGTTGTCGATAGGTCTGAAATCCAAAAATACCATCTTAGAAAAGAGATCAAGAGAGAGATCACTGAAAGCGAAAGAGAGATAAGACTTGTCGAAATAGACGGGATAGACCTAAGTGCCTGCTCGGGTCTTCATGTGGAACGTACTGGCCAGATTGGTTTATTGAAGATTTTGAAACACGAGAAAGTGAAAGGGTCGCTCACCAGAGTCTATTTTGTTGCAGGGAAAAGGGCTTTGAATGATTATTTCACTAAACATAAATTGATCACAAATTCCTCCCTCTTACTAACGTGCAGTTATTTGGATCTGACGGATAGAATTGCGTCTCTAATTGATGAAATCAGACAAGACAATTCGAAAATCAGGAGCTTTTCTGAAAGACTGGCGGGTTATGTTGCAAGAGAGATAAACGGATCAAAGTCACGAGTTATCTTTCTTGAGGATGAAGAGAGTATACTCGCTTCGATTCCAAGATTTGTCACACTTGAGGAGTATCTTATCATTGGAAAGTCTGATGATAGAATCCTTCTTTTCTGTAAAGGATACGATTGCCGAGAGGTTCTCACCAGGATAAAAAAGGAGTTCGACGTCAAGGGGGGATCCGGCAAAGAGAGAGGCCAATTTGTTTTCGACGGTGAGTTTGCCTCAATAAAGGAGCTGATTGAGAATAGCTATTGATTATCTAGAAGAAGTTGGTGAGCGATTTGAAGACAAGAGTACCCCCAAACAGCATTGAATCGGAAGAGGCGGTAATTGGAAGTATCTTGATAGATCCAGATGTTGTTCCGGATGTCATGGAACTCCTCACAGGCAGGGATTTTTACTCACGAAAGAATCAGCTGATTTTTTCCACGATGGAGAAGCTTTTCGATGAAGGAAGCCCTGTAGACATAGTTTCGGTGACGGAAAGACTGAGGACCGGCGGAGTCCTTGAGGAAGTTGGGGGTGAAGTCGAGCTGGCAAAGCTAGCCGATGTCGTTCCAACCTCTGCGAATTTCTTTTATTATGGTAAGACAGTAAAGGAGAAGTCATTACTTCGATCGCTCATAGCGGCGGCAAGTTCGATTGTCGAAAACGCATACGAAGGAGAAGACACGGACGAGATCCTGGACAACGCTGAGAAAGCTATTTTTCAAATCACCGAAGCCCAGATATCCAAAACCTATCAGCACATTGGAAAGATAATGCATGAACTGTTTCACAATCTGGAAAGGTTGAAAGAAAACGCCCTTACAGGAAGAATTACCGGAATAGCATCTGGGTACAGAAGACTCGACCAAGTCACTACAGGATTTCGACCATCCGATCTCGTCATTGTTGCATCTCGACCTTCTATGGGTAAAACTGCCTTTGCTTTGAGCCTGGCAAGCAACATGGCGCTGAAGTTTCAGCTACCGGTAGCTGTTTTTTGCCTAGAAATGTCCAAAGAACAGCTTGCACAGCGGTTGTTGTGTAATGTGACGAATTTTGAGCTGTCTCGGCTTCGCGCCGGAGATATCGGAAGCGAGGAGTGGAAAAGGCTAACAAATGGAGCCAGTACTCTCCAGACCGCGCCAATAATCATTGACGATGAGCCATCACTTGATCCTAGAACCTTGAGAGCCAAGGCAAGACGGATAAAGATGGAACACAACATTCAGGTTCTATTTGTCGATTACCTTCAACTAATGCATACTAAAAGCAGATCGGACAACAGGCAGCAGGAAATCTCGGAGATTTCGAGATCTATGAAGCTCCTCGCAAGGGAATTGAACATCACTGTTGTTGCTCTTTCGCAGCTTTCAAGGGCAGTGGAGCAAAGAGAAGATAAAATGCCGCGTCTAAGTGATCTTCGTGAATCGGGAGCCATAGAACAGGATGCCGATACCGTTATGTTTCTTTACAGAGAGGACTACTACAAAGACAAGAGTGAGGTCAGTGATTCACCACAAGTAACAAAAGTCATCATCGGGAAACAGAGAAATGGTCCAGTCGGTACTGTAGAACTAATGTTCCATCCAAAGACCGCAACTTTCTATGATAAAGCCTTTGAGGCTGAAAAATGATTGAAGCCCGAAACCTTACGAGAAAGTTTGGGACTCTCGTAGCTGTAGATAGATTGAATCTTAACATTGCTTCCGGTGAAATATATGGCTTTCTTGGACCAAACGGAGCGGGAAAGACAACTACCATAAAGATGCTCACAGGAATTATCTCTCCTAGTCTGGGAGAGATATTTATCGACGGTCTTGACATGCAAAAGGACCTAATGGAGATCAAGAGGTTGATTTCAGTTGTCCCTGATGAACCAAAGATGTACGAGAATCTAAAGGGGCTGGAATTCGTCAAATTCATTATTGACGTCTATCGGCTCCCAGTGAAGGAAACGCTTAAAAAGCTCAATGATCTGGCGGAAGCCTTCAAGATCGATTATCTTGGGAAATACATAGGTGATTATTCGCATGGAATGAAACAGAAGCTGATGGTTGCAATTGCTCTGATGAGAGAACCATCAGTGGTCTTTCTTGACGAACCTACAGTTGGTCTAGACGCCTCGAGCGCGGGAAAGCTGAGAATCTTGCTCAGAAATATGGCCGATAATGGAACAACTGTGTTTATGACTACTCACGTTCTTGAAGTGGCCGAAAAGATGTGTGATCGAATCGGGATAATCGATAGCGGAAGGCTGATCGCTGAAGGTACTCTTTCAGATTTGAAAGAGAGTTTTGGAAGAGCTGAATCAAGTCTAGAGGAACTCTTCCTTGATATAACGGGCGACGGAGAAACCGGGCTATCTATTGAAGGTTTCGAAGGGGAAGCGTGAAGATGCGACTTCTTCTTGTTCAGGAGTCTCTAATAGGAATGCTGGCTGTGTCGATGTTTTTTTGGAGCGCCTCTCTCTCAAGTGCTGCGTTGATAATTGCGATTGTACTTGGATTGCTTGTTTACAGACCGGAGCTGGAGAATAAAATCGTTTCGAAGGACAGTTTACTGGAAATGGTCAGGGGAGTACTGAAGAGACCATTAACAATGGTTCTAATAGTTGCGATAATCGTAATGCGTAGTCCAGGTGCTTACTCGATTCTTGCGATCATTTCTACCATTTGTCTAGTTACTTCTCTTGCATCGGTCTCCTTTCTTATCTTCAAAGAGCTCAGAAGGATAAGAGAGAATGTCCTGGCCATTTTCATTACCGTCGCTTCAATTATCTCGGGATGGCTATTTCCCGATTTTCTCTCCGCTCCATTTTTCAGTGGTAAGTTCCTCCCATCCTTTTGGATCTTCGGAATATCGGAAGGCGATCTCGTCGGCTTCCTAATGGTATCAGTATTGTCGATATGGCTTTTTAGAATGAGGCATAGATTAGACAAGAATACGTAGATTACGATCCCAAACAAAGCCTTAACTATAGAAAACTTAATGCGTAGTACAATCTAAGGGAAATCATTGAAGGGAGTTGAAAACAAATGCAAGTATCACTTGATCAGTTTTTGGGAGCAATCATGTCGAGAGTAGATAATCTGGAGGCAACTATAGACGATTTAAGACTGAGAACAAATATCGCCATGCGTTTGGTTAAGTCGGTCGTTCCGGAACTTACTAGAGACGATGTTGAGAAGGCAGTTAGTGAAGAGCTTGAAATCACAAAGAACGCCGGTATGATGGAAGAAAGCGATGAGATTGAGGAGATTTCTTCAAGATTGACAGACAGCATCTTTGAATGGCTGCAGGGTGATGTAGCTGAACTGAGAGAAAAAATGGATGCCTACAGAAAAAAACTACAAGAAGCTATGGAAGCCGAAAAGAACAGAGTAATCGATGTCGCTCCTGCGGGTTTTGTGAATCAGCTTGGCCAGGAAAAGGGTCAAAAAAAGGGAAAGCTCCTGTTTTAGAAGATGAACTGAGGCGCATAGCGCCTCAGTTTCCTACATATCCCTCAATAAGCTTCAAAGTGTTTTCAAGTGCTTTGTAATGTGTCCTTTCATATCCGTGAGACGCTTCTACTCCTGGTCCAATAAGACCGAACCTAACATCGTATCCCGCTCTCAAAGAAGCTTCTACGTCTGAACCGTAGAATGGATAAATGTCAACAGAATAGTCGGCGCCAACTCTTTTTGCCGATTCAATAAGGCTTCTGACAACTGTGCTATCATAAGGACCTCCCGAATCTTTGGCACATATTGAAACGACATACTCGTCGGTTCTAAGAGTATCGCCAACGGCACCCATATCGACTGAGATGATTTCTTCGCTGTCATCCGGCATTGCGGCCGATGCGCCGTGACCCACTTCTTCGTAATTTGAGAAGAATAGGTAAGTCTTCCTGGAACAGGTTACCTTGCCTTCCGAAACTCTTCTTGCAAAATCAAGCAGAACGGCAACACTGGCTTTATCGTCGAGGTGTCTTGACTTCACGAAGCCATTCTTTGTCACAGTTGCTCTAGGATCGAAAGAGACAAAATCACCTGCCTCGATTCCCAGCTTCTGTAGATCTTCGGCGTTCTTGAGTTCTTCGTCGACACGTATCTCCATGTTTGCGATTTTTCTTTCAAGAGATCTGGCATTTTCGAAGACATGAACTGAAGGTGAGATCGATTGAATAGTCCCGCTGAAAGTCTTTCCCGTCTTTGAGTGTATGATGCAGTTTTCATTTTCTATGCTGTTCATTGTGAAACCACCGACGTTCGTTATTTCCAGGCGTCCGTTAGGCTTCAAAGACTTCACCATCGCTCCAAGCGTATCGACATGAGCGGCAAGTACTATTGGGTTTCCCCTTCCACCTATTTCAACTACAAGAGCTCCCTTTCTGGTTCTTCGAGGACTGAATCCAAGCCTTTTTAACTCGGAGTCGAGATAACCGATGATTGAATCTGTAAATCCAGATGGACTGGGAATATTAACAAGATCGACAAGCTCTTTCACTATATACAATTCACTGTAGTTCACAAAGACTCCCTCCGATTTTATCTGAGCATTCCTCTAACAATCATATCGGTTGCCTCTTCTTCAGTCAGTCCCTTGGACATAAGGGTCTCCATCTGCTTGACATTTACTCTCCCTATCGAGGCTTCGTGGGTAAGCTCGGCCTTTTCATTTCTCACGTACAATTCGGGAACTGTTCCAACCTCAACAGAGTCGCCTTTAATTATCTCGTTGCATTCTATGTGTCCCTTTGAATAGGCCGCATTTCCATAAGCTTTATTGATGATCTTCGCCCTACTCCTGTCTGTTGCAAAAACCGTGGTCTTTGCTATTCCCGAAGAGCCTTCACCGTTAAGATACAGCTGCTCGTCTATTTCGAGATAATCGTCATCTCTCTCGTAAACCTTGGATTCTATGTGGGCCGACGCGTCTTTTTCAAGATCAACATTCATCTTTACGAAGAGCTTGCCTACCCTGGTCTTAGTTAGATAAAAGAGATTCTGGAATCTCCCGCCTTCTCTAACTACCGTATTGTAGGTTGCCTTCACGGTTACTCCACCGTCTTTGCTGTGCATGTGAGTGTCTTCGTAAAGCATTTCGGAGTAATTCCCCACATCGGTATCTGCAATCATGGAATGAGTAAAATTCACACCGCTGGGGAAAACACAGTGCGATATGAATTTTGCCTTGGTGTGGTCTCCAAGACGGTTATGAATAAGAACCTCTTGGGTACCTTCTGGTTTGAGATAACCTGTACAGAGATGAATGGGGTTTTCAATAACCGTTCCACCATCAATTTCAAGCCAGATTTCCACTCCGTTGGTTAGTTCCTTTGCTCTTACGTGGACTCCATCAACCGTGTTTCTGCCAATAACCTTATTACCGCTTACAATTATAGACACAATGTCCTTTCTCAAGAAATCTGAAACATTTCCACCGGCTCTCTCGTACTCTTTGGCAATGGCGGTGAATTCTCTTTCGAAGTTTGAGTTAATCATCTATCTGTCCGCCTTCTGTTATAGGTTCATTTATGTGTTGACAGTTATCACATAGCTTTCTGTAGAAATTCACTATTTCCTCAGGCTCTCCGGAAGCCAGAATTCTTCCTCCACAAAGAAGGAAGGCCTCATCGGCCATCCTTGCGATTTCTTCTCTGTGAGTAATGATTATCACTATTGAGCCTTTGTCACTGAGTCTTTCCAGCACTCTTTCTATCATTTCCATTGACATAATATCTATACCGGAATCCGGTTCGTCAAGAATTGTTACCTTTGGACTAATGAGAATTATCGAGGCTAATTCTACTCTCTTCCTCTCCCCGCCGCTAAGGGATTCATCGACGAATCTATCCAGATATTCATTATTTAGTCCTACAACTGACAGGGTCTCATTGAGTTCTTCCTTTGAAAGCTTGAGTTTTCCACCCAAAGTCAGATACTCCTTTACTGTTAATCCTTGAAATCTAACCGGTTCCTGCCAGCCAAGAGTAATACCCTTCCTTGCTCTCTCAGATACAGAAAGAAGATCTATCTCTTCTCCATCAAAGACAACATTTCCTTCGTAGTCTCTGTGAGATTCAAGACCCATTAGAACATATGATAATGTTGATTTTCCAACACCATTATTGCCGAGTATCGCGTAGACACGCCCCGATTCAAAGGTGGCCGTAAGGGTGTTTAGAATCTCTCGCTCATCTCGAACCAACTTTATTCCTTTAACTTCTAGCATCCACATACCTCCATTACGATTACCACTATCATAAGTCCGATTAATAAAGTCCGCAATGCCTTGAATATTACCTGTGTAACACCCATGTGACTTTTGGTCCTTACCAGGTTGAATAGAGTTCTTTGAATCTCTCCATTTCATTCAAAACTGTTTCTGCCTTCTTCAGGTTTTCTCCGGCAAACCTTTCTTCTTCAATATTCCTTGAAATCTCCGAGGACTTATCCAGACACCATTCATACACCCCATCGTACAGGTTATTGAACCACTCTCTGGGAACGTACTCTTTTAGCGGAGTTAGCTCACCGATCGCTCCAAGAGGAACAACCTGGTCAGTAGTTCTCATCACGTTCCAGGCGAAAACTTCCTTTTCTGCCAGCTCCAGTATCTTGTCAAGAGCATTTAGACCGTAAGCTAGAAGAAGATTTCTTGCGTACTCTCCATATATGCTGTCATTCCCTTTTAACCATCCTCCAGGATTATAGGCTATTGCTACGTCATAAAGCAGATTCAGATTGTCTTTCTCTGAAACAGGGATCTCTTGTATCTTATGCACAAGATTATTCAAACCAACGGTATCAGTTACGTAAGGTTCGAGCTTCTCGAGTTCAACGGAAATTCTCTCTGATGAGACAATTACTCGAAAGAGCAGACTTGCTGCATTTCTTACAACCTGCAGATCGGGTGATGTCTTTATAGATCGCAAAAGCGCATCAATAGCATCAAGAGTTACTTGATAATCGATCAATAGTTCTGTGTTGACTTCTTTCAAAAGGTCGGAAACATCTGTCGCAGCAAGATCCGGCTTTAGCAGACTTTGCAGTTCTTTGAGATAAGCGTGGTCGATTTCCAGTCCAGGCAGCATTCCGCAAGGTAATACGTCGTTGGTAAGCCAGGAAGAGAAGATGTCTTTTCTCGAAAATATCTCTCCGAAGGCATTGCCAATATTGTTGCCTGACATGTTGAGCTTAAGTCGAAAGTCTTCCTTTCTCTGAGGTGTCAAGTACACGTACCCCAGGTATGCTTCTGCAAGATACTGACTACCGGAAATCTCTCTTGCAGTTGATAGATTTCTCAAGGCCGAGTAAAAACTGTCTGTTGAATCCCTCCTCGCATTAAGAAGAGCCGAAGAAGCAGATCTCAGTTTAGAATTCAGCCCCGACAGGGTAGATTCATATGCTTCTTCACGGTCCTCGGAAGCTATTGATTCGAGCAGTTCGGTCGGTGCGCTTGGATACATCTCCTGAAGAGTTTTTAGCCTTTCAGAGATATACTGTCCTTCTTGAAGATTCGCATACTTATCTTCAACGTTCTCCAGAGCCTCGATTTCTTTTTTGATGCTTTCTATGGAGCTTATCAGCTGTGGCACTTGAGGATTTATGGCCTCAATCCTTCTATAATCTATGTAGCCCTTGGTGAAAAAACCTTCTGAAAAGAAAGTGCGGCTCATCAAGACAGTGGTGGTCAAAGCGAAGATCACCAAAATAAGCGGGACAAGTTTTCCAACATTGAAAGTAATTCTTTTTTCTTCATTAAAATCGGGGCTCATGAGGAAACCAAAGAGAAAGACTGCAAATAAAGCATTGGGCATCAGATGACCCGGGAAAGAGAGTATTGAATGCGCGAAAATTACAAGGAGACCGGCCGTGAGAAAAATGTACTGGACAATCTTATCGATTGAGGGGGTTCGCCTTACAACCCTGATTGTGTACAGAAACATTGAGAGAATAAACCAGGCAACAATAGCCATTCCTACCATTCCCGTTTCACCCAGTTGCTGAAGGTATTCATTATGAGTTCGGATACTGTTCAGGCCAGCAACATACATGTAATCAGGTTCTTCCAGAAGAACCCTTCCCATGTTCTCTGTAGAAAGGTACTTGTAAGAACCAAAACCAGTACCGAAGATAGTCGAGCCTTTCCACTGTTTAATTGCTGCCTTCCACTGAAGAACTCTTACGTCCACTGAGACGTTGTCTTCAGTTGTATAGGTTAGTCTCTCAGAGAAACTGAACCGCCCACCCGTCAGAAAATTGTCTCCAGAATATACAATCATTATAATTATGGCCGCGAATATTAGCAAGATTAGGAACAATTTATTGAAAACTGTGGCAAAGGGCCTCAACCTAAACTTCAGAAGTGAGATTATCAAGAAAACCGCTAGAAAGGTAAATGATCCTATTACCGAGTAATATACGGCTCTAGTTTGACCTATCAAGATCACTATCAGGAAAATGGAGAAAACACCCAGGTAAAAAATGTGTCTGAGCTTTTCACGCTTCCACAGAACTCTACTTGAGATAGTAAGAAAGGCAGTGGGGAATAGCAACATTGCCATGAGGTCCGTTGTGAAATTCACATTGCCGATGACTGAAGATAGGTTTCCTCTTGTAAATGGGTTGTTCTCCGTTCCCCACAGCAGACCGTGGCCAGTATAAAAGGAGAAAAGTGCATCGACTGCTATGACAAGCCCCGCAAGAACGAAAACTTGAAGGATGAACATCAGTCTATCGGGTTTTTCTCCAGATATCAGTAACGAGAAGAGGAGGAACAACAGCAAATTCATCGCAAAACCGAGAGATGTCAGAAAGACATTGGGTAGAGTATCCAGCAGCTGGAAAGTCGTCAAACATGCGTAAATGCCAAACAACAAAGCAAGAACCTGAGGAAATGAAATACTCAGCTTGTAGGATCCCCTAACCGCCCTTAGAGAAACAAAGACGATAAAAACAGATATGGCGACCGATGCGAAATAGAACTTTGGTAGGCCCATGTCCCACGTAAAACCTTTAATAGCGAACAGCGAAGATCCAAGAACAAAGATGGTATAAAAGAAGTATCTTCCCTTACACATAGTGCCTCCCACCGTCCCCCTAATGAATGCCTGGATTTACTATTAACAATGGCAAAAGAAGCATCACCCAACCACAGTAACTATTACCTCCCGGTTTCTAGGTCCGTCAAATTCACAGAAATAGACGCACTGCCAGATTCCTAGCATCAATGAATTGTCTCTGAAGGGAACAGTAACTGAAGAACCCACTAGAGACGCCTTTATATGCGCATCGGAATTCCCTTCCATGTGCTTGAATTCTCTGTTCTCGGGTATGCTCTCGTCCATCCAAAAGAGAATGTCACGCACGACATCTGGATCGGAGTTTTCATTGATCGTTACTGCAGCAGTCGTATGCGGTACGAATACATTCACAAGCCCGTAAGAAGCCGTGGATTCCTTTACAGACTGGATAACAAGCTTCGTAATGTCTATGAACTGACTTTTGCGTTCCGTTTTTACGCTGTATCGCATGGTGCATCAGTGAAAGACAACGTTTGTGATTATTACCACATATCCGTTGTGTTCCTCAAGCTGAACCTTAACGTTTTCTTCTTTGACTTTGTACTTGTCGGCGACATAGGTTTTTATCTGGTGTACCATATCTTTTCCGCTATTCTGGAGAATATCCTGGGGAATAACCTCCCTTACAGGAACAGAGTATCTCCTTCCTCCGGTAATTGAATCAAGTCTATCTTTTGCTTCCTTTCTACTTCCCTCAGTTTTTTTCTTCTTCCTGAAAAGTCCAAAGAACATACGCTTCAACTCCCTCTTAATTTCTTCTGAAGATGCGCTTCAGGAATTCAAGGAATCCTTTTGATCCGTGCTCAAGAATGTCATGCTCAACAGGAATTGGTTCTCCCTGCATCCTCAAAGCAATGTTCTCGAAGACCTTTCCGATTCCTTCACCATTTCCGTTTAGAATAACCGGTACACCCTTATTTGTTGCAATGATAACCTCGTCACTGTCCGGTATGATTCCTATTAGATCAATAGCGAGATTACCCTGGATATCCTCTCTGGTGAGCATGTCACCACGTTTGACCATCTGGATTTTGAAGCGGTTTATCAGGAGCCTTATATTTGTCTCCTGCATTCCCGAGTTTTCGAGAAGTCCAATAACTCTGTCGGCATCTGTGATAGCCGGCAGTTCAGGAGTAGTCACTATCAGCGCCTTTTCAGCTGCAGCTATTGCATTTCTAAACCCTCTCTCTATTCCTGCAGGTGAGTCGACGATGATATAGTCAAACTTGGGATACAGTTCTGCAACCATCTTTTTCATGTCCTCGGGTGACAGCATTTCCTTTGTTGCTATCTGCGAGGCCGCAAGTAGATAGAGCCCTTTAATCTGCTTGTGCCTAACAAGCGCCTCTGAAGCCGTTACCTTGCCATTGGCGACATCTAGAATCGTGTGCACAACCCTATTCTCGAGGCCAAGTGTAATATCTAGGTTTTTGAGACCAATGTCTGCATCGATAAGACAGACCTTAGCCCCTTTATTTGCAAGAGCACAACCTATGTTGGCTGTAATTGTAGTCTTGCCGACCCCCCCTTTTCCGGAAGTCACAACGTATACTTTGGCCATATCTATCTACCTCCAGCCGTTAGACTTTTCTGAATTATAGCATTACAATGGTACTTCAACAGTATCTGGCGCTGCATTTAGAAATCACACAGTTCAAAGACACGAAATAAGCAGAACTTAAGATATCTTGTCTCGAATATAGAGCTAACCTCCGGATGGTCAAGCGGTTGGCCCCCTCTAAATGAGACTATTCCGACCTTTTTGCTGTCGTGAAAGGCATCGTTGATAGTTCTCATCCAGTCATCTTCAGAAATGATTTGTGTACATGAGGAAGATGCCAGAAGAGATCCGCTTACAGCCTTTTTTATCACTCTAAGGTTGAGTTCCTTGTACCCTCTCAAAGCACTTTTTTTCGAAGACGGTGATTTTGCCATTGCTGGAGGGTCAACTATCACAAGATTGTGACCGGCGAGTGATTCTTCTCTCAAATAGTCGAATGCATTTGCCCTGACAAACTCGCATCTACTGATGAATCCATTTATTTCAGCCGTCTCTCTTGCGACTGAAAGTGCGCGTTCCGAAGAGTCAACCAACGTCGCCCTATTAGCCCCTTGGCTCAAACAATGAAATGAGAAGTTGCCGGTATATGAGAAAACATCAAGCACATTTCTTTCGTTCGCGTATTTTGACAGTTTCTCCGCGTTGTCCCTTTGATCTAGGAAAAAACCGGTCTTTTGCCCTTTTGTGTCTGCAAAGAAAGTAACCCCATTTAATGAAAAGGGCAGCAACTCTGGCCCGCTACCAAAAAGCCACTCTTCTTTTGATTCTAAGCCTTCTTTTGTAAGGGAGATTCCCTCGCTCTTTTCAAATATCCCCTTTGGTTTCAGTGTGGCTATCAAAGCTTCAATAATCTCGTTTCTGAGAACTCCAATTCCTAGAGTGTTAAACTGAACGACCAGCCAGTCAGAAAATTTATCCACTATCAATCCCGGTAGTCCATCGGCTTCGCCAAAGGTAACTCTCAAGGCATTGCCATATCTAAGCAAAGAAGATTTCATCCCCAATGATCTTTTTAGCTTTTCTGCGAAGAAATCAGTATCGATACTGCAGTTTCTTCTCGTTAGGAGTCTCACTCTGATGGAAGAGTCCGGATTATAGTATCCTCTTCCCAGAAACTGTCCGGAATTGGTCAATACATCTACTATGCAACCACCTTCAACAGAGTCGGCTTTTTCGATTTCATTGTCATAAATCCATGGATGGCCAAATGCGATCCTCCTTTTTATCGACCGCTTCAAGACAACTCTTGCACTCAAATGTTATTGATCCTCCTGTACAAATCCATGAAGAACTCTTTGTCGAAATCACCTGGAGTCTTCTTCAGGTGTGATGCTTTTGAAGTGTAATCTGACCATTCGTTTATTTCTTCATCTGAGATTCTCAAGAAGATTCTTCCAGAGATAAACCTCTGTATAAAAATCTGAAGTTCATCGAGACTCTCAAAAGGATCGATTGCAGCGCTTATTCTATCTTTGTCGGCCTCTGCAATCTTCTTGAAGATCTCGACCAAAATTAGAGCATTTGCCATACCGTGTTTTACATTCTTGAATGAAGAGAGTGGATAACCAGCTGCATGAACAGCAGTTGTTCCCGTATGAGCGATTACTATTCCGGCGAGTGTTGCGGCAAACTGCATCCTTTCACGCAAATCAATATCATCCTCATCCAGCAGTATTCTGTCGAGCGAATCTTTAATGAGCCTGTTTGCTTCTCTTGAAAGAGTTTTTAGCAGGGGATTTTGTCCCTTGTTAACGACTTCGCCTTCCAAAGAATGGGATAATGCGTCAAGTGCGGTAGCAATGGTTACATCTAAAGGCATTGTCACAGTGTATCTCGGATCGAGAAAGGATATCGCTGGAAAGATCGATGGCATCCCAAAGCCTTTTTTCTGTCCATCGGCATTTGTAAGAACCGAGTACTGAGTAACTTCACTACCCGTACCCGAGGTAGTAGGTATGGCGACTATTGGGTGAGACGGAAGGTTCTTTCCTCTGTATAGGTCCTCGCAACTGCATCCGTTCATTCCGACTGCAGAGATCGCTTTACCTGCATCGAGAGGGCTTCCTCCGCCAATTGCGATTACAAAATCACATTCATTTTCTGAAAGAAGCCTTCCTCCTTTTTCGACTGTAAAGAATGAAGGATTCTCTTCTACCTCATCGAATATTGAACTCGGAATATCTAAAGCTTCTAGCATCCTTAGTACTTCGTCGAGTGCTCCGCTTTTCTTTGCTGAGGATTTTCCAGTAACTATGAACGCTTTTGTGCCGAATTCCTTAAGCAACTCACCGTTTTGGCCGATTACTTGTCTACCTGCAAAGACCCTTGTCGGCAAGAAGTATTTCCACATTCAATCACCTTCTTGCTAGGAGTTTCTTGAGCAACTCTTTTGATTCATTCACCGTGTTTTCAAGACGAGACCAGTAGTCTTCCTTAAGATTCACCGGCTTCTTCAAAGAACTGTTGATTGATAGGCTCAAGCTCTCACAACTTTCTTCAAAATAGAGATTGCAGTTTTTGTCCAGAGACCTCACAAATCTATCAAGCTTAGTATTCTTCTTCCACACGAAAGGAACGCCCAATGAGATCGCCAGAATCACTCCATGAAGACGCTCTGTGATTATTAACTCTGCATTGTTAAAAACCTCAATCATTCCCTCAAGATTCTCTGGAGGTTTTCTTACTTTGAATCCGTTTGAACGCGCCTTGGATTCAAGTTCGCTTCTCTTTTGCTCATCGTGGTGATTATGAAACCCTACGGCGCAAACTTGTGATAGATTATTCAATCTGAGAGAATGGAGTACATCGTCTACACTGGTTCCGTTTTTCAGAACTATTACCGCTAAGCCATCAATCGTTTCACGCTTCTCGGGTATTATCCTTTTTTTTCGAAGGTAGTATGGTCCATAGTCTGTTCCGAGGATTGCTTTATTCGATATCGATGCAAAATGTTTGTAACTTACGGCGTCTCTCATGACTCCGTAAGTAAGCGGATCACTGAGCAACTTGTTCAGTGCCTTCCTGTTTGCGGTTTTACTTAATGGGCCAAACCCTTGGGAAAGAAAGAGCAGTGGTTTGTCTTTCTTGAGAGTGTACTTTGCAATCTCGTAATAGTACAAAAAACTCCTCCAGCTTGTCTGATCCTGAAGGAGATTTCCCCCTCCAAATACGGTTAGAATCGAGTTCTTGATGGAGATTTGGAGCTCTCTTATGCTGAAGCGCTTAATTATCCTTACATCCAGTTTTGACGGAAATCTGTGGGCTATGTGGTTTATGCTCGGTGAGGCGGGCAGATAAATCGGTCCTTCAAATTCTATCTCTTCGATCAGGGATAGTGATGAAAGCAACAGAAGATCGTCGCCAAGGTTATCATATCCATAGTAACCCACCAGCGTCAGCCCGCCAAAAGAAAACTGTCTCACCTCAAAACCTCCAGGAACATTCAACGCTAATATTCTAACACATGTGAATCATCGAACACGTTGTTCACAAAGCACTGCAAGGGATGTAGAATCTAGTTATGCACGATGCGCTCCGGCGAAGAAGTACACCTTTTCCTTTTTTGTTCTATCTTCTGGCGACCATGCTGGGAGAGCTAATCATATTTTCTTCAATCTGGATGGATAGCGGTTGGCTTTCTTTAGCCCTTCTCGCGCTTTCCGTAATGCTTATCTCTTCGAAACAAGTCAGCCCGTTTGCCTGGGTCTTGTTCTTTGTGATGGGCTGCCTTGTACAAACCTTCACTTTGAAAATGCTCGATCCTGGAAAAGTTGAGTATGTCGGCTATGTTTCGAAAGGTGGAACGGGAAGGATCGAAGCAAGTAATGGTAGACTTCTCCGGGATGGCGAATGGATTTATCTTCCCCCGGCCGTAAATATCGATTTGTCAGACAGAAAAGCCGTTGCCTTTCCCGGGCAGATCGTGTGGTCTGCTGGCAGGCTTAAGAGGAGCGACACGTATCCTTTGTTGACAATCGAATCGGAAGTAGAAGGCTGCATTGATAGGTTTGAGATAATCTCTCTTCCCGGGAAACATATTGCTGGTCTGCTTTCAAAATACGAACTTGACAATACCATTGCCGCTGCAGTCTTTACTGGTGACAGAAAGCACATAGAATATGAATTGAGGAGAACGATATCTGATCTTGGAATCGCCCATTTGTTCGCTGTTTCAGGCTTGCATGTAGGACTGATGTATCTTCTAGTTCACAGCGCACTTTCTTTCCTAATGGTCGGAAGGAATTCCAGAATAATAGCTTCGATTTCTCTGCTTTTCTTATACACATTGTCTACAGGACCTGCTATCTCCGCCTTGAGAACATTTCTCATGCTTTTATGCTATTCGATATTCAGGATTATCGATTATCGTCAGCATCCACTGAATATCCTTGGACTTTCTGGAATGATAATTGTGATGGTTCAACCATCAATTGTTGCATCGATCTCATTTCAGCTGAGCTTCTTTGCTACGGCTGCGCTGCTGATATTCCTGCCAGAAATCGAAAAGAAGAGCCTTATATACCAAGCTTTTCTAGTTGGTGCAATTGCCCAGGCGGCAATTGTTCCTCTTTCTTTGACCGCATTTGGTACGTTGTCTCTTGTCGGAATTCCTTTGACTATTCTAATGGTTCCGATGTTCGTAATGCCGTCTTACATAGGGATGATAGCCATATTGGTATCAGATTTTCTGGGAATCGAAGTGGTAAGTTCCTTTATTTCGGGAAGCCTCAGAACAATGTCGAACATAATGGGAAAGGTTACAGCATCTATCGGAGAAGCGATTCCGGCAATGCGATTCGAAGCCTTCCCGGCTTATTTTATTTCGTTGCTTGTACTTTTCTTGTCTTTCATTGCATTCTGGCATTTAGGGCACAAGCCGTAAAATTTCAGTTGATGGTCCTCTATGGTGTAACCGGTCCTCGACTTCACAAGCTCTTCAAGTTCTTCGAGGTTATCAAGATGAAATTCGACGACGGCACCACAATTGCTGCAAATTACGTGATGATGGTGGTGCTCACCCTTTTCAACGAGTTCATACCTCACTACTCCATCTTCAAAAACGATCTTTCTGAGAAGCCTTATATCGGCGAGTAGCTCAATCGTCCTGTAAACGGTTGCCTTGCTTATTCTGAAGTTCTTCCCCTGAACCTTATGGTAGATCTCATCCGCACTCAAGTGCTCTGTGCCAGCTTCAAGGAAAAGTCTGAGAATTAATTCCCTTTGAGCTGTCATTCTTTGATTTCTTTTTTTCAGTTCTGCCTTGAGCTGATCATTTCTCATGACAGCCTCCAAAAAGCCGAACTACGTTACATAATCGGCTTAATGTCTATCTTCCAGCCAGTCAACTTTGCGGCAAGTCTTGCATTTTGGCCACCTTTTCCTATTGCTAGGGAAAGCTGAGTTGGCGAGACAAAGACGGTGGCCTCGTGGTTTTCGATATTTGCAACCTTCACTTCAAGAGCTGAAGCAGGTGCGATTGAGTTTCCAACAAACTCCGCAGGATTGTCGCTCCACCTTAATATATCAACTTTTTCGGGTTTTATCTCCCTGAGGACTTCGGCTATTCTTGTCCCGCTTTCTCCAATGCAAGCCCCTACAGGATCGACTTTTGTGTTCTGACTGAATACGGCTACCTTAGTACGAATACCCTCTTCTCTGGCTATGGCCTTTACGGTTACGTCACCACTTGCTATTTCTGGAACCTGAAGTTTCAAGAGTTCTATAACGAAGTCCGGGGTTCGTCTTGTAACGAGTAAGCGAGGTCCTCTAACAGATTTTGTGACATCGACAACGTAGACTTTCATAAGTGAATTCAGTCTTGGCTGTTCCCCGGGAATGAGTTCCTTAGTTGGGATCCTCGTTTCGAGTTTCCCTATCCTCAAATCGATCCACTCGTCAGTGACTCTAAGAACCTCAGAAGTTGTCACCGTTCCCTTCATATCGACGTACTTATCAAAGAGGTTCTCTTTTTCTTTTTCACGTATCTTTTGAATAAGAACCTGTCGAGCCGTTTGAGCGGCGATCCTCTTGAATTTCTTAATGTTGAGTTTTCTCTCAACTGTTGAGCCAATCTCCGCCGAAGAATCGAGTTTTAAAGCTTCTTCCAGCTTGACTTCTAAAGAGGGGTTTTCCACAGCCTCGACCACCAGTAGTTTTTCAAAGACTTCTATGTCGCCTGTAAGCCTGTCGATCCTGACATCGACATCGCTCTCGGACGCGAAGTTTTTCTTATAAGCACTCTGGAGAGCTTTTTCCAGTATGTCTATAACCTCTTCCTTTTCTATATTCTTCTCATCTTGCAGTTGATCAAGGGCTTCCAAGAGATTGAGATTCATGTGAACACCTCACCGTCCAAATTATAGTTTTAAGTTTGCGCGCTTGACATTTGAAAAGTGGAATGCTATCTCTTTACCGTTCTCGGAACTCTCAACAGTGACAACGTCGTTTTCGCATGAGATGATCTTCCCAATCAAAACCGAAACCCCTTCAATGGGTTCCTTGAGAATCACCTTTGCCTTCTCACCTGTGAATCTTACGTAATCCTTCAAATCCCTTAGAGCGCGTTCCAGTCCGGGAGACTCTACAACAAGTTCGTAAGAAAATGGGACGAGGTCCGCTGAATCAAGCGCTCTACCAAAATCGGCCGAGAATGATTCACAGTCGCTTATAGAAACATATCCATCGAGCTTATCGATCGTGATCTTAACAAGTCTTTTCTTACCTCTTCTTCCTAGCCCGAGATCATAGATCGAATAGCCCAGGTTGCTTGCGACTTGATTTGCCAGCTCGAAAAGCTCTTTCTTCAGGTCCTCCACAAACAACACCACCATAATAAAAAATAGAGGGCAAAACAAGCCCTCTCCCTTTGGGAGTATTTCAACTACAATCATTATAACTCTTTTGGCTCGGTCAGTCAACGTTAACCGTGATTTAGTCTGCTAGCGAGATGTCCTCCCTAGATGCGACAAACCCGGTTACAATTATTATTGCGATTGCTATCAGAAGATTAATTGCAGTGGGCAAAACGACCATGGGAAAAGTGAAGTCAAGCATTGAGATTCCCTGGAGTACGACAAGGAGGGAGGTAGTTGGGAGACTTCGACTGAACGATTCGAGCCAATCGGGGAACATTGAATGAGGTATCAGAATTCCGCTCAGAATCAATACCGCTGTGACAAGCGTTATTGACGTTAGTTGAGCACTCCTTGAAGAATTCAGTAATGTCCCTATGAGAAGTCCTATAGATGTAAACAGGAGAATGTAGACTTCTAACACCACCACATAAAGAATCAGATTCGACGCAATTTCAAGCCCAAAAAATCTTCCGGCCGTAATGAAGATCAAAACCTGCGCAGTTGAAAAAATCAAAAAACTGACCGCCTTGGCAATTATATATTTCACTGATCCCACATCTGATAGTCGGAGAAGATCTATCACACCGTTCCTTCTGTCTTCATAGATACCCGTAGCAGCTCCTATTGATGTCATGAACATAATCGTTGTTACCAGAACTATAGGAAAGAGAAGTGAAGAGAAGCTTAGCTTAGACTCGGAGATACCTTCAACTTTGAGAGAGGGTGCTACGTAGTTCGGGTCGATCTCCACGGTCTTCATGAATTCGGGATCTGCTACAACCGGAAGGGCTTTGAACTCTCTCAGAACATTGCTCAAAACCTGATAGACGGCAACTGCAGTTTGCATTGATCCTGGGTTTGGAATGAAAACCAGTTCAGAGGGTTCCTGAAAGAGAAGCTTGTTCGCAAATCCTCTGGGAATTATGAAGACCCCGTCGAGTTTGTCGATCACTGAGTCTATCTCCTCTCTGTTCGATAGCTGAAGTATGTTCTCTCCTTTCAGCATAGAGGTCGCGTACTGCACAAAAAAGAGACCTATGAAAGTCTTGTCTTCATTTATTATTCCTATTCTTAGGTCGGAATAACCTCCCGTTTCGGAGGTTATAGAAGATATGGCCGCCAAAATAACTGGCAAAAGGATAAGCACAAACAGAAAAGCCCTCGATTTAACTATTAGAAGAAGATCGTTCTTAACAAGTCTAAGGAATCTCAAGTAACGTCCCTCTCTTCACTATTGACTTTCTGTGATTATCTATAGAGCCTTTTCATTTATTATACTCTATCAATAAATACAAAATGTCAACGCCGGCTTCCCGCAGGATCTGCAGCTGTTGCTCTTCTTGAGAAAGAACCGTTATCGTTGTTGTGCTTGTTTAAGCGGTCAGATGGTAGAATCACAATAAGAACTGTTCCTTTGGTTTTTTCGTCAAATTTCAGAGTACGATCTTGGAGGTGAATAAATGAGGAGATTTATGGTACTTGCACTCCTGGTTATTGGAGCTTTATCAGTTGCGAGCGTCGGCACTATGTCGGGACGTCTTCCAGCTCAAGCGCATACGGTACTTGTAGTTGAAGATTTAGAAAACAATTACAACGTTTCCAAAAAAGCCGTTCTCATGGATATGGTATTGAATCAGCTTGCCATAGAGCAACTGATAGCGCAGTACGTCGAAATGTTGGCTTACAATAATGGCCTAGATCCGAAAGACATATATAAGGCTTTTGATGGAGATCTCGGACTTGCTGTCTGGGTAGATTCAGAAGGTACGGATCGTCTTGTAATTGTACTTGGACCAACTGAGAATCCAAAGGCGTTGAAGGCGGCTATCGAAAAGATACTTCCGCAGCTTCTACCCTCAGAGATTGAACTAAATATCGCCGTTGATCAGGAGTACCTCTTCATTGGTGATATTGAGCAGTATGCAGTTACAGAAAAGGGATTTAATCTTTCTCTGGTCACTGAAGGTCTAACGCCTGGGTTTGCTTACTTCTACTCTTCGGTGGGAGATGTTGTTCAGAAGGGTTCGTTGTGGAATGAGGAGGGGATTCTGATTGCTGAGGCTCTTTCGGTCCCCCTTTCTGAAGAGACCAGAGAGAGGTTCTCTTCCGCACTTGAAGGTGCTTCGGTGGTTGAACTGGAAGCCGGTTACCACCTTCCGCTCGTCTCCGGCTTTGCAAAGATAAATGATCTTTCTTTTCTCTCAGACCTAAATATCGAACAGCTCGGACTTCTTCCTTTAGAGTTGGGAGAACTCAAAATAGGCACTCAGGATATCACAGAGTTTTCCGAAGAGATGACGGGAGAAATCATGGTAGATGCCAACATCTCAGTTGACGATATATTCGCAAGTCTCATGGGCTCTGAGGGAACTACTTCAGGAGCAACAGACTCGGTAGGATATTCCTATGTCCTGAGAGCAGGCTACAGTGGAACCTTAGATGATCTTAAATTTCGCCTTGAAAAAGCCGATCCGGATCTCAAGATTCTCGTCATTGAGAATGGTTTATCTATAGAAGATCAGTATATTTGGGTTAGCGACGGGTGGCTTTACGTTTCTTCAAGTAACCAGGTGAAGATCACGAAAGAACTTCAGGAAGGCGCGATAGTATCTGATCTAGAAGTATATAATGATCTGTTGAAGTTCTCTGGATCTGAAGGTTTTGCCAGGCTTTTCTTGGATTCCGGTTACATACTTACTGGATTAATGGGAGTGGAAATAGAGAGTGGTGTTCTAGTGAATAGCCAGTATGTAAGAGAGATAGGTGGTATTAGAAGCACAATAGTGATCAAGTAAAAAAAAAGAAGCCCCTGCGCCAAGCGGAGTGACAGGGGCAAGAACATCTCGATAACATAATTATACCTATTTTCTTCCCGTTAGTCAAGTGTATACTCATAGGAGATCAGTTTTGCGCATTGACAAATTCTTGAAAATGAACGGAATTATCAAACGAAGAGTAGTAGCCAAGCAGGCAATTGAAAAGGGCTACGTATTCAGAAACAAGATCAGAGCAAAGCCTTCTTCGGAAGTTGAGCCCGGAGATCTTGTTTCAGTAAGATTTTTCAACAGAGTACTTGTAGTAAGAGTAAAAGAGGGATTCGAGTCAGAGATCGTGGAGGAAACTAGAGTAGAATCTCCCCGGAGTTGATCTCGAGGATCACTCCGTCTTCTCTTTCAAGGCATAAAGATGAGGGAGTGATGCTATTAATTATACCAGTGATTTTTTCACCATTGGGTAGGGATACAGTTATTTCATCTTTTTCCGCAAAAGCTAGATATTTTTTCCATCTGCGTGTTAGATATCTGTTTTTCCCTCGAATTAGATAGTTTTTTCGAAGGAACTCTACTCTCTTAAGAACTTTATCGAGAAGCATTTCCAGTGATATGTGTTTGTTAATAACCATTCCCAGACTTATGGCGATCTGCCTAATCTCTTCAGGGAGTTCGTTGTTTACATTTATCCCGACGCCTACCACAATAGCGTTTACCGATATCCCCGAGAAGATCGCTTCGGTCAAAATACCTGCCACTTTCCTTTTTCCAATGAGCACGTCGTTTGGCCACTTTATGCCAACTGAATTAATACCCATCTTGATCATCGTTTCTGCGACAGCTACCGAAACTACTTTTGTGTACTCATTGGGTTCCCTTATCAACGACGGTTTGAAGACTATAGAGAACCACAATCCGCCCTTATTGGAGTACCAGAAACTATTGTGCCTTCCATAACCCGAAGTTTGCGAGAGAGCCCAGACGACGGTTCCGGAGGGAAGTTTGTCCAGGTTATTCTTGGCGTACACATTTGTTGAGTCTATTTCGGAGAATGATACAATGTTTTCGCCTACCATCATGGTCGGGATTTCATCCTCAAAATCCGAGTGAATCTGGCGAAAAACGTCAAATCTCCTCTGTCCCTTCAAAAGCATTTTTCTCCTCGGGAAAGACGCCAGACTTCACCTCTTCATCAAATCTTCGAAGTGCTGATATGATATTGGATTTAAGATCGGCAAATCTCTTAATGTATCTTGGACTCGATTCGTCGTTGATGCCTAGTAGATCATGCCATCGAAGAAACTGCCCGTCACAATATCGACCTGAACCCAGACCGATTGTGGGGACAGAACTATCTTCCGTAAGCCTTTTCGCTACATCCTCGACAACCATTTCAAGAAGTATTGCAAAGACGCCCGCCTCCTCTAATTCGTTGACAGACTCAATCAGCCTCTTTATGCTTTTTTCGTCTCTTCCCTGTACAGGATATTCTCCGACCAAACTTGCGTGATGTGGAGTTATCCCGATATGACCCATTACAGGAAAACCACTATCAACCAAATATTTTATAAGGTTTGCAGTCTCGAAACCGCCTTCGATTTTGACAGCGCTGGCTCCATGTCTCAAAAAGGAGACCACGTTTTCAACGGCTTTTTCCCTGGAACATTGATAAGAGCCAAAGGGCATATCGGCAACTATAAAACTATTTTCCGCTCCCCTTCTGACTGACTTTAAAGACCATATCATTTCGTCCATTGTTACCGAGAGAGTATCCCTTTTCCCCATCACAAGCGTTCCGAGAGAATCCCCTACTATGATCATGTCCAGTCCTGCTTCTTCAGCAAACTTCGCTTCAAAATAGCTGTAAGCAGAGATCACAGACAGTTTACTTTGACCCTTCGTTTCAACGATTTCTCTCACATTCATTCTAATCTCACATCTCCTTTAGAAATGATGCTACCAGGACCTTGCACCTTCTTCAAAGAATCAATGGGGCTAGTTAGTATCTTTACTTAGATTATACATTTTAGTCCATCGCCAAGAAAGTCCATGTAAGGAAGAGACGGGTTCTGTTAGATCGATAATCAAAGACCTCAAGCCCGAGAATAAAGAAAAGTTATATAATTAATTATTCCTCTGAGGAGAGTGTAATGAAGCGAAGAGTTGAGTTTTTACTTCCGATAATCATGGTTTCTTTGATGATATTTGGACTTGTCGTTCTGTACAGCGCTACTTTCGGTGAAAGGGAGGAGTATCTGTTTGGAAGACAATTGGTCTGGGTCCTGCTTTCTTGTGCAGTTTTCGTCTTTACTGCGTATGTTGTAAAGAAAGAGCTCTGGAAAAGCTTATCTTTCCCATTAATCATCCTTTCGACAGTTTCACTCGCGGCAGTTCTCTATCTAGATTCTAGTGAAGCTTCAAGAAGGTGGATAGACCTAGGAATAGCAAGTTTTCAACCGTCAGAGCTAGCGAAATTCTCGTTGATAATTTTCCTTGGGAATGTTTATTCAAGAGACGCTAAGCACAGGTTTGGATTGTTTTCGCTGGGTATATTTTTCACTCTTGTTTTTGTGGGACTTATATATCTAGAACCCGATCTGGGCACCACAATCATTGTATTGATCATATGGTATTTCATGACGTTGATTAGCAAGAGATATGACAGGCTTATGATCGCAATAACTGTTCTAATTGCCTTTTTGGCTCCTATTGTTTTCATGTTTGGTCTAAAACCCTACCAAAGAGACAGATTGTTGAGCTTCCTTCATCCTGAAGAATACGCTTCCGGAGCTGCATACAATACGATTCAGGCAATAAGAGCAATAGGTTCGGGCGGCCTTAAAGGGACGGGATATCTTCAGGGTACAATGAACAGACTGGGATATGTTCCCGCAGATCACACGGATTTCATCTTTTCGGTTCTTGGTGAGGAGTTCGGTTTCATCGGAGCTGTAACTCTGCTTGTTCTGTACCTGCTCCTTTTATGGAGGATTTGGTCCATTACAAGAAAAACTGGCAGTGAGTTTGGTAGAATAGTTCTTAGCGGGATATTCGCAGTTTTTGCATTTCACGTCGTTGAAAATGTTGGGATGAATCTTGGACTCCTGCCTGTTACTGGAATCCCTTTGCCATTTGTTAGTTATGGCGGGTCGTCGTCTATGTTATTTGCGCTTCAGTTAGGGATTGTACATAGTTATTCTGTGAAAGAGATCGAATATGATAAAGAGCAGAGAGAGTAGCTTATTGCGAGGGGGTACAAATGAGACTTATTGAATCAGTCCCAAATTTCAGTGAAGGAAGAAGACTTGACGTTGTTGAACGGATTGTAGAAGAGGCCAAGAAGATTGAAGGCGTCTGGATTCTTGATTACTCAAGCGATCCAGATCACAATCGTTCTGTAATCACTATTACCGGTGAACCGGAAGCTGTGGAAGCTGCTTTGTTTAACATGACTCTTAAAGCAAAAGAACTGATTGATCTTAATAATCACTCAGGTGAACATCCAAGAATGGGCGCCACTGATGTTATCCCTCTTGTTCCTGTAATGAATGTAACAAAAGAAGAATGCATTGCGCTTTCAAAGAAACTTGGGAAAAGAATAGGAGAGGAACTTCGAATTCCGGTCTACCTGTATGAGGATTCTGCATCAACGCCCGAACGAGTTAGCCTTTCAAACATAAGGAAGGGAGAATTCGAGAACTTCGCTTCAAAGATTGCTTCCGACCAGTGGAAGCCAGATTTCGGTCCCTCAGAGATTCACCCGTCTGCCGGAGTAACGGCTGTTGGTTGTAGGGAATACTTGATTGCCTTCAACGTGAATCTTGGCACGAATAAGATAGAGATTGCAAACAAGATTGCGAAGTCTGTAAGGCATATAAGCGGAGGATTTCGCTATGTGAAGGCTCTTGGCTTCAAGCTGGAGGATAGGGATATAGTGCAGATTTCAATGAATATGACTAACTATAGAAAGACTCCGCTTTTCAGAGTCTTTGAGGTGATAAAGTCAGAGGCTGAAAGACATGGAGTTCCCATAGTCGGATCGGAGATAGTTGGATTAACGCCACTTCAGGCGCTTGTGGATGTTGCAGATCATTATTTGAGATTAGAAAAGTTCACAAGCTCTTCGATCCTTGAGAAAAAAGTCCTGGACTTCATTGCGGACAAGGAAAGGTAATGGTAAAAGCTGACCTTGCAATCTTGAATATTGGGCAGATAGCTTCTCCGAAAAAGGCAGGCCCAATAAGAGGCAAGGAGATGTCCTCTCTTGAAACACGACACAATATGCATATCGCAATCGAGGGAGGGAAGATATCCTATGTTGGTAGGGAAAACGTAGAGGCCGGTGAGTACATAGATGGAACTGGACTCGTGGTCATTCCTGGATTTGTAGATAGTCACACTCATATTCCCTTCATAGGTAGCAGAAGCAAAGAGTTTTTGATGCGGCTGTCCGGCAAGAGCTACATGGAAATAATGAAGACCGGTGGGGGTATAAGATCAACAGTTAAAGAGGTGAGGAAGGCTTCGGCTTCTGAATTGGTAGCGGAGTCACTTAGACATCTCGATCGCATGCTTTCCCTCGGAGTCACTACTATCGAAGGAAAAAGCGGCTACGGTCTCGACAAAGAAAATGAATTGAAGCAGCTGAAGGTTTTGAAAACACTTGATTCCATTCATCCAGTTGATGTTGTCCCGACTTTTCTTGGTGCGCATGCTGTAGCCGAGGAGTATGAATCGTCGGACAGTTTTCTCTACTCGATGGCAGAAATGCTCGATGACGTGTCAGAGTATACCGATACAGTCGACATCTTCTGTGAAAATGGTGTCTTTAGTGAGAAACAGTCCAGGTGGTATTTAAAGCGAGCAAAGGAAAAGGGATTCAAATTGAAGCTTCACGCCGATGAGCTTTCTGCGTCTGGAGGCGGAAGACTGGCAGTTGAGTTGGGGGCGCTTTCGGCAGACCATTTGATTTCTGCCGACGATGGGACCTTGGAGCTCTTATCGAATAGCAATACGGTTGCAACGCTCCTGCCGGGAACTTCCTTCTTTCTTAACGAGGCCTTTGCAAAGGGGAGGGAACTCGTTGACCGCGGCGCCATAGTTGCGCTGGCATCGGACTTCAATCCAGGTTCATGCAATATTTATGATCCCTTTTTCATAATCTTTCTAGCTGTTTCCCGTTGCGGTTTGTCTGTAGAAGAGGCAATAATCGCTTATACTGTGAACAGCGCTAAAGCCTTGTGCCTTGAGGATAGAAAAGGGAGGATCGAGGCAGGATTCGATGCCGACCTTGTTCTGATCAAGGCCGGTGACTACAGCGAAATAGTATACAACTTTTCCAGGAACATTGTAAGGGGAGTAATAAAGAGCGGAAAAAGGGTAAGATGAATATTAGGATTGTTGGTACAGGAAAACCAAAGTCAAATTTCATTGTTGAAGGTATAGAACAATACAGAAAGTGGCTTGGTGCTTTTGGAAGAGTTGATCTAGAATATTTCCCGCTTGGTGGGACGACCGCCAGAGAAAGAGAGCAAGTGAAGGAGAGAGAGGGCAGAAGATACTTGAAAGCTGCAGATTCGCAGGACAAGATTCTGCTTCTTGATGCCCAAGGGGAACAGTACTCGTCGCAGGAGTTTGCACGAATGCTTGAAAAATGGCAAAATATAGGTGTAAGCAATCTGTCTTTCTTTGTAGGAGGACCTTTAGGTTTCAGTAATGAGGTCCTCTCTAAGGGCTGGCAGAAACTGTCTTTGTCAAGGATGACCTTTACTCACGAAATGGCTGTTCTTATCCTATTGGAGCAGCTTTTTCGGGCATTTGCGATCCTGGGCAACAGACCGTATCATTATTGATCTGGAGGTGCAAATCAGAAGTGGAAGACCCTACTAGTAGCGGGGATCCTGTATCGATTTTATTGAATCTGTTATTGCTTGGCTTTCTTCTTTATCTTTCGGGTGTCTTCTCTGGAACAGAAACTGCTCTTATGTCAATGGGTAAATTAAAACTACGTGATCTTGTCGATAGCAAAGAAAAGCGATTCAGCAAGTCGGTGAAGTTTTTTGTTCAAAACCCGAATTCAGTTCTCACAGCAATTCTGGTAATGAACAATGTTGTCAACATACTGTCTTCGTCACTTGCAACCTTGCTTGCATTGCAGCTTCTTCCAGATAACTCGGCTGGAGTTGCCGCAGCGTTAGTGACGGGCATTATGACCTTTCTCATTCTCATCTTTGGAGAAATCACACCCAAAATCTATGCGCGTGAGAATTCCGAGCGTTTATTCAGAAGAACAATCACCTTTATATCGGCAATCACGATTGTCTTGAAACCAATATTGTGGTTATTATTGCGGATTTCGGGTTTCTTTATAGTAATTATCGGTGGGAAAAAGGCCGAATTCGCACCTTTCATAACTGAAGACGAAATAAAATCTGCAGTAGATGCGGGGCATAAGGAAGGGGTTCTTCAGTCGGAAGAGAGAATGATTATGAAGAGAACTCTGGAGCTGAAAGATATATCGGTGAAGGAGATCATGACGCCCAGAGTCGAAATCGTTGCTCTTGAGGAAGAACAACCGTTGATAGATCTGATGGAACTCGTGCAGTCCGAAGGATACTCTAGATATCCGATCTACAGGGAGAATATCGATAGGATTGTGGGTGTTTGCTATGCTAAAGATCTTCTGAACTTCATTCTCGACAGAAAGGACAACGATGTGCTCCAGACGATTCGTGTCGAAGAGATTATGAGGTATCCATATTTTGTTCCTGAGACGAAGAAGGTTGACGATCTTCTTAGGGAGTTCAAAGAGAAGAAGAATCATCTTGCAGTTGTTATAGATGAGTATGGAGGAACTGCCGGTATCATTACCATGGAAGATGTCATCGAAGAGCTTACGGGTGAAATACTGGACGAATACGATGAAGAGTCTGAAGAGATAATGATAGAGAGATTGGGAGAAAGAGAATACATAGTTGATGGAATGACTCCGATAAACGATATTGAGAGAGAACTGGAACAGCCATTTCCTGAAACGGAGTTCGAGACAATTGGCGGTTACCTGCTGGAAGTTCTTGAGAGATTTCCGGAAGTGGGAGAAAAGATTATCGTAGACGGATTCACTTTCGAAATTCTTGCTGCAGGAAAGAACAAAGTTGAGAAAATCAGGCTGATTGTAGACAGGAGGAGCGTTGATGATAGACAGATTGGAGGAGAAGGCACTAATACAGAAAGCTATTGAGGCTAAGGAGCGATCATACTCCCCTTACTCGAAATTTCCCGTTGGTGCGGCTCTACTTACCGAAGAAGGCCGAGTTTTCGTAGGAACCAATGTTGAAAACAGTTCATACGGACTATCTATGTGCGCAGAGAGGTCGGCCATCGTTTCGGCTGTTTCAAATGGGTACAGGAAGTTCAAAAGTATAGCTATAGTAAGTGACAGGAAGGAGCCGACTTCTCCTTGTGGAGCCTGCAGGCAGTTTATGGTGGAATTTGGGAACTTTGAAGTGATATTAGTGGGAGAAGAAAATATTAAGAGAACAACTACATTTGAGTTGCTGCCGATGCATTTTGAGATGGAGAAGTGAAATGGAGCGTTCAGTTGGAGAAGAGAGGATTTTTTCAGGAAGAATTCTGGGGCTTGAAAGACATACAGTCATTTTGCAGGATGGAAGCGTAGCTCTCAGAGAGGTGGTTAGGCATCCCGGGGCCGTCGCGATTGTCGCATTTGTCAGTGAGCAGTTGCTTCTTGTAAGGCAGTTCCGATTTCCGGTTCAGAAGTACATGCTTGAAATACCGGCTGGAAAGCTTGATGCGGGCGAGAGACCTGAAGACTGTGCTAGAAGAGAGTTGCTTGAGGAAACTGGCTACGTACCAAGATTTCTGCACAAATTGATTACAATAGAAACCTCTCCGGGCTTTTCTGATGAGATAATTCACATATATGTTGCTGAAGTAGAGAAGTCTCAGGAGCCTTGCCCCGATGAGGGGGAATTTGTTGAGCCGGTTCTAATTGATTCTAAAGAGGTTTTAGACATGATAATTGGTGGTCAAATTACCGATAGCAAGACAGTTTCTGGTATTTTGCTCGCTTTTGCTGGAAGGGAAAGTGATAAGTATGATTAGAGTTAGATTTGCTCCAAGCCCAACCGGATACCTCCATGTTGGAGGAGCTAGAACTGCGCTGTTCAACTACTTGTTTGCAAGGCACTACGGTGGAAAGCTTGTTCTCCGTGTCGAAGACACCGATATTTCCAGATCCACCAAGGAATTTGAGGATCAGCTAATGGAGTCGCTTCTGTGGCTTGGTATAACATGGGATGAGGGTCCAGATGTCGGTGGCGCTTTTGGCCCCTACAGACAAAGTGAGAGAGGTCCAGTTTACAGGGAAATGATCGGGGATTTGCTCCAAAGGGGACAGGCTTACGAAGTCCATGCTTATCCTGAAGAGATAGAGGAACTGCATGACAAATTGCTATCAGAAGGGAAGGCGCCACACTATGATCAAGAGATGCTTAAGGTCTTCAACACTGACGAAAGAATCTCTGAGTTCGAATCCAAAGGATTGAGACCTGTCGTTTTTTTCAAGATGCCTCGGAAAGAGTACAGGCTCCCAGATTTGATAAAGGGTGAAGTAGTCTTTAAGGAGGGGGCAATTGGAGATTTCGTGATTATGCGCTCCAACGGCCAACCTATCTATAACTTCGCTGTAGTGGCGGACGACATCACAATGGAGATCTCGCACGTGATACGGGGAGACGACCATCTTTCCAATACTCTAAGGCAACTCGCGCTCTATGAAGCCTTTGGAGCTCCAATACCCTCCTTTGCCCATGTTTCGATGATCCTTGGACCTGATGGAAAGAAACTAAGTAAAAGACATGGCGACACCTCGGTTGAGCAGTTCAGGGACAGGGGCTTTTTGCCTGAGGCCTTCTTCAATTTCCTTACACTGCTTGGCTGGTCACACCCGGACGGCAAAGAGATTCTGAATCACGAAGAGATTGTAGAGAGTTTCTCCATTGAAAGGGTCAACACAAGCGCTGCAATATTTGATGAGACGAAAGCCAAGTGGATGAACGGGGTTTACATTCGCGAATCTGATCTTGAAAGGATAACCGATTTGGCAGTCCCCTTCATTATTCAATCGAAATTAATGGATGCAGAAGACGCCGTTGCCAATAGGAAATGGCTGAAAAGAGCCGTTGATTCCGTTCGAAAGGGTGTGGAAACACTCTCCGAAATACCGGATAAGATGAGGCTATATTTCGAAGACCCTCAGGTGACTGTTTTCACTCCTTCAAACGATGTTGAAAAGGGTGTTTATAAAGCTTTAGAAGCTTTCAAAGATCGAGTTGAGTATCTTGACTCATGGAACAACGATGAAATAATTGGGGCAATAAGAGGCATTCTCAAAGATCTGAAACCGGACAGAAAGGCTTTCTATATGACCCTGAGAAGGATACTCACATCTGTCGAAGAGGGGCCCGAATTAGTAGACATTATTTTTCTCTTGGGAAGGAACAAGACTCTCAACAGACTCCAGCGAGCACTCAACTCTATATAGACAAAGAGGCCAATCAAGGCCTCTTTTTGTTTGTCATGATTCCTTTTCATAAGGTGTACCGGAAGCTGCTGGAGACCGTGTCTTCCCAATGAATCCTCCGACTACTATCAGCGTAACCACAAACGGAAGCATATTGAAAAGAGGTTTTACGCTGGCCGAAACAGAGACTATAGAGCTGCTCTGTAACTGAAGATTCATTGCTTCCGCAGCGCCAAAGAGAATTGCGGCCCACATGGCTCCAACGGGATTCCAGTTACCCAGTATCATCGCGGCAAGCGCAATAAACCCTCTTCCGTGAATCATATTTTCGACGAATCTTCCAAGCTCTCCGACTGAAAGAAAGGCTCCGGCTAGGCTTGCAAAAACGCCACTCATAAGAACACCGAAATATCTGATCTTGAAAACGTTTATTCCAAGAGTATCGGCAGCTTCGGGGTTTTCTCCGACAGCTCTCATTCTAAGCCCAAGGGGAGTCTTGTACATCAAGAACCAGCTGGCGATTACCGCGATAATGGCTAGGTAAGTAAAGGGGCTCATAGAACCAAAAATATCTCCGATAAAGGGAATCTCACTTAGCCAGCCAGCATCAAGATATGGCACCCGGCCTATGAAGTCTGTTTGACCCTCGTTACCAAAGATAGGAATCATCAAGAATGAAGTTGTGCCTTGTGCAATTATTACAAGAGCGGTAGCACTTACAATCTGGTTGGCAGACCACCTTATACTTGCCCACGCATGGAACCAAGTAAAGCCAGTACCGATAATTACTGCCATCAGAACCCCGAGCCAGGCATTTCCGGTTATTAGAGTGAAAACTATCGAAGTAAAGGCTCCCATTAGCATGATGCCTTCGAGCGCAATGTTAGTAACTCCCGTGATTTCACTATATGTTCCTCCGAGAGCAGCAAAGATTAAAGGAGTCGCAGAGAGCAGCGTTAGTTTATAGAACAAGGGGTTGACCAGAATTGCAAAGATCGCTTCGATCCAGCTCATATTGCAGTCACTCCTTTCTTTCGCTTCCAGGAAATCAGCGTTGATACTATTCTTTCGGCTGCCACGAGGAATATCACTATACCTTGAATTATCGAAACAATGTCGTTTGGAATCTGAGCTCGAATTTGCATCGCATTTGAACCGGTTCTTAGGGCAGCTATAAGAAGAGCAGCGAAGATTATTCCAATCGGGTTGTTTCTTCCTATAAGCGCAATCGTTATTCCATCAAAGCCTCTTCCTCCAGTGAGTTCTCCAACGAATCGATGAGGCGGAACACCAATAAGATCGACAATTCCTGCCATTCCTGCCAGAGCGCCACTTATCGCCATAGTAAGAATTATGCTCTTCCTGATGCTTATACCTCCATACTCTGCAGCATGAGGGTTGAATCCGACTGCCTTCAGCTTATAGCCTGTTGTAGTCTTTTCAATCAAGATATACATGATTATTGCAACAGCAACAGCAATGAAAATTCCGATGCTGAGTTCAGTCGCTTGAACCTTCAAGATCACAGGAAGTTTCGACGCCTCCGCAATCTCAGGACTCTTTGGAGTTCCGGAGCCCACTGCGAGAGGCCCAGTTACCATATAAGATGCCAAGTTAGAAGCAATCCAGTTCAGCATAATCGTTGAGATTACTTCGTGGGCACCGGTGAAGGCTTTGAGAAATCCGGCAATTGAAGCCCAAAAAGCTCCTGCAAGCATTCCCGCGAGAATAGAAAGAGGGATCGCTATAATTGACGGAATTCCACCGATGTTCATAGCGACCACTGCGCCTATAAGAGCGCCCATTGTCATCTGACCTTCAGCACCTATGTTAAAGACACCTGCTCTGAATCCAAAACCTACGGCGAGACCGGTAAGGATCAGAGGCGTCATCTTCATTATAGTGTCTGCTATAGCTTCCTGGCTGCCAAAGGCTCCATCAAGCATTATCGCGTAAGCGGTGATTGGATTCTTTCCGATCATGATGATAATTATGGAGGCGATGAGGAGAGCTATCAAAACGGAGACGATAGGAACTAGTAAAGCATATATTTTGCCCGTGTTCATGATTGATCACTCCGTTCCCTAACGACTTCGGTCTTCTTATGGCCCGCCATCATAAGGCCAATCTCCTCTCTATTAACTTCATGCGGAGCCACTTCTCCCATTATCTGACCTTCGTAGAAGACAAGTATTCTGTCTGACAGAGAAAAGATCTCATCGAGCTCCATCGAAATCAGCAGCAATGCGATTCCCTTATCCCGCATAGATATCAGCGTCTTATGAATGAACTCTATCGCACCAATATCAAGCCCTCTTGTTGGCTGAGAGACTACAACCACTTTGGGTTCAATGGGTACTATGCTGATCTCGCGGCCCACTACAACCTTCTGTTGGTTCCCTCCGGAGAGATTTCCAGTGATCATGTTTATATTCTTTGGCCTTATATCAAAAGTCTCAACAACATCACTTGCGAAGGTCTTGACAGCTTTCAAATTTATGAAGCCCTCTTGGGAAAATGGTTCCTCATCCTGCTTCCCCAGTATGAGGTTATAATAGACGGGATATTGCATTATCATGCCCCTTTTGTGTCGATCTTCAGGGATGTGTGTCATTCCGGCCTCTCTAATCTCAAGAGCTGTATGATTTGTCAGATCTTCTCCATTGAGGAAAATTCTTCCCTTTTCAACCTTTCTAAGTCCAGTAATTGCTTCAACTAGTTCCGTCTGGCCATTTCCCGCGACGCCGGCGATACCTACTATCTCGCCCCGACGAACTACGAAGGACACGCCATTTACGGTGTCGAGATTTCTGTTATCCTTTACGTGGAGATCTTTTATCTCCAAAACGGTCTCCCCTGCCTTTTTCTCTTCTTTTTCGACTCTGAGGAGGACCTCCCTGCCGACCATCATATTGGCGAGTTGTCTTGGATTAGTGTCTTTAGTATTGACTTGACCGGTCACCTTTCCCAATCTCATGACCGTAACTCTGTCAGTAATAGCCATTACCTCATTCAATTTGTGAGTAATGAAGACTATTGTCTTGCCGTTTTCCTTAAGAACACGGAGTATTTTGAAAAGTTCCTCTGTTTCTTGAGGGGTAAGAACCGCAGTTGGTTCATCGAAAATCAAGATCTCTGCACCCCTATAAAGGATCTTAAGGATCTCAACTCTTTGTTGCATGCCAACTGGAATGTCTTCGATATATGCATCGACATCGACGGCCAAGCCGTATTTTTTCGAGAGCTCTATTACTATCTTTCTTGCCCTGCCGGAGTCCATGAATAGCTTCAAGGGTCCTCGCCTAGGTTCAGATCCTAAGACGACATTTTCGGCTACCGTTTGATTGTCTACAAGCATGAAATGCTGGTGAACCATTCCTATTCCCATATCTATGGCATCTTTCGGCCCGTTGATTATCGTCTTTCTACCGTTAATAAAAACCTCCCCTTCATCAGGGGTATAAAGGCCATAAAGCTGGTTCATCAGGGTGGTTTTTCCAGCACCGTTTTCACCGACAAGTGCGTGAATCTCGGCCTTTCTGACTTCAAAATTCACATGATCATTGGCCAAAACAGAAGGGAATTGCTTCACTATGCCTTTCATGGCTACTGCAATACCAGAGAGATCGAGGTTTTCAACGTAATTCAGGTCCACACGCCCACCTCCATCGTACATGATACGAAAGATCGGGAGAGTTTACTCTCCCGATCTTTGATATCACACGGTTGTGTGAAGAGCTTCCATTAAGGAAGGGTTATTTCTGGGACAACGAAAGCGTCAAGTTTTTCCTGAGTATCAGGAACAACTAGCGTTCCGGCTTTTATTAGACCCTTCAGGAACTCGACATGAGAAAGGATAGTCGGTCCTACTATATCCTTGGTATAGGTCATAGGGCTTATGCCCACGCCTTCATCCTTTATACCCAGTGTCTTTGCTCCAGGTTCGAATGTTCCCAGAGCAATACTCATGACGGCCTGATAAGAAGCCATGTCGACTCTCTTAACTGAGCTTGTAAGAACTCTTCCAGGAGCCATGTAATCCTGATCGACATCGACACCAACTGCGAAGAAGCCCTCACCCTTCTCAGCTGCGGCCTCGATGACTCCATTTCCACAGGCCCCTGCGGCATGGAAGACAATATCCGCGCCTTCTGCGAACTGAGCGATGGCAAGGTCCTTTCCCTTCTTCGGATCGTTGAAGTCCATCGTATATCCCTGAAGCATGCTTATGGTCTTTCCATGGAGTTCTTCGTAAACTCTGATTCCAGCTTCATAGCCATAGCGGAACCTTTCGACCGGAGGAATTGGGAGACCACCGACAAAACCTACCATGTTTGTTTTCGTCATCGCTGCAACAACGTAGCCAACTAGGAAAGCCCCTTCCTGTTCTTTGAAAAGATAAGTCGCAACGTTGTTGGGCATGTTCTCGATCGGATCGATGTCGATTCCAATGAAGTAAGTGTCCGGGAACTGAGGAGCAACCTTGTAAAGCGCATCGGCCATCATGAAGCCTACTCCAAAAATAATGTCTGCTTCCTTGGCGGCATTAGACAGATTTGGAATGTAGTCGGCCTGCTCTTTCGACTGGACTACTTCTCTCTCCAGTCCGAGAAAATCAGAGGCCTTTACTATTCCTTCCCACGTGCCGTCGTTAAAAGACTTGTCACCAAGTCCTCCGACGTCTGTAACCATGATTACCTTCATAGCCATTACCGGGAGAGCAAACATTAGAATAAGTGAGAACACCAACAAAAGTCTTAGTTTCATTCAACAACACTCCCTTTCTTATGAGATAGTAAGATCCAAAGAACTGATAATGCAATTATACCCGCAAAAACTGTCAAAAACAAAGCGTTTACTGAGGGATCAATAGATATTCTTAGCATCGGAGATCCGCCTTGAACAAAGAGATTTAGGGTATCGATACCCGACAGAACGATTAAGAAATAAGCTGTGATCACTGCAAGATTGATGAAGGACATAACCGGTTTTCGCACAACGAACAATGTAATTGAGAGCAAGAGAAGAGCCACGACAAGCGATGCAAATTTGGGAACTCTGTAAACCTTAACTGGAACTGAAGAAGGGGCGTCATTCAGAAGAGGGGCCATCTTTTCATGGTAATCATCAAGGGCGACTTCGAGTTCCGGCTTCGACTGAAGCTCCGTTTCCAGTGAATTAGAGAAATCCTCTCTCATTCTACTACCTGCGAAACTAACAATCCTCTCTGAAGTTGCGATTAAAGTTGATATGGCAGCTTCGTAACCTTTACGATTTCTTTCGCTGTCGCGAATGAAACCTTCTATATCTTTTGTAAGGCCTTCTAATTCAGAGACATAAGTATTCTGATTTTCAATTGACATATATTCACTGAATGCCGGTGCAGCCACTCTAAGCCTTCCGTTTGAGTCGACACTAAAACTCATTTTAGCAGCCGTTGAGAAAGAGTTCATCTTGTTCGGGATGATTACTCTCAAGACTCTCTTAAAGCTATTCAATTCACTTGAAACAAGCGAGTTTAAGTCTCTTGTTTGAAGGCTAATCATCGATTCCGGCGCAAGAAAGACATCATTTTTCAAAGTTGAATAGTAAACGGAATCATAGAATCCTTCAAAGCTGTCCATAAGGAGTTCAGGCTGTTCGTTGAGAAGGTTCATGAATGGCAGTAATGCTATCAAGAAAAGGAGAAGGAGTTTCAGAATAAGTATCCTGCTCCTTTTTCTTCTATTGAATGCGGCTGCAACAGTAAGTAAGAACACGAAAGCAAAGGCTGGCAGAGCAACAACTGAATGAAGCGACAAATCAAATATGCCCGTGGTTATCTCTCCGATGAAGAAGATATAAAGCGTTTCCAGGATTATTATTATTCCAATAACATACTTTCTCATAGCAGGAACAACTGTGAATCCTAAAATGGTAATCAGTGCATAGGCCAATACTCTTAACCACCAGAGATCGATACGTTTATCAATACTTGAAACTAGGCTCTTTGAAAGCTCGTTCCTTATTCCTCCCATTATGTTTGCCTGAATCGGAACGATCTTCCTTACCTCGCTTTCGATGTCGCTTTCTATTAGACCCGTAGGAGTAAACTGTTTTATAGATAAAAGCTGGGCTCCCATCTGGATCTTCTCTACTATTTGAGATCTTAATTCTTGATTCTCCTCAAGAACATCCATCAAATCCTGAAAGTAGGAGTCTTCAGGTATGGAACCAATCTCTAATCCCGGGATGTCCTTAACTCTTATCTCAACGGATTCAGGATAAAATGGGGCGTTATCAATCAATCCAATTGATCTAAGAAGCCAAAGTCTGAAAAGTTCTCTTCCCAAAGACATAATTTCTGCATTACCTACCTGTGAAAGATCCATCGCAGTTTGAACTGCTAATCTGTTGACCTCCTCATCGACGAGCGAGCTAATGCTATATTCTTTGTTGCTTATGGTCGAAATTGCTGAATTAAGCGCATCAATTACACTTCTGTTTGAAAGGCTTAGAATTTCTTTTTCTGAATCATATGGTGCATCAGCTTCTAAACTATAGGGAGAAAAGGAATCCGTCACCAGAAGTTCGTCAGGAAATAAATCGGGTTTGGTTTCTATTAGGCCCAGAGAAAAAGCGATCCATTCTTTGTAGACTTCTCCGGCCATTTCACGTACTCTTGAGGAGTATGTATTGAAGACCTCAAGGTAAGCCGGCATTTCATTGAGTGTATGTATTTCAAAAGGCTTTCCAGAAATATCAGTAAGGACCCAGGCGAGAAAGGCACTGTAGGCGATTCTGTCATCGATATCACGAAACTCACTTTCATCGAATGCTTCAATATGCCTGGTAAGAAGTCCGGCAATAGTTGTAGAACTTTCCTTCTTTTCTATGCTCCCGACCATCTGAAGTTTGTAAAGTCTGTAGACAGACAAATAATCGAGATCTTCAATCAGCTTCAGAACTTTTGGAAGACTTGGCTCTTCCTTATTGTAGTCTTCTACGTAGGCCTTGAAATCTTCGATAATAACTTTCTGGCTAAAAGAAAAGGAAAGAATGGCGATCGCCAGAAACACAATGACCGAGAGTAATCTCTTTGGCACTTCACACCTCCAGCCCGATCACTTGTTTAACATATTCTCAATAGCATTGATTATCACATTGAGACCGGTAGTATTTGCGGCCCCGTCAGGTAAAACTATATCACAAAAGTATTTTTGCGGTTCTATGAAACTCTCGAAAGAGGGGGCGACAAATTTTCTGTATTGTTCGATTATGCTCTCTATTGATCTCCCTCGTTCCTTTGTATCCCGTTCAATTCTTCTAATTAGCCTTTCATCAGCCGGTGCATCTATGTAGATCGAAAAATCGAAGAGATCCCTCATTTCTTTCTTGAACATTACCAAAAGTCCTTCGACAATAATCAGCGGTTTAGGTATGAACTTTCTACATATTCCAGACTCACGCCTATAGGTCACCATACTATAGACAGGAACCATAATGCTTTTGTTCTCTTTAACGGATCTCAGATGCTCTTCGAAAAGCTCAAAATCAAAGGCCCTAGGGGAGTCAAAGTTGAATTCTCTTGGATCGGTGCCTGGATCGAGATTCTTATAATAGTCATCCATAGAAAGAACCGCAGCTCGCTCCATGAAATGATTGAAGATCATATTTGTCACCGACGTCTTTCCTGCCCCGCTGCCGCCAATTATTGAAACGAGGATCATTAATGCTTTATTCCTTTCTTTGAAGATCCATAAGTCATGCTAAAAGCAAGTGACCGGAAAGAAGCCGAAATATCTATCTCTTCGTTTATGATCCCCTGAGGTAAAGAAATTCTTATTGGCGCAAAATTTACTATGCCCTTTATACCTGCCTCCGTTAGCAGATCGGCGGTACTTTGCGCCGCGCTTGCCGGAACGGTAATCACACCGATTTCAATATTCCGACTTTTGACTATTTCTTTCAATTTGGCCGTGGACTCAATCGCGAGGTTATTTGGCATGGGCATTCCTATCTTGTTAGGATTGTTGTCGAACAATGCCTTTGCAACGAATCCCGATTTGGAAAGGCCTGGATAGTTGGCCAGCGCCATCCCTAGATTTCCCATTCCAACTATACACGTATTCCACCTCTTTCTGATTCCCAGTATCTCGCTTATGCTGTCAAGAAGAAGCTCGGTGTTGTAACCTACGCCCCTTTTGCCAAACTCGCCAAAATATGAAAGGTCTTTTCTGACTTGACTGGCTTTGATGCCTAGCCTGTCGGCAAAGTCTTTTGAAGATATGCTAGATACCCCAGAGATCACCAGGTTCTCTAGGCATCTGTGAAATATTGCAAGTCTCTTGATCGTGGGCTTGGGAATCTTTCTACTGTCCATTATCTATCTTCCTCCAGGAGTTTCATTGCGAAAATTATATCATGGTTACCGTCGGTTCATCTTTGATTGAGCCACTCAAAAATGTGAGACAGCTACGTGCTATAATTACCTTTAGAATGTTCATAATGTAGACTGGAGCACATTCTATGGAAAAGAGAGTTGTCTTGAAAAGCCAGTTCGTATCAGTACTAATGCTGATCATATCTCTTTTCCTTTTTCTTGAAACTTTGTACATTATTAGATATGTGAAGGAATCGCGGTCAGCTGAATTTGAGGTAACTTTTTATGATAATACTACACCGATCAGGATTCTCCTGGATGATGAAGGATACGTTCTTCAACCTGGGGAGAGTTTGGTGCTAAGTATTGGGCGAAATGACGAAGTGATTGTCGAGCAAGAAGTAGCGGGAAGATACACTGTAAGAGGTGGCGGAAAGATAGTCAATGTGAGTATTCCGCATGTGAAAGTGAGTGTAAAGTGATGGGGAATTATCGAAAGACGGAGATGGTCAATCTCGTAATCTTTGTTTTCGGTTCATATATAGATTACAGATTGCAGGAGGTTCAACCTGTTCTTGAGAAAAGATTTGGGCCAGCAGACTACATTTCAAAGGCTCTGGATTTTGATAGGTACACATCTTATTACAATGATGAAATGGGATATGGCTTGAGGGGAAAATTGATCTCCTTTAAAAGGCTTATTCACCCACAACAGATTTCTCTGATAAAAAGATTGACGAATGCGATAGAAGATCATTTCACGTTGGAGGGCAATCGAAAAGTAAATCTGGATCCGGGTTACATTCATCATGCGCAGTTCGTGCTGGCCTCTACGAAGCACTGGGCAAATCGTGTTTATGTTGGAGACGGCATATATGCAGAAATTACGCTTATGTTTATCGATGGCTCTTTGAAACCTCTTCCATACACTTATCCCAATTACAAAGATCGTGAATACATAGAAGAGCTTATGAAAATCAGGGAGTTGTATCTTCTCAAGAGAAAGGAAAGGCTATGAAGCTCGGAGTTCTTTCTCTGGGATGCTCAAAGAATATCGCTGACATGGACAACTTCGTGGGGATAATGGCTAATAGAGGACACGAGATAGTTGAAGATGCTTCAGTTGCGGATTTGATAATTATAGACACCTGCGGCTTTATTGACGAAGCAAAAAAGGAGAGTGTGGAGGAAATCTTCAAATTCATTTCTCTTAAGCAAGAGAATCCCGGATTGAAGGTAATAGCTGTAGGGTGTCTTGTGCAGCGATATTTTGATGAACTAAAATCGGAAATTGCTGAGATAGATGGACTTATAGGAGTTACAAGTCCATTTACTCTTGCAGATCTAATTGAAAATGGGGAATTCTTCTATTTGAAGGAGCCAGATGGAGTATACGACTATTCCAGTAGAGTGGTCAGCAGTAAGTATTCTGCTTATGTGAAGATAGGAGATGGTTGTAACAGAAACTGCGCCTTTTGTTCTATTCCTAATTTCAAGGGGAAGTCGGTAAGTCGAAATCCAGATAGTATAGTGAAAGAGACACTTTCTCTCATAAGAAAAGGAGTAAAGGAGATCGATCTCGTTTCTCAGGATTGTACACAATATGGAAAAGACTTGAACGAGAAAACGGATCTCAAGAGCCTTCTTGAGAGGCTCAACAATATTGATGGGGATTTCTGGATAAGGGTTCTTTATCTTCATCCTGATCACGTTGACAACGAGCTTGTCGATTCGATTCTCTCACTGTCAAAAGTCGTAGATTATTTTGATATTCCAGTTCAAAGCGGTTCCACAAGGATCTTGAAGAAGATGGGGAGGATAAAGGATTCAGATCGGTTGCGCGAGCTGCTGTTTGGAATAAGGCAAAAGGCTCCTCACGCTATTCTGAGAACAACCTTGCTGATTGGTTTTCCCGGTGAAAGTGAAGCAACATTCAATGAAACCCTTGATTTTGTGAGAAGTGTAAAATTCGATAGACTTGGAGCCTTTGTTTATTCCAGCGAAGAAGGGACTCAGGCATTCGGCCTGAAGAGGACGATCGGCAGAAAGGCAGCTAAGGAAATGCTCAATTCGTTGCTTGAAGAACAGGATACAATTTCAGCCGGAAGGCTTTCCCAGTTCAAAGGACAGATAATGACTGTTCTTGTTGAAGAAAGCGGTTCAAGTTATTCGCTTGGAAGAGCCTATAACAGTGCGCCAGACGTCGACGGAGTGGTAGTACTTAAAGGTCATAATGAGGATGGGGTTTTTGTTAAAGCGAGAATTACTGATTCTTATGAACATGACATGGAAGGTGTTATCTTGGATGAACTTGCCTAATATTTTAACTTTATCCAGAATGTTGCTTACTATACCTGCATTGCTGATGCTAATGAGCGGGAGTGTTGTGGGTCACTATTTTTCGTTTATTGTTTTCGTTGTCGCTGCTTTGACAGATTTCTTCGATGGCAGAATAGCGCGAAAACGCGGATTGGTTACGGATTTAGGAAAATTCCTTGACCAGATCTCCGATAAGATACTGGTTACGTCGGTTTTCTTAGGGTTTATGGGGCTATCTAGGATCAGTCTGTGGTTCCTCTTTATCCTCATATTCAGGGATACACTGGTGTCGGGGATTCGAATGGTTGCTTCAAGTAAGGGAAAAGTAATTGCCGCGGACATATTTGGCAAAGCCAAGACCGTGGCGCAAATTTCGCTCTTGATACTTCTTTACTCTAATTTGCTCTGGAAATTTCCCGCTGCGAGTTTGATGGTTTGGTTCGAGATCCTTGTTGCTATCATAACGGCGTTAAGTGGGGGCAATTACCTACTTAAGAATCTTGATATCTTTAAGGGAGGAAAGTAAATTGCGCTCTTTTATTGCAGTTGACACTGGCGAGAGAGTCCCGGCCATGATAGACGGTATATCGGAAAAGCTTAGAAGAATGGGATTCAAAGCATCCTGGGTGCCTGGAGCAAACGCTCATGTCACGCTCGCATTTCTTGACAACATTGAGTTGGAGAAACTTGCTTTGCTCGCGTCGATGCTTTCTCGCAGATTAAGAGGCTTTCCTTCTTTTACTTTGGAGACGGGTAGAATAGGTTATTTCAAGCACAAGGATCTGCCAAAAGTAATCTGGGTTGCAATCGAGCGGAACCAAAATCTTGTCAATCTCCAGAGAGAAACAAGAGTAGTGCTTGAGGCGTTAAGTCTTCCTGTCGACGAGAATTTCAGACCCCATCTAACAGTTGGAAGAATGAAGTTTAGTCCACCCATGTGGCGCAAGTTTCTAAGCACTCTTGAAAATGAGCGCATAATCTTCCCCGTTGGAGAAGTTACAATATTCGAATCTATCCTTTCGAGGGAAGGTGCAACATACAGGAAGGTCTTCACATGCAGTTTCGAAGGAGGACTGATTGAACATGCTGTCTAAGGATAAGAAGAACGCACTTGAAAGGGCAATAAAGGACATTGAAAAACAGTTTGGTAAGGGTTCAGTAATGTTGATGGGTGATAAGGAAGAACACAAAAGCATAGAAGTTATCCCTACTGGATCGCTTGCAGTTGATATCGCTTTGACGGTTGGAGGATACCCGAGAGGTAGAGTTGTTGAGATCTATGGTGCGGAGTCAAGTGGCAAGACGACCATTGCCTTGCATGCTATTGCAGAAGTTCAGAAGCGCGGTGGAATAGCTGCTTTTATCGACGCCGAACATGCGCTGGATATTCACTATGCCCAGAACCTCGGCGTAGATGTTGACAATCTTCTTATTTCTCAGCCAGACTACGGGGAACAGGCCCTCGATATCGTCGATGGTCTTATAAGATCAAATGCCGTTGATCTAATTGTAGTAGATTCTGTCGCTGCCCTGGTCCCTAGAACTGAGATTGAGGGGGCTATGGGTGAACTTCAAGTCGGACTCCAAGCCCGTCTTATGTCTCAGGCATTGAGAAAGATTTCCGGAAATGTTAGTAAGTCCAAATGCATAGTCATTTTCATTAACCAAACAAGAATGAAAATTGGGGTAGTTTACGGGAACCCTGAAACCACCACTGGAGGAGTAGCTCTTAAGTTTTACTCTTCAGTAAGGCTTGAGATAAAAAGAGGGAGCGCGATAAGAGAAGGAAATACGGTCCTTGGAAACGAGACAACGATAAAAGTCGTGAAGAACAAAGTTGCGCCTCCATTCCGAGAAGCGAAGGTTGACATAATCTATGGACAGGGTATTGAACATGCAAACGAGCTCTTCAATCTTGCGCTCTCAGAAAACATGATTGAGAGGAAAGGCGCCTGGTATACCTACATCTCGGAAGATAATAATGAGGTAAGTCTTGGTCAGGGAAAGTCAAACGGTGTGGAATTCATGAAAGAGAATCCCGAGTTGATTCTTGAAATAGAAAACAGGCTTAGAGCAAAATACAATTTGCCACTCTTAGAACCTAAAAAAGAGGAGAAGGAAGAGGAAGGATAGTGCTTTCCGATCCAATGAAGGATGCAGTTAGATACATAAGGTATAGGATGAGATCCAGAAAGGAGATAGAAGACCAACTACTGAAAAAGGGTTATTCTCAGGAAGAAGTCGATGAGGTCATTGAAAAACTTGAAGAGCAGAAGCTAGTAGACGACAGAGTCTTTGCCAGACTCTATGTAAGCGATGGACTGAACGTTCATCATAAGGGCCCATTCAGAATCAGACAGGAGCTTTTCAAACTGGGCATCTTGGAAGAGATTATCTCTGATTCAATTGAGAAGGAATTGGAAAACTGCGACTTGAAAGAGATTGCGAAAATTGCGATTGGTAGTGCAGAAAGGACAGATGCTGATAAAATACGAAGAAAACTTTACAGAAAAGGATTTTCGTCTTCGTTAATAGACGAAGTAATTGACGAAATTGATGAGAAATCATGAAGGGAGGGAGCTGGTTTCCTCGACTGAAATTGAAAGGACCAGCGTTGAGAAACTATGATGTTTTTGATTGGTATAATAGCCGGCCTCGCAGCAGGGATAGCGCTGGCTTATTTTATATTCACCCCCTCTGCCGTGAAGAAGGCGAAGGAGGAGCTGCAACTCCAGCAGAAGTCGGCGAAGCAAGATTCAGAGTCGATCATAAAAAGGGCTCAGGAAGAGGCAGATCATCTGAAGAAGAAGGCTCTCATTGAAGGGCGCGAAGAACTCCATCGACTTAGGGAAGAGCAGGAGAAGGACTTCAAGAGAGATCGAGAGGAACTGAAGCAATGGGAAGACAGGATTTCGAGAAGAGAAGACAACATCGACAAAAAGGAAGAAACTATTGAAAAGATGAAAATGCAGCTTGATTTAGAGCGCGCTCGGGTTGAAGAAATGAAAGAAGAAGCTGAAAAGAAGCTCTTCACTTTGGCCGATCTTTCGATGGAGGAAGCGAGGAATATGGTTCTGAAGAGAGCAGAAGAGACATATGAACATGATCTTGCTCAAAAGCTGAAGGAATTGAAAGATCACTATGATGAAGAGGGAACCCGTTACGCAAAATGGGTAATCGTGAATTCAGTGCAGCGTTACGCTGCAGACTACACAGGAGATGTGACAGTAAGCACTGTTAGTCTCCCCTCAGATGAAATGAAAGGTAGGATCATTGGAAGAGAGGGTAGAAATATCAGGGCCTTCGAAAAACTAACGGGTTCAGATCTTGTGATCGATGACACACCTGAGGTCGTAGTCGTATCTTGTTTCAATCCTCTGAGAAGAGCAATAGCCAAGATGACTCTAGATAGACTTGTGGAAGATGGTAGAATTCACCCGGCAAGAATCGAGGAAATGTACGAGAAATCCAAGAAAGAGATTTACAATGAAATAAAGGAAGCCGGCCAGGAAGCGTTAATGAAAGTGGGAATTCCTTCTATGCATCCGGAGCTTGTCAAACTTCTCGGTAGACTGAAGTTCAGGACCAGTTACGGGCAGAACGTCTTGCAGCATTCGATCGAAGTAGCGCATCTGGCGGCGTTGATGGCCTCGGAACTTGGACTGAACGTCGATAAGGTGAAGAGAGGTGCAATTCTTCACGATATCGGGAAAGCGATTGATCACGAAGTTGAAGGATCCCACGCAATAATCGGCGGAGAAATCGCAAAGAGATACGGCGAAAAGAGTCACGTGGTGAATATGATTCAGTACCACCATGGTGAGACAGAAGCTTTAACTCCTGAGGCGGTTCTGGTAGCCGCGGCAGACGCGGTCTCGGCATCCAGGCCGGGAGCAAGAAGAGAGTCGCTAGATATGTACATAAAGAGGCTGGAGAATCTCGAAAACATTGCCACCGGGTTCAAACACATAGAGAAGGCTTACGCTATTCAAGCCGGGAGGGAAATTCGAGTCATCGTTGAACCTGAAAAGGTCGACGACCTTCTTGCTGAAAAGATGGCCGTTGATATAGCAAAGAAAATTGAAGAAGAACTGGAATATCCTGGTGTCATAAAGGTTACTGTTATAAGGGAGCGAAGAAGCGTCTCTTATGCTTCCTGAAAGATTGACATAGGAAAAGCAGTGATATAAAATTGAAACCAGGTGCCAACGTAGCTCAACCGGTAGAGCGGCTCATTCGTAATGAGCAGGTTGGGGGTTCAAGTCCCTTCGTTGGCTCCAGATGCGCCCTTTATGGGCGCATTACTATTGGTGGTGAGAAAAATGGATAACTTCGAGTTAGAGGTTCTTCGATTTGTAAAAGAATGGGATCTCGTACGCGAAGGGCAGAGAATTCTTGTTGCCGTTTCAGGTGGAAAGGATTCAATGGCTCTTTTAAATGTTTTAAACAACTTGAAATCAACACTGAAGGTAGTGCTCTTCGCGGCTAACCTAAACCATGGCCTTCGCGAAGAGGGACCCCGGGAAGAGGCAAGAATGATAGAGCAGTTCTGTGAAGATCGCTCTATAGATTTCTTCCATGAAAAGCGCGATGTGAGGGAATACATGAGAATGAAGCAGGGAGAATCAATTGAATCGGCTGCAAGGGAAGTAAGATATGGTTTTTTGAGAGACGTGAAGTCTATGGTAGGAGCCGACCGCATTGCTCTTGGTCACAATCGAGATGATCTGGTGGAAAATACCTTATTGAGATTGGTGAAGGGGACAGGCATGAAAGGCGTAATTGGGTTGCGTCCATCGAACGGTGATTTGATAAGGCCACTGCTGTTCAGCGATATGCAGCGTATTGTAGATTATGTTACAATTAACAAGGTTACATTTATGGAGGATGAAACCAACGCTGAGGATGGTTTTGAGCGCAATTTCCTGCGTTTGCGGGTCATACCTGAACTCAGAAAGATAAACCCGGCACTTAACAAAGCTATTTGGAGGTTCTTTGAAAATATCTATGATGGATATTCGTTAATTGATTCGAGGGTGGAAACGCTAATGTCTAGATTTGGGAAGGCAGATGGGATATATTTCGCTAGGCTCTCTGAACTGAGAGAGATAGAGAAACCTCTCATTCTTGAGCTAGTTAGAAAGATAGTGTCTATGATGAGTTTTGACAACTACCCTCCTTCTCGGGAGCGTGCGTTAGCCTTTTTTGATCTCTTCTCTAAAGACGAAGGTCGGTGGACAGTTGAGTTCAAAGAAAATGTGAAAGCTTCCAGGATTGGCAAATATGTGTTTTTTTACAGAGGAACCCTTGAGTTTCATGGGCATGAAAAAAGTTTTATAGAATCCATTCCTTTTGTCTATGAGGCAGAAGGCTGGCAAATCAAAGTCGAATCCAAGGCGGGAATTTCAAGTGAGAATTACGGTGAATTTGATGGTGCTTTCAAAAGTATATGTTCAGATTCCCGAATTATCTTTCCGTTGAGTATTAGAATGATGAACGACAAGGATAAGATTATACCCTTTGGAATGAAGAGAGAAAAGAAAGTGGTAGATGTTTTGTCAGACAAAGGTCTTAAGGGCTTCTCGAGTATGATAATGGTTCTTGAAAACGCTTTTGGAGAGATCCTCTGGATTCCGGGTGTTGTCACGAGCGAGTTATGTAGAGTTGGCCCCTCCAGTCGTAACAATGTAGTCTTTAGCCTTGAAAGGAGGTAGTTCTGTGGATCAAAAGCCCAGGATTGGAATGATTATATTTTACGTTGTTTTAGGTTTATTCCTGCTGATTGCTCTCAGGGGCCTGTATCCAACTGAGACAAGCATTGTAGTTCCTTACACAAAATTTTTGGATGACTTCAATAACATAATCGATATAGTTGTTTACGACAGCGGAAAAGTTGTCTACATAACGGGAGACAACCCAAGAAGGTCTCTTGAGACTTATGTTCCATCTCAGACGCTTGTAACACAAACCTTCCAGGATCACATTGACTTGCTTGCTGAAAGAGGCGCAAACATAACGTTCGAGCGAGGAAGCGATTCTCTTTTCTGGGTGAATCTCCTCGGTACTTTGATCCCTCTGGGGATTATCATATTCATATGGTTCTTCCTAATGAGATCAATGTCCGGTAGGAATTCTCAAGCCTTCACTTTTACGAAGAGCCCTGCAAGGAAGTACGTTAACACTGATAAGAGGGTAACTTTCAAAGATGTGGCAGGAGTTGATGAGGCGCAGCAAGAACTGGCAGACATTGTCAGCTATCTCAAGGATCCGTCGATATTTGCAGACACTGGCGCAAGAATGCCTAAGGGTCTTCTGCTTGTGGGGCCTCCCGGAACGGGAAAGACATTGCTTGCAAGAGCCGTAGCTGGTGAAGCAGGAGTTCCGTTTTTCTTCATTAGCGGGTCGGACTTCGTCGAGCTCTTCGTAGGAGTCGGTGCGGCAAGAGTGAGAGATCTGTTCACTCAGGCAAAGTCTTCAGCGCCTGCGATTCTTTTCATCGATGAAATCGATGCGGTTGGAAGACATAGAGGAGCAGGGCTTGGCGGAGGACACGATGAGCGGGAACAGACTTTAAACCAGATTCTAGTGGAGATGGATGGGTTTGATGCTAAAACAGGTGTCATAGTAATAGCCGCAACAAACCGTCCAGACATTCTCGATAAAGCTTTACTAAGACCTGGGAGATTCGACAAGAAAATATCTGTTGACCCTCCTGATTTGAAAGGGAGATCAGAGATTCTCAAGATACATATGCGCGGAAAGCCGATAGATCCCGAAGTCGATGTTCAGCTCTTGGGAAGGAGGACACCTGGATTTGTCGGTGCAGATCTTGAGAACCTGATCAATGAAGCGGCAATTCTCTCAGCCAGAAAAAAGAAAAAGATGATTGGAATGCCAGAACTTGAGGAAGCCATTGATAGGGTCCTGGCCGGTCCTGCAAAGAGATCGAGAATCATAAACGATAGAGAGAAGAAAATACTTGCCTATCACGAACTAGGCCATGCGGTTGTCGGCTTAATTCTTCCAAAGGCGTTCCCGGTTCACAAAGTAACAATAATTCCTCGTGGGACTTCTACCCTGGGTTTTACGGAGAGTCTACCGCTGGAGGATAGGTACCTCATAACCAAGTCTGAGCTTCTGGATAATATGGCGCAGGCGCTTGGAGGAAGGGCAGCCGAAGATCTTGTCTTTGGAGAAATAACCACAGGAGCTGCTAGTGATCTGGAAAGAGCCAGCGCGATGGCGAGAAGTATGGTAACACAGTTTGGAATGAGTGAAAGACTGGGACCCATTGCCTGGGGCAAAGAGGAAGAAGAAGTATTCCTGGGCAGAGAACTCACGCGGATGAAGAATTACTCTGAGGAGATCGCTAGCGAAATTGACTCCGAAGTCAAGACTATTGTTCTCACTTGTTATGAAAAAGCTAAGAGAGTCCTTTCTGACCATAGAAAAAAGCTTGATGAAGCGGCAGAGTACCTTCTTCAGAAAGAGACTATTTCGGGGAAGGAACTGGCCGATATTCTTGGACTTGAAGGCGGTAACTATTACAAGGATGATCTTGAGACCATAGAAATTGCTCCAGGAGCATCTGCAGAAGAGCCAGATATTGCAAAGGATTAGAGGTGGCGAAAAATGCTCGATTTAGAGCGGTTAAGATCACTGGAAAACAGTGAATTCACCCAAACTGTTATTCCTACCGACGTTTCTTTGAGATGGTCGGAACGGTACGATCTTGAACTGCTAAATCTCCTGTCTACCAGTGGACTGATGAAGATTGTCCACAGTTGTGGCCACAATCTGATATCTGACTTCGAATCGGATTCGCTGGTTTCTGTGGTTTCTGAAACATCTGTAAAGCACTATTCTCCCTTATTGATGGAAGAGGAGCTCGTTATAAACATCAGGATAGTATCTGTTTCAGATAGTGCGGAAGTGCACTTTTCCGGGTCGGTTGTACAGCTAGGAACCGAAGCGGGTGCTTTTGAGTTCTCCAGGAAGTTCATCTCTGTTGACTTCTTTAGGAGAGCATTTGGTGCGTAAACCGAGAGACAGAAAAAGCTGGAGCGAGTATGAGATAGTTTCCAGACTCAGATCAAGAGAGCGATTTGTTAAAGAAGTACGTGGTTTTGGAGATGTGAAGGTAGCAATTATCTACCCGAACTCATATAAAGTAGGAAGCGCAAGTCTATCGACTCATGTATTGATGACTAAGTTCAACGAGCTGGGTAGTGTAAGGGCGGAGAGATTCTTTTTTCATAAGAGTTTTTCGAAGCATTATTCTTTTGATTCATTAACGCCGCTTGATGAATTTGTGATTTGGTCTTTTTCTGTGCATTTTGAACTCGATCTGCTTAACGTCTTTGAAATATTGAATAAGTTCTCGATACCCCTTAGGAAGGAAAAAAGGAACAGGTTTCATCCATTGATCCTTATTGGTGGAGCCTTAACCTACTTCAATGACTCTCTTGTATCTGAGATTGCAGATGTGGTTTATAGGGGAGATCTTGGTGAGAAATTCCTCGAGCAACTCTCTGCCATTGATCATCGCATGAGTAAAGAGGAGATGGTTTCTACTCTCGAGACAGAACACCAGGAAACGATTTTTTCTAATTGCCTGGGTGAAAGCGCTTTTATCAGTCCGGATTCGGTCTTCGGAGACAGGTATCTCATAGAGATTGGTAGAGGATGCTTTCGAAAATGTAAGTTCTGCGTCGCGGGATTCAAATTTGGAAGACCAAGGTTCAGAGAATTGAAAGACACGATTGATCTCATGGATTCAGTTGCGGGATTCACAAAGAGATTTGGACTAATTGCCGCGACGGTTACAGATTATCCAGGCATTGATGAGATAGCAGAACACTGTATTGAAAAGGGTTATGAGCTGTCAGTTTCGTCTCTCAGACTTGATTCTCTATCGGATACATTGATGAGGTCTCTGAAGCTTTCCGGGCAAAGCTCTTTCACAATTGCACCGGAGGGGGGAAGCCAGAAGATAAGGAATGCCTTTGCAAAGGGGATAAGCGAGGAAGATATCACTGAGGCATTGGAGTTAGGAAGGAATAATGATTTTCGCAGGGTGAAGATGTATTACATATATGGAGCTGTTTTTGAGACCCATGATGACAGGACAGAAATATCGAAAACCGTGCATCAAGCTTTAAAGATGGGTTATTCAAGCGTAGTGCTTAGTTTGAACCCGCTGATTCCGAAACCCGGCACGCCGTTTGAGCATATGCCAATGGAGTCGGTCGGCGTTCTTAGAAAGTTAGAGAGGGAAATAAGATCGGAACTGATGATGGAGGGAGTAAAACTCGATTTTGAGAGCCTTAGAGAATCGCGGTTGCAGTTTGCCCTTGCCAGCATCGATAGAGAAAAAGGAAGAGAATTACTTGAACTTGTCGAGCGTGGAATTGATCCAACACCTATTCTGAACAAATACGCAGAGGATGTGAATTCGAAACGGAAGGAGTGGAAAGAGCATGGCAAAGAAGAGTATTCTGGTCGTTGATGATGAACCTTCGATCGTGGAGCTCCTTACTTTCAATTTAAAAAAGGAGGGCTACGAAGTCCTGAAAGCTTATGATGCAGAAGAAGCGTTGAAGATTGCCGAAGACAACGAAACAGACATGTTTATCGTCGACATTATGCTTCCAGGAATGGATGGATTCGAACTTGTAAGAAACCTTAGAGCGACAGAGAAGTTCAGACAGACACCCGTAATTTTTCTGAGTGCGAAGAGTGAAGAATTCGACAAGGTGTTGGGGTTAGAGCTTGGTGCAGACGACTACATCACCAAACCGTTCAGTGTTCGAGAAGTGCTGGCTAGAATTAGAGCGGTATTTAGAAGAATTCAGCAGAGTGCGCAGGCAAAAGAGGAAAGGCCAAAGAAGATACTCGCAAGAGATCTCGAAATCGATACAGAAAAGTACGAGGTAAGAGTGAGGAATAGAATGGTTAACCTTACCCCTCTTGAGTTTGAACTACTAAGATTCCTTGCAGAGAACGAAGGAAAGGTTTTCAGCAGGGATGTGCTTCTTGATAAACTCTGGGGATACGATTACTACGGTGACACAAGAACTGTTGATGTTCATATCAGAAGACTTAGAACGAAAATCGAAGAAGACGCTTCTACTCCGAAGTATATAATTACAGTCAGAGGAAAAGGCTATAAGTTCAGAGATCCCGGAAAGGAAGATTGATTAATTGCTTTATGCTGTCCTCGCTGTTGTTGCGGTGATAGCTTTTCTCTTCATGATTCTGTTTAGACATGAGAATCAAAAGAATAAGAGATTAGAAGCCGCTAAAAGGCGCTTTGCGGATCTGGTCGAAGTTCCGAGAAGCGCCGAGTTTATCTTTATATATAAGAAGGTTCAACAGCTGATCTCAAGTATGAAAGAAGAGATTGCTCTTCTAAATGCCAGGATCGAGAACCTTGTCACGATCTTCGACAACTTGAGCGATGCTTTCTTGATAGCGTCGGAGGACGGAAAGATCGAATACGCCAACAAAGCTGCGCAAGAACTTTCTAGCAAGCAGCTCGTAGGTCTAAGAATCAGTGAAGGGATAGACAGTTACTACATTGGCGATCTCTTTGAAGATTCGGTTAGAACTCAGGAGAGTCAAGAGTCCGAGATAACTATATATTATCCCAGAAGATCGGTAAGAAATTGCAAGATAATGAGAGTCACTCTTAAAAGTGAAGTTAGATATCTCATCCTTCTCCGCGATATCACGAAGGAGAAGGAAGTTGAGGCAATGAGAAGAGATTTCGTCGCAAATGTCTCCCACGAGCTTAGGACACCGCTAACATCAATCCACGGATACGCTGAAACACTTGCCGAAGACGATCTTGAGGATAAAGAGACTGTCTACAGATTCCTTTCTATAATTGAAAACGAATCTGCCAGAATGACGAGATTAATTAACGACTTGCTCGATCTGGAAAAGCTTGAATCCGGTGAAGCATCATTCAGCAAAGAGGATGTGGAGTTAGGGGAGGTAGTCAACTACGTAATGAGAATTGTTGAGCCTCTCGCGAGTGAGAAGAATGTCTCCATAAATGTCGACGTAGATGAAGGGATTTTTGTGGAGGGTGATTTTGACAGACTTGTACAGCTTCTATTGAACCTTGTAGACAACGCCGTGAAATACACCTTTGCCAAGGAACACGGGCCAAAAGAAATCTGGCTCAGAGCCTATGCCCAGAATAACTCCGCAATGATAGAAGTAGAAGATACTGGAGTTGGAATACCGGAAGACTCTTTGAAACACATTTTTGAGCGCTTCTATAGAGTAGACAAAGCTCGATCGAGAAAAATGGGTGGGACCGGCCTCGGACTGGCGATTACAAGGTTTATTGTTGAGAAGCACGGAGGCACGATTTCCCTTGAGAGCGAGTACGGTACAGGAACGATCTTGAAAGTCAAGCTACCGCTTAAGAAGGTGTTTGAATGAGAATATACGACATAATCATGAAGAAGAGAAATGGTTTTCCCAACACCAGAGAAGAGCTGGATTCACTGATTATGGGTTTCGTTGAAGGAATTGTGCCCGATTATCAAATGGCAGCATGGTTAATGGCTGTTTACTTCAATCACCTTAATGCAGAAGAGAGGTTCCATCTCACTGAAATTATGATAGAGTCTGGTGATCGGATTGATCTTTCGTCTATCAAAGGTCGAAAAATCGATAAACACTCTACCGGTGGGGTTGGCGACAAGGTTACTCTAGTTGTTGGACCTATTGTAGCAGCCGCCGGCCTAGTTTTTGCTAAATTGTCTGGAAGAGGGCTTGGTCATACCGGTGGGACAATCGACAAACTTGAATCAATTCCAGGCTTTGTGACTTCACTGGACATAGAACAATTCAAAAGGCAGGCCGAGCGCATTGGTATAGCCCTTGCAGGTCAGACAGCGCAAGTTGCAGTTGCGGACAAGAAACTTTATGCTCTTCGAGATCTTACAGCAACTGTTGATGAGATCTCGCTAATTGCGTCAAGCATAATGAGCAAGAAACTCGCAGTAGACTCGGATGGAATTCTCCTTGATGTCAAGATTGGTACAGGAGCCTTCATGAAAGATCTGGGTGGTGCCAAAACGCTTGCAAGAGCTATGATTGATTTAGGAAGAAAGAACAGAAGAGCCACGAAGGCTGTAATTAGCGATATGAACCAGCCGCTGGGCGTTTCAGTGGGGAATTCCCTTGAAGTTGTTGAAGCCATCGATACCCTTAAAGGACGCGGTCCACAGGATTTTAGCTCTCTGTGTAGAATAATCGCGGGTCAGATGCTCGTAGCGGGCGGGATGAAAAGCGAGGCAGAAGCATTGAGGACTGTCGATAGACTGATACTCTCCGGCGAGGCACTGAGGAAATTCGATGAATTTGTCTACGCTCAAGGAGGCCCAGAAGGATTTTCCGAAAGTTATGCAGTTCATTTCAAAGAGGCCGAAATTGTTGAGGAAGTCAGGACAAGTGTAAGCGGATACGTACAATCAGTTGATGCGGAATCGATTGGACTGATCTGCATGAGGCTGGGTGCTGGAAGAGAACGTAAGGAAGACGTTATTGACCCATCGGTGGGAGTAAGAATCTTGAAAAGAATTGGTGATAGGGTCGAGAAAGATGAAGTTATCGCAGTTATTTATGCAAATGACAAAAGAAATGCCGATAATGAGGCTAAGAGGCTTGTTGATAGCTTTGTCATTTCAGAGCAGAAAACATCCCCTCCTCCAATAGTTTACGAAGTGATCTAAGGAGTGCATTATATGAAACGCATTATCTTTATTTGTTTTCTTCTCATTTCATTGGTCTCATCAGCAAAGAATCTGATATACCTTGATGAAAGAGGGCAGACGAGGGTCTTTACCAACTCCGTTGTAACTGACCGATCTATGGACTTTGTAAAACTTGATATTATCGGTGAGCTGATAAGAGGAGTAGTTGTCTCTCAATCACTTCGTCAGGAAGAGACAATAATGATTCTCCCTTCGGGAATAATTGTTTCTCTATCTCACGAGACAAAAAGGGCAACCGTGGAATTTGGAAGTGAATTTGACAACTCGATGATCTTTAAGGATGGCATGGTCTACATTAATGCCGAGCTACTTGCCGCAATTACCGACAAGTCTTTCTTCAGCGAGACTGAGGCACTGATACTCTATGCGCAGCCTGTAACGATAAAAAGCATTGTGAACAGGCCTGAATCTGTTTCAATTACTCTGGATAGAGACGTTCTCCCGGATTTTTTCACTGTCTGGTGGACAGGAAGCGGTTCTCTAGCTTTAACCTTGAAGCCGGCAAAAATCGATCCTTTTCTGGATGCAGAAGGAGTGACAGTGGCCACGGGAAGGGGGTTTGTAAAGATATCCGTGGAGAAACCCTGGCCAGACGTAGAATATGAGATTACAGGGAGAACCCTCACTCTCATGGGAAAAAGCGGCATAGGGAGAACGATAGAGCAGGAAACGAGTACGGATTTCAGCTTGAATATTTTTGAATCCTATTCAGGTGGCCAGAAATTTACTATGTCTTACCTTGAAATGAACGGCTCCAGCTTCTCTTTTGGCGTTCAACTTGCGAACAATGGGATTGGTGGCCTCGAAAAGGCAACTGATGTTCTGCGAGAGAGTGGTTCGGAGATTATGATAAACGGTGGCTACTTCGACCAGAATCAAAACCTCCCCATTGGTCTTCTTGTTCAAAACGGAAAAGTCTTAGGTCTCCCAAGCCTGGGAAGACCGGCGATATATTTCACTGAAGATGGAAAAACATATGTTACAAGGATGGACATATTGTACCTCGCAAAATTCGATGATCGGTTTGTTCAGATTACGGGTGTTAATTCTCCATACAGAGGCGAAGCAGTGCTGTACACCGATGAATACCGTAACAGCATTCCAGAGTTCGATGACTTCACTTATCTGGTGGTAAAGGATGGAAGGATTGTAAAGGAAGGATTTTCATCAAAGGTGGAGAAAGATACTGATTTGCTGGTTCTTTCACCATCATCTTTGCAGAAAATTGGAGATACTGCTTTTATAGGCAGATCGGTTTCCTTTGAACTAATGAATTCATTTGGCGTGAAGATCACCGGAGCAGTTGAGGGTGGACCCATGATAATTCATAATGGGAGACCGGTCACTGATTATGAGCAGAACTACTATTCGGCATCTCTTCTGGATGTCAGAGCACCGAGAACGCTTGTTGGCATCAAAGAAACCGGAGAAGTAGTATTCATTGTTATCGATGGATACCAGCACAGTAGCTATGGCTTAACTTTCAAAGAGATGATAGAATTCTTTAAAGACAAGGGATTTGAATCTCTAATGTGTCTTGATGGCGGCAAATCATCGGTGATGTCTGTGAATGGCGAAATAATCAATTCTCCATCCTCAGGAGTTCCCTCTCTTCCCGTAATAATAACCGGGTCGCGTAAATAGATTGAAATAGATTTGGAGGTGGTCAGATATGGACAAGATTCCGGTCGATGCCAAAAGAGATATTGTACTCATTGGGCACCACGGGTCAGGTAAAACTCAAATTGTTGATGCGATGCTTTTCAATGCAAAGCTTATTGATCGAATAGGCATCCTGGCGACTGATTCAGAAGAAGTCGAAAAAGAGAAGAAAGCAAGTTTCTCAATGGGAGTCACCAGCTTACCCCACAATGATAAGAGAATCTATGTGATCGATACTCCCGGTATGTCGGATTTTTATGCCGAGACAGCAAATGGTATTTTTGCATCGGAGAATGTTGTTGCGGTAATAAATTCAACTGCCGGACTTGAGATACAGACAGAAAGGTTCGGTTCAATTGCCAAGGAGCTCAAGAAGGGGATTATTGCGTTCTTCAATATGCTTGATAAGGAGAGAGCCGGTTACGAAGAAACCCTCTCGGATCTGGCGGATACATTTGAGAGAACCCCGGTCCTTGTGCAGCTTCCAATCGGGAGAGAAGCGGACTTCCGGGGAATTGTAGATTTGGTGAAGATGAAAGCCTATATTTACGAGAACGAAGGCGCTTTCAAGGAAGAGGATATTCCTGCTGATCTAAAGTCAGCGGCCGAAGAGTCTAGAACGAAAATGATCGAGGATATTGTTCAGAACGACGAGGAACTGATGATGAAGTATCTGGAAGGAGAAGAACTCTCGACAGAGGAACTGATCACTGCCCTCAGGAAAGCCTACCTTGCGAACGAAGTAATTCCGGTCCTTCTTGGATCAGCTGGAAAGAACATTGGAATTTCACAGCTCCTGGACTTTGTGAGTGCAGTTGGCAAGGGGCCTTCAGAAGCTTCTCCGAAAGCGGCAACGCTCCTCTCCGGAGAAAAGATTGATGTAGTTCCTGCTGAGGAAGAACCACTTGTTGCCTACATTTTCAAATCTGTTGTCGATCCCTTTGTTGGTAAGCTCACTTTTATGAAACTGCTTTCAGGAACTTTGAAGCAGGGAGACTCTTTCTATGTTGTTGATCAGGATTCCTCCGAAAAGGTAGGTCACGTTATGCTTCCGGAGGGTACAAAGGAAATTGAAGTGGACGAAGCGACAGTGGGAGACATAGTGAAGCTTAGCAAACTTAAGAAGAGCGCTGCCGGTAACACTGTTGCACACAAGGATAGGCAGCTGAAGCTTGACCTGCCGGTTATGCCAGAACCTATGATATCAAAGTCTATCCAGCCGAAGTCGAAGGGAGACATAGATAAGATAAGTGGAGGTCTTGCCAGACTGGCAGAATCCGATCCCACATTCAAGTGGGAAAATGATCCTGAGACCAACGAGACAGTTATCAGCGGTCTTGGTTCAGTCCATCTGGACATTATGATCGAGAGGCTTAAGAAGCTATTCTCTGTTGATGTAGAAGTTGGAAGGCCGAAGATCGCTTACAGAGAAACAGTAAGGAAGACTGTTGAGGCCGAGTACAAGCACAAAAAACAAACTGGTGGGCATGGCCAGTATGGGCACGTTCAGATAAAGATTGAGCCCAATGAACGCGGCGCAGGTTTTGAGTTTATAGACAAAATCGTTGGGGGTGTCGTTCCAAAGAACTATATCCCAGCTGTCGAGAAGGGCATTGTGGAAGCTATGAAGAAAGGTGTTCTCGCTTCATATCCCGTTGTCGACGCAAAAGTAACCCTTTTCTACGGATCATACCACGACGTTGACTCTTCAGATATGTCATTCCAAATAGCTGCAAGACAGGCTTTCAAAAACGGGATGGCAGAAGCAAACCCTGTCATTCTTGAACCTTTGATGGACGTCGAGGTCTTTGTTCCTGAGGAGTCCACGGGAGACATAATGGGTGAAATAACTTCTAGAAGAGGTAGACCAATGGGAATGGAACCTCAGGGCAAGGGTACTTCAAAGGTAGTTGCCCAAGTTCCTCTCGCAGAGATGCTAGACTTTGCGAATAAGCTCAGCTCAATTACGAGTGGTCGTGGATACTTTACCATGAAATTCAGTGGTTATCAGGAGACTCCGCCCGATGTCCAGCAGAAGATCATTCTTGAAAGGCAGAGAGAACTGGAAGAGCAGCAGAAGTGAGATTATAAACGATACTTGAGCGGGGGAAATCCCCCGCTTTTCTTTGAACGTTAGTTGACCAGTGGATGTCATATGATTGAGAGTTAGGAGGAGCCGAGAAAAAATGCACGTGGGCTATATGACTTATCTTTTGAGATTGTATGGAATAAGTTCCTTAAAGGACAAACGAGCCGTAATCAAGCCTGTCCTAAATGACCTTCGAAGGAAATTCAATGCTTCAGTCGTTGAGACGGGGAAACATGATTCAAAACAAGAGAGCGAAATCACTGTCTGCATGGTGGCAAACGAAAGGGGCGAACTCGATTCGCTCTTTCAATCGGTTTGGCAGCGAATAACCTGGAACGGTCTCGAAGTCTCAGGAGAGGACGGAGAGATCTGGTAATAAATGGAGGTGAAGAATGAAGAAAATTCTAGTCTCGTTAATGCTGGTGTTTTTAGCATCTATTTCTCTTTCTCAGCAGTTGTATATCTTCAACGGGTTTTCTATCTATTCCGGAGAAGTCGTATTCGAGAATGGGACCGCAATCATAGAATTGCCGTATGGAGCTGATATCGTACCCGAAAGCCTTTCAGTGTTCGGTGCTCCTGAGAGAACACATATAAGATATCTTCCTGCCGATAGCCTAAAGTCCCTATATGAGAAACAAATAGGGAGATGGATCAAATTCCTCTTTGACGATGGAAGATCGGAAATGCTAGAAGTTATTTCTGACTTTCCCGTATTCAGAAATTCTTATGGAGAAATACTTGTCAATCCAAAGGGTTCACCTGTTTTCACTGGTGAGTACACTCCAGCAGGACAATTCTTGCTAGAGACTCAAGAAAACTACAACGGGCACGCGAGGTTTGCCTACCAAACGACGAATAACAGCTGGACAGCAAGGTACTCTCTATCGGTGGACGATTTTTCAATGACTGGTCTGATGATTGTTGACTTAGGCGTTAAGCCACCGTCAACAATAACACTTGTATCTTCGAATCCTGAATTTGGCTACTCTGCTAGAGAGAGTTCAAGCAAAATGGCTAATGCATCCTACTCAATATCCCCAACTACTTCTGGCGCTGAAACAAGGCTTTACGAGATTTCTGTCCCGCTGAGTCGTGGGATCAATTACATATCATTTCTATCGAGGTTTGTTGAAGGAGAAAAGAGGCTAGTGTTCAGGGCCAACTGGGGAGCGAGCAACTATACGGGTGTCGATATTGATGTCCGCCTCAAAGAGGTCCCGCTAGATCTTCCATCTGGTATCATAGATATCTGGAGCGATTCGGTTTACTTGGGCTCGGCGGGAATTGGGAACATAGCTGAAGGAGAGAATATTTCACTGGAAAGCGTTGCAAAATCTATTGAAATTGCTGGAAAGAAGATTTCGGAGACAATGAAGACTGATAGTACGTACAGATACATTAGAAATACATATTACGTGAGAAATCTGTCTGAAGAAACGTCAGCGGTAGTGATCGAGGACTATCTTGGACAAAATGTAGACCAAATCAATATGGAAAATAACGAAAAATTCGAATACGTAAAAGCTGAAGGAAAATGGTCGGCAGTTATAACGGTTGAACCCGATCAAATTGCAGAGGTTAAAGTTGATTACAGAGTACGATACGGTAACTAGAGAAGTTCGCGCCAAGGCAAAGTCGATGTGCTCTCCGGAAAGATTCGAGCATATTTTGGGAGTGGAAAGACTCGCAAAGAGATTAATCAGCATTCATGGTATCGATTCCTCAGGAGTTGGTCTCGCTGCCGTTTCACATGATATGTTTAGAGACCAGGCGGAAGACGAACTAATGAGACTAGCTATTTCCTTCGGGATTGATATGACTGAAATGGAGAGGGTTGCACCTGTTCTTCTTCACGGAAAAGTTGCCGCCCTTTATCTCAAAGAGGAATACGGAGTTGACGGTGATGTCTTTCAGGCTGTCTACTGGCATGTAAGCGGGATTCCGGGCATGAGTACTACGGGAAAGATTTTGATGATTTCGGATATTGCTGAAGAAGGAAGAGACTTTTCCGAAGCCCTTCATATTCGTGAAACTGCAGAAGTAGATCTGGAAAAAACATTTGTTGACGTGATAAGATTGAAAATAACATGGGCCGTTGAGTCGGACAGTCTCTTGCTTCCCGAGACCGTGTGGACGTGGAATGAATTACATGGAGGTGCCAGTCATGTCTTTAATTAAGCCCAAGAGACGACGTGGTCCAAAACTATTGTGGTTGATTTTGGTGATTGTACTTGTCGTTGTAGCAGGTGCAGGCTATGTGTATTTCATAGTAAATGGGGTCAACAGCAGCGATGAGATGAAGGCAGAGTATGTAGATTATCTCTTCTACTGGCAGTCTGCGGATAATCCTCTCTATTACTATGTAAGGACTACGACGGTGAGCAGAACATCGCTTGTAATCTTCCCAATTTTCGCCACTATTCAGAACTCCAAAGAGGTTCTTGATCCGCAACTAGGAGCAGATGCCGTTGAAGCAGTTCAGAGTTGGCTTGGTACTTCAGGTGATTTCTCTTATTACGTCAATTTCACCCCCGACTTGATAGATGCTCTTTCTTCAAAACTCGGGGTCAATGCTTCGAATCCTGTTGAACTCATCGATGCCATGGCTCTGCGAGGGTTTAAGTTATTTGATTACTGGAAGATAAATGATTTCGTTCAAACCGTTAAGGAGTACGACGTCGCTTCCATATTGACTTCTGAAGGGATCGCTGTTCTACTTCGTCGCCTGGGAAATTCATCGAGGATGACCTATAAGCTCGAAACCTTAACTGAGTTTCCGATGAAGATATCAGTGGGAGTTGGAGGCGAAACGGTTTCACGAATGTATCTTAAACCCGATTCACTGGAGACAGTAAAAAAGGCATTAGCAGACTAATGAAATCTGTTCATCTATTTCTTGTGGCGTTGACGGTGCTGCAAGTTTTTCTCTTTTTCTTTCTGACTTTTCTTATTTTCAGGGACGCTTTTTACTCTTTCTCGGCAAAAGATCTTGCGGCAGAGAGCTTCCTGGTCGTAGGAGTAGATTCCGGTGGAAACTCAAGTGACGCAGTTGGTGGAAGAACAGATTATATCTCGATTGTGTATTTTCGGACTTCTGGAGGTCTCTTGTTAAAGAGCATCCCCAGAGACACTGTAGTTACTTACAGATCTGAAAAGAGAAAGATCAACTCCCTGTACAACTCCTTTGGGATAGAAGCGCTTATCGAGGAAGTGGAAAAGCTTACCGGGAGAACGATAACGGGTTCCGTTGTTGTTGATTTCAATACTGTGACCGAAATAACGACGTTCACCGGTCCTATTCGTGTTGAAGTTACCACGCCGATGCATCACGACGATTTCCAGCAGGGACTTCACATCCATTTCGAACCTGGCATTTATTTTCTCGAAGGTGAGGACCTGCTGAAGTTCCTTCGCTACAGAAGCTCTGATTCGGGTGATCTTGGTCGGATCGATAGACAGAAGAGAGTGTTGGAACAGCTCATCCGAAATCTTGTAAGTGCTGGGCCGTCGAAGATGATAGAAATGATAGATTTCGTGCTTGAAAAGACAGATATCAGCATAGACAAGAAGACTCTCATCGACTTTGCAGTTGGTTTCTTCACAGGTAAGAGGTCCGTAAGTTTCACACAGATAGATTACTACATCGATGATGAGGGTCAGATAGTTCCAACCGGTCCCGGCAGCGATGAACCGAAAGCAGTCGAAATCGAAAGCAGGTCGCCGAAGATTCTGGTGATAAACAATATTCCCGACTATGAGGAAAGATTTGGAGATTTCGCGGAAACAATAAAAAGTCAGTGGCTTGCTCAGGCAGGAGTGAAAGTAGATGCCACGGGTTTTGTACCGAATATTTCAGGCATTGAAAAGCGCGATACATATCTGTTCATAAATTCGAAAGACTCAGAAATTAGAGAGCTCTTCTCAAAGGCGCACGTCTATCACAGACCCTTTGTTATGTTGACTTCCAGCTTCGGAGGGCTTGATTATTATTATGCGTTGATAGATTCCCTGTCAAAGAATAGATTCTATCCAGCTAAGTATGATGCTTATGTGTTGCTTGGAGTAGGGGGAAGGTAGTAGATGAGGAGCATTTTCAGGGATTTCACTTATGATTACTTCGGCATTTTGAGCTATCCAAAGGAGAGATGGTTCGATTTCTGGACAAGTTATAGAGAGAAGCATCCTAGAGTTCTAGAGGAGTACATGTTCAAGAACAACCTTGACGAAGAAGAACTCTCTCTGTCACTAGACAAACTCGAAAGGAGAGAGATTGACAGGCTGTCTCACTACTGGGAGATTCAGGGACCTATTGAGAAATCGAGAGTTCTGCAAGAGCTCGGCAAGATGTCTCCCCAGCTTCATCTTGAAAGAGAGGATTTTGTGATCCACATACTGGGTGCCCTTGGAAGACAGCAACATCTCATAGTCCCAACATCCAGAGGAAATGTAGTGATGATAGATCTCCTGTTTTGCTGGAAAGAAGGGAGCATCAAAGACTTCTCAAGCGTCATATTGGCGGCCCTGAAGGATTTCCTTGAGTATTCAAGGGTAAACGTGCGTCATACTATGGACAGCGGGAAACGATCCGAAAGATTTGACTTGATACTTGATGTGATTGAGAGAGAAATCAAAGGCCGTTCTTTCAAAGAAAAGATGGCAATGATCTCTAAGCTCCTGGACAAGTATGTTGATTACTACAACTGGACTGGCTTTTATCTCGTCAATGAAGAGAGATCCCTTGTTTTAGGGCCTTACGTCGGAGAACCCACGGAACATGTGAAAATCGCCTTTGGAAGTGGAATTTGCGGACAAGCCGCAGAAACTAAGAAGGTTTTCCTGGTGCCGGATGTATCAAAGGAGAACAACTATCTCTCTTGCAGTTCAAAGACGAAAGCCGAGATCGTGCTACCTTTAATAGTTGACGGAAAGGTAATAGGTGAACTGGATATTGACAGTCATTTTCAGAATAGTTTCGACCGCCTAGATGAGGAATTTCTCGAAAAAGTATGTGGACTCCTGATTGCAAGCTGAAAATGGCTAATATTGGGGTGCATAGTATTGTAACTTTATTAAACTATAAATGACATTGTATCTTTGGCATTCCTTCATAGTTTCGATGCTACAATAACTTGATTATTTTATAGGAGGGATGCCGTAGTGCACATTACCCCTGAGGTTAGGAAGGCCGCAAGAGAAATAAAGACACCGTTCTTGATAATGGATATGGATTACGTTAGAAACAATTATTTCGACATTGTAAGCCATGTTAGAAATGTCCAGGTGTTTTACGCGGTTAAAGCGAATTCACACCCCAGGATTATCGAGACTCTTCGGGATCTCGGCAGCAATTTCGATGTAGCTTCACGCGGTGAGATTGAGAAGCTTCTGGCATTGGGTATAAGCCCCGAAAGAATGAGTTTTGGAAACACCATCAAGAAAGTCGAAGACATCGCATACGCTTATTCCGTAGGAATAGACTATTATGCTGTCGACTCGGAAATGGAAGTAGAAAAAATAGCGGCTCACGCCCCCGGAAGTAAAGTCTACGGGAGAATCGCAACCAGCGGTGGAGATTGTGATTGGCCGCTCTCGAGAAAGTTTGGAACGGATGTCGGTCATGTGATCTCTATCATGGAATATGCCGATCAGCTTGGCCTCGACGCTTACGGTGTTAGCTTCCATGTTGGTTCTCAAAACTACAACGTAAATAGCTGGGACGATGCAATAAGGGATGCTTCGGAGGTTTTCAAGACTCTTCGTGCCAAGAATATTAACCTGCGCATGTTAAATCTTGGCGGAGGAATGCCCGTAAAGCATGTAAGAGAAATCAAGTCTGTAAAGTCTTATGGCGACATAATAAACAGAGCACTGGACAAATACATGTCTTTTGTTCCTGATCTTGAGCTCTTCATTGAACCAGGCAGGTCCATGGTTGGAAATTCGGCAATTCTCGTCAGTCAGGTGATTCTTCGCAGCAAGAAGGGCAGTGAAGACTGGGTATATATCGACGCCGGTGTCTTTCACGGTCTAACAGAGACAATAGAAGGTTTCAGGTATGAAGTTCTGACCGAAGGAAAAGTTGACGATACTAAGATTTCCTTTCATCTAGCAGGACCCACATGTGATTCGGTAGATACTATTTACCACGAGATAGACCTACCGAAAAACATAGGCTACGGAGACATATTGTACTTCATTAATGCAGGTGCCTACACAACTGAGTATGCTACGAATTTCAATGGTATTGATGCTCCGAGAGTTCTGTTCGTGGAAGACTTCATAGATGCTGAAATGCCTATAGAACGAGACTTCATGGAATAAAAAGAGCCCCGAATAGGGGCTCTTTTTAATTCACAGGAACCTTCTAAGTCTTTCGAACTCCTCTTGAGAGAGAAGATCCCTTTTATACAGCTCCCAGAGAACTTTGGATCCTATCTCCTGGTCCTTGAGACTACTCAGTTCGCTCCTGAGCTGAGCAATTCTAATAGTCCTCTCCTCAGATCTATTATCTTTCATGCCGTTAAGGACTGGTATATACTTGACTAAGATATCTCGCGAGGCTTCTTCTGGAGTCTTTTCCTTTACCCTTGTGTAGACTCTTCTAGATCTAGCAGACCTTGCATATGCCGGCTTGGCAAACCAGCCTATTATAGCTCCGACAACAAGACCTCCTATGTGGGCAGCGTTACTGATTCCGGGAATGCTGAAACCAAGAAAGAGGTTAATCAGGATAATCGGTAGCAGAGAGTATCCAGTAATAGAACGCAGAACTACCGGAGTGTCTTTTTTCAGTCCAAGAGTGAACAGGATTCCAACCAGGCCAAAAATCGCGCTACTCGAGCCAATTGTGAATGCAGTAGAAAAGGCTGCTGCGCTAAGACTTCCGCTTATTCCAGTAACGAAATAGAAGAGAAGATACCACTTTGATCCATAGACTCCTTCGACTACATGACCGAGCTGGAAAAGTGCCCACATATTGAAAAGAATGTGCATTAAATTGCCGTGAAGAAAAAGAGCAGTTAGAGGAGTATATATCAAACCGTTTGAAAGAGCAAATCTGCTTACGCCTCCATAGACTGTTATAAGATCACGGTAGCTTATTCCTTGTGGACCTGTGAATAGTCCCATAAACGCGACAAGAAGATACACGATTACGTTTATGATTATCAGGGTTATTGTTGCACTTCTAAATCGAATCAATTTTCTTCCTCCCGCTAAACTAAGAGTCTTGTTAGTCTGTTGAATTCATTTTCCGTCAGTAATTGCTTTGAGAGAAGATCATTGAGAAGTGATCTCGCCTGATCGGATTTTAAGCTGCCAAGATCCTTGAAGAGAGAAGCGATAATCAGCTTTCTATCATCGCTTTCTTCAGAAGAAGCCAGACTTCTTGAATACTTCTCAAGAATCTCTTCACTTATGGATCTCGATGGTTGTTCTTCCTTTTCCTTCTTAATGTTCTTCGCTTTGTCTTTGAATGACTCTTCGAGCTCATCCAGCTTCTTCTCGATCTGATTATGGAACCTCTGTATCGCGGCCAACCTGTATCTCATGAACCAGCTGAATAGACCATAAGTGATCAGAGTGAAGATCACCATAATAACTACGGAAAGTGGCTTAAGTATCAAGACTGGTATATTTCTCTGTTTACTCTCGAGTGACTGAATCTTCATCTCATCGTTGTACAGCATTGTTATCAGCTTCCCATAAAGAAAAATGGAAGCTATGCCGGTTATGAAGAACAGCCAGCTTGAAAGAACATATCCACTACCCAGCAAGGTGATCAGCTCTTCCATGCTCATAGTATCAAGACTCATATCAATGTTTTCAATAATTGCCTTAATGATGTATAAACCAGCAAAATTCATTGTTAAGTATGAAGCCGAGTAAAGAATTACCCATATTCTAGAATTGCCCACGATCTTCTGCTCCGCACAATTCTGCGGTTTGACGTAACCTTTTTTCTTCATGGTGGCAAGATGACGATCGCGGTTCCACGCAAGAATGTACCATATGTAAAGACTTATCGTCATTCCGATTACCGACATGGTCATTGATACCGTGGCGCTTGAGAAAAAAATCGAGGCGTAAGTTAAGAAGCCGCCCACAAAGAAAATATAAGGTGGAAGTCTGATCAATTCCTTCCCACCATCTCTTTCGTAAGATCAACTGTAATCGATTCGAACTTTCTGTATGTGACCATTCCCGGTTTAGCTCCTTTTGGTTTTTTTACGTTTTTCACTTCAGTATGTGCTACCTCTACCTTTCCAGACTGCCTTCCCCTGGAATACTTTGCTGCTAGAAGAGAGCCATAAAGAATCGCCTCTGGAGTGATCTCTTTTCCAGCTTTTTTAAGTATAACATGTGCTCCGGGAATGCCTCTTGCATGGAACCAGATATCGTCCCTTGAGGCGTTCTTGGTTATTTCATCATTCTCAATGTTGTTCCTTCCAACGAGAAATTTGAACCCGTTTCTTTCGAAGACCCTCGGGCCAGACTTCTGTGACCTCTTCTTTCTCTTCTTATCTATCTTTTCTTTTCTTTTTATGCCAGCTTCTTCCAGTTCAGAAGAGAACTCCCGAACGTCTTCCAGCGATTCTGCCTGTGAGACCATTTCCTTTAGCTGATCAAGGTAGTTTACTTCGTCACGCAGAACTCTTAACCTTTTCTTTAGTTGAATCTCCTTGCGCAAAGATTTGCTGTAATATTTGAAAAAAAGCTGGGCGTTTTCCGATGGCGTTAGCCTACTGTCCAGAGAGATTTCGACTGTTTCACCTGTCTCCCAGTCTTCAAGCTCCACCGTTTCCCTTCTTTCTCTTAGCCTATATAGATTTGCGGTAATAAGCTCTCCGTATTTTTTGAAATCCCTGTAATTCTCAACTTCTGACAGTTCCGTTTCCAACTTATCGATCAACTTGAAAAGACGTTTGAACGATTTGTCAATCTTCCTTATTATTGACTGCTTTCTCCTGTCAACCTCTGTTTCTGCTCCTGAAGATTTTATTGCGCGTCTAATAGCTTCCGACGCCCCAACCTTTTCGCAACGGCCTTTATGATCGAGAGGTATGGGTGAGATTTCAGCTCCCTTTGTCCCGTCAATCACAAAAAGCGATCTTCCGTTGGTGTCCAGAGAAAGGCTCATTAGGAATTCTGCAACCTCATCAAGACGTTCTTCCCGAAGACTGGATGGAACAACATCTTCAATCTGCAAGAAGCCCACGATATTCTCTGCGGTTGCTCTCGAAAAGCCTGTAAACGACTTCATTATTGCTCTTGAAAGGGTATCTCCTGAGTGAAGGAGCGTTAGAGTAATATTTTCTTTAGACAGGTTTCTAAGAGATTTTCCTGGACTATCTGGCGGATAATACTTCACATTTCTGGCGAGAGTTCTCTTTGAGCTGATCATCTCTCTAAATACCTGTAGTATTCTTTCCTCCTCGTCAAGTACCATGATGTTAGACCCTGGCCCAATGAATTCTGCGATGACCGAGTATTTGTTTCTTTCTCCAAAGGCATCTCTACCTTCAAAATCCATTCTTGTTATTCTATCCATGTCTAATTGAGCGATTTTTGTCAGAAAGAAGCCGTTGATGTGTCTTCTCAAAAAGAGACTGAAAGGAGTCTCGATCGATGGAGAATTCTGATTTCTGTTGCTCTCAATTATATAAGGCGATGATGGATTGAGAGAGATTTCAATTCCCCTTTTCGAGAATTTGAAGAAGAACTCGCTTCTTCCTATTTGGTATACCTGTCTCAGTTGCTGACCAGAGACATCTGATATTTCTGCCAGGACTCTCTGGAGAATCAGACCATCGAACACCATTTCTCATTCAGCTCCTCTGAAGTAACAAAACTGTATCTTCCCTTGCAACCCTCAAAAAGGGAAAAGATCGCTGAGCCCGAACCAGTCATCATTGTCTTAATGGCACTGCCATTCTTATTAGAGAGCATTGAGTGGCAATCTCTTATCTTTGGAAAGCGATCAAAGATGGACTTTTCGAACGTATTGTAAGACATACGCCTTACAGCTTCAATGTCATGACTTTTAAGGGCAAGGTAGTATTTCTCAGCCATTTCACAATCGAGATGCAGTTCGGGGTTATCTTCATCTATGAACTCGTAAGCAAGGGGAGTTGAGACCTCAATGCCGGGGAAGGAAAGTTCGACTGAATATCCAGAGACATCACCGGGAAAACTCAAGATCTCTCCCCTTCCTGAAGCTATCGCCGTTCCTCCTTTGAGAAAGAAAGGTACGTCGCTGCCAACATTTGAGGCGATTCTCAAGACTCGCTCTTCATCAATCTTGAAAAGCCCCGCTAAATACTTCAGGAGTGCTGCGGCATCTGAACTTCCCCCACCCAGTCCTGCGCCCGAGGGGATTCTCTTCTTCAATTCCAGACCTATTTCTATTCTCCGGTCTATCTCACTCTCTATTTGCTCAATGACTTTATAAAGAGTGTTCTCCTTGTCCCAGCGGAGAGATGTATTGCATTTGAAGTATAACTTCCTTGTATCATGCTTTACGAACAAATCGTCGTAGAAATCGATTGTCTGGAAGACAGTGCTAATCTCGTGGAATCCGTCACTTCTGCTCTTACCTACCGCAAGGTAAAGGTTTATTTTTGCCGGGCATCTCAGTCTAACGGAAGATAATCTAGAACTATTTGAGACCATGTTTCCATACTCTCCCTGTATTCTGAAAGAACCTTAATTTCAGCCATTGCACCAGTGAATTTTTCCTTTTCGTTGAAGCCGCCGAAATCCACTTCAGCTATATAAACTACACCAATGTGGACTCTGCTGACCTCAGTCTGTAGATCATTTAGGATTCCCAAATAATCGATGCTGTGGATTTTCACAGATACTTCTTCGCGGATTTCGCGCTGGAACCCGTTCTCAAAGGCCTCCCATGGAAGCCTTCCATCCTCTGGATTTATGTGTCCACCCACTCCAATCGAATATAGTTCATGAAGGCGAGCTTCGCCCTGCTTTTTTGTCCTCTTCATGAGAAGATACTCGTCGCGATTCCTGAAAACCGCGTACGGTATGATCTGCCTCATCGATTCATCGTTTTCTGCTTCAGAGCGACGTACAAATCTTCCGAATCTCTCAACTTTTTTCTTTATCTCATCTAAAGGAAGAGCCAGCAACCCGTTGCGGGTTGCCAGCTCTCCCAGACAGTCGACATCGACTACGAGAACTCTTTCTTCCAAAACTTTCTCCTTTACTACCAGACCATCTCAGCGCCCTTAATGGTGTAGAAGGGAAGTATTACATCACTAGGACTAACCGTATTGAAATTAGCTACAACCACAGCAAAGTAATTATCTTCATCCCAGAGAGTTCCGTATTCCCATTCATGAAGCAATGCTACCACGGGAATAGTTACTGCCTCTTCTTGAAAGTTACTGCTTGCTTTAGAAAGATAAAATTCGTTCTTAATATTGAATATCTGAGTTGCCCTGTAATCTTCGCGGTTTATCTTGACGAGGAAAACCTTTGTATCTGGATCATCTAGAACGTTCTGTTCTACGTATAGGGATACTCTCCAGTCTCTCACCCTCCATCCTGAATCCAACCCTACAAGGCTATAAGGCTCGATGCGCATCTTAAATCGATTGTAAGCAATATCTACAGACTTGAACGAGTTTTCCATTTCTGTAGTGACAGATGTCGAACTGCTATTCACAACATAGAAGGGATCACCGTGGAATACAACTTGCGCAGGTGGAAGATCACTCTCATTTTTAGGGTACACTCCCCAACCTATTCTGCTGTAATAAGCAGTTGGATGAAGAGCTTTGTTGAGTTTGTAATATACGGGAGTCCTTGTTGAGTTTGATCTATTTCCATTTAAATAATCCTCAAACCACAAGTCAGGCATATTGAACCCAAGACTCTTCTCGAAGACCTCAACCAATACATCTGGTATCTCACTAACGTGTTTCACGATTTCTGAAGTGTAGTTCCCGTGTTCTCCACTTGCGCTGGTTCCGGAGATTTTAGCAGTGATTTTGATTTCAAAGTTGTCGAAATCCGCAGGAAGATAAACGACTGCTTTCGAGTTCTTGGTGCTCGGTATTACTTTGACCAGATCGTTTCTCGATGTCCAGCTACCATATTGAGGTTTAATCTCCACTGACCATTGGTAGTTCGACGATGGATCTGGAGTAAACAGTAGTTCGAAGGCTTCAATAACGACAGGTTTTCCCGGTTCCCATCCGATTTCCTGCTCTAGAAGCAAAATACTTCCCTTAATTGGGAAACAAGAGGAAATTGCTAACGCAAAGATTATTATTGCGCCTAGCATCACAAACAACTTTGCTCTTTTCATTTCCATCCCCTCCCTTTCAGGTATTCCCTGACAAACTCATCTTCCTTATCTTTTGTAAGACCGTCCAGCCTTGCACAGAACAGCTCGTCTAGAACATCTCTTATCTCGGGGCCTTCCCTCATGCCGTATCTGGTCTTAAGTACATTTCCATTGATTGATAATTTCGTGTCATTCAGTTTCTTCAGATAGGCAAGGAATAACAAATCCTCCTGTTCATCCAGATAACTGTTGACGAAGTTAAGTATTTCGGGCTTGTTCGTCTTCAGAGATCTGTAGAATTGAGAAGGAGTCTCTGGCTTCTCATTAACTATTATACCTGCAGTGGCTATCGCATCATTAAGCCTTTCAAGATAGTTTTTCGGCAATCCATAACGTGCTATGCACCATTCAACGGATTTCGAGTCACTCTTTCTTAGGATTATCATTAAGAGTGTGTAGAACATCCTATCTTCTCCAATTAACAAAGCGTTTCTCTCTCTTCGAAGGAAATAGCGCTGGAGTCTGATGTCTGTCTCTCTATCAAATTCTGTTTCGGGGAAGAGCTTCTCCATAACACCAAGGCTGGCAAGTCTTCTCAAGGCCTTGAGTGGAAGCGGCTCTTCAATTGCCTTGCTCAATTCGTCTCTCAGTCTCTGCCCTGTTACCCTATCGAGATATCCTTCAGCTGCACATTGCTTGAGCAGCTCGGCGGTTCTCACTTCTATCTCGAACCCAAAGCGCTGTTCAAATCTTACCGCTCTGAGGATTCTTGTCGGGTCCTCGATGAAGCTTAGAGGGTGGAGTGCTCTTATAATCCCTTTTGAAAGGTCCTTTCTCGATCCAAAGAAATCGATCAGAATTCCAAAATCCTCCTGGTTCAGTTTTATAGCCATGGCATTTATGGAGAAATCTCTCCTGTAAAGATCTTTCTTTATCGTGCTCATTTCGACCTCAGGAAGAATCGCTGGTTTCTTGTAGTATTCAGTTCTCGCCGTCGCAACGTCAATCCTCAGACCATCGTTGAAGAACATCGAACTGGCGAGAAATTCCCTGTGCTCGACAATCTTAATGTTAAAGTACTTTTTGAAGGTCTCTGCAAAGAGATTGGCATTGCCTTCGACCACTATGTCTAGATCGAGATTCTTTTTTTTCAAGAGAAGATCCCTCACAAAACCTCCAACTATGTAAGTCGGCATGTTGAGCTCGCTCCCAACTGCACCGAGAAATCTTAGCATGGTTACTATGCGTTTTTCGACGCGTTCCTCTATCAAATCTTCTACGGGGAATTTGGCATAGTTCTGATCACCTATCTTTTCTCCGGGATCGATTATCCTTCTTCTTCCAAAAGTGCTCTTCAGGAGATCAGTTCGTGTCACTATTCCACTCAGGATACCGCCGTCGAGGATTAGAATTGCAGTTGTATCGTTTTCTACCATCTTATCGATTACCGCCTGAACCGAATCGTCTACCGATGCCGTCACAAAGAAACGGTCCATCACTTCAATTATTCTTCTCGCTGCCAGTCCGTGCCTAATGGCTTTTTCGGTATTCCTGTATTTGGCTATACCTACAAGCTTTTCCTGATCAACTACCGGCAGAGTGTGATGACCCGTTCTCTGCATGATTTTGAAGACATCTTCAACCTTCATCTCTGCAAGAGCGGTTCTCACCGGTGAAGACATAATATCTCTTACTTTAATGAGGCGTTCAATGTTGTTTTCGAAGTTTTTTATGATTTTTTCTTCGGCTTCTGCTGACGTGCAGTTTTCAAAGTAACCAAGTGTGTATGATCCGCCGCTGTTTCTTTGCACACCATCGAGTTCGGCAGTGTCGAGATTCATGTATTTCGATCTTAGGGTGTAATATACTCGATTGTTGGTTTCGAGAAGGACAACTAGATTCTCTACGCCAAGAAAGGACCAGAGTTTTTCTACCACGAGGCTAAACCCTCCCGGCAGAAAGTCTCTTCTTGCAGATGCAATGTTGATTTCTACCCCTCTGATCGATGTCCTTCTCAAACCCAGTATCAGTGATTCTATGAGCCTCTGTTGTGAAGCGCTCAGCTTGTAGCCCGAGTAGATTCCAAGATCGTCCGGCCGTGCGCCTAGATCGATAAGCCATGCGGCAGTACTCAGATCTTGTGCTCTGGTAGAGGCATGAGTGAAATTTCCAGTTTCCCTGTAGATTGCTGTCGCAAATAGGGTTGCCTCATTTCTGGATATTTCCTTCTTCTTTTTCCTCAGCTGATTGCACATGAGAGTGGTGCAAGCTCCAAGATCCTTGAAAATTCCTTTTTGTGCTTCACTCAAGCTTGTCCTGTGATGGTCGTAAAACTTCACGTCGGTATTTCTTTGAATAGATTGTTGAAGAGAAGCGGGAATTCTTTTTAGATCAGATGTATCAACGATTATCAAAGAGGAGAGATTGGAAATCCGTATCTCATTTACGTAATAAAATGACAGCAACAGGCTTTTAGACGACAGAAAGCGTTTCAATGCGGGAACCAGCTGTCCCCCAAACACAATCATATGGTCGGAATATATCTTCTGCGCAGCAACAGCGGATGCAAATGCATCGAAATCGGGATTACGATGTGTCGTTATTACCTTCAAGATTGCTCCACCTCTTCAGTTTCTCGTAAAGCGTACTCTTACTTATCTGGAGTATCGAAGCCGCCTTTGTTTTGTTTCCGTTCTGTCGGTCTATCAACCAACTGATGTAGCGTCTTTCCAGCTCATCTAGGGAGACCTCTCTGAATCTGAAATCCTGGTCATCTGCTTGCTCCACTTCAGGAAAGGCAAAGCTGGACACACCTTCAAAGCTTCCGTTGACTGCGAGAATTGATAAAAGTCTGTTTCGAAGCTCTCGAATGTTTCCGGGCCAGTCATATGCTTTCATCTTATTCATGAAATCCTCTGGAATCGTCGGTGGCTTCTTCATTCCAAGCTCCTCACAGAGCCTTGGCAAAAAGTGATGGATCAGAATCGGGATATCCTCACGTTTTTCTCTTAGCGGATCTATCTTAATCTTCACGACGTTCAATCTGTAGTAGAGATCACTCCTGAAGTTTCCTTTCGAAACTTCTACCTCAAGATCTCTATTTGTGGCTGCGATTACTCGTAGATCAAGCTTTCGGGATGTGGTGCCCCCAAGCCTCTGGCTGGAGGATGTCTCGAGGACCCTCAGAAGTTTCACCTGCATTGGAAGGGGCATCTCGGATATTTCGTCAAGGAAAAGTGTTCCGCGGTGGGACTCTTCTATCAAGCCCGGTTTTGAATTCATGGCACCCGTGAAGGAGCCCTTTTCGTAGCCGAAAAGCTCACTCTCAAAAAGGTTTTCCGGTATTGCACCACAGTTTATGGGAACAAACTTTCCTCGTCCGCTTTTCTGGTGTATAGATCTCGCAACCACTTCCTTTCCAGTGCCACTTTCTCCCTCAAGAAGCACCGTGACTTTCTTTGGTGCGATTGCTGCGATCATTTGCTTCAGCTCGAGAATATTTTTGCTCTTTCCGATTATCTCTACGGAGGGTTCAGTAGTCACCAAGTCGGCCAGACTATCCCTTTCCCTTGAAACCTCCGAGAACTCAATTGCCCTCTTAACTTCGAGAAGCGCATGGTTTAGATCAAAGGGCTTCTCTAGAAAATTGAAAGCACCTTTTTTGACTGCATCTATTGCAGTGTTTATGTCTCCATGAGCGGAGACAACTATCACCGGCGAACTGAGTGCGGCTTCGGAAATTATGTCCAACCCTGATCCATCGGGAAGTCTGACGTCCAGTATCAAACAATCGAAGACCTCTTCAGAGATCTGCTTCAGCGTCTGCTCGAGATTGTAGACCTGAACTACTTCGTACCCCTCTTCTTCTAGTGCAGCGCCCAGGAGACCGTTAAAGGCCAGATCATCATCAACCACAAGGACTTTGCGCTTCATCTGATTGCCTCCTGAAGGTTAATACAAATACTGTTCCTTTCCCTTTTACACTTCTCATTTTCAATCTTACATCGTTTTCCTCGCAGAAATTGTGGACTAGGTACAGTCCAAGTCCCGATCCCTCGGTCTTAGTTGAAAAGAAGGGCTTAAATACTTTCTGCAAATTGGACGGGTCGATTCCCTTTCCCGTATCGGCAACAATCAGTGTCAAGTATTCTTTTGAGGCTCTAACTTTTGCGATAATGGAGGTTTCTGAAGGCAGACCGGCTTCGACGGCATTCATGAAAAGGTTCTTGATAACATTCTCAAGCCTTCCGCGTTGCGCCAAGACCAGCCCTTTTTCGAGCGAGATTATTCTAAAATCTATCTTTCTTTCCTGAAAGATCGAGGACATGAAGGTCGCGACTTTCATAACCTGCTCAGAAAGATCGACCACGTCGAATTCCTCTCCATACCTGAAAATCTGTAGGATTCCACCTACCCTACCTTGAAAGGCATTTAGCTCCTTTTCAAGTGTATCAATGTACTCTGGTTTTCCCGTTCTCCTGTAAAGATCAAGCGCAAGCCTAACATTTGCCAGCGGTTGCTTGAGACCATGCGCGAGATCGGCTACTGTTTGCGCATCGACAGCATATCTTCTCGTTTTTTCCAGAAGCTGTTTTGTCTTCCACTGACTGGTCATATCGGTAAGGGTTAGCAGATAACCGCTTTTCTGCTTATGGACAACCGACACAAGGTATCGCTTGCCGAGTTTCTTGCTATAGACTTCATACTGACCTTCTTGAAGCGGAAAAATCAAACCTGTCCTTCTTGCAAATCTATCTATCCGGAGATATCTTCCTTGCTGACTACCGTAAGAGAAGCTCTTTGTGAACGCGTCGTTGACGAGATCGAAATTTCCGTTCTCGTCCACTGAAGCAACGGAAATCTCCAGGGTGTTCAGAAGCTCTGAATAATCCCTGTACAGTCTTTCGTAATAATTTCTTTCCTCTTCAATTTGAAATGAAAGACTTCTGTAGAAGCCGTAAATCTGATTGAACTGCCCTTCAAGTTCACCGATTGATTTTCTCTCGCCTGTTTGTACAAGCCTAACTAGTCTCTCCAACTGTCTTACCAGAGCGAAATAGACGGATGCTAACGCCGCAAGAGAAAGAAGAGCTATCAAAAGCACTCGATCAAGACTGAACCCTTCAATGAAAGAATAGATAAGCCCAGTTCCCAGCACCACACCACCAACAATGTAATGGTAGCCGGGTTTGAAAAGGCCTCCGTCAAGTTTTGACAATTGTTATGGGTTCCCCTTCCTCAATGGCGAGGAGCTCCCGGGCACTTCCCTTGTTCACGGTGATTTCTAGGAAGCCGCTTGAATCGAAATGGGCAAGCAAATTTCCGGGATTCACATCGTAATAAGTATTTCCGAATGTAGCTTTGAAAGGTTTTCTGCCCTTTCCAATTTCAAGAATTTCTCCTTCTTCAAAATCATTAGCGAGAGCCTCTGGAACATTCGTTTCCAGGTTACCAAAATTATCGTAGAAGGCAACCTCCCCAGAGAGTACATTTCCTTCTCTGGCAGGTTTCTTGTATTTAAGATATTCGAAGCTCATTAGTCTAGAACCGAGTTTAGCCGGTTCTACGCCTGCATCGACATGGGCTGCAACGGGCGCGAAAATGTCTCTTCCATGAAAGCTCCGGGAATTTCCCCTGTGGTACTCTCTATTTTCCAGCTCTCGTATTTCGTGGATTCCGTACTCTTCGGCAGCAAGTGTGAACAAACCATTGTCCGGTCCAACAAGGCGTCTTCCATCTTTCAAAACCATCATTATTGGCTTTCTTGATGTCCCTACCCCAGGATCAACGACTGCTAGAAAGACTGCATCTGCCGGAAGATCCTTTATTGCCCTTTGCAAGACATAAGCACCGTGTCTTATGCTGTAAGGTCTAATATCATGACATATATCTATTATTTCCACCATTCTATTTATTTCTCTCATCACGACTTTAGTCACGCCGACATAGTAGCTGTTTGATCCCCAGTCAGTAAGAAAAGCAATCATTTTAATCCCTCCATTTGCCAACAATTGAAGAAAACACTTTTTCGATACAACCGAATCCGACCCTGTATAGATTCGAATCTGTTTTACAGTCAGAAGCACCGAAGCCAGGAACAGCAATACAGTAGTTTGAGATCAGATTTGAAAGTTCCTCTTCTTTACTTGTCTTTGTCGGGAGAAGCAGAACCGCAAGAACTTCAGCCTTCTCTCTAAGGAAATCTATATGCCAGTGCTTCTTCTTTTCTTCTAAGAGGTGCCTCTTAACCCTTTCCGTCAGTGAGTTCATTGCCGATCCAACATATAAGTAGTATCCGGATTCAAGATGCCACTTTTTTTTGCTCGAAGACACCTCTGCCGCTTCTCTGAGAAAAAGCAAGACAATGTAATCACCCTTATTGTAATCCATAATGTAGATATTATACGACAGCAAACCTGCCAAGAACCATTTGCTCTGAAATGAAAAGGTGTACAATGTATAATTTGTTGAGGTGATTTCCTTGGCAAAAGTTGTGGTTAATACCGTGAGCATAGGGGCCAATGCGAAAAGAGTTAGAGAACTGGCCGAAGTTAATGGGGTAGAAATCGCAGCGGTTACGAAAGTTGTGTGTGGAGACCCGACGATAGCATCTATACTGTTGAATAGTGGAGTAAAGGAAATCGGCGAATCCAGGTTGGAAAACATTTCCAGAATTATGAATGCTGGAATTGATTCTGATTTTCTTTTGTTAAGACTTCCCGAGAGATCAAAATTCAGAGAAGTGTTGGATAATGTAGACACCGTGCTCATTGGAGATCTTGATTCATTGAGCAAGCTTTATGAACTCTCATCTGAAACAGGGCAAGAAGTGAATTTCATATACATGATCGATACGGGAGACCTTAGAGAGGGAGTTATGTATTACGAGGCGGAATCGGTTTTGGAGAAAGCATTCGAAATTGCCGGTGAAAACCTTGAAGGAATTGGAACCAATCTTGGATGCTTTGGGGGCGTAATTGCAACTCCAAAGAAATTCGAGATTCTTCTTTCTTTAGGTGAGTTCCTTAGAAAAAAGACTGGCTATTCATTGAGAAGATACTCTGCCGGGAATACTGCGTCACTGCCTCTTCTCGAAAAAGGGATAGTTCCGAAAGGTATAAACCATTTCAGATTGGGAGAGTCGATTCTTTGTGGGACCGATGTTACGAACAACAGAGAGGTTCCTGGAACACTGCAGGATACGTTTACACTGTATGGGGAAGTAATCGAAATAGCGGAAAAGCCATCCGTACCGATAGGCGAAATAGGTCGTGATGCTTTTGGAAGAATCCCCCATTTTGAAGACAAGGGGAAGAGAATAAAGGCGATACTGGATCTTGGAGAACAGGATGTTCTTCCCTCAGGATTGACGCCACTTGTCGGGGGATGTGAAGTGCTACACGCTTCGAGTGATCACCTGATAGTCGACGTGACCGAGTCCAAAAAGTCCTTTTCTGTAGGGGATTCGGTAGGCTTCAGAATGTCGTACGGTGCGCTGCTAAGAGTGATGACCTCACCATATATAAGGAAGGTTTACGAATGATAAGGCGCCTTCAAAAGTGTGATGGAGAAAGAGTAAGAGAGATCGTAAAGACGATCTGGGAGGGTGATGACTACATTCCTCATGTCTTCGAAAAATGGGTTGAAGACCCTTCATGCCACTTCATGGGACTCTGGAAAGACGGGACATTAGTAGGAATAGATAATCTCAGACTCTTAAGCGATAAAGTGGGCTGGATGGAAGGAATGAGAATAGATCCTGCTCTTCAGGGCAAAGGGTTTGGCAAGGAACTCGGAAAACAAACCCTGGCCATTGCGAAGAGAATCGGGCTCGAAAGGCTTTACTTTGCGACCTATTTCGACAATACTGCCTCGATCAGAATGAATGAAGCCTTCGGTTTCAACCGCATAGGTGTTTTCACAAACCTTGAAAGTGAGATAGGAGATATCTCAGATTCTTTCTTCGCTTTTAATGTGGATTCAGAGATTCCTGAAATTCTCGATCATGTAAGTGAAGACTGGGCTTTTCTCCCTAAGGAAATTCCAGACAAAGCGAGATTCCTAATTCAGCCAACTAGGATTCACGATGGGGATAACTGGGCAGTTCTTTCCAAAAATTCGAAATCTGAAAGCTGCGTGGACATCAATTACATCTCAATAGTGGAAGAACGGAAAGCCAAGTCCTTCGTGCATGGGCTGAAGTGCTATGCACAGTCGAAAGGGTTTGAGCGGGTCCATACAATGGTGAGGGAGGACCTCGATTTGGAGCCTTTCTTGTACAATGGATTCAAACCTTTCGAAAGAGTAAGGGATGTCTTCCTTTATTTTGCGGACAGCTCGGTTCTTGAGATCTGACTTCCAGCAGAAATGGCTTGAATGAATCCGTTGGTCGGTATTACTCTTGATTCTAATATATCTACGTCGGTCGCTCCTACACATCGATGTCTCTGTATTAAGTATTACACGAAACAAGAGATGATTAACGACAGTTCTATGCAAATGAACTCTTGGCTATGATCCGAATTTCTTGTCTAAATCGTGAAGTTCAAAGGTTATGAATCACTAATTTGGAAGGACATTACATGGATGTGAGGCAGGCACAATTGAGGATTCATAGTCTCTCGTATAATTTCCCTTTAACCTTCATCGATACGACTGTGCACCTCGGAAAGAGGAACTGCATTCTTTGTAAAGGCGGACAGGAAAGTTGAGAGTGACAAGCGAATTTGGTTCATTGCCCTGCGCTTGTGTCTGCTGAGTTAGTGCAAAGTGAAAAAAACATGAAAGACACCACCCTATACTTGGGGACTTTGTCCGAAGCAAGAGACTGCGTTTTTGTGAGCTCGAGAGACTACTAAGAAACTAAGTTCCTCCCTATTTCCTTTTCTCTTACATTCTAAGTCACTCTTGACCGGGTCTAGAGCCGATTGGGTTTCCTCCGTGCATAGTCTCAAGAAATCAGAGCGGATTTGTACTTGAGAATCGGCCTATCGAGATCCTCGGCAGTCTAACACGAAAGACTTTGTGATTACCTGGGGTTGTATTATGGCTTAAGGCAGAAGATCGTATCGGAAATCAGATCAACCTTTGACAGAACCAGCAAGAAGCCCTCTCAGAAAGTACTTTCCGAGTAATATGTAGACTATCAATGTTGGGAGAGCGGCCAGCAGCGCGCCGGCCATCTGGACATTCCACTCGACAACCTGACTCCCCGCTAGATTCACAAGGGCAACGGTAATCGGCTGTTTTGTGGGGTCGCTGGTAACGGTCACAGCGAAAAGAAACTCATTCCAGATATTCGTGAATTGCCAAATGACTACTACTACAAAACCAGGGAGGGATATAGGAAAGAGAACCTTCAGATATGTCTTGAATATGCCTGCTCCATCTATGTTGGCCGCTTCGATTAATTCCGTAGGCACTTCGCTGTAATAGTTCCTGAAAATCAAAGTGGTTATCGGCAGACCGTAGACCACGTGAACCAATACCAATCCCCAAATAGAACCGTAAAGTCCAATATCCTGGAGGAAGCGAATCAGAGGAAAAAGAACACTCTGATAAGGAATAAACATTCCGAAAAGAACGAGTGCAAAGAGAAGATCTGAGCCCCTGAACTTCAGTTTAGACAAAACATATCCGTTTATCGATCCAACGATTGCCGAAAGAAGCGTCGCAGGGATGACCAGCAGAAACGAGTTTCTTAAGTTGGGTGCAAGGCGACTGAAGGCCTTGGCAAAACCATCGAAGGAAAGGTCGTTCGGAGGAAACCACATTCGCTCAAGACCCACTTCTTTCAGGGGTTTGAGACTTGTTGCCAATAACACATAGATCGGCATCAGAAAGAATAACGCAAAAACCGTCAGAAGGGCATAGATTAGAATCCTCTTGATCATATTCTCTTCTCCTTTCTGAAGGCAGAAGCAAGGTAAGGAATTATGACCACAGCAACCATCAGAAGCATGATTATCGCTATTGCTGAGCCAGTAGCATATTTGTTCGCTCTGAAAGTGGTTTCGAACATGTAGATGGCAGGCACGTCGGTCACGTTGTTTGGACCACTGCCGGTCATAGCGTAAACAAGATCAAAGATCTTCAGTGAGATGTGGCCTAGAATAATCATTGCGCTTAAAGTTATCGGTCTCAGAATCGGAAACTTGATCTTCCAGAAGATCTGCCAGCCGGTCGCGCCATCAACTTCGGCAGCCTCTACCAGATCCTGGGATATTCCACGAAGCCCCGCAAGGTACATGGCCATTGTGTAACCTGACATCTGCCATACGGCTGCGATTATCACCGGAATCAGTGCAAAGTTGAAATTGAGGAAACTCTCAGTGCTGGTGAACCACCTCCATTGAAGAAAATCCAGCCCCACCAGACTGAATAGAAGGTTCATACCCTGAGGATTGCTTGGTAAGATTCCCGGAGCGAAGATCCATCTCCAGACTGCGCCTGTCACAACAAATGAAAGCGCCATGGGAAACAGGTATATATTTCTAAAAATGCCTGATCCCTTGAGGTTACGATCAATCAGTACCGCCAAAACAATCCCAAGCAGAAGACAACCGAGAATAAAAAAAAGGGTGAAATACAGAGTGTTCCACAGATCGGTCTGAAACCTCGGATCTTCGAAAAGTCTGAAATAATTCCTCAATCCAACAAATTCGAATTCGCCTTTAAGAAGCCTAGCAAAGCTATTCCAGTTGGAAACAGAAGTTCTACCGGTCCAACCAATGAAGAAATAAACGAAAACTCCTATTGCCGCAAAGGTCGGAGAGAGAATGAGAAAGGAAATGATCCCTCGTTTTGTCTTCCTTTTGATATGGAACACCCCCAAGAATGGGGCCTGCAGATGCAGGCCCCACTTTGCAAGGATTAATAGATGTAATCTTCAGCAGCGCTTTCTATGGCACTCAGGAAAGCTGCTCTGTCTTTTGTAGTAATGAAGATGTTTACTGCATCGTTCAGTTCCGTTATAAAGCCTTCAGGCGCAGCAGATCCATGTGCTATAGAAGGACAGAGAGCGTTTGTAGAAAAGTCCTCCATAGACCATGTCAGGTAAGGATCATAGAGTGATTTATCTGCATCCAGTCTTGCAGGAATCGAACCCTTTATCGGGTTGAAGGCATCTTGACCTTCGACCGAGGCAACTATTTCGAGCCACTTAAGAGCGTTTTCTCTGTTTGGTGCGCCCTTTGGCAAGCCAAATGTATCCGTTACCACCATAAAGGAGCCCTCGGTTCCTGGAACTGCCATCCAGCTGAACTCCACGCCCGGAGTCCATCCTAGAGTCTTCAAATATCCTTCGGCCCAGTCTCCCATGACGTTGAAGGCAGCCTTTCCATCGAAGACCATCCTTGTTGCATCCTGCCAGGTGAGAGCAGCATGGTCTTCGTTTACATACTTAATCAGTTCTTCGAAAATTACTATGGCCCTTTCAATTCCTGGATCTTCGAAACTTGTTGTTCCATCCCATAAGCCATTGTACTTATCTGGTCCCAGAGCCGAAAGCAACACGGTCTCAAAAAGATGACCGGCCTCCCACTTGTCTTTATCGCCTAAAGAAAGTGGTATGAAGCCTGCCTCCTTGATTTTTGCACAAACTTCGAGAAAACCCGGTCCGTCGCTTGGAACCTCATCGATTCCGACCTTCTCAAGAATCTCGTTGTTAATAAAGACAACATTTCCCCTGTGCACATTCACGGGAATTGAGTAAACTTCACCTTCGTAACTGCAGATAGTCATAATATCCTTCGGGAATTTATCAAGTATTCCCCAGCTCTCTAAGATGTCAGTCAGTGGCTCCATCATTCCCGTAATTACGTAGGTGTCGATTAGTTCCATTCCTCCGTGGACCTGGAATGAGTCAGGAGGATTGCCGCCAAGCATTCGTGTCTTCAAAACTGCTTTTGCGTTTGTGCCTGCGCCTCCTGCGACCGTTGCGTTGATTATCTCCACGTCGGGGTACTTTGCTTTGAAGACCTCATAAATGGCAGCGAGTCCTTCTTCTTCGCCTCCACCCGTCCACCAGCTAAAGATCTCCACACTTCCTGAAGCAAAGAGCAGACTCACGGACAAAAGAAGAACTGCCAGCAAACTTTTTCTCATTTAAACACCCCCTGTTATTCGGCATACAGCCGTACGGTTATCTTCTTCGCCCTTCAGACCAAACTAGCCTCTACTTGAGATTATACTACCGTTAACAATATAATAAGCAACTTGAAAAAAGGGGAGTAAAGATTACAGATTGAACTGTTCCTCCTAAATAATTGCTCGAACATCTGACTGAGTTCAACACAAAGAAGATTGATCACATTTCGGAACCTGGAACAGAATTTTTGAATCGGAGGTTTTCTCAGCCAAGACTTATAATGGTATTATTTAGTGAATAGAGACGAGGAGGGATTACTTTGTCATCAGTGAATATTTCCATTATCGGTGCAGGAAGTGCTGTGTTTTCTCTCAGACTGGTGAGCGATCTTTGTAAAACGGAGGGTCTTTATGGCAGTAAGGTCACATTAATGGATATAAACCAAGATAGACTTGATGCCGTTTACATTCTTGCATCGAGGTTTGCAGAAGAGATGAATGCCAATCTCGAGTTTTCAAAGACTACTGTGCTGGAAGAAGCAATCAAAGGGAGAGACTTCGTTGTAAACAGCGCTTTGATTGGAGGACATGATTTTCTGGATAGAGTTAGAGCGATCGGCGAAAAGCACGGTTATTTCAGAGGCATAGATTCACAGGAATTCAACATGGTATCCGATTACTATACTCTTACAAACTGGAATCAACTCTCGTTTTTCCTGAAAATCGCGAAGCTTATGGAAAGACATGCACCTGACGCCTGGTTGCTTCAGGCTGCAAATCCTGTCTTCGAAGGAACTACGCTAATCAGAAGACATTCTAGTATTAAGATGGTTGGCTTTTGTCACGGACATTATGATGTCCGCGAAGTAGCAGAAACCTTAGGCATACCAATAGAGGAAGTAGACTGGCAGGTTGCCGGTGTGAACCATGGAATCTGGCTTAACAGATTCAAAAGAAACGGTGAGGATCTCTACGCTTTGATTCAAAAGTATGCAGCTAACTATGATCCAAGGAGATTCAAACCTATCAACCCTTTCAATGTTCAGATGTCTCCGGCGACAATTGACATGTACAGATTCTATGGACTGGTTCCAATAGGAGATACGGTTCGTAACAGCGGCTGGAAACACCACTACAATCAAGAGACTCTCGTAAAATGGTATGGGGCTCCATGGGGCAGTCCTGATTCCGAACCTGGCTGGCAATGGTACAAAGAACAGCTTGGACAGGTGACAGGTGCTACTGTGGCACTTGCCAAGGCAATCGAGCAGTTCCCCGAGGCAAATCTCGAAAAATTGATAGTCGAAGGTTCAAGAGGTCTTTCAGGAGACTTCGCCAGACAAGCGGCTCAGCTTTACAACAAGAATTCTCTCAGCGGTGAGCAACACATACCCTTTATAGACGCAATAATAAACGACAGTTCAGCGAGATTTGTCTTAAACACGCTAAACGAGGGAGCAATTCCCGGGATCGAAGATAACGTTGCCGTCGAAGTGCCCGCTTTGGTTGACAGAGAGGGAATTCATACAGAAGCCATAGATCCCCCTCTCCCCGAAAGAATCGTTAAATGGTATTTAAAGCCAAGGGTACTAAGAATGGAGTGGGCTCTCGAAGCGTTCATTGAAAGGGATTCCGATCTAATTGTTGAAATTCTTTTGAAGGATCCAAGGACAAAGTCATATGAACAGGCGAAAGCAGTGGTAAGGGAAATCTTTGAGACGGAAGGGCTAAATGAATAGGTTCAAAGAACCGATACTTCATGGGTAAATCGAAGTTAAATTAATCTCTTCTGTTTGTTCTCGCAAGGTAATGGCGTAGGAATGTACCGAGGCTTCCAGATTCGATGGTTGCCAAGCTGACGGGGTGGTCGAATTGAATGAGGTCTTCCGTTGTCCCTGGGCTGAAGTTGACAAATTGTATATTGATTACCACGATAGTGAATGGGGTGTTCCCCTGCACGATGACAACATATGGTTCGAGTTTCTGATTCTAGAAGGAGCACAGGCCGGCCTCAGCTGGCATACTGTCCTGAAGAAGAGAGAAGAATATAGAAAAGCCTTCTCTGGGTTTGATCCTCGAGTCGTTTCAAAGTATGGAGAGAATGAAATAACTAAGCTAGTCGAAAATCGTGGAATAATCAGAAATAGAAAGAAGATTCATTCGGCAATTAACAACGCAAAGAGATTTATCCAGATTCAAGAGGAGTACGGAACGTTTGACAGCTATGTGTGGAGCTTCGTCAACAATAAGCCGATCATAAACACATGGAAGAGCCTTTCCGAGATTCCCTCTGTTACTGAGAAGTCTGTTGAAATCTCGCGATCCCTTAGAGAGAAGGGATTCACTTTTGTTGGGCCAAAGATAGTATATGCACTGATGGAGGCAACAGGTATAGTGAACGATCATCTGGTGGGTTGCTTCAGATATTCTGAAGTTCTCCGATGCAATTGAGTGTTCCAGGATACACTGAAGAATTGATGATATAATAACTCTTAACTTGTAGGAGATTAATGGGGGGTTTTTATGAGCTGGCTTAATACAGAAGAGATTTTCGCCCTCATAGATTTGATTGATTCCAGTAACGATTCATATGAAGAGAGATTCAAGAGAGTTTTAGCCACTCCTCTCGCCAGTATGTTTAAACAATTCCATATACGCGATTCAGAGGCAAGGGAATGCCTAGTGGCCGCCTTTTCGCGTAGAGAAGATCTTTCTGGTCTTTCAAAGGACTGCACGGAGCTCATAGCGTACATGGATAAAATCAGGGAAAGAAAGCTTGAACTGAGAGCTTTCTTCGATTTGATTATTGAGAATGAAGCAGGAATTAGATCTAAGGCAATATCCAAAGCACAAGAGTATCTTCCTAAGGGAGTAACTTTTGATGGCCTGAAGGTCTTTTTCATTCCTATGCCTTATAATGCAAATGCCGATCATAGAGGTGTGTATTTCGATCCGCTTTTTGCTCTTGATATGGGTCTTGAAGCTATTGAAGAAGTAATGGCTCATGAGGCACATCATGTAGCAAGGAATTCGATAACAAAGGAAAGACTTGAGTTCGGTGATTCTCCACTTGATCAGTTGGTCTACAGATTTGTGGGCATAGAATGTGAAGGAATCGCAAATATGGTTAGCGATGCGTCGAGAATACCATCAATGAAGAGAATTGCGCTGCAGCGAACGAAAATGATGGGAGAGTTCGAAAAGCATCTCGAACTGCTTCAAGAAGTGTTCCTGAATCTCTCCTTTAAGAACATCTCCGACGACGAAGCAAGGTCGATTATGGAAAGAAGCTGGTTTAGTGTCGGGAGCCTTGCCCCCGTGGGAATGAGAATGGCTTTGGAGATCGAAAATGAGTTAGGGAAGGACAGACTCATCGAAACTGTCGGAGACACCGTTGGATTCCTTAAATCCTATCAGGAGGTAGCTCTGAAAAAGTCCTACTACCTCCTGGAAGATGAAACGTTTATTAAGCTGGGTCAACTTCTCAAAGCGTAGCCTATCAAATCTTTGCTGCGAAACCTGAGCCGAATTCTCTGCAGTCATCAAGGCTGTCTTCGTCTGGTGACCAAAGCTTTTTTAATCCTGGCTGAACGATTTCGAAGCCGGCATCTTCTACCATTTTTGTCAGAACATCCACAGACTCTCCACTCCATCCATAAGTACCAAATACGGCTGCCTTTTTACTCTTGAAGGACAGACCTTTTACTTCATGAAGCATACCGGAAAGCGGTGCCAAGATTCCTTTGTTCACTGTAGGAGAACCAAAGAGAGCTGCCTTGGCCTTAAACAACTCCGTCACAATATCGTTCTTGTCTATTTTTCCCGCATTGAAGAGTTTGACTGCGGTACTACCACTAGCGCTGGCAATGCCTTCTGCGATGGCTTCGGCCATTTTTCTAGTCCCCTCCCACATCGTGTCATACACAATTGTCACCTGATCTTCCTGGTAGTTGTCTGCCCACTCAAGATACTTCTTGACAATCTGTGCGGGATCCTCCCGCCAGATGACTCCATGACTGGGGCAAATCATATTCAATGGAAGATTGAATGACAAGACCTCCTTGATCTTCTTTATGACCAGTCTGCTAAATGGAGTGAGGATATTTGCGTAGTACTTCACTGCTTCTTGAAATAGTTCCGCCTGATCTACGAGGTCGTTGTAGAGAAGTTCAGTTGCATAATGCTGACCAAACGCATCGTTGCTGAAGAGAATTGCGTCACCATCGAGATATGAAAACATCGAGTCGGGCCAGTGCAGCATAGGTGCTTCAATAAAGGTGAGCGCCTTACTGCCGAGATTTAGAGTGTCGCCGGTTCTTACTGTGACGAAATTCCAGTCCTTGTGGAACTGCCCTTTGAGGGACTTGACTGCGTTTGCAGTACAATAGATCGGCGTGCCGGGAATCTCTTTCATCAACGCAACCAGTCCACCGCTGTGATCAATCTCCCCGTGGTTGGCGATTACGTAGTCGATCTCGGATAGATCAATTTCTTTTTTCAGGTTCTCCACGAATTCCTCTGCAAAAGGTGCCCAGACAGTATCGATCAAAGCTGTCTTTTCATCTCTAATCAAATATGCGTTGTAGCTGGATCCTCTGTGGGTTGAATAGTCTTCTCCATGAAATTTCTTCAGTTCCCAGTCAACCTTTCCTACCCATGTTACGCTATCGGTTATTTTCCTGCCCATTTCGATACCTCCTTAAATACATCAATACTCTACCAAGATTACCGGCTTTAAGCGGTAACATTTGTTACACAATTCTTCAGGCTCTGACCAAAAATCATCTGCCGTGCAGTGTTCCTAATTAAAACGGAGACGTCTATCAGCTTGGGAAGGCTGGTTGTTGAGGCGTTTGCGTTTGATCATGACATTTCGCCTTTTCTTCAAGAGATCTGAATTTTGTGTGCTCAATGGTTGGGATCTAAAAGTATCCTCAGATGCGTGATATGCTAATATATAGTTTGGCGCATTGTCTTTTGCCCTTTTTCGTTCTGGTTGTTGAGGGTTCAGCAAAGATTAGTCGCGAATGATTGGAGTATCTCATGAGTAATGACATCACTTATTTATTTGATCTTGATGGAACGCTTAGCTCTGTTTCCGATGAAGATTTTGCACGGCGGTATTTTCAGCTCATCTCGCTCTTTGCCAATGGAAAAGTAGACTTTGAAAAACTGATGGTCTCTTTGAAAAGCGCACTCGAAGTGCTATTTGATAGAAGAGACGGCATAAAGAGCAATTACGAACTCTTTATGGAAAGCTTTGTCCATTTCATGGGAGATCACACGGTAAAATGGTACGAGGATTTCTTCGATGAGTTTTACGAGAACGAGTATGAAGAACTTGAGAAAATTGTGAGCCCTAGAGAGAATGTGGTGGAGGCCCTGAAAAAGCTTTACGGCTCGGGTAGAAAGATAATTATTGCAACGAACCCAATCTTTCCACACAAGGCAATAAGAAAAAGACTTCAATGGGTGGGAGTGGATGAAAAGCTAACCAACTACGTGACCACTATGGAGAACTCTCATTATGTAAAGCCTAGTACAGAATATTACCTGGAAATTCTGGAGAATAACTCACTCGATGCAAAGTACTGCGTAATGATCGGGAACGATTACAAAATGGATGGTGCTTGCACGTCTGCGGGCATTGAATATGTCGATGTGAGTTCGATTCAATCTATCTGGAGAACAACTTAGACTGCACTCCCGCCATAAGTTCAGCCGTAAATCTCGAGATCAAACGCAGAACATCTTCTCTGTCCTGGGCATTTTCAACGAAATCATATTTATCACCATCGATTATCAACTTCCGACAAAACGTGACTCTGCCGATCCATTCTTCGTATAGTCCGTTGAGTCTTTCGATATAATCCTCGCTTACGCCACTTTCAAAACCCCGGCCCCTCTTTTTTATCCTTTTCAACAAGACGTTCTTAGTGCATTTTATGTAGACAATGCCATCGGGCGCTGTTAAGTGTTCTGAGAGCGTTTCATAAGTGTCCAGATAAAGTCTCCAGTCGCGTTCATCTATGTAGCCCATCAGTTTGAGATTGCGGGCAAATATCTCCACGTCCTCGTAAATAGTCCTGTCCTGAAGTATGACAGCACCTTCAGTTACGACTCTCTTCAGAAAGTCAAAACGCTTTATTAGAAAGAACAACTGCGAGTGAAAGGCCCACCGCTCCATATTTGAATAGAAATCCTCCAAAAATGGATTTTCATCCACGGCCTCGTAGACACCTCTAAAGCCCAGTGTTTCCTCAAGCAATGAAGTCAGAGATGATTTTCCTGCTCCAATGTTTCCGCATATTCCCAAAATCATAAGTTCGCCTCGATTCTGCTGAAAACCATGTTGAGATCATCAACGTTTCGCACAAAGTCTATGCTTGAAGTATCTATCCTCAGGACTCTGCTCTCGGAAAACGCTGCCATGTATTTCTCATATGTGTCGCTTAGCATAGCAATATACGTTCTATCCATTCTCCTCTCAAACGGTCTATCTCTGAGAGCTATTCTTTTCATCAGGGTGTCGATATCCGCGTAAAGATAGATTATCAGATCTGGATAAAGCACCTGATCTTTGAGAACGGAAAAGATCTTCTCGTATAGTTTCAACTGTTCTCCTTTCAAAGTTAGAGACGCAAAAAGATGATCTTTCATGAATGCATAGTCTGAGATAACCCCCTGTCCCTGCGAAGCGGCTTTTTTAACATTCGATTGCTGATCAAACCGGCTTATCAAAAAGAAAAGCTGAGTTTGAAAAGCCCACCTTTCGATGTCTTCATAGAAGTGCGCAAGAAATGGGTTTTCTTCAACAACTTCGAGCACTACCGGCATTGTATACTTTTGAGACAACAATTTCACTAGAGTCGTCTTACCTACTCCAATTACACCCTCTACGGAAATATACTTCCCGCTTGCTTTAGAAAACATCATAAGAGTTTCTTCCCCCGTTTCTCAAAACATGACCAATACTCTCGACCACCTGATTAACATGTCCGCGATGCCTTTTCAAAAGGAAGACCATTGGAAAAACAGTTGACATTCCATGACTCAGTTATTCCTAAGATGACCTAAGCCCATCGAAAAAGGGCTTAAGATAATCGATGACGGGTTCAAGATAGTAATGTACAGTTTCATGGTAACCCGGAACAGAGAGTACTATCGAATCACCGATTGTTCCGGCTCCAACTCTGTAAAGACACAACGAGGGATCGGCGACTATTGCGTTTCTAAGCATCGCAGTTTCAATTCCCGTTGCTCTTTTGTCCACGAGAGATAAAACGACCTCCGGACCTATGTCCTCTTTGTATAGCCCCGTTCCTCCAAGAACAAGAACGATGTCGTTTGAGCATGAATCTGAGTATATAGCCTCTTTCAGGTCGCTCATTACAGGGTCAACGTCTGTGGATCCAGTATACGTGATGCCATGACTCTCGAGGATCTTCTTAGAAATCTCTATGGATTGCGCTATCTCATCAAAAAAACCAGATTCAAGAACCCTTATTATTTTGCAGCTGTACACTGAACACCTCCGAACTACTTGAAGAAGACATAAGTAGAAATTGGTTCGAGCTTGACCTTACCTGAGAGTCTTTCGAGGGGCTTCTCAGAGATTCTATCTCTATCCACGACGAGGTTCCAGCTTTCATCAGGTAGAGTTATCTCGGCTGGTTCAAGGTTCCCATTGAATATCACAAGTATTTCTTCCCATGAGTCACCAGCTGACTTGCCGTCTATCACGTAAGCAACGATATTTCTGGGAGCATCAAGAAATTTTAGATTCTTTCTTATCTCTTCGGCCGTACTCATCCTGAATGATGGATGGTTCTTTCTAAGTTCTATCAGTCCCTTATAATAGGTGAAGAGGTCAATGAATTCTGCCTTCCTTGAATAGTCCATCTTGTTCAAATCTACACCGGCATTGTAGCTGTTATCATTGCCGAACTTCGTTCGAGCAAAGTCTACTCCACCATGAAGAAATGGAATTCCCTGAGAAAGAATCACTATGGCATTTGATAGCTTCTGAGCGCTTGTCAACAACTCTCTTGAAGCATCTGGCATTGCTGCGCTATTCTTGTCCCACAGAGTCTGATTATCGTGAGCAGAAACATAGTTTATAGTCTCAGAAGGGTCATCCGCAAAGTCCTTAATGTCACTGCTGTATTCGATACTTCCCACAATACCACGCATAATCCTTCTTTCTTTGGCCCTGCTCCCAAGAGAAAAGCCCTTCACTTTCTCATCGAAAACGCTTCCTCTTATTGCATCTCTGAGATTGTCGTTAAAAACAGCTACACCGGTTCCGCGTTGATCGCCTTTCCCAAATGTAACGGTTGCCCCCCAACCTCCCCACGGCTCGCCATAAAGCAGAATCGTCTTGTCTATTGCATGAAGTTCTCGGTCGATGGCCAGAACGGTTTCTTTATCTATAAGACCCATCAAATCGAATCTGAAGCCATCAATTCCGTATTCGTTGACCCACATCTTAAGAGAATCAAGAATATGCTTTCTCATCATTGGCCTTTCTGAAGCTATCTCATTACCGACTCCAGTTCCGTTCAAATATGCACCTGTGGCGTCTGTTCTATAGTAATAATATGGGACTGTCTGATCGAAGGGAGAAGAAGAACCTGTTGTAGCCGTATGATTGTACACAGTGTCGAGAATTACCCTTATTCCTTTTTCATGAAATGCCATGACCATTGCCTTAGATTCGAGAATTCTACTGAGAGGACTGTAAGGGTCAGTGCTGTAATGTCCTTCCGGAACCATGTACAGATAAGGGTCATAGCCCCAGCCGTATTCGCCTTCCTCACCTTCATTTAGGTAGTGAATATCGTTGAAAGGCATTATGTGAACGTGTGTTACACCGAGCTCAACAATGTGGTCAATTCCGACAGTAACTCCATCAGGTCCCGTTCTTCCGGTCTCGGTTAGGCCTAAGTACTTACCCTTATTCTCAACATTGGTATTTGGGTCGGAAGTCATGTCTCCAATGTGGATTTCGTATATTATTGCGTCCTCCGGTTTGTTAAATATCGGCACTTTTTGTTGGGCCCAGCCTTCAATAATGGTTTTAGCGGGATCAACGACAACTGATCTCTCACTGTTTTTTGTAACCGCACGGGAATAGATGTCAACTGTTTCTCTTTCCTTGCCATAAGAGACGAATCTGTATTTGTAAGCCCGCAGATGAAGATTGCCTTGAACGATTGCTTCCCAAACACCTGCTTCTATTCTTTTCATGGGGACTTCAATAAAGCTGTCCGAGTAGAGATCGTCAAAGAGAATTAGCGTTGCTGAAGAGGATACGGGAGACCAGACTCTGAAGACTGTCTCCTTCTCCGAGTAAATCGAACCAAGTTCACCCTGGTAGAAGAATTCAGAATTATCGAGCGCTTTTCTGACAATTATGTCGCCTGGAAGAAAACCTTCGATCTCCAGAGATAGCCTTTTGCTAACTGACTTGGGCGCAAGTGGTTCGGTCAGTGTTATCTTCACGTAGTTAGTTACCGATACATCAGTGGGATCTGCCTTTTCGAAGCTCTGAATCTTAACCGGCGAACCGTCTAAAAGGACTTCAGGTAAGACTGTCTTAGTATCAACCGGTGCTGAAAGTGAAGCGTAGATCTCACTCAAAGAATCAAGAAAGGCCATCTTAACTCTGGGAGTTAGATCAATTCTGTCCGGGCTCGTCAAAAAATCCTCTTCCCCTTCGATCACCCATATTTCAGCAACTCCAGAATCGGGAATATCTACGAACCTATCTGCTGTAATATCCTTCTTTTCCCATTCTCTTAGCCTTACTATGAATCCCAGTCTAGAATGTTTTTCAGAGAACTTTACAGTTGTAACTACTCCGAATTCGTCTCTCCTATCAAAAGAGTAAGACTTACCATCCATACTTTTCGGTTTGTCAGGCCAGACCCATAGGTTCCAGCCATCGTAGTTGTCATCGTACCTGTGATAATGGATTATAATTACGGTCGCTGCGTCATAATCTTCTGCACTTTTTCCCATACTTTCTCCCGTAAAAGCAAAAATCGTTGTTCCGAAGATTAGCAAAAGGAAGAACAACACTCTTTTCATTATAAAGCCTCCCTCAATCAAGTGGGGTTACAGTGAAGCCACTAATTCTCCTGTCATATTCATATTCGAATAACCTCTCACTTCCATTTTCATCCTTAATCTTCAGATAACCGCCTCTGGGATCCAAATAACTTTCCCAAAAAATCATATTCAAACGAAGTGGTTCTTGATCTATCCAGTGTGATAAGTATTCTAAGCTCTTCAGCAGTTTCAATAGGTTCTTGAGAATCCAACGAAAAAACATCTTCGTCGGTAGTTCGATCAGCTCGAGATAAGATTGAAACCTCTGAACCTTCAAGATATCCGCCCTTATCGGCAGCAAGAGTCAGAAGAGCGTGCTCACCGTTATCGAAAATATCAATCTTAGAAATCGTTAGTCTTGCTGCACCTCTTGAATCTTCCTCTACAACTTCCTGTACCTCTTCTGTTTCAGGTATTCCTTCTACTGCCGATTCAAGAACTTCCGACTCTTCAGCCCAGATTCCAAGACTTCTTTCGCGGGCATATTCTTCGGCCGGAACAAGTTCGATTTCTCCTCCGTCAATTGCTTTAGATAGACCGCTAGATACGATTATAGATTGAATAAGATAAACCTCACCATCCAGAAGGAACCAGACGTAAGCTGAAGCTTCCTCAGATGTGGTCACTTCATGAACAATCGCTTCAAGTCCTATGGTGTTTCTTATTAGATTCAAGCACTTCTTGCTGTTAGAGTCTGTAGACTCATATTGAGGAATCTCTGCTCCTGACAGCGAATATCTTTTGAGATGGCCATTGGCAATGATCAAGAGATCATAATTGTTTTCTGTCCCCACGATTATTCCGGTAAACCCTGAAACCGATGCTTCGGGCGTGACATAATAAAATCCTTCCATAATCTGGGAGTTAGCAAATGTGATTTCAGAGTGCGGGAGAGCTATGAAGACTGTTACCATTGAGAGATACAGAGACCTCAAAGGCTTGTTTTCCTCCAAGTAGCACACCTCCAGGCGGAACTCAAAAAAAGTATAACATTATCACCGGACTTTCAATACTCTATGGTTTGAGCAAATGCTGTATGCCGTTCAAATCGTTTGGTTTTGCTGGAGGAACTCAACCTTTAGAAAGCGTTCTAAGCCTGACTATAAAGGTGAAGATAACAACGGGAACCGTCCAACCCAAATAATTGAAAACCATATCTAGAATATCGAACTGCCTGTTGGGAGATAGAACCTGAAGAAATTCGAGAATGACAGGTCCTACAATGAGAAATGAAAAGAAGGTTTTCCTAAACGCCTTGCTGAATTCTTCTCTTGAAAGAATAACAAAAAGGAACCCTCCTGCAAAGAAACCCACAAAATGAAGAAACTTGTCGCTTCCCACTTCGATTGCCGGAACTACCGGTTTCAGGTAGAAGTAGACGGTGAAAACCATGTAAATTGCTGCAGCAAGAGCCATTATCAATCTTCTCATCAATAAGAATTATGCTAGCCATGCGCACTAATGTCAATGACGCGCACCGCAAATCCCTTTGAGTCTTGAGTTGAAAAGCTTCTATTTCTTTACTATAATGAAGTGTATTGTAAATCGAGAGGAGGACACAATTCATGTCCAAGGTTTGTGAAATATGCGGTAAGTCACCTACTACAGGGAATATGGTCTCGCACTCAAATAAAAAGGCCAAGCGCTGGTGGAAGCCCAATGTTCATAAAGTCCGCGCAGTCGTTGATGGCGAGGTAAAGAGAATCAGAGTTTGTGCGAAGTGTCTCAAAGCTGGAAAAGTTACAAGAGCCATCTAGCCATAACGCGCTATTCGCGCTTTCTTACTGAGAAGGTATGAAATGAATAGCAGAAAAACCTTCGCTTTGATCGATCTATCTGCATATAGACAAAATCTTGTTTATCTGTCCGGAAAGGCGTCTCCGGCGAAACTGATGGTTGTTGTCAAAGCAGATGCGTACGGTCATGGTGCCGTGGAGCTTTCGAAAGTTGCTCAGGAATCGGGAGTCGATCGCTTAGCAGTTGCTTTTCTCGAAGAGGGAATTAAGATCCGCCAAAGCGGAATCTCTTTGCCGATTCTTGTGCTTAACTATGTGGAGAAAAAGGAGATCCCCACTGCAAAGGAGTTTTCTTTAACGCTATCTCTTTCTTCATTTGCTCAACTTGAAGACATTATTGGCTTAAATAAGCAGTTACCTGATTTCCAGCTGGTTGTAGATACTGGAATGAGGCGTCTGGGATTGGAATGGGAAGAGTCGATTGAGTTGTATAATTCGGCTGTCAGAAAGGGAATCAATATAACAGGTGCTTATACGCACTTCGCTACAGCAGATGAGAAAGGCAGTGGCTTCGTTCTTGAGCAGAGAGGAGCTTTTGGAAGATTTCTTCATGGCTTGGGACAAAGACGAAACAGACATTTCGAAACTCATATATCTAATAGTGCAGGCACCATCTATTTCGACAATTCTGATTTCAGTTATGTTAGAGCGGGAATTGCCACATATGGCCTACAACCTTCGAAGGAAACTGATGAAAACCTGAAACCGGTTTTGTCGTGGGTTAGCTGTGTATCCTTTGTAAAGAGGATACGTACCGGCTATTCGGTTAGTTATGGCAGGACTTTTGTTGCCGATCGTGACATGCTTGTAGCTACAATTCCCGTAGGCTATGCCGATGGATACAATAGACTGCTCTCTAATAGAGGATATGTTATCATTTCGGGCAAGAGATGCAAAGTGCTGGGCAGGGTTTGTATGGATCAATTCGTTGTCGACATATCTCACATTGAGAAGCCTGTCTCGATTGGTGATGAAGTTGTGATAGTTGGTACTCAAGAAGGAGAGTCGATAAGCGCCGAGGAGATAGCTGATCTGTGCGGTACCATTAACTATGAAGTAGTTTGTTCTATCTCTTCCAGAGTTCCACGGGTCTATAAGAAAGGAGTAAACTGATGAAACTCCGCGACATCATTGGAAATGAGATATTGAGTCAAATAAATGCCGATCAGGATAAGACAAACAGGGATGGTTTTCCTTTTGTTTCCGATCTACGCCCGGGAAGTACTGTGCTATCTGTTTTCAAGGTCCATTCTAAGAGAATTCAAGAGGCCCGAGACGGAAAGAAGTTTCTTCTATTAACACTTTCCGATAAGACAGGAGCTATACGAGCAATCGATTGGTTTAATGCAGAACGCAATGATTCCACTCTGGAACAGGGTATGGTAGTAAGAATCTCCGGTCGAGTAGCTGTCTATGAAGATAGAATCCAGCTTAATCTTGATTCGGAAGGGATTCAGATCCTTCAGGTTGGACAGTACGATTATGAGAGATTTATGGCTGTCACAACGAAAGATATTCCTCGGATGTACGATGATCTTCTTAGTCTCGTTGGAAGAATGAGGGATGACTATATTAGAGCTCTGCTCAAAGATATTTTCGAGAACGACAAGAAGTTCATCGAGAAGTTCATTGTTTCTCCGGCCGCTTCTAAGGTTCACCACGCTTATAAGGGTGGCCTTCTGGAGCACACAATGTCTGTCGCCGAGCTATGCGAATTCTTCGCGACGAAGTACGGAGACTCCGTTGATGGAGATCTTCTAGTTGCGGGGGCCTTGTTACATGATATCGGTAAAGTGTATGAGTACACGATTACTCCGAATGGAATTGAGAGAACAAATGACGGCGAATTAGTGGGACACATCGCTATGGGCATAGAGATGGTCAGCAAGGCTATATCTAAAATTCAGGGCTTCCCCCGCTATCTTCAGACTGAGATAAAACATCTCCTCTTGTCTCATCACGGGGAAATGGAATGGGGCTCACCCGTAATTCCAAAGACGACGGAAGCAATTGTTCTTCATATGGCCGACGATTTGGATTCGAAGGTTGCTCAGTTCAGAGAGATTGAAGAAAGGGAATTCAATGGCTCAACTGCTTCCTGGAGCAATTACGATCGTTTTCTTAACAGAAGAGTGTTCATGAAAAACAGAAGATCCGGCGACTCAAATAGTTAGGAGTGATACTTTGCCAGACAAGCTTGTAATCGTTGAATCGCCGGCAAAGGCGAAAACGATCAGTAGATATTTAGGGAAGAACTATGAAGTCACCGCTTCCAAAGGGCATGTTAGAGATCTCCCAGAATCTAACATCGGACTTCATCCTGAAACTTTGGAACCGACTTATGAGATTCTTAAGGGGAAGGAAAAGGTCGTACAAGAGCTTTCCAAGAAGTCAAAGGGAAAACAGGTGCTTCTCGCTTCAGACCTGGATCGTGAGGGAGAAGCCATTGCATGGCACATTTCCGAACTTTTGGGTCTTCCACAAAATGAAAAGAATAGAATAGTCTTCAATGAGATAACGGAATCGGCAATAAAGGAAGCAATACTTCATCCAAGAGAGATAGACATGTCTAAAGTCGAGGCTCAAGTAGCTAGAAGGGTTCTCGATAGAATTGTGGGCTACAAAATCAGTCCAATTTTGTGGAGAACTATGAAGAGAGGGCTCAGTGCCGGAAGGGTCCAGTCCGTAGCTCTAAAGTTCATGGTAGAACTTGAGAAGAAGATAGTAGTATTTGAACCGCACCGTTTCTTCAAGATCTTTGCGAAGGTTGGCGAGGATCGATTCTCTCTTTCTCGAATCGAAGGGAAAAAGTTCACAAACAAGTCTGTAATCACTGAAGAGAAGAGAGATGAAATAATAAGCGAGCTTTCCAATACAATTTTTCACGTCAAAAACGTAAAGGAACGCACCTCCAAGAGAAACGCGCCGATGCCATTCATTACTTCAACACTTCAGCAAAGTGCAATAAGTGAGTTGGGCTGGAGTGCGAGTAAAACGATGAAGATCGCTCAGCAGCTCTACGAAGGAATTGAAACCGATCAAGGTCAGATTGCTTTCATTACATACATGAGAACCGATTCGACGAGAATATCCAACCAGGCAAGAGACAAGGCCGTCGAAATAATCGAAAGTAAATTTGGAAAGGAGTACGTTGGTCCCATCAGACCGGGCAAAAAGGGTAAGAAGATTCAAGATGCTCACGAAGCTATAAGACCAACTTATCCTGAGAACGATCCAGAGAAGGCGAGGCAACTTTTATCAGGAGACAATCTAAGGCTATATGCTCTTATCTGGAATAGATTCATAGCTTCTCAAATGGCTAGTGCGGAATACTCTGTGACCGAAGTTGAATTAGAGGATGAAAACGACAAGTACATTCTTAGCTTGACCGGGGAGAGAAGACTCTTTGACGGTTATGAGAAAATTGTCTCGAGATCATCTAAGAGTGAGATAGATCGGGACTATAAGATAGGCGAAAAGATAAAGCCTTCCATGATCGAATGGGAGGAAGATACAACTAAACCACCCTCGAGGTTCAGCGAAGCCTCTCTTGTAAAAGAGCTTGAAAAGAAAGGAATCGGCCGCCCCTCAACTTATGCAACTATAATCACCACTCTTCTCGACAGGAAGTATGTACTTCGACAATCGAGAGAACTTAGACCAACACTTCTTGGTGCGATCGTTAACGAGTTTCTGAATGAATATTTTCCCGATGTTGTTGATATGAATTTCACGGCAAATATGGAAGAAGAGCTTGACGATGTTGAAAACGGTGCAAAGAAGTGGCGAGACGTAGTGATGGGCTTTTATAGCGGGTTCAAAACTGATCTTGATGAGATAGATAAGAGAATCAAAAAGGGAGAGTTGAGAATTGAGTTCCCGACAGATAAGGAGTGTTCATGCGGTGGGTACTTCAAAGTCGTCTTTGGAAGATATGGCGGGTACTTGAAATGTGAATCTTGCGGCAAGAATGAATCAGTCGATATGACATCCTTCACTTGTGTAATCGATGGGAAGGTAATGCTGAAAGATGTTGCTGCGAATCAAAAAATAGAGATAGAGATAGAAGAAAAGTGTCCCGAATGTGGTTCTCCACTCGTCATAAGGAAGGGAAGATACGGAGAGTTCATTGCCTGTTCGGCCTATCCGAAATGCAAGTACACTAGGAATGTTAGGATCGACGCTCCCTGCCCTAAGTGCGGAGGGGTGGTTGAAAAACTCCGAAGCAAGAAAGGAAAGAATTACTTCAAATGCTCAAGTTGTGGAGAACTCTTCTGGAATGAACCGACAAATGAAAAGTGCGAAATCTGCGGCTCTTATCTCTTTCTCAAGGTTAAGCGAGGAGGAAAGAAGGTTCTGTACTGTGAGAAATGCAAGAAGGAATTTGAAATTGGAGGAGATTAATGTCTAGAAGGATTGCCGTTGTTTATGGAGGGTTTTCCAGCGAGAGAGACGTCTCTGTTAAGAGTGGAAGTAACATTTCGAAATCTCTCGAGAGGCTCGGTGCCGAAGTGATCGGTTTTGATCTCAAAAGGGATAGAATCGCGAGCCTACTCAGTCTAAAGGCCGATCTCTTCTTTCTAGCCCTCCACGGCAAATTTGGCGAAGATGGGACAGTGCAGGGGTTGATGGAACTTGCGGGATTACCCTACACTTCTTCTGATTCCAGGACAAGCGCGGTTTGCTTCGACAAAGAGATTACATACAGGCTTGTGAAAGCGGAAGTCGATCTGCCTCTATGGAAGAAAGTGATTAGCGAGAAGGATCTCGAGGGCTGGAAGATATTTCCGTGTGTAATAAAGCCCACTAGAGAAGGATCGAGCATTGGAGTGTTTATTTGTGATGATGCTTCAACTCTCATCAATAGAACCAGGTTACTGCTAGACGTGTACGACTCTCTTTTGCTTGAAGAGTATATCGATGGAAGAGAGATAACCGTTTCGATCATTGATTCAAGGGAAGGCATTAAAGTTCTACCGGTGCTTGAAATAAAACCAAAAAGACGTTTTTATGATTACGAAGCCAAATATACTCCTGGCTTAACTGAATTTGTCGTTCCCGCCCCGATAGAAAGAAGTACACTTGAATCGATAATCGAAAAGTCGGTCGCGGTTTACAAGCTTCTTGGCTGCAGGGATTTTGCGAGGGTGGATGGGATACTAAAGGGAGGAGTGTTTTACTTTCTTGAGGTAAATACCATTCCGGGTATGACTGACCTGAGCGACCTACCGATGTCGGCGAGAGCGGCCGGGATGACCTTTGATGATGTCGTTCTAGATATAATTGAGGCGGCCGATAAAAGAAACAGGAGGGAATCATGAAGACTTTTCATGGTACTACAATACTCGTTCTCAGAAAGAAGGGAAAGACGGTTATAGTCGGAGATGGTCAGATTACTATTGGAGACACCGTAATGAAAGGTACGGCGAGAAAGGTTAGGAAACTTGGCGATGGTTCAGTTCTTGCAGGCTTTGCGGGCTCTGTAGCTGATGCGATGACTCTTTTTGAGAAGTTTGAAGAAAAACTGCATGAATCCAACTCTAATTTGAAGAGGGCTGCCGTGAATTTGGCCAAGGATTGGAGGACAAACAAGATCCTTAAGAATCTTCAGGCACTTCTCCTGGTAGCGGACAGAGAGAGTATCCTACTGATATCTGGGAACGGTGAAGTTATAGAACCCGATGAAGAGGTTCTGGCTATCGGTTCTGGAGGTTCCTATGCATTGGCCGCTGCGAGGGCTCTTTTGAGAAATAGCCAACTGGAAGCCGAGGAAATTGCGGTTAAGTCTATGGAGATAGCTAGCGAAATTTGCATATACACAAACACAAATTTCACCATGGAAACACTCGGAGGAGAGAAACAATGAATAGAGAAGAACTTGACGAGTTGACTCCAAAGAGAATAGTGGAGGAGCTTGACAAATATATAGTAGGACAGGATAAAGCTAAGAGGGCAGTCGCTGTTGCGATGAGAAACAGGATCAGAAGACAAAAACTCCCTGAAGAGATAAGAAGAGACGTAATACCAAAGAACATTTTGATGATGGGGCCTACTGGAGTTGGAAAGACGGAGATCGCTAGAAGATTGGCCGAGCTCACGGGTTCACCCTTCACAAAGGTTGAGGCCACCAGGTTCACCGAAGTGGGGTATGTCGGGAAGAATGTCGAATCAATAATCCGAGAGCTGGTAGACGTAGGCGTCAACATGGTCAAGCAGGAAAAGATGGGCGAAGTAGAGGGGAAGGCATCCTATCAGGTTGAAGAGAGAATTCTGGAGGCTCTCGTCCCCGGACCTCAGACGAAAGCAGCGGGTCCTAGGAATATCATTGAGTTGTTTCAAGGCCAGCAACAACCGAAGCCGAGTCAAGAAGAGGCCGAAAGAATAAGGAATCGCAGGGAAGACTACAGAGATAGATTGAGAAGCGGCGATCTTGAGGATCTCGATATCGAGGTCGAAGTTGAAGATCACAGTCAGCAGATGATAATGATTCCGGGAATGGAAGATATGGGAATCGATATGTCAGGCGTTCTGGGCGGAATGGTACCGAAGAAGACCAAGAGAAGAAAAATGAGAATTGCTGATGCTCGTAAGACGCTTCTACCGATTGAGGCTGAAAAGCTTTTGGATATGGACAAAGTTGTAGCCGAAGCGATCGAAAGGGTGCAGAACCGCGGTATGGTCTTTATTGATGAGATTGATAAGATTACTTTCAGAAGTGGTTCCCATGGCCCCGATGTTTCAAGAGAGGGAGTTCAAAGAGATCTTCTACCGATCATCGAAGGGACCACCGTAACGACAAAGTACGGTCAGATAAGGACCGATTACATTCTCTTCGTTGCCGCGGGGGCCTTTCACACTGCCAAGCCTTCAGATTTGATTCCGGAGTTCCAGGGAAGGTTTCCGATCAGGGTCGAGCTTGATGCGCTTTCTCAAAAGGAGTTTCTGAGAATCCTTGTCGAGCCGAAGAATGCAATAACAAAGCAATACATGGCTTTGCTGGAGACTGAAGGAGTAAAAGTTACGTTCACTGAAGACGGTTTAAGAGAAATCGCGCGGGTTTCACACAGCCTGAATGAGAAAATCGAGAACATTGGAGCTAGAAGACTCTACACAGTTGTTGAGAAAGTACTCGAAGAAGTTTCATTCAATGCTCCTGAAGTTCCTCAAGAAATTGTAGTTGACGTCAACTATGTTAATGAGAGGATCGGCGAAATTGCCGCCGATGAAGACCTGAGTGCATTTATCTTGTAATGGAAAGAGCAGAGTACGCCGCAATAGCACTTTCTGGAGATTTTTCTCCATCAGAGATGGAAGAGATCGAAAATTCGGGAATTTCAGACACTCATCTTTTCAGATGTCGGACCGATCTAAACAAAGTTAAACTGAAGAGGTTTCAAAAGAGTTTTCCCGATGTGGCGAAGATTCTCTCCAGGTTTACGAAATTCATAACATTCAAGGATGTTCAATATCCCGAAGCTCTCAGGAATACCTTTGAACCGCCTTCAGTAATATTTTTTGAGGGTGACCCTGGACTTCTAAATTCAAGAAACATTCTCGCCATAGTGGGTTCGAGGAAAGCGGATGGATATGGAGCATCGATTGCCAAAGAATATGCGAAGTCGCTCTCTGAGAAAGGGATAACCATCGTAAGCGGTCTTGCGGTCGGTATTGATGCTCAGGCTCATATTGGGGCTCTTGAGGGTAGAGGCTCTACAATAGGAGTACTGGGGACGGGTATCGATGTAGCCTATCCAGCGAGCAACAGAACGCTCATAAAGTCGGTTAAGCAAAAGGGGTGTGTGATTTCTGAATTTCTCCCCGGAACGCCGCCCCTAAAGCAGAATTTCCCGAAGAGGAACAGAATAATTTCAGGCTTGGCCAGGGCAGTCTTTGTAGTGCAGGCTACTATGAGAAGCGGCTCGCTAATTACTGCAAGACTCGCGCTTGAAAACGGAAGAGATGTTTTTGCTGTGCCTGGAGACATCAACAGAAGGAATTCCGAAGGCACGAATTGGTTAATTAAGAATGGGGCAAAACTGATTTCCGAGTGCATAGACATTATCGATGAGTTTCCTGAAATCTCATTCGAGGAACCTCAGACTATGAAGTTGCAGTCAAGAGTCCTTGATCTTCTAGGCAATGGTCCCCTCACTTTTGGAGAACTACTATTGATGACGGACTTTTCCAGCAAAGATCTGATCGTTGAACTCACAAATCTGCAGCTGGGAGGCTACATCTTCGAAGAAAACGGGCGATGGAATAGAACTTAGTGTATTTGAGCTGGTATAATCTTGATGAAATGTAGAAGTAGGAATTAGAATGGAGGGAGAAAAATGCCTTACGTAAACACGAAAGAAATACTCGAAAGAGCAAATAAAGAGTTCTATGCAGTACCGGCACTGAATATCAACAATCTTGAATTTCTGCAGGCAATCATCGATGCTGGAGTGGAAGAACACTCTCCGGTAATTATCGAAACTTCCGAAGGTGCGATTAAGTATGCAGGAAATGGTGACATTAAACTGGGAGCAAAGCTTTTCGTATCGATGGTCGAAAGCTATGCGAGGAATGTCGATATTCCCGTTTCATTGCATGTTGACCACGGAAAAAACTTCAAGATAATCATGGCGGCAATTCAGGCTGGCTATTCATCAGTAATGATTGATGCGTCCGAATTCCCGTTTGAAAAAAACGTTGCAGAGACGAAAAAAATTGTGGAGATAGCCCATAGTCTTGGCGTATCAGTCGAAGCCGAGTTGGGTAGACTCGTTGGAATAGAGGATAACGTTGCTGTCGAATCTCATGAAGCGGCACTGGTTGACCCGGATGAGGCAAAGCTGTTTGCAGAAGAGACGGGAGTAGATTTTCTGGCGCCTGCAATTGGAACTAGCCATGGGGCCTTCAAATTCAAGGGAGAAGCGAGACTGGATTTTGCAAGACTCAAGAAGGTTAAGGATCTGACAGGCCTACCGCTCGTTTTGCATGGAGCTTCAAGTGTTCCGGAGGACATTAAAAAGCTTGCCGAAACCTATGGAGCCGATTTCAAGGGAGCTAAAGGAGTTCCTGGGGAAATCCTTGCTGAATCGGTGAAGTTTGGAATAAACAAAGTGAATACCGATACTGATCTAAGAATGGCTTTTATTGCTTCGTTGAGAGAGTTCCTTTCGAAGAATCCCGGGGAGTTCGATCCGAGGAAATACTTCAAGACACCCAAGGAATTGGTTAAGAATGTAATCAGAGAAAGGCTGAGACTTCTAGGTTGTTCTAATAAAGCATAGACGGAGGTGTCGAATGAAGATCCTTGTAATTAATTGCGGCTCGTCTTCAATTAAGTACCAGCTTCTTGATGCCGCAAGTGAAAATGTGTTGGCAAAAGGGTTGCTTGAAAGGATAGGTATTTCCGGATCAAAACTCTCTCATAGGAAAGGCGAGAAGAAATACGAGTTCGAAAAGGACATTGCTGATCACACTGAAGGTCTTGAACTAATAATTGAGGTTCTTCAGTCTGAAGAGACTGGAGTTGTGAAAAACATCAACGAAATTGAGGCCGTCGGTCACAGAGTGGTTCACGGTGGAGAGAGATTCGCATCTTCCGTTTTAATAGACGATGAAGTTGTAAGTGAGATAGAAGCGAACAATTTCCTTGCACCTCTTCACAATCCGGCCAACATTGAGGGTATTGTTGCAGCGAAGAAGATTCTTCCATCTGTTCCTCACATCGGGGTTTTCGATACGGCATTCCACCAATCGATGCCAGAATCATCTTATCTCTACGCCATACCTTACGACCTATACAGAAAATATAAGATAAGAAAATATGGTTTTCACGGCACTAGCCATAGATATGTTGCGGAGAGAGCAGCTGTCATGATGGAAAGACCTCTCAAAGAACTGAAAATTATAACTGCTCATATTGGGAACGGTGCATCTGTTGCGGCAGTCAAGAACGGGAGGTCTGTTGATACCTCAATGGGATTCACACCGCTTGAGGGGCTCGTCATGGGGACGCGATCCGGCGACATTGATCCGGCTATCGTTCCTTTCTTGCAGGAGCAAGAGGGATTATCGGCTGGGGAAGTAAACGACCTGCTGAACAAAGAAAGCGGTATGTATGGGCTTACTGAAGGGCGGTTCAGTGATATGAGGGATATAGAGGAACGTGCAATGAAAAACGAGCCGACTTGCAAACGGGCACATGATATATATGAATACAGACTGGCGAAATATATTGGCGCTTATGCGGCGGCAATGAACGGAGTCGATGCGATAGTGTTCACCGCAGGCGTAGGAGAGAATAGTCCCTACTTGAGAGCCAATGTGATCGACAAGTACCTCGGCTATCTTGGCATATCGATTGATGTAGAGAAAAATAAAATCAGAGGAAAAGAGACCATGATTTCCACAACTGATTCGAAGGTAAAAGTCTTCGTTATCCCAACTAATGAGGAACTTGTTATCTCTAGAGATACCAGTAGGATAGTTAAGAATGGTTTGAAGGAATTGAAACTGTGGGAAGAGTGAAAGGTGATGACGAGACATTAAGGAAATCGTTCTGGAGGGTGATACCAAACTTGCCGGGCGGGGTGAGAAAGCAGATTACTACTATGTGGTATCGTCGGGCGGGCTCATCCTCAAAGGATTCGATTCTGAAGACAAGGTCTATCTGGAAGGAGATCTTGCTGACCCACTATCGGTAGTTGGTGGGGAGCACAGCGGAGATCTTCTTTGCGTTGGTGATTCTGCAATTCTTGTTGGTGACAGGGACGAGTTGAAAGAGTATCTGGTCTCCAGACCGGAAAGGCTGGAGAAGCTGTTTGTTGATGTTGAAAAAGACCTGAGTTTGTGCAGTGGAAAAGGGCCTTTTGATCTCGATGAGTTTACTGCATCTCTTGTCGCCAAAAAGCAGTGTTGGCTAGAAGAGTATCCTCCTTTGCTTTTCGGAGAGAAATCGCTCTACCGAAAGGGTATCAGACTGATTGAGCGAAAAGAGTATCCCTCTGCTCAAGAGGTTCTGAGAAGCTACCTTGATCAGTATCAGAATTCCCCTTTGTCAAGACCTGTTAAGCTGTTCTATGCTTTTAGTTGCTTTCTTAACGATTTTTTGGAAGATGCCCTAGCTTCAATAATGGATATTTTGGAATCCGCAGAAGATGAAATCTCAAGGATCGCGAGATTTTTCGTTTGCCACATGGGTCTATTTGAATCCGGCTTCAAGTTTCTTTATAAAGGTCCGAGATATAGCTCGGATCTTTTCCGGATTCTAAAAGCGGATTATCGTAGGATAAGAAAGGCTGACTCAGACAGAATCGTCTTTGAAGAAGGTAGAAAGGCTGGAAGCGTGCTCTTTCTTCTCAAGGGTGAGATAGCCCTTCTGAAAAAGAGAGGAGACAAGAACTCGGTACTGTTTACGATCAAATCGCCAAGCTCCATTGGCGAGATCCAGGTTCTTTCAAGAAGCAAATGGGATACTACATTGAAAATCAAGAGTAATTCGGAATACATCCTAATCGATAGAGACAAACTTGTTCAGTATTTGATACACAAATCTCCCCAAGACGGATTTAGGATGGTTGAGTACCTTCTTGGATACATTAGACAAACGAGTGTTACTTAAGGCTTCTCAATGGATTTTAAAAATCATCTCGCTCTGCTTAAGGAGAATCTCCGGTTCGAATTCCTGCGCTTCGGCGAATAGAGGGTCGTTATCGGGTACTGTTGGAAATAGCGGTGTGAGGTTCTTGCTTTTCGCAATACTGCAGATTGCGCCTATTGCCTCTTTGAAGGAAGCGGCTCTTGTTGGGCCACAGTCCTTAACATAAAAAACTGAATCCCTCTCCTGCCATACGCAATAAGCAATTTCTCGACCCTGCTCATCTATTACTGTATCGAAGTTGTATCTCTCAAGGTGATGAAACGATGCGGGCTCTCTTTCCCATTCTGGATTTCGCTTGTATTTGTCCATTACATACAGTGCGCATTCAACTACCTTTCCTGAATCAGATTCTTTAGTCGAAAAATCGCCAATTCCCGGCCTTCTTATGAAGAAAGTGATAAGTTCACGTCTATGTCTGAATCCAAACTTCTCATAGAAAGCGATCGCTCTTTTGTCTTTTTCGGGAACTTCCAGGACAATTCGATCACAGCCTTTCCATTTAGCAATTCTAATTGCCTCGTCAACCATTTTGAACCCTACGCCTTCTCTTCTAAAACCGGGAATGACGCCCATAAGATCTATCCTGGCTCTTTTTTCTCTGAAACTGAGCAAGACAATTCCTGTATGGATGCCCTCTACGTTCATGACAAATGATTCCGAAAGAGAAATGTTATTCTCCCTAACGTCTCTTTCAAAGCTTTCAAGAGTCCAGTGCATCCTGAGCACGTAGTCGGAAAAGACTAAGTTCAGAATATTGACGACATCGACCCTTGAAAGCTCCTGGATTCTTTGGAAAGAGTTGTTATTCAACTTTCTTCTGCCTCGCTTTCCTAAAGTAATTATGTTCTTCAGTCAGTTCAATGAGGAGTTCATTCATTCTCCAACTGAGATTTGATTCAGTTGTGGTGGCAAAGACCCACTCTCTTCCAGTATAATGACGGATTGTATCGATCGCGTTTCCCAAAGACTCATCGCTAAAGCCATCAAATACTGCATAGCATAAGCCATCTTCTCCGTTGCCTGTCTTCTCTTTCCGAACCCCTTCCCCATTTTCCAGTATCTCTCCGATTATCTCGTTTTCTTGCCCCTTGCAGTCGATTAACGAGACGTCGGCGAATAAGTCTAGTAGTCTTTCAAAAGCTGACCTATCACAATAAAGGAGAATCGAACGTTTGTGTCCTGCTTCACTCATTCAATCACCTCAACACAATTTTAGCATAGCGTTATCAACGCTAAGCCAATAATCGGCAGGCAAGTCTTTTTCCCCAAAAGACGAATTAGCATTGAGATCGACACTGACAACGAAATCATAGGGATGGGAATTGGGGAGGCAACGGTTGCTACAACAGGTTATAATTAAGGGGGAGGGCAGATAAGATAATGCATATTGGAAGATTTAGAGACGTCAGCATGAGAGTATTCTGGGGAGTTGTGGAAAGGGATCTTGTGACCCCTCTCGATATCAAAGCGGAATCCACGGGAGACTTTTTCCAAACTTTAGAAGGGATTCCGAATGTTATACAAAGCTTTGGCTTGACTGAGCGGATAAATCTCTCTGACTTAGAGGTTCTCTCTCCGATTACTAGCCCTTGTAGAATCATTTGTCAAGGAAAGAATTATCTCGACCATCTCCTTGATACAGGAATAAGAAAAGAGGATAAGAAGTACAATATGTTCTTCAACAAATCATCGGCTTCTGTTACCGGTCCAAACTCACCAATTGTGAGGCCAAAGGGAGTCAGACTCCTCGACTATGAAGTTGAGCTCGGTTTGGTTATGAAGGCGTCTATAGATCGGCCCATCAATGTTGAGTTTTCTCATATGCATGAGTACATCGGAGGAATTGTAATAGGCAACGATATTTCGGCGAGAGACATTCAGTTACCTCAATCTCAGTTCTTCAAGGGCAAAAGCTATCGATCATTCTGCCCGCTTGGACCCTTTATCTTTCTAATTGGCAGAGATGAAATGAAGTATCTGGAGAGTTTAACGGTTGAGCTTAAAGTAAATGGAGTGACAAAACAGAGAGCTTCAACTTCGAACATGATCTACAAACCATGGGAAACACTGTCGGAACTGAGCGAATTTTCCGATCTCGAGGCCGGAGACGTTATACTTACGGGTACACCAAAGGGAACGGCTCTTAGTCAAAAAAAAGGCTTGCGTACTTGGCTCAGAAGATTACTTGGCGAATCAAAAAGATGGGAGATTTTCATCAGAGAACAGGAGAAAAGTGGAAGATACCTGGCAAATGGAGACGTAATAGAATCCAGGATATTCTCTTCAGATGGCAGGATAGACCTCGGTGTTCAAAGAAACAGAGTTGTTTATGAGGAGGGAAATGATCATGATAGGAATTATCTGTGACTCAGTAGTAGATCTTCCTGTGGAATTGGCTGAAAGAGATGATGTTTACGTCGTCCCTATTATGGTAGTCCTCGGTGAAAAATCCTACCGTGAAGGTGTCGAGATAAGCAAATCGGAAATCGCCGATTATCTGGACTACAACTTTGCCAGGACTTCACTGCCAAGCCCGGCAGACGTAACGGAAGCCTTCGAAGTAATGTATTCAAAAGGTTATGATGAGCTGCTTGTGGTGAACCTCTCCAGCGGTCTGAGTGGTACTTATAACCTTTTCAAGACGATTGGTGAACAGTTTGTCAGCGAACATCACTCGGTTAAAGTTGAGTCAATTGATTCTCTCTCCCTTTCAGGTGGCATTGCGATGCTGGTTCACAAGGCGATAAGAATGAAGGAAAGAGGGGATTCACTTAGGGTGATTGCCTCAGACCTTAGAAGCAGAGCTGGAATGAAAAACATCGTCTATTTCGTTTTACCGACACTGAAGTATCTGAAACAAAGCGGTAGAATTGGTAAACTTCAAGGATCGGTTGGGGAAATTCTCGATGTAAAGCCGATAGGAACAATTAACAGTGGTGGGATTTTTATTCTTTCAGGTAGGGCACGAGGCATGAAAAAAGCAGTGGAAAAGATGGTGGATCGCTTGATTGTTGCTGTTAAAGGGAAAAAAGTTCTATGCCTAGCTCTTTATCATTCTGGAAACGATAGCGATACTCTCGCGCTCGTTGAATGGGCTAAGAGAAAAATCATTTCTCTATCTGAAACACTTCTTACCGGAGAGCTGTCTTCGGCAATACTGGTCCATGGTGGTAGAGGGATCATAGGCGTTGGTGCGCTGATTGCTTGAAAAGCGTTCCAACACAACGGTCGTTTCGAGAGGCCTGTTAGAACAAGATAGGTAAATAATAGCCAGAACTGGAACAGTTGATTTATGACAAGTAATACCGAGTAAACGGAAAGTAAAAGCATGAATCAGGAGCAACAGCGTCTTCATCAGTAATAATCTTCAATAATCACTTCTCAAAGAATCAGACTCAGTGTACATAGACTTCGGTGTCATTAACGATTTTGTTATAATGGAAACGATTCCAAATCGTTGATAACTGGAGGGTGTATTCTCTTGAAAAAGCCCACAATAAAAGATGTAGCATCTCTTTCGGGCGTTGGAACCGGTACCGTTTCAAGAGTGCTTAATGGCGGTTCCGTTAAAGAAACGACAAGAATTAAAGTAATGAAAGCGATCGATAAGCTTGGGTACCAGCCAAATCAGATGGCGAGAACACTTGCAGGGGGTAAGACCAAAAGGATTCTCTTTCTCATGCCCGAGATCAGGACGGAATTTCACTGGAGAGTCATGAAGTCGTTTGATGAGTATCTGGACAAGATGAATTATGAGATGGTGATTTACCCTGTTTTTTCCGATAAAAGGCTGAAGAAACTTAGAAGCGATCCGTCCCTTATTCAGAATATAGATGGTGCTGTTATTTGTACGATGAATATTGAGTTTTTATCTAGAAAGTATATAGATTTCGGAACCAATGTTGTTCTATTTGAATCACAATCCGATGAGTTTGACTGCGTCTATCTAGATAATGTTTTGGGTGGAAGAATGGCCGCTGAGTTACTTATTGAATGTGGTTCCACGGATTTGTTCGTCATCTCTTTCGATGAGGAAAACACCATTTTGGCAACTGAAAATTTCGAAAAGAGAATACTGGGGTTTACGAGTTATCTAAAAGAAAAAGGTTATGAGTTCAATGAGGAGAAACTTGTCTACACATCCTTCTTTTTTGAGACTGCGCATGAGAGAATCGCCTCGATTCTTTCTGAGTACGATAGACCGGGGATCTTTGCATTAGCAGATAATTTTGCCCTTGAAGTTTTGCAGATGGCATCTGCAATGAAGAAAATTCCGGGAAAGGACTTCTTTCTTGTAGGTTATGACAATCAGAGCTGGACTGAAAGGGCTGGGTTGACTACAATCGAGCAGCCAATGGAAGATATGGGTAGAAAAACGGCTGAGCTGATTATTCAGAAGATTGAGAATCCGGGTCAGTATGTTCAACCAGTAAAGTTTTTACCGAGTTTGAAACGAAGGAAGACGGCTTGACCTGAATCTATTTTCGAGGAGGAGTTATGGCCAGGAAAGATAAGCTATCATTAGCGCAGAAGGAACAGAGAACCGCTTACAAATTGCTCATTCCCGCTTTGCTGATCTTAGCATTGGTGGCGTTCTACCCGTTGTTTCAGGTCTTCTATACAAGCTTCACAGATAAGGTTTTTGCGTCTGGAACAGATGAAGCACCAAAATTAATCGGATTTGAAAACTACAAGAGCCTACTGGGCTTGACTGTTATGGAGCTGCCGAAAGTCGTTGATGAAACAACGGGCGAAGCTTCAATTGATGAGGAGACTGGGAAACCAGTTTACGAAAGGGCAATTAGAGTCTTGCCTAGAAGTCCAGTAAGGTACAGAGAATGGTTTCAGTTCTCTCTTTTTGGGCGTCGTTATGTAGTGGGCGCGAGAGATCCGGAGTTTATGAAGGCAATCTCGAACACTCTTGTCTTTGCAGTAATCTCGGTCTTTCTCGAGACAGTTCTTGGTCTAGGGGTTGCGCTTGTTGTCAATAGCAACTTCAAAGGTAAAGGTATAATGAGAGCAACAATGCTTGTTCCATGGGCGGTAATCACTGTTGTATCTGCAAGGATTTGGGAATGGATGCTCCAGCCGACCAGAGCCGGTCTCTTCAACGCTGTACTGAGTAAGTTGGGCTGGGGAGACGGAGACCTTTCATTTCTAAGTATGCCGGCTCTGCAGATGCCTACTCTCATTGCTGTTGACGTATGGAAGACGACACCATTCATGGCGCTCTTGATTCTTGCAGGTCTCCAGCTCATTCCTAGAGAGCTTTACGAGGCAGCAAGAGTAGATGGGGCTGGAAGGTTGAAGCAGTTCTTATCTGTCACTTTGCCTTTATTGAAACCCACGCTGGCTGTAGCACTGATTTTTAGAACTCTCGATGCTTTAAGAGTCTTTGACGTTTTTCAGGTTCTTATGGGAAACCGGATGTACTCTATGGCCTCCTACAACTATTATCAGCTTATTGGAAACAGGAACATGGGTCTTGCCTCGGCTATCGGTGTCATCATCTTCTTTCTCATAGGAATCTTTGCGGTTATCTACATGAGGCTTATGGGAGTTGATAAAGAATGAGGAAAAACAAACTGATCTGGCTCACCGGGAAGATCGCTTTCTGGATACTGGTGATATTCATATTCTTCTATATGCTTTTCCCATTTTACTGGGCGGTTAACTCGTCGCTAAAATCCGAAGCTCAACTTCAAATGACTCCAGCGACCTTTATTCCAGTCGATAGTGATGGAAGATTTGCTCCGACGCTTCAGAACTATGTTGCCGTTTTCAACGACGGTACGTTTGTTAGAGCGTTGTGGAATAGTACAATAGTAGCTGGTTTGACAACGCTTCTTGCTTTGGGAGTCGGTTCCTTTGCAGCCTATGCGATGGGTAAACTTCGTTTCAAAGGCAAGAAGCTCACTCTTTATCTCATTCTTTCTCTCACGATGTTTCCTCAAATAACTGTCCTTTCAGGTTTGTATGCCGTTATTAATACCCTCAATCTGGGAGCAAGAGTAAGTCTGATTCTTTCTTATATGATATTTACCTTGCCATTCACAACCTGGGTCCTGACTGCATTTTTCAAGGAACTCCCCACTGAGATAATGCAGTCTGCATGGGTAGACGGTGCAACGCCTTTCCAGACTTTCTATAAGATTTTGTTGCCTCTTACAGCCCCTGCTCTTGTCACAGCCGGTCTTCTTGCCTTCATTGCTGCCTGGAACGAGTATATATTCGCCCTGACTTTCACGACTATCGCTCCGGAGGCAAGAACCATTCCGGTAGCGATTTCCTTGTTCACTGGATCCGTTTCGAGGCAAGTCCCGTTTGGGGAGATCATGGCTGGCGCAGTGATTGTAACGATTCCTGTAGTGGTTCTTGTCTTCATTTTCCAGCGAAGGATAGTTCAAGGATTGACTGCGGGAGCAGTTAAAGGCTGACGAGTTTCCGAATTCTAGGAGAACGTGGTCTGAAAAAGTGGGAGGTGATCCAAAAGGTCTTTTAACTGAAAGGTTCTATGAAGAGTCGTTTTCTACGAGATCATTACAGAAGGAGGGTTTTTTATGAAGAAAGTTCTATTGACACTTATGGTAGCGTTGTTTGCGTTGGTAGCTGTTTCCGAAACAGTTATTACAGTCGCCGCGGGCGCTGTTGGTCAAGAGCTTGAATTGACCAAGAAGGCAGCGGAGATGTACATGGAGATTCATCCGGATGTCACGGTTAAGGTGCTTGACACACCTGATATGGTCCAGGATAGACTGGGACTGTACTTGCAGTTTCTTGAGGCGAAAAGCCCGGAAATCGATGTATACCAGGTGGATGTAATCTGGCCGGGCGATCTTGCACAGCATTTCGTGGATCTATATGAGCACAATGCAGATAAAGTAGTATCTATGCACTTCCCGGCGATTATCGAAAATAACACCGTTGACGGAAAATTGGTAGCTATTCCGTGGTTTACAGATGCAGGGCTTCTCTATTACAGGACAGATCTTCTCGAGAAGTACGGGCTTAATCCACCGGCCACGTGGGACGAACTTGAAGAAGCGGCCAGGATAATTCAGGAGGGTGAAAGAAAGACGAACCCGGACTTCTGGGGATTTGTCTGGCAGGGTAATGCGTACGAAGGTTTAACATGTGATGCACTTGAGTGGTTGGCTTCAAATGATGCAGGAACAATCATCAGTTCCGACAAAAAAATCACAATTGCCAACTCAAATGCAGTCGAGATCCTCGAGAAGGTAGCAGGCTGGGTTGGGACTATCTCTCCGAGTGGGGTTCTTACATTTGCTGAGGAGGATGCCAGAGCAGTGTGGCAGGCAGGAAACGCTGCATTTATGAGAAATTGGCCATACGCTTACAGCCTTAGCAAAGGTGAAGACAGTGCCGTTGCGGGAAAGTTTGACGTTTCGCCTCTTCCGGCAGGCAAGAGCGGTAATGGAGCGGCTACACTCGGTGGATGGCAACTTTCGGTTAGCAAGTATAGCAAAAATCCGGAAGTCGCAGCTGATTTTGCACTCTTCATGGCCGGTTACGAAGTGCAGAAGATGAGAGCTGTAGAAGGTTCATTCAATCCAACTATCCAGGCTCTTTACGCTGATTACGAAGTACTAAAGGCAAATCCGTTCTTCGGATCTCTGTATGACGTGTTTGTAAATGCTGTAGCAAGACCATCAACGGCAACCGCTCCGCGGTATAATGAAGTATCTACCCTGTTCTTCAAGGCAGTTCACAGTATTCTCTCTGGTACTGCTGACGCCAGGAATGCTCTTGAAGAGCTTGCTCTCGATCTCGAAGATATGACAGGATTTGAGGTTGTTTGGGGATTCTAAAACCAAGTTACGATTATTCGCTGGCTCCATATGGAGCCAGCATATCTTCAGTTCTAAGCGGAAGAAGGTGGAGAGATGAGGAGTACACAGGTAAATAAGAAGCTACTGAAGGATTATCAGCCCTTCGTTGAGGAAGAAGTCATTGAAAGTATCATCGAGCTTTCAAGAGAGCTCAAGGGTCTCAGGGTTCTGCATGTAAACGCCACTTCCTTCGGTGGCGGAGTTGCGGAAATCCTTCATACACTGGTTCCGTTAATGAAGGATTGCGGACTGGAGGTTGACTGGAAAGTGATCGATGCTCCCCCACAGTTCTTCGACCTTACGAAAAGAATGCATAACGCTCTTCAAGGAAAGGAAGATTTCTTGTCAGAAGAAGATAAAAGACTCTTTGAAAAGGTAGCGAAAGACAATGCGGCTTACATCGGGATCGATGAATACGATGTTGCGGTGTTGCATGATCCTCAACCGGTTGGGCTTCCTGCTTTTGCAAACTTTGGAAATTGCAAGCTTGTTTGGAGATGTCACATAGATACTTCTTCACCCAACGAGGTTTTTTGGAATTACTTGAATACATTTTTGTCTTACTACGATGCGGGGATCTTCACTTTAAAAAGTTATGCCAAAGATGGAATTGCCATCGAAAAAATTTATGACATTCCACCATCAATCGATCCTTTGAGCAACAAGAACAGAATGCTATCTGAAGAGGAAATGAAGAAAGCTATGACGAAGCTCGGCCTTGTTTCTGGTAGGCCGGTTATAGCTCAAGTCTCGAGATTCGATCCATGGAAGGACCCAATGGGAGTTGTCGATGCCTATAGACAGCTGAAGAGGAAATTCCCGGATCTTCAGCTTCTCTTAATTGGATCTATGGCTTCAGATGACCCTGAGGGATGGAAGATTTACGAGGATCTCCTGAGATACATTGGAATGGACTATGACGTAAAGGTTCTTTCAAACTTTCATGGCATTGGCGATATTGAAGTAAATGCTGCTCAAAGGATTAGTAAGGTAGTTCTTCAGAAATCACTTCGAGAGGGTTTTGCTTTGACTATGAGTGAAGCAATGTGGAAAAAGACACCGGTGATTGGTGGGAATGTGGGCGGAATACCCCTTCAGGTCCATCACGGTGTAAATGGATATCTTGTTGAGAGTGTGGACGAAACCGTTGAATACACAGAAAGGATTCTTGAGAATCCTGATCTAGCTAAAGAGCTGGGTAGAAATGGATATGAAATAGTTAAGAAACATTTTCTCTGTACCAGGCACCTACTACAGTATCTCGAGCTTTTCCGCGATTTGACGAGATAGAGGAATTCCCGTCCTTGTGTTAAGGGACGGGGTTTCCGATTTCTATAAGAGTTTTCTAGCTCTTATTTTCTGGAGGTTTTCATACATTGGAAGACCGTTCAGGTAGAGATTAGGTGCCTCACCCTGTATCAGTGGAAGTGCATAAGACCTGAACTCGTCAGTAACATAAAATCCGTCTTCGGAGATGAATTCGACCGGGAGATCTTTTGTACCATTTGCAATGAGCTCAAGAGCGACCGTAGTGTATTCTTTAAGATAGGGTTTGCTTCTCAATCTATTTATGGAAATCATGACCTCGCTTTCCCCTCTTATGGCCTCTCTAACGGCAAGTGCTCCTACTTCAACTGCTTCTTGCCAATCGATCAAGCTTGCAACGTGCCTCGATGATCTCTGAAGGTAATCAGGTAAAGCCACGTGAACTTTGCACTTCAAAGCGTCTCTAATTATCTTCTCAAGGTACTGACCTATCTTTCCTAATTGAACATTTCCAAATGCGTCGTAATAGCCAGCAGTTGATATGAATGAACCATCAGGCCTTTTGAGAGCCTCTGAGGCAACTATTGAGCAGTATCCTTCCTTCTTCACAACTTCTTCGACTTTTGCGATAAAAGAGTCCTCCATAAAGGGAACCTCAGGAAGGAGGATGATTTGAGGACCGTGAAACCTGTCTGTGCTTGCAAGTGAACCAGATGCGGCAAGCCATCCCGAATTACGTCCCATGGATTCCATAATAAAGACCTTTGTTGAATCACTGTACATTGATTTCAGGTCTCTGGTCGCCTCCATTATCGATATTGCGGTGAATCTTGCGGCCGATCCATAACCGGGGCAGTGGTCAGTTTCAAGAAGATCGTTGTCCACTGTTTTTGGAATTCCAACGACTTGCAGTTCATAACCGATCTTTTTAGCCTTTTTGCTTATTTTGTGAGCAGTATCCATTGAGTCATTGCCACCGTTATAGAAGAAGTATCGGATCGAGTGCGCATCGAAGACTTTAAATAGCTTCTCGAAATCTTCATCACTGTCAATCTTCGTTCTACAAGAACCGAAGACTGCACCTGGAGTGTAAGGAATTCTGTCTATCTCACTTCTTGCTTCTTCAGTTAAGTCGTAAAGATCCTCATTTAGAATCCCCTTTACTCCATTTATTCCGGCGAAGACTCTATCGATTTCTTTGCTTTCAAGAGCCGCAACCAGTGTTCCATAAGCAGATGCGTTGATTACAGATGTAACGCCCCCGGATTGAGCGTAAACAGCATTCTTCATTATAGTGGTTCACCTCCCTCACTTACATAAATGATATCAGACAGTGAAATCTGAGTGAAGGAACTGACTCTCTAGCAGCAATCTCAGCTTGAAGGTTCTGATAAAAGAGACCGTGCCGAGTTCTTGTATCAGATGTTTAGAACGGGAAACTTCACTTCCGATGTCTACCTCAATGATGATTTTCGCAATCAGCAATGAACAATTGTCTTGGGTCAGTAATAAACCTCAAGGAGAAGCGTTCCACAACTCACCCTGCCTCTTTGTATCTTCGGAAGAGACCATTAAATTTGGATTTGAGGTGTTCTATTAGACTGTGGCAAATGAGCGGTTAAATTCCTTGAGACCAAGAGCCAGTACTTCAATAGCAATCTTCATCTTTTCTGAAGAAAGAACATAGGCGATTCGAACTTCCTTCCTACCTACACCTTCACTTGAGTAAAATCCCTCTAGTGGAGCAACCATTACTGTGCTCCCATCGTAGGAAAAGTCTGTAAGCATCCATGTTACGAATTCTTCGGCGTTTTCAACGGGAAGCTTAACCGAGATATAGAAAGCACCGGAGGGTTTCTGCATTTCTATTCCATCGATTTTGCTAAGCTCTTCAAAGACTACATCTCTTCTGAGCTCATACTCCCTTCTCACTGAATCTGTGTATTCCTTGCCCAATGTAAGGAGACCAATGGTTCCGAGCTGAGCAATAGTCGGAGGAGATAGCCTCGCCTGGGCAAATTTCATCATCGTTCTGTAAACCTCGTTGTTCTTTGTTGCCACACACCCAATTCTTGCGCCACAGCTACTGAATCTCTTTGAAATGCTGTCAACGATAATTATGTCTTGTCCTGAATCTATCGTCATGATTGAGGAAGGTTTTATGCCGTCAAAAACCATTTCTCGATACACTTCATCACAGATAACGTATAGATCATTTCTTCTTGCGAACTCTATGAGTCTCCGTAACTCGTCCTCTGTGTAAACTACTCCTGTGGGATTAGAAGGATTTGAAAAGAGAATTGCTTTAGTTCTTGCGGTCAAAGCTTTGGATAATTCTTCGTCATCGGGTAATCTATAACCGTTTGATATTCTCGAGGTAGCGGCCCTAACTTTGAGTCCCAGCATGTTGGCGAAGCCTATGTAATTGGCGTAGAAAGGTTCGATCAACATAATCTCATCGCCAGGATCAGCTACAGCCGCTAGAGCGAAGAGAATTGCCTCGCTGCCGCCCGAAGTTACAAGAAGCTCATCCGCGGAAACATCGATTTCCCAAGATCTAAAATACTTTGAAAAAGCCTCCTTAAGCTCTTTTATTCCATCTGATGGCGAGTAAGAGACCACGGAATCGGAAAGCTTGTTTACATAATCAAAGAATACTTTTGGAGTTTGAATATCAGGCTGTCCAATATTGAGATGATATACCTTCACACCTCTATCCTTAGCCTTCTGTGCAAAAGGCACTAATTTCCGTATTGGAGAAGATGGCATAAAAATCCCGCGTTGCGATATTTTCATGTTTTACCTCCTAAAATGATAACTTTTCATTGTTATTATACAATAACTATTTGTTGGTATGAAGGGCAGAGTTAGGCCATTTTAAGGTGTTAAGTTGATGTGCTGGCCTCATAGTCCGACAAAAAAAGGCTGCGTGCGCAGCCTTCACGAAAGTAGTAAAGAAGCTTACTTCCAGGGAAATAGCACGTGACTCAATTTCCTCTGTCCTCGAAAGTCACCTCAAGCAGATTAAGGGTTCTATCTGTCTCAAGTTCAAGCACATTCTGCTCGTCTGATTCGATTTTCTTGAGTTCTTTCTCAATCATATCCATACCTCCTGTATTCATTTTCTTCCCCCGCTGTTTGTACTTAGATTATAGCATAGTAGTTCAGCCCTAAACAATAGAAAGAGAGAGTAATAAGGAGATAATGGTTCATAATTGATATTAAATGCCTGTCTTTACAATCACGTCGTATAAACCAGCGTAATTTGGCTAACAAGGAGTCTATCATCTCACAGTGATCGTAAAAGTAGTCGATGCCTCCCCGCCTTTTAGATCATTAGCGGTTAGCATAACTGTGTTCGATCCCAGCTCTTCTGGAATGAAGGAGTAAATGCTTCCCGTAAGAACTCCAGGTCCATAGACCAGCTCATACCTTAGATAGTCTCCGTCTGGGTCGATGCTAAACTGTCTGAGGTCAAGCCGCAAGGTTCTAGTCGCAATGGTTGTTTGATCAGGCACATTAAACTCGGGTGGGCGATTGGTGTCGGTAATCAGCAGATCGAAGGTGGCACTGGTCTGGCCTCCCCTTCCATCAGAAGCGCTTACTACAATTGTATAAAAACCGTAATCTTCGAAACCTGGTTCAATTATCAGCCTGCTTCCTTCGATCGTTCCCATTCCCTGAACGATCTCAAATGATAGATTGTCATTGTTCGGATCAGATGAGTATTCACTGAGATCAACAACAAGTCTGGAACCTTCTGCTATTGTAAATCCAGGTATATTTAATTCTGGTGGCCTGTTGCTCTCCCTAACATCAATTCTGAAAGTCGCCCTTGCAGACCCGCCTTTTCCATCTCCTACAGAGACAATTGCTTCATAAGTTCCTGCGGTGCCATAGTCTGCGTCGAAGGTGTAGGTTTCTCCCTGGATAGTTCCAGGGCCGGAGACCAGTGAGAAGCTGAGTAAATCGTTATCAGGATCTGAAGCGTATTCTGAAAGGTCAATCGTTAGTACATCACCCTCCGCGATTCTTCTAGGTAGAATTGAAATTGTCGGCGGATTGTTCGTCCGAACTACAGTGAGATTCGCCGTTCTTTCAATGAATTCTCCCTTTCCATCGGAAGCTCGAATAGTTGCCGAGTATCTTCCTGGTTCGTCCGATTGGAATGTGTACGTCGACCCTTCGATTCTTCCCGGGCCACTGAGAAGTTGGAATGAAAGCGAATCCCCGTCAGGATCAGTAAAATAATTCTCGAGGTTCAATCTGTATTGTTCACTCTGAAAAACGACGCCTTCCGGAATACTTGAAGCTACCGGAGCTTTGTTCGCGGACTCAATGTTTATCTGAAAGCTTTCTTCGACGACGTTCTTTCCATCCGATATTTCCAAGACTACTGTCTTGGAACCGGCATCCCCGGGAGGGCTCACATAGGAGTAAAGAGTTCTTTGAACCTCACCCGGTCCCGATTTTAAGTTAATTGAAAGTGGTTCATCCTCTGGATCGTTCACAAAACCTCTCAGGTCCAGAACCAAAGTGTTTCCTTGCTCGAGTGCCTGATCCGGGACATCAGCAGTAGGTGGGAGATTCTGTGCATCGGCCACTTCTGTTTCCGAAGATGTGACTGGACTGTCTAGACTCGTAGCGGCAGTTTCCGATGGCACAGAAGATGTGGAGTCTGCGGTCAGCTCTGTTGAGGATGTAGCAAAGGCTTTATTAGATATCATGAACGTTGAAGCTGCCTTTTCTCCTCTTCCATCTGAAACGGAAATAGTCACCCTCTCATAATTTGCACTTGTGAAATCAGGTTCATAAGTATAGTTGCTTCCAATTATCTGTCCATTGCCCTCGGTTAATGAATAATTCAAGGCGTCAAGGTCAGGATCATTTGCATACTCGTCAAGGTTTATTGAAATTGTCTCCCCTTCGGCAACCACCTGGTCTGGGATAGAAAGCTCGGGTGGACGGTTGACCTCTCTCACAGCGATTTCGAATGAAGACTCCGCCATTTGCTCCTTCGAATCTACTACTGAAATTGTTACAGAGTGACTTCCCGACTGTTGGAAACTCGGTGAAAAAATGTAGAAGTTCTCTTTGACCTCTCCGGGACCCGAAATTTTCGTGTAACTCAGAGATGTCATCTTCTCGTCGCTTGAATAGTCGTGAAGATCTATCGAAAGCGTACTGCCCTCATCGATAATCATATCGGGGATGCTTATTATTGGGGGTTTGTTAAGCATGTCAGGCAGGAGTCGTATTGCAAAAACAACAACCACAACGACCATCAACAAAGCCCAGAAGAACCATTTTCTCATACCGCATAACCTCCATGAAAAACATAATAATTATCAGTTCCATTATAGTTTATTCCTGTTCCATGGCCAAACGAATTCATTTGCGGGAAAATAACCTCGAGTATCCGAATAGTCGGCTAAATCAGTTCTTTATTGTCGCTAAACAAATTAGATTATACTTTGTTTCTACGTGGGTGAATTTTAACCTAATATCTGGCATAAGGGGCAATCAATATGCTAGAATCTATTTGATAGAAAAATCACAATCTAGTTTCTTAAGCTCAGTTAATGTAGATTTTGAATGGAGGTGCTGTCAGGTGCCCGTGACAATTACCGTGAACGGCAAGGATTTTACTGTTGATGAAAACCAGAGTATACTGGAAGCCTGCCGTGAAGTAGGAATAACTATTCCGACTCTTTGTTATCACCCTGCGCTTTCGGTGGTAGGTTCATGCAGGGTTTGTGTTGTAGAAGTAGAGGGAGCTCGTAACCTCTCGCCAGCGTGTGCAACTCAAGTTGCTGATGGAATGAAAATCAAGACAAATTCTGAAAGGGTTACTAGAGCAATAAGGTTTAACCTAGGTCTTCTCCTTTCCAATCATCCTAATGATTGTATGACCTGTGATGTAAATGGTAGATGCGAGTTTCAAGATCTAATATATCAGTACGACGTTGAAGATATGTTCCCAAAGACGCTGAGAAATGTTCCATATGATACCTCCAGTCCATCGCTTTTTAGAGACATGAACAAGTGTATTGATTGTGGGAGATGTGTGAGAGCCTGCGATGAGCTACAGGGTCTTTCGATACTCTCTTCGGTGAATAGAGGGTATCATGTTCTTCCTCTGCCAGCTTTAGGTGCGCCCATCGCGGCCACCGATTGCATAAACTGTGGTCAGTGCTCGGCTGTCTGTCCTGTTGGGGCAATTACTGAGAGAATGGAATTCAGGGAGGTAGTCGCCGAGCTGAGAAAACATGATAAGGTTTTGATAGCGCAAACCGCTCCATCAGTTAGGGTGGCCCTTTCTGAAGAGTTTGGAGAGCTTCCCGGCACGGTCAGCACCGGTAAGATGGTTGCCGCGCTTAGAAAGCTTGGATTCGACTATGTATTTGATACGAATTTCACTGCCGACCTCACAATTATGGAAGAAGGGTCTGAGCTTCTTGAAAGGGTAAAGGAAGGCGGAAAGTTTCCGATGTTCACTTCATGTTGCCCGGGTTGGGTAAACATGATGGAGAAGTTGTACCCGGAATTCACCGAGAACCTTTCAACGGCGAAGTCTCCCCAGGAGATGATGAGCGCCCTGGTCAAAACGTACTTTGCAGAAAAGATAGGGAAGAGGCCGGAAGACATTTATCTTGTGTCGATAATGCCGTGTACAGCTAAGAAGGACGAAAAGGGCAGAGATACTTTGACAGTCAGGGGGACAAGATCTACCGATGCGGTGCTTGTAACAAGAGAACTTGGGAAGCTGATTAAGATGCACAAGATTCCTTTCGAGTCGCTTGAAGAGGAAGAATTTGACAGTCCACTCGGAATCTCTACCGGCGCTGCGGTAATCTTTGGTGCTACAGGCGGTGTTATGGAAGCCGCTTTGAGAACTGCATACGAGCTTCATACAGGAGAAGAGCTCCCAAGACTTGATTTCGATTTTGCCCGCGGATTTGACGGGGTGAAGGAAGCTGAAATCGATATGAAGGGTACCAAGGTAAGAGTAGCCGTAGTTCACGGGGGAAGCAACGTTGTCAAGTTGATGGACAAAATTCGTTCAGGAGAAGCATTCTACCATTTTGTCGAAGTCATGGCTTGTCCGGGCGGATGTATCGGAGGCGGTGGCCAACCCAAATCGAGTCAGCCCGGTTATCTTCAGAAGAGGATGGAAGCTATCTATAATATTGACAAATCTTCGGTAATCAGAAAATCTCACGAAAACCCGGCGATTGCTAAGCTTTATGAAGAGTATCTCGGAAAGCCTTTAGGACATCTCTCTCACGAACTACTCCATACCCATTACAAAGACAACAAAAAGAGTGTGATCGAGAGAAAGAAAGAACTTGAGGAAATAGCCAAAGGGTAGGTTCTCAAAGCTGTATGAGTTTTGAAGGGGCCTTATGGCTCCTTTCGTTTTTGGCTCAGTCCTCCTTCTTTAGCAAAGTGAGAAATACGGCAAATGGTGTCTTGAAGAGGCACTTGATATCGAGAATAAATGATCTATTCTTCACGTAATAGAGGTCAAAGGCGGTTTTAATCCGGTATTCTTCCAGCGTTGTAGTGTATTTGTAGTTTATCTGAGCCCAGCCCGTTAGACCCGGTTTTACGAGAAGTCTAGACGAATAGTCTACGATGTTGTCCATTCCAAGCTTGTGAAATGATGGAAGCTCGGGTCTTGGTCCTACAAGACTCATATCTCCTTTGATAATGTTTATGATTTGCGGAAGTTCATCCAGTCTGAGTGGTCTCAAGAATTTGCCAAGCTTTGTTATCGTTTCCTTGTTTCCCTTCGTGTCGAAAGTCCTGAACTTGTACATTCCGAATTGCTTACAGTCCTTGCCGATCCTTGTTTGGCAGATGAAGATGGGTCTACCTTCCATGAGCAGAGAAATTAAAGAAACTATAACGATAATCGGGCTGAACAGAACTAACATTATTACTCCAATACCAACATCCAAGAGTCTTTTGAAGCTATCATATACCACCTTTGGTTCAATCGGGTCATTAGAGGTCAGCATAAAGCTTTCTTCCTTGAATTGCGATTTCACACGTTTGTAGAGTATGAAATTTCTGACGACCGTTGCTCCTAGCGCAGGAAGGGCAACAAACGGTGATACAGGAAGGAAGACTGGAAAAACAAAGCAAGACATAACAGCAGATCCAAGGGTAGAAGCCATTTGCTTTTCTTTATCAGAGATCGTGATTCCCTCGTAACCGCGCATTGAAAAACTGATCAGAACACTCGTACAACAGGCTGCAATGAATGCACCAAGACCGTTCATTAAGAGCGGCAAAGCCAGTAATAGGTCAATCAAATAGAAAAGGCTGTTCATCATTATATTCTCTCATCTTTGTGTAGATATTTGAACTGGCAATTTCTCACGGTGCAGAGTATTGACTCTGTTTTTGGGGTATCATGGAACTTGGGAGGAAGGGATTGAAAAAACTATACCTTAGTGATCTTCATATTGGCGACGGGACGTTAAAGGATGACTTCAAATTCGATTCCGATCTTGTAGAGCTGATATTGAGCTCAAAGGAAAAAGCATTCAGAGAAATAATCATTGTTGGCGATGGACTCGAGCTTTTGACTTCAGAGTTTGTTAAGAAAAGAGGACTCTTGCCGTTCGATCAACTCATCGATCAACTGGATGTGTCGATAATAGATGTTATTGAGAACAGACACAGGGAGGTATTCAGAGCATTTCGGGAGTTCACCAAGAGTGGTAGACTGATATATGTTGTTGGAAACCACGACTCATTTCTTCTTTTCAATGAAGGTCTTAGAAAGAGGCTCACTGAATTCCTGGGTGACAGTGAAAGTGTACAGATACAACCATACTATCTCGACAGAGAGTTCAAGACTCTTGCTTTGCACGGAAACCAGTATGACATTGTGAACAGGTTTTTCAAGGACAGGAGAAGCGGCGAGTTAATGCAACCATTCGGTGACTACATGGCGCGCTTCATGATGAAAAATTTTGATAAATGCCTCTTGAGAAAAGAGCTTCCTGAACAGGCAGTTAGGGATTATCAGAACATTCATCCTACTCTCGACGTCTTTCAGTGGTTCGATTTTATTAGAAGAGTATATGATGTTGATTCAGATCTTCAGGATGAATGGGCCAGACAGTTCCTTCTGATGCTGAAAAGTGATGCGGCACAGCGTTGGATAGACGCCAGTTGGCCAATGTTGAAGGTTATTGAAGGACTATTCATCAACAAACACGGTGGAATGAAACTCGGTAGTCTTATGGTTAGAATGGTTATGGCATTTAGAAAGCTGAAGAAGACCGATAACCTTTACAAACAGGGCAGAAGATTGCTTGGAGCCGAAGGTAAGAAGGGCTTTCGTAAAGCTATGAACAACGAATTCTTTCTGATGTACGGAGATAAAGCTCCCGCAATTGTTCCCGGTGATCTGAAGGGCGTGATAATGGGTCATAATCACCGTCATGTCCTTAGAATGATTTCGAGCAACGGAGAAGAGAAATTTTATGCCAATACTGGGACATGGAAACCGGTTGTTGAAATGATTGATGACGATCCAAGGAACGGTTTTGCCAGAAGAGTGGAACTGGGATATATTACTATAGAGATTGTTTCTAACGAGTTTCTAGTTGAGTCAAAGCATATAAAGAAGCTTAGTGGCCTTCGGTTTTCTGAAGATACACTGGATAAGAAAACCGAGTGGAATTCTGTGCGCGAGATTGGAATGCGAGTCTGAGGAGGGATGTAGATTGCACTATTATAGAGGTTCTTCGATAGTGCCGATAATAATCACCTTGCTCTTAGTAATTGTTGCGGCCGTAGTAGCGGCCTTTTTCCTCTGGCCCGTTCCAGAACCGAAAATACTTATTTCGAATGTCTCACCAATTCCGAAAAATGCAGAGAGAATCCAGTATGCTGAAAAGGTAGAATTAAGGTGGGAAGCTGTATATGAACGTCCCAGGCACGGCCTCTTAGCAGAAGTCTTTGCTGGCAAGGACCGAAACAGTTTGACCAGATTGGCACTTGACCTTCAGGGTGATCTGACCTCCCCTACCGAAGGAATATTTTCCTTTTCTCACGAGTTTGAGGTTGATCCTCACTCTCAGTACTGGTGGAAAGTAAGGGTTTACACAGAAGGTGGAAAATCCGCAGAAAGTGAAATCTGGACATTCGTACTCATGAATACTTATCCTAGAAGGCCAGAGGTAGTTCCACCAGGCAGCAACCTGGGAAACGTCCCTCTAAAAGATCTGACACTTAACTGGAGTTCCAATGATCCTGATGGAGATGAGTTAGTATACGACGTGTATTTTGGTAGAGAGCCAAGATTAGATGAGAAGGACATTCTCATTAGAGGAACGAACGAAACAATGGTTGACGTTTCGTTACTTAAGAGACTTGATTACTCGACGAAGTACTACTGGAAAGTCGTTGCGAAGGACTCGTACGGAGGCGAATCTACTTCTTATACTGAGAGCTTCACAACTCAGATGAGGGTAGATCTTCCTGCAGTTACGCCGGAAAATCCAAGAAGCGGAGCTAGCGATTTTGATGCGGGAAGAGGATTTCTTTCGTGGAAGACTTCTTTGCCTCTCGAATACTATCTTGACGAGCTAGATTTTGATGTCTACCTTTCCGAGGGGCAGTCAAGATATTCACTAATTGGAACAACAAATTCAACCGAGATTGCTGTCCCTTCTCTCAAAGGCCATACAACTTATAGTTGGTATGTCGTTGTTAGAGATGCATCTGGAAAAGAAAAGAAGAGCGAAGAGTGGATCTTCCGGACTTCTAACAGAGCACCCATAATCGAGATGGAGTATCCGAATATTTCTCCAGGGCAGGATTCTGTGCCGGTAAAATGGGAAGTAGTAGACCCCGATGGAGATAGTGTTACAAGCGAAGTATTCTTTGGACCGGATGGTGATGAGCCTGCCAGAATCGCTTCAGGTAGAATGACATCGATTTTTCTCTCAGCACTTGATGAAGAAACGAACTACACACTCTCTATAAGAGCTAGCGATGGTCAAGGAGGAGAAACCATAAGAGATATTTCTATTACCCCGGGTAATAGGCCTCCTTCGATCTATCTTTCTCGGCCGGTGTCGACGGAGTTTGTCGAACCCTCGGTTGTATCATTCAACTGGTTTGGAGAAGACCCCGATGGTGATTCTCTTAACTACATGCTTCATTTGAAATCGAAGAATGACTCAAGAATCCTAGGTCCAATCGAATCTCAAGAATATATTGTGAGAGACCTGGAAGAAAACGAGAATTACAGCTGGTTTATTACGGTAGAAGACTCTAGAGGTGCCTTCGCTAGAAGTGAAGACGCTGTTTTCACTACAGGGCAGAAGTCTCTGGAAGTAGCTGTCCCGTTGACGCCTCAGCCTGGTGAAGTTGAAGTAAGCTTATCTGACACTACTTTTAGCTGGGAAATCGATGATGAGAGCGAAGATCTTTCTTATAGATTCGTTCTTGGAAATGACGACAGGTTGAATGACATAGTCTTTGAAAACGAAACGAAGGAAACTTCGATTGAATTGACCTTGGACCTATTTAGTAACAGGAAGTACTTTTGGAGAGTCGATGTTATCAAGAACGGTTCTGAAACTGAGGGAGAAGTCTGGAGCTTCACCAGCGAAAATCTACCTCCGGCGTTACCAGAGCTCAGATTCCCTGTGGATGGAGCTTCGGAAGTATCGACCAATGATTTGACTCTAAGTTGGGTTTCCAGTGATCCCGATGGAGAAATTGTGTCGACAAAGGTACATCTGCGAGATTCTGCTGGAAATGAAGAGGAGTACGAAGCTCTCGGGAATTCACTGACTATCGAAGAGCTTGATCCCGGTCAACGTTACGAATGGGCCGTAAAGGTTACCGATGACGGGGGAAAAAGTTCTGTCAGCAAATACGCATCCTTTGTTACTGGAAACCAAAGGCCGGTTATAACTTTAACTCATCCTCCTAGAATGTTCCTGGAGGGGGCAACGACTCCTCTTGTTGTTGAATGGGAGCTGGACGATCCTGAAGGAGAAGACCTTGAGGTGGGAGTATATGTTAACCTTGCCGAAGAGTCGTTAGGGCGGCCAGTAGCTATCGGAGATAACCTTGAGAGATATGTCATAACCAACCTCTTTTCCGGCAGAGATTACTTGTTGACAATCGTGGCAGAGGACCCCGGAGGTGAAATAGGGACTCTCGAAATACCTATAAAAAGCCGTGTTTCGGGACTAGACTACATCTATCCTTCCGGTGGAGTATTCGAGAACGGCAGAGAGTTCTCTTGGTCTTATTCACAACAGAATTCGGGATACGTCTTCCGACTTTATGATTCAGATCATAACCCCATTGTCAGAAGAGTTGTTCAGGACAACATATACAGACCCGAACTATCTTTTGAGGACGGTAGGCAGTACTTCTGGGCTGTATCTGTTTTGAGGGACAATGTAGAGTATGCAGGTGAACCGGTCAGTTTCATTTCTGGACAGTCGTTTGGAGTGTTGCTTGAAGCGCCTAGGAACGGAGAAAAGGTGCCGGCTTCGGGAGTAACATTGAAATGGGTTTTAGACGGTGATACAGAAGCGATAAGGCAGAAGGAAGTCTATTTTGGAGAACTGGGTAGCCTTTCACGTTACACTGTTTCGAGCAACAGTTATCAGACAGGAAGGCTTCTTGCGGGACGAACATATGAATGGTTCGTTCAGTTGACAGACAATAGTGGAGCCACAATAAGAAGCGAGACCTTCCGATTCTCGGTTGAAAACAGGCCTCCAGAACTTTCTTTAATCAGTCCCGTTAATGGAAGGGCGGTTGGTGAAACGTATGTTGATTTAACATGGTCAGGCTATGATCCTGACGGAGATCATCTGAGATACTCGGTGTATTTTGGAACCGACGAGGATCTAGAGCTTTACAGAGATTCCATGCAGTCAAATCAGATTAGAGTATCCGGCCTTTTGATGAACAAGACATATAGCTGGTACATTACAGCTTCAGACGGTCAAAATGTTGTTAAATCCGAAACGAGAACATTCAATGTTACTGCATCAGAATTCAAGATTGACATCCTGTCCCCGGTAGTGGATTCGGAAGTAGATCTTACCCCCGTTTTCTCCTGGCAATCTTCTGAAGTGGGAAGTGGAGAGTTTAGAGTGTTTATTGGTGAGTCAGAGTCGGAAATGTCACTGATCGGTATAACTGATGCCACTTCTATGCGATTGCAGAATCGATTGGATAACGGCAAGACCTACTATTGGTCAGTTGAGCTCTGGCAGGAAGGAAAGATGATATCCTCAACCGGTCCAAATAGATTCAAGACAATGTCGTCCGATAGACCTACTGCTTCTGAGAGTGTCGATATGTTGGCTTTCTACTTCAACGACGTTTTGAATATAGTTTCACTGAGCAGTGCTGGCCTGGAAATCGTTGAGATCCCTTATCAGTATGATGGAAAGAACTCCGCAATTCTAAACGGTGATCTACTCTATGTGATAGACAAAAGTGGAAAACTGTCCACAATCAACTACCGGACCGGTGAGGCCGAAGTTATAGACACTCTAGTTACTAACACGGTTCCAGAGAAGTTGATTATGGAGGGCGGATATCTCTGGATTCTAGACACCAAGAGTGCAGGAATGGTCATTAGAGTAGTTCTCAGCGAAAGTGGCATTCCCGAAAGAATGGAAACTGTTTACAGGGACTGGACGACACCGGTTGATTTATTCGTCACGCAAGATCTCTCGAGAATTTATCTGGCAGATGCTTTGTCGGGAATAAAAATCCTCGAGAGAGAAGGGGAAACTTACAACGATCGTTCTTCAAGTTTTGAAGTTCCCTTGGATGGTTATTCCAGAGCAGTTGCTGAAAGTAACGGTGTTGTTTATTCCGGAGAGGCAGGAATAGACGGTGGTTTGAAGGTCATTGATATAGCGAGATCGAGAAAGGCTAATGTAGGAAGGTACTACATTGTTCTTGAAATAGAGGTGTCGGGCAGTGTTCTTTACGCGTCTACCGATAAGGGAGTGTCGATTGTAGACATTAGTACTCCAGATTCTCCTGTAATTCTTCGGGATTTGGAGCTCACCCAGGTCGATGAGATTTCAGTTGAGGGGAGCCTTTTGATAGTGAGATCGGGAAACAGCATGTTAGTTTATGATGTAGAGAAACCTAATGATCCAGTCTTGCTCGAGAGCAGAAAGGAATAGAATTCCATTTTGGAGGTGTTAGCGTGAAGAAATTACTCTTGGCAGTATTAGTTACATTTCTTTCAGTAGCAGTGTTTGGCGTAAGTGACAGCGTACTGGTTATGGCAATTGAAACTGAGCCGGTAGGATTCGATCCGACGCTGGTTACCGCATTTGCATCTCACAGAGTTCTTGAGAACGTTTACGATGGTCTTCTGAAGTATGATGAAAATATGAATCTCGTTCCTAATCTAGCCGAAGATTTCGAAGTGGTGGATCCCTACACAATAGTGTTCAAAATACGAGAAGGCGTAAAATTCCACAATGGCGAGACTTTGACTGTTGAGGATGTTCTCTTTACTTTTGAAAGAATAAGGGATCCCGAAGTAAAGGCTCCAGCAGCCAGTTATTACGGCGAGGTAGAAACAATAAGATCTTTAGACGGAAACAAGGTTGAGTTCAAGCTGAAAATCCCGATGGCTTCTTCGCTTCTTCCCAATTTTGCGGGAGTTAACAGCGCTATACTTTCCAAGAGTTTTGTCGAGTCAGGCGCAAATCTTCAGCTAGAGACAAATGGTACGGGGCCTTTCTACATTGCTGAGTTTGTCGCAGGCAACTACATAAGGCTGAGAAAGAATGCAGACTATTTTGTTGCCGGGCTTCCTTATCTCGATGAAATAAAAATGATGATAATGCCCGAAGAGGTAACAAGAGTTTCCGCTTTAAGGAATGGGGACGTCGATATTGCAAAGATCAGCGAGCCACTAAGTCTTAACCAGTTAGCCTCAGACAAGTTCGTAATTTACAGGACGCCAGTGCTAAGCTATTATTTGCTCGGTTTCAACACGACAAGAGGACCTCTAAGCAAACCGGAAGTTAGGAACGCCCTCAGTTACGCCGTTAGCAGGGAAATGATAGTGAAGGCTGTAGCCTTTGACGAGGCAACAGTTACGGGTCCGTTGAACCCCGAGCTGGATTTCTGGGCTTTGCAACCCAATCAGTTCGAGGAGTATAGTTACAATCCTTCAAAGGCGAAGCAGCTACTTGCAGAAGCCGGTTATCCAAATGGCTTCGAATTTGAGATAGTTGCTGCGCAGAGATACAATTTCGATAAGGTTGCACAGGTAATCCAGGCTCAGCTGGCAGAAATCGGTGTCACTGCAAAGATAAACTTGGTTGAGTGGGGAATTTTCATCAGCAAGTGGAGAGAGAGTGATTTCGATTCTTTCATTTCTATGAATAGCGGATCGATAGATCCAGACATCCAGTTCAACAGGACTTTCCGAACTGGAGGATCGACTAATGTCTTTCTCTATAGTAACCATGAGGTCGATGATCTACTTGATAGGGGTAGAAGCGAGTCCGATATGAACGCCAGAAAACTGATCTATGAAGAAGTCCAGAGAAAACTCGTGGAAGAATCACCAATACTTTTTCTCTATTCGCCAAACACGTTATTTGCCTCTAATAATTCCGTTAAGGGATTTAGATCATTGGCGAATGAAAGCCTTGTGTTTTTGAGAGAAACAAGCAAAGATTAGTTTCAGAGTAGAATATGGAGTTCGGTTACGTAATCAGGAGGCTGCTATCTGCAGTTCCCACAGTTCTTTTAGTCACGTTCATGGTGTTCATTGCGATTCACATAGTTCCTGGCGATGTGATAGATATAATGCTGGGAACCCAGAATTATCTGACTGAAAGTCAGATAGAGGATCTGTATTCCGAATATGGGCTTGACAAGCCCCTGATTGTTCAGTATGGAATATGGGTTAAGAATCTGCTTTCATTCAACCTGGGCACTTCACTAAGAACGGGCCGACCCGTAACCGAACTGATAAAGGAAAGATTCCCGGTTACTCTTGAATTGGCCGCTTTCTCATTAGGATTTGCACTTTTATTTGGAATCCCCATGGGAATAATCTCTGCAATAAAGAGAAATGGTTTTCTCGATAACTTTGTGAGAGTGATCGGTCTAATTGGTCTTTCGTCCCCATCCTTCTGGGTGGGGGCGATCTTAATTGTGCTGGTTTCTGGTGCCTTCGATAATTTCAACCTATTTGGATATGTGAGTCCGGTAGTCGATCCGTTTTCTAATCTACAGGTGATGTTTCTTCCTTCACTTACAATGGGCTTGATGGTAGCAGCGCAGATTTTGAGAATTACCAGAACATCGATGCTGGATGTACTAAATCAAGATTACGTTAGAACTGCCAGAGCAAAAGGAGTGAGTGCCCGAAATGTAATTCTCAAGCATTCTTTGAGAAATGCTCTAATTCCTGTTGTAACGCTCTCGGGTATTCAGCTAGGCTATCTGCTTGGTGGAACCATAGTAATAGAGAATATGTTTGCCCTTCCCGGAATGGGAAGACTTCTTCTTCAGGTTGTCAATGAAAGAGATTATCCCGTTGTTCAGGGAATTGTTCTTTTTATCGGGATAATAATAGTAATGTTGAATATCTTGGTTGACGTTATATATACACTAATTGATCCTCGTGTCGAGCTACGTTAGGGTGAGCGACTATGCTTAGAGTAATGCGGAGACTTGTGAGTAATCCGATCTACACGATTAGCATGATCATGATCTTTGTCATTGTTCTGATCACACTATTCCCTGGTTTATTTGCACCATATGACCCGTACAAGATGAATATGGATGCCTTTATGAGCAGGCCTTCTATAGATCATTTGTTTGGTGGAGACCAGTTCGGAAGAGACGTGTTCTCAAGGTCGATGTATGGAATACAGAAGAGCGTAATAATCGCTTCCAGTGCGATTGCTATTTCGGCGATAATCGGTACTATGCTGGGGCTGTTGTCGGGCTATATTGGCGGACTGACCGACCTGATAATCATGAGGATTATGGATAGTTTCTTCGCTTTCCCATCGCTTATTTTGGCACTATTCATAATTGCTCTTTTCGGTTCAAGCATGTCCAACCTAATCTTTGCAATCGGCCTTGTCTATGTGCCGATATTTGCAAGGACCGTAAGGGGAGCAACGCTTTCTCTAAAGGATACTCTTTTTGTGAAGGCTTCTAAGGCGCTTGGAAAAAAGAATATCTCTATAATGCTTAAAGACATTCTTCCAAACATCTCTTCGATCCTGATTGTAACCTTCACCACAAATGTTTCAACAGCGCTTCTAACCGAGGCTTCCCTTGGTTTTCTCGGTCTAGGAGTTCCTCCTCCAGAGCCTACTCTAGGAGGAATGGTTGGCCAGGGAACCTCCTATTTGTTGAGCGCACCATGGATAGTCCTGTTTCCTGGAATGATGATAGCTATAATCGTTTTGAGTCTCAACATCCTGGGGGATGGGCTGAGAGATGTGCTCGATCCTAGAATAAACAGATAATCACCATCTATAGGTCCACAAGGCCGTGGAACTAGTGGAAACCCCATCAACATGGTTCTTCAACATTTCAATTTCCTCAACGCTGTCTATAAGACCTGCAGCAACTATGGTAGTCTCAGGTGCATGAACTCTGATTTTTGGGGCTACCTTCGCTGCGACTATTCCAGGCAGTATCTCAATGTTTCTCACTCCATTAGATACGATCGTTTGAATTCCCTTTTCAACGGCCCTCGAGTCAAGTACGAAAAACCTCAAAAGGCTCTGATGCATCCCGGCATTTACTGCTTGTTTGAATATTCTAAGCTTAGCAGTGATTATTCCATCGACTCCGCTCTTCTTAAGATAAAGAACGCTATCCTCGTCGCCAGAAAGCCCAGAAACAAAATCAATATCCACGAAGACCTTCTTTCCAGCAGCTTTGAATCGATCGATCCTCTCCTGTATTTCAAAGAGCCCACCATTTAGGAAGAAAACCGTTTCCGGAACAACTGATTCTGGTCTCTCTTTTCTGTTCCATAAAGCCGCAATAATTCCTTTTAGCATAAAACCCCTCCTAAGTAGAATAATACACTAAGCGCTGATTTCGAAAGAAGGAACCCTCCTGTTCTCTGAAGGGTCACTTTTTTCCGGCTGAGTGTATGGAATATGATATAATTCTTTACACGTGGTAGAGTTTATGAGAGAACCACGCCATTTTTGTATGGCGTGGTTTTCTTTTTGGAGGTGCTGGATGCAAGCGGTAGTCATTGGAGGTGGAGTTGTCGGGTCTCTAATCGCTCGAGAACTCAGCAGATTTAGAATTAAGGTTGTTCTCGTTGAGAAATCAGAGGATATAGGACAGGGAGTTACTAAAGCAAACTCTGCTATTCTTCACGGTGGCTATGACGATCCGCCAGGAACATTAAGAGCTAGGTTCTGCGCTCCCGGAAATCTAATGTTTGATAAGCTCGCTGAAGAATTGAAATTCCCTGTAAAAAGGACCGGATCGATTGTCGTAGCAAAGGACAGAAACGAGCTTCCAAAACTTGAGGAGCTACTTCAAAATGGTATCAACAATGGAGTAAAAGATCTCAGAATCGTTGGCAAAAATGAGCTTAGAGAGCTGGAACCTCACATTTCAGATGAATTTAATTATGCCCTATTTTGTGGTACTGCTGGAATCACTGAGCCCTGGATGGTGGCAATTGCTTCGGCTATGAATGTTGCCGCAAACGGGGGCGAGGTTGTCACAGGTGAAGAAGTCATAGGCGGGAAGATCAATGAAGGAAGGGTCACCGAAGTATTTCTAAGTTCTGGCAGGAAGATTGAAGCCGACTTGGTAATAAACGCAGCCGGTCTCTTCTACGAAAAGGTTGCTTCAGCCTTTAACGTGAATGTGCCCCCGGTTCATTTGAGAAAGGGTGAGTATATCCTTTTGGATAAAAAGGCAAGTGAATTAGTAAATATGATAATATTTCCGCTTCCAACCGCTGCAGGAAAGGGAAAATTAGTTGTTCCAACGGTTGATGGAGGAGTTCTTCTAGGGCCGACTTCAGTTGAACTACCCGAGTTTTCGCCGGAAGATGTTAGCACTACTGATTCTGGGCTGACTTCAGTTAGAGAATCTGGAGAATATCTTATCCCGGGAATAGACAATGCAAAGTGGTTCATAAAGTCATTTGCCGGGCTGAGACCTGAAACCGTCCAAAAGGATTTCTACATAAAGAGAGCCGAAGAACTTGCAAACTTCATCACAGTGGGGGCTATGAGATCTCCAGGTTTGACTGCAGCCCCCGCAATTGCGGAATTCGTAGTTAGTATGATCGTTCCAGAAACTGGAATCGATCTGGTTAGAAGAGACGATTTTGTTCCGTGCCTTGAAGAGAGAGTAAAGATAAAGGAACTTCCAGCTGGGAAAGTCTCTGAGATGATTGATGAAAACCCTGCGTATGGGCGAATCGTCTGTCAATGCAATGAGGTTTCTGAAGCCGAGATAGTCCAGGCCATTCGCGATGGAGCAAGAACAATTGACGGGATTAAATTTAGAACTAGAGCGGGTTTTGGAAGATGTCAGGGCGGGTTCTGCAGCTGGAACATTGCGAAGATTCTGGCTAGAGAGCTCAAGAAGGATCTATCCGAAGTTAGACAGAACAGCGAGGGAAGCTGGATAGTTGATGGGAAGGTGAGACAATGAACAGACTCACCACAGACGTTCTTATCATAGGTGGCGGAGCAGCAGGTATGTCATCAGCTCTCAGTGCTGCAAAAACTGGAGCTGACGTTACTCTCCTAGAAAGAGAACCGATTGCAGGAGGTGTCCTAAATCAGTGTATTCATAATGGGTTCGGCCTTCAGTTCTACCATGAGGAACTGACAGGTCCGGAATTTGCCTCTCGCCTTCAACGTGAGATGAGTGAAGAAGGGGTGAGCATGATCGGTGAATCCTATGTCCGGCACATAGACGTGAGGGAGAAAAAAGCAGTTGTGCTTTCTCCTAAGGGAGCATTTGAAATTTCTGCGAAGGCCCTTGTCATATCGAGCGGAGCCAGAGAAAGACCGTTCGGCTCGCTGTTGATACAGGGTTATAGACCGTCAGGAATATTGCCGGCAGGTTTGGCTCAAAGATATGTGAATCTAGAGAATTATCTACCAGGAAAAAGAGCGGTTGTACTAGGATCAGGGGATATCGGGTTGATAATGGCAAGAAGACTGACACTTGAAGGTGTGGAAGTAGTCGCTGTAATAGAACGGATGCCATATCCCGGAGGTCTTACAAGAAACATTGTTCAGTGCCTTGAAGATTATGATATTCCCCTTCTCCTTTCGACAACTGTGACCAAAGTCTTCGGAAAGGGAAGGCTTGAAGAAGTTGAAATAACTAAGGTCGATGAGAGATTCGTTCCGATACCGGGCACTTCCAGCCGGCTGAAAGTTGACACTTTAATACTTTCTGCCGGGTTGCTTCCACAGGTTGAGGATTTCGATGATGATTTGACTATCGATCCTATCAATAGAGGTTTTGTTGTTTCAAACACAGGTGAAAGCTCCGTAGAGGGTGTTTTTGCGGCGGGAAACAATGTTGCGGTATTCGATCTCGTGGATTATGTAGCCGCCGAGGGCTGGATAGCCGGCCGTCATGCTGCTCTCTATGCGCTCGGCAAGAATACTTCTGGGGACAGGGTTCCCGTTGTTAGGGGAGATAATGTGGGAGTTGTTGTGCCTGGCATAGTGGATATGGATGAGCACGTACGCCTGTATGTAAGATTGAAAAACCCTATGGACGAGGGCACTCTAGTTCTAAAGGAACTAGGGCTCGAGAAGAGTTTCTCTTATGGGGTTCCCAGTGAGATGATTCAGATGGTTATTAAAAAAGAGAAGCTGATGCCTCTTATTGACGCAAAACGGTTAACGGTGGAGGTGCACTAATGGAGAGACACATAACTTGTGTAATTTGCCCGGTTAGTTGCAAAATTTCAGTTAGAAAAAGCGGAAGCGAGTATGAGATAAGGGGTAACAGATGTCCCAGAGGAAAAGAATATGCTTTAAATGAATTAATCATGCCGAAGAGAATACTTACAACAAGCGTAAAAGTCATCAACGGGGAGATTCCCCTAGTTTCCGTGAAGACATCTGGCGCAATTGACAGGTCGATTATAAAGGAGAAAATGGATTTGGTCAGAAAAATTTCAGTTGAAGCTCCTGTACAGATTGGAGACGTCCTTATGGATGATATCGATGGCCAGGGGACTGCGCTCATTGCCACGCGTCCTGTGAAGAGAATTCAAACTTTTCTTCCTTAATCCTACTACTTGAAATAACGTTTGATTCGGGTTAAAATAATCATTGTGTTCCAGCGTGGCTCAATGGCAGAGCATCCGGCTGTTAACCGGACGGTTGGGGGTTCGAGTCCCTCCGCTGGAGCCAGAACTCCCCCTGTTGGGGGAGTTTTTTATATCCAGCTCTGTCCTGGGACCTTGGGAAAGAGTCTTGTTCTTGAAACGTTGTCTAGAGAACAGACATATCTTGTCAGTCTTTCGACACCAATTCCACAACCTGCAGTCGGAACAAGCTCTCCCCCTTCTGCGATATCCATGTACCATGAGAGTTCTTCAGGGTCGTTGCCTTTGAAACCCATTCTTTCAAGGATTCTCTGATGCTCCCATTCTCGTTCTCCTCCGGACAGAGTTTCACCAAATCCATGAGGAAGTATTAGATCCATATCCTTGAGTGTTCTCTTATCTTCCGACAACAAGTCATAGAATTCCCTCTCCCATATTGGGAAATCAATTAACCAAAACGGCTCGCTAAAACTGGCGGATAGTATCGTTTCAAAGTCTTTTCCATACTGTTCATAAGCGTCCATGAATTTCACCGTAGCAAAGGGTTTTGAAGGAATCGAAGGATCCGAGGAAAGAAAATCCATTTCTTCGCTGCAATTTCTCTTTACTGAAAGCATTACTGTAATTATGAGGTCTTCGATGAGAGACATTATTTGCTCTCTCTTTGCGTTCCGGATTTCAAGATCAATTTGACTGAACTCAAAGAGATGTCTTCCTGAAAGTGCCTTTTCCGATGTTTCAAGTCTTACATTCGGAGAAACAATGAAGATCCTTTCGAATGATTTACACGCTAGTTGCTTGTGAAATATCATTGACTGCGTAAGGCGATACTCCTGATCGTAGTAAGTGAACCTTGTGGTGTGAACTTCGTGATTAAGTGGATCGGTGATCGGAGATACAATAGTAGGAAGTAGCTCGACAAAGTTCTTTCCCCTAAGAAAACTGCTTGCTTCTCCCAGAATTGCAGATTTTACTTTAACTGCCGACTTCACAACCGGATCACTAAGGTGCTCCAACACTCTAGAACTGAGTCTCCCGATGCTTTCCATTTTCTCACCCCTTCAAAAATTAAGGCCGATGGTTATCCATCGGCCTTCTAATCTTTTTTGTTGAAACGCAAAGATTAACTGACCGATCCCGGCCAGTTATTATTAGAAAGTGCTATACTGTATGAAACTAAAATCAATCTTTCCATATTCCTTCCTCCTGAATGATTCATTCTACCATCTGCAAAGTAACACAGAAAGCATTTCGTTTAAGATTTGTTGAAGTATCTTTGTTAAATAGTGCTCAATCGGTTTATAATACTAGTATGAATATTATTCCAATTTTCGTTCCACATGAGGGTTGCAGAACGCGATGCATATTCTGTAATGAATACTCCGCCACTGGAGTCACTGGAGTTCCCGATGAGAAAGAGATCATTTCCACTGTAGAGAAGTATCTTTCATTCTTTAGACATCCAGAGGATGTGGAGCTTGCATTTTATGGTGGCACATTTACCGGGTTTGGTAATCAGCAGGAGTACCTGGAGGTTGCAACTGAGTTCTTCAAAGCAGGTCAGATAAAGGGGATCAGATTCTCCACCTCTCCGGGGCTCATATCCGAGAGGTTAGTAGAGTATTTGAAACCGTATCCGGTAAACTTTATCGAGCTTGGAGTCCAGTCTTTTGATGATACTGTTCTGGAGAAATCTAACAGAGACCACAACACCAGCGATGTTTATAAAGCAACTCACTTGTTGAATAGCAACGGAATCAAATTTGGCATTCACTTGATGACCGGGCTACCCGAAGACTCAGAGAGTAAGGACATTCACTCGACCAGAGAGGCTATCAGAGTAGGTGCCTCTTCCGTTAGGCTTCATCCTCTGGTGATTTTGAAGGGTTCTCTTCTTGAGAATGAATACAAACTTCGTAGATTTTCGCCTCTTGACCTCCAGGAGTCTATTGAGATTCTCTGGAAAATGTACCTTCTGCTCTCGACATCGAATGTGAAGATAAACAGGATTGGTATCTGTCTGTATGGAAAGCAGATAGACAACGTGGTGGCCGGTCCATTTCACCCTGCGATTGGAGAACTCGTGCGTGATAGACTTTTCCTTGAAATCGTCAGGGCATTTTCCGGGGAAATGAAGAGAAACGAGCTAAGACTTCATAATAAATTCAAACCATTTTTCACAGGTCATAAGAAGGGAATTGTCGAGGAAGCCCGTAAGGAGGGGATTCTTATAGACTTCGCTCACGATGGTGAGGAAATCGATGTTTCTCTTTATATGAGACGGATCAAAGAAAGGGTTCTGGAGGGAGTTTATGCTGAGGCTTAATTCAGTTTACATAAAAGGATTCAAGAGCTTCGCCATGCCAACTAGATTCGAGGTCTCATCGGGCATGACTGCGGTAGTCGGACCCAATGGCAGTGGAAAATCGAATGTTGTTGACGCGATAAGATGGATATTTGGCGAGCAGTCTATGAAAAACATCAGGGCCGACAGCAGGGAAGATGTCATCTTCAACGGTTCAGAGAGATTTCCACCTTCAAACTCCGCTGAAGTCAAACTTGTATTCGAATCAGAGGAAGGAATCTTTTCAATTGCGCGGGAGATATCTAGAGATGGACAGTCGTCTTACAAAGTCAATGACAAACAGTCCAGACTGAAGGATATAAAGGAGCTATTCCAGGGAACCGGTGTTGGAATGGATATATACTCTATAGTTGGGCAGGGACAGGTCGATAAGGTAGTGACGGCCTCGCCATACGAGCTGAGGGCTCTCATTGAAGAGGCTGCCGGTACTGCGGTGTACAAAGAGAGGAAGAAAGAAGCGCTGGGAAAGTTGGCGGCAACGGAAGAAAATCTAAGCAGACTTGAAGACATAATTTTTGAGCTTGGCAAACAACGTAAGTCTCTTTATCTAAAAGCAAAAAGGGCTGAGAAGTTCGTTGAATATTCTGCGAAACAGAAGGAGCTGAAGAATCTCTTCTTCGGCAATATCGCAAGACTCGAAGAGGAGAAACTTGGGACTCTTAATGGAGATCTAGGAGAGGTTCGTAACGAGTTAAAAGATCTTCAGAAGAAGTTAATTGAAGGCGAGTCTAAGTGGTCTGCTTTAAGGGCAGAGTTCTCAGAAGTTGACAAAGAAATCGAAGGGTTCACAAAACTTCTCGAAGAGTATAAGAAACGGCAAAACGACTTGTTGGAGCTCAAAGAGATGTACTCAAGAAGACTGAACGAAAAAGAGAATAGATTGATAGAAATCTCAACCCGGATTGACAATTTCAGATCGGAAATCGAGGAACTCGATAAGAGAAAGGATGAGATTAAGTTAATTATCGAGAGCCTCGAGCAACAGGTTTCAGATGAAGAAACTGCCCTCTCTTTGTCTGAAGAGGAACGGGACTCCCTTTTAAAAAATTACAGCGCGAGAGAACGAGAATGGCTCAAGCATCAAGAGACCTTTGAGTCTATTTCGAAGAGGCTTTCAAAGATTGAGAATGAGCTCGAGAGACTTGAAAATAGCAGGGAAGACACAAGTAAGAGATTGCGCCTAATCGAAAACCAACTGGAAACGAAAAGAGATAGGTTCGAAACCCTCAAGGAAGAAACCGAGTCTCTAGCAAAACAGGGCAAGGAAAGTTCAGATAAACAACGAAAAGTTGAAGCGGAAGTAAGCGCCTCGAAAGAAAGACTCGTTGAGCTGGATGCAGAATTAGAGAAAACTAGGGATCGTCTTTCAAGCAATGAAAGCGAGTTTAGAAGATCTCAAATGGAAAGGGGCTTACTCCAAAGGCAGCAAGAAGAATATCAGGGATTCTCCAAAGCAGTCAGAGAAGTTTTCTCGAGAAAGGAGAGCTTTGCGGGACTCAGAGATGTTGTTGCAAACATCATACAGGTACCAGAATCCTTTGAAACCGCTATAACAGTTCTTCTAGGATACCGTATGCAGGATATAGTGGTTGACGACTCAATAACCGCAAAGAGAATAATCGAATTCCTCAAATCGTATAAGATAGGTCGGGTAACCTTGCTTCCCATTGACATGATTGAGGGCAGTTTCAGAAATTTCTCAAGGGTTGAGTCGCATCCAGGCTTCATCAACTACGCTGCCAGGCTTGTAGAAATCCCGGATGGTTTCGAGAAACTACCGGTTTACCTTTTCGGAAACTCAATTGTAGCAAGAACCCTTGATGATGCGATTGAAATGAGGAGATCAGAAGGTTTCATTGGTAGAATTGTATCCGTCGATGGCCAGTTGTTGAGTAGCGGTGGATCCATTACCGGAGGGTTTATTGGCGAAGAAACTCGAACCGATCTACTCTCCAGGAAGAGACGGATCCAAGAACTTGTTGAAAGAGAAGACGAACTGGAGAAGCAAATACAGCTCGGTAATAAGCAGATTGAAAGACTTAGGGACGAGATGACAGAGGTCCGTGGATATCTGAAGGCGCTGCAAGAAGAGCTCAATGAATTGGCTTCAAAGGGGGCGGCAATAAACAGAATGATAGCGGAATTGCTGAAATCTGCTCAGGAAGTTGAGGAAGAGATAGCAGAGCTTCAGAAACTTGAAAACGAATATACTAGAAGGATGGAAGAAAATTCTAGAAAGAAGGAAGTTCTTGTTGGAGAACAATCTGCTCTCAAAGAAGAGCGCTCTGAACTACAACGCAAAGTTGAAGAGGAATCTGAAGAGCTTAAGAAACAGAAGAAAGCCCTTGAACAGCTTCAAGAAAAGATTGTCGATACCAGGCTTAGGCTATCCACTCTATACGAGAAGCAGGAACAGTACACAAAGGAACACAGTTCCTTAATTCAAAAGAGCAAAGCTGATCAGGAGAACATCGATCTTCTTTCTCGAGAAGTCTCAGAAGTCGAATCGGAGACGGAACGGCTGAGAAGACAGGTGGCGGATCAGGAAAGAGAGCTAACCTCAGTCAAGAAAGAAACGGAAAACCTCTTTTCGAGCATAAGAAATCAAAGGGAAGGGAAAGAGCAAAGGCTTTCTGCCCTTCAAGAGGCCGAAGAAGAGATAAATGAAATGAAAGCGGAGAGAGAAAAACTTCGGGACAAATCTCACAAACTTGAGATGCACATTCAAGAGAGCGAGATGAAACTGTCAAGAGTGAGAGAAGAATTAGATGAAGTCGAAGAAGAGGTCGAGATTCTTTCCGAAGAGAAACTTCAAGACATCAAGGTGGAACTTGACGATTACGAGAACAAACTAAAGTTTCTTGGAAGCGTTGATCTTGAGGCTATTGATGAGTATGGTGTCGTAGATAGGGAGTATCAAGAACTCGATGAGCAGAGGAAGGATCTAGAAGAAGCTAAAGTAAAACTTATCGAACTGATTGATAAGACAGATGCTAAGGCGAAGAATATCTTCATGGAAACCTTCAACAGTGTGAACGAGAACTTCAATCGGTACATTGAGGAGATTTTCGACGGAGGAGAAGGCGAGATAAAGATAATCCCTGGTGAAGACTTACTTGAGACCGGTTTGGAGATCACAGTCAGGAGACCTGGAAGAAAGATTCAGAAGCTTCAACTCCTATCCGGTGGGGAAAAGGCACTTGTTGGAATAGCCCTTGTTTTCTCGTTACTGAGTATAAAACCCAGTCCTTTTTACGTTTTAGATGAAGTTGACGCTCCACTGGATGATTTCAATGCCGAAAGGTTCAGAGTGTTGCTTAGGAAACATGCCGCCGACACGCAGTTTCTTGTTGTTACCCATAACAAACTTGTTATGGAGGTTGCAAATGTTCTTCATGGAGTGACAATGACAGACGGTCTTTCAAGAGTAATCCCTGTCGAACTGCAGTCGGTTGAGACAGTTATCGGTTAGTGTTGTCGTGTGAAACTAGCCGCCTGTATTCCCTTCCTATAACCAATAACATTCCTGCTCCGACCAGTGCAGAGCCTGTAAAAAAACAACATGGAAGGTGAATTCCCGAGAAAAACAATGTCGGCGATTACGGTGAAAACGGGGATTGTGTAGACCCATAGAGTAGCCGCCTTTCCTCCCCAAAGATCTATTCCCTTGTTCCACATTATGTATCCCAGAGCCGATGCAAAAATCCCTAAGAACAAAATGCCTGAGACCGCACCGAAAGAAAAGACGACGGGTCTTTTGAAAAGAAGGATTTCTGAAAGAGCAAAGGGCGCGGAAAAGAGAAGTCCCCAGAGCATTATTTCTAGAGTTGTCCATATCGAGCTGTTGTGAATCTTCTCATAAAAGTAAGTGTATGCCGTCCAGGAGACTGCTGCACCGAAAGAGAAGAGATTTCCTGTTACGCTAGAGCCATCGGCAAATCTTCCCGAATAAATAATCACTGAGAGTCCCGAGAAAGCTACGAGACCCCCCAAGTATTCAAAAAGATCGTACTTTTTTCTTATTAGGTCATAAAGAAGTATTGTGAGTATGGGAGCCGTGGATACAATCAAAGAAGCATCAGCGGCATTCGTCATTGTCAAACCATAATTTTCGAAGAAAAAATAAAATGTGATTCCTGAGAGACCTGCTAAAGCCGCATTCTTGTGATCTACGGTATTGAAAGAACCCCTCTTATTTAAGGATATGGGAAACAGAATAACGACTGCAATTGCAAAACGAAGAAAAGCTAGCAGCATTGGAGGCAGTGAACTGACGGCCACCTTGGTAAAAATATATGATCCACCCCAAATCACTGCCGTTGTTGCCAGAATAACAAGACCTAGGGATCTTCTATCAGTCTCTTTCATAATCTTTTATACGGTGAATAATGAAGATCTGATCTGATAATCAAAGGCTCCATAATCAGCGCCTCAAACGGTCCGAGATCAACAGATACCGTTCCGAACGACACTTTAAATGCTCTTCCAGTCAACAGATCCTTCATTTCTGTCCCGTTCATAAGGAAACCCTCCTGCAAAAAAACTCTCGATTTTATGTTGTTTGCAGTAGGGTTGACTACGCAAAGAACCATATCTTCCACAATTTCGCCAGTTCTCTTGAAGGATATGAGTGAACTATCGGAAGAAATCAAGGGTTTGAAATTACCCGCTCGAAGTGATGCTTTTGTTTCTCGAATTGCGTTCAGCTTCTTATAAAGGATCCGCGTCTCTGTTTCCTTCGAAACACTTTGCCAATCCATCGGAGCCCTGTTCTCAGGATCATTGCCTCCATCCATTTCTATTTCCTCGCCATAATAGATCAAGGGAATCCCGGGAAGACAATACTGAAGAACAAGCGCTGCTTTTACCCTCTGGAAGGATCCGAGCTCGTTCTTAAGCCTGGGTACGTCGTGTGAAGAGAGAATAGTCCAGGAATTAGAAATGAAAGTCAAGCCGGCCTCTTTAATAGCCTCATCGATGATTTTCAGTGCGTCATGTCCGGAAAGATAACCGTTGAGAGCCTCCCAGATTACCAGTCGAAAGTAGTAATTCATCAGCCCGTCCAGATGCGATTGCTCGGGCCAACCACCGGGATAGTTCCAGATTTCCCCGATAACAACCGCGTCACTTCTGACCGATTTGGTGGTCGCAACTATTTCTTTCAAGATTCGTGGTCCAAGATCATAGGCAACATCTAACCTCCAGCCATCTATGCCCTTCTTAAGCCAGTGAGCTACAACTGAGTCAGTGCCTCTAAAAACCATGTTTGAAAGGATCGGATTCTCAAGATTGAGTTCAAGAAGATTACATGAGTCCATCCAGCCTCTTAAACCCTTTTTTCCTTCGAAGAAGTACTTTCTGAATTCCTCATTTCCCTGGAGGGCACCTGGTTCCTCGAATAGCTCAAGAGAGTTGGCCCATTTTCCCGAAGCTCCAACGTGATTGAAAACTCCGTCCAGTATTATACTGAGCCCCTTCGAATGAGCAGTCTCGACAAGTAGAAGGAATTCTTCTTCCGTACCAAAGTCAGGATCTATCTTAAAATAATCAACAGTGTCATACTTATGATTCGTGTGTCCCCAGAATATTGGATTCAAATAAAGAGTGTTCGCGCCAAGGTCTCTTATGTAATCTAGCTCTTCGGTTATTCCCGCAAGATCACCTCCCCAGAAATCATATTGATGACTACCGTCTACGGAAGCAACGGGTTTTTCTCCCCAATCTCTAACGTCTTGCTTTGGAAGCTGATAATGACCTTGTTCGCGTTTTTGAAATACGTTCTTTCCATAGCCAATCTTGAATCTATCTGGGAATATCTGATAGACGATAGAATCTCTTTGCCAGTCTTTCATCTTTTCTCCTCCAGGAATTCATTGGCATAAGCAAGATAGACCATTCCAAGGAAAATGTTGTTTCTGATGGACCAGAGCTCTTGGGGTTTAATATTTATCCTGGATTGCTTCAACCAAGAATTCAAAGTCCAAAGCGTCATCTCGTAGATTTGCATCAGCCCCCTTGAATGCACATAGTCAGAAAATGATTCATCAATACTTCTTTCTTCCATCAAAGCAAAGGGATTCAAAGAGGATTCAACTACCATGATTGATAGTACAACTTCCGGGTCCAGTCTAGACAAATCTAGAGTCTTAATTTCGCCTCCAACTATAATATCAACTTTCACATTTGCAAATTCCATTAAGGCATTGTAAATCTCCTCTGATAGGCGATTCTTAAAAATTGCGGATCTGTCAGAAAGTAAACTGCTGGACTCAATTAACGAAGCTATCTTAGTTTCTAAGTAGGGACATTTCCTCTTTGCATTTTGCTGTGAAAGATCTGATATTGTTTGGTTGCAAACGAAAAGATCGTTCTCCGAAACATTGTGCATCTTTACTGAACTGCTCAATCTATAATTCAGTGAGCCGCTCTTGTCAGTGAAATATCTGTATGCTTCAACCACACGGTCATCGTACTGGTAAGATGGGCTTTCAAGAATGGACTTATAATCGGCTCCAAGGCCTGCATTATAAAGCACGGAGAGAGCTGCAACTCTGTCAAGTCTATTCTTTGCGCTAAGGGAAGTAAGTATCAATGAAAAAATGATGATCGATGCAAGGAGAATCGAAAGCACGATCATGTCAATTTTCTTACCCTTGTCCATATTCCACCTCGCGGCAATTATAGCAGAGAAAAAGCCGGGTTGCCCCGGCCTCTTGATTATTGACTCTACCTCTTTTTCTTCTCGGGTTTATCGAACTCACAAACACCAACCGGACATCCCGGAGAGTTTAGATGAGAGAGAAACTCGTCCTTAAACCTGTCGAGTATAGATCGCAATGGAATTGGGACAGACTGGCCGAGGCCGCAGAAAGATGATTCTTCCATTGTCTCAGATATGTCATATAACTGGTTGAACATCTCCACAGTTCCTCTTCCCTTTGAGAACTCATCAAGAATGTACACGATTACACGGGTTCCTTCCCTGCAAGGAGAACACTTTCCGCAGGATTCGTGAGCGAAGAATTCCATGAGATTCTTTGCGATATCAACTGCGCAATGAGTTTCATCGATCGCGAGGATTACTCCGGATCCCAGGGATGCACCAGATTTCTTGAAGGAATCAAAATCCAGCTCAGCATCCATCTCTTCTGGTTTAATGAAGGTTCCCGCAGCGCCGCCTGTTTGTACCATTTTTAGGGTTCTGCCCTTGGGGATGCCTCCCCCAAATTTGTGAACAAGATCTCTCACGGAAGTTCCCATGGGCACTTCAACTATTCCTCTCTTAACAAGATCCCCGCACAAAGAAAATACCTTTGTTCCCGGTGATGATTGTGTCCCTATCGACCGGAACCAACCTGCTCCCTTATCTATTATTGGTGGAACACAGGCAAAAGTCTCGACATTATTGACTACTGTTGGCTTATCGTATAGGCCACTTACAGGAGGATAAGGGGGTTTCAGCCTAGGTCTTCCCGACTTGCCTTCTATAGACTCTATAAGAGCAGTCTCTTCGCCACAAACGTATGCTCCTGCACCCAGTCTGACAGAAAGATCGAATGAAAACTCTGTTCCGAGAACTGACTGTCCCAAAAGCCCGTATTCATACGCCTTGCTTATCGCGTCCCTTAGACTAGATACAGATTCGAAGTATTCTCCCCTGATATATATGTATCCCTTACTTGCACCTACAGCGTATCCAGCAATAACCATGCCTTCTATAACTGAATGGGGATCACCCTCCATGATTAACCGATCCTTAAATGTCCCCGGTTCGCCTTCGTCAGCGTTACAGATCACGAACTTCTCATCGGATCTGACTTTCTGAGTAAACTCCCATTTCAGTCCCGTTGGAAAGCCGGCCCCTCCTCTTCCTCTGAGGTTGCTCTTCTTCAGCTCTTCTATGACTTCCTCAGGAGTCATTCTCAATGCCTTTGCGAGGCCCTGATATCCATCTAGCGCAATGTACTCTTCAAGATTTCGCGGATCGATAGAACCGGCGTTTCTCAGGACGATTCTCACTTCACTCGTTGATTTGGTAGCTTCAACACTTCCTCCAGAATCGAAATCCGCAACGACCAGATCTCTTACTTTTCGACCCTTTAGAAGGTGTTCCAGGACAATTTTCTCAATGTCTACTTCGGACTTTGCAGAATACATTACATCATCGGGGAGTACAAGAAAGAGAACCCCTCTTCCATACTCACCGAAAGAGCCAGTTTCAAGAATCTCTACCATGGAACTCAGGTTGTAATTCTCGACCAGAGTATTGAGATAGTTCTTTAAGTGCCTGGCACCTAGGAGCAAGCTGTTCGAATCTATAGATACGAGAACCGTGATTGGTTTGCTCATGATTACTCACTCCTTTCCCTTGAGACGATCTCGCGTATTATTTCGGAGACTCTTTTTGGGGTAAGGTTTCCATATGCCTCATCATTTATCATCATAACGGGGGAGACTCCGCAGAGACCGAGACAACTAGTTTCTTCCAGCGTAAACAAGCCATCTTCAGTAGTCTCACCGAAGCCTATCTCAAGCGTATTTTTCAAAGAATCTATCACCGCCTGTCCACCTGTTACATGGCAGGGAAGGCTCTTGCAAACCCTGACGACGTACTTGCCTCTCTTGTGAGTTGAGAACATCGTGTAAAATGTAAGAACCTCATAAATCCTGGAAAGAGGTGTCCCAGTCAATTCCTTCAACACTTCTGCCGCTTCGATTGGAATAAAGTTGCCGTAATGATCTTGAATTGCGTGAAGAGTATTTATTAGTACGTCTCCCTTCTCAAGGCTCTGACCACTTATATCTTCATAGATTCTTGTTACAGTCAAACGGACATCTTCAGCAGACATATAAGTTCCTCCCTTCAATCCTCTTCGAAGTAGCAAAGAAACCCCCGATGAAGAGGGTTCCAAAAAGTTCACGGAGATACTTTGCTGATCGCTCCAAATCTGCAGACTGCAAGACAACTACCGCATCTAGTGCAGATTTCCGGATCTATTTCATGGGGTTTTCTTACCGAACCGCTTATCGCTTCCACAGGGCAAACTCTTGAGCAAGCGGTACAACCCACGCATTTTTCTTTGTCTATCACTACACGTGTCAGAGATTTGCACTTCTTGGCGGGGCATCTTCCGTCCTTCACATGTGCTTCGTATTCGTTCCAGAAATAACGCATCGTCGATATTACCGGCTGTGGAGCCGTCTGGCCAAGTCCACAAAGAGAAGTTGCCATGATGTTCTCGCCAAGATCTTTCAGAAGTTGGAGATCTTCCATAGTACCTTCCCCACTAGTAATTCTTTCAAGGATTTCAAGCATCCTTCTCGTTCCATCTCGACAAGGCGTACACTGACCGCATGACTCTTCGACCGTGAACTCAAGGAAGTATTTTGCAACATCGACCATACAGCTGTCTTCATCCATTACAATCATTCCACCGGAACCGATTATAGTTCCCAGTTTCTTCATGTTGTCGTATGTTATTGGGGTATCGATCAGTTCTAAAGGAATGCATCCTCCGCTTGGTCCTCCGGTCTGGATTGCTTTCAGTTTCTTCCCACCGGGCACGCCCCCGCCTATTTCGAATATCAGCTTTCTCAAAGTGATTCCCATAGGTACTTCGACCAGGCCCGTGTTTTTAACATTCCCGGCAAGGGCGAAGACCTTGGTTCCTCTCGACCCTTCTACCCCAAACTGGCTGAACCATTCGCCGCCATTATTGATTATGGGTGGTATATTGGCAAAAGTCTCTACGTTGTTCAGAAGGGTAGGTTTTTGCCAGAGTCCTTTATTTGCGGGAAAGGGAGGTTTAACTCTTGGTATTCCCCTCTTCCCTTCAATCGAATTGATCAGTGCAGTTTCCTCGCCGCAAACAAATGCGCCTGCTCCGATTCTGATCTCGAGGTCGAATGAAAAGTCAGTACCAAGAATGTTTTCGCCCAGGAAACCATATTCTCTAGCCATTTTCATAGCGTGAGTAAGCCTTTCGATTGCCAGCGGATATTCAGCTCGTACATACACGAAACCCTTCTGAGCACCAACAACTCGTGCAGCAATAGTCATAGCTTCAACTATCGAGTGGGGGTCACCCTCAAGGACCGCTCTATCCATGAATGCGCCAGGGTCACCTTCATCCGCGTTACAAATAACGTATTTTGTGTCACCTTCCGCCTTTTTAGTGAAGTCCCACTTCATCCAGGTTGGAAATCCTGCTCCACCCCTGCCCTTAAGTTCACTCTTCCTGAGTATTTCGATTACATCGTCAATACCAATTTCAAAAAGGACTTTATGCAGCGCGAAGTAGCCATCTCTAGCAATGTACTCATCTATGGAAAGAGGATCGATTACTCCCAGGTTTCTGGTCGCAATTCTCACCTGCTCTGTGAAAAAGGGCAGTTCCTCCTGAGGTCTCTCTCTTAGATCCCCCGCATCTCCTCTGTAAAGTAGATCTTCAACTACTCTACCCTTTAGAATATGCTCTTCTACGATTCGAGACGCGTTTTCTGGAGTGATCTTCTGATAGAAGACACCTTCAGGGTAAATCACAAGCATTGGGCCGAGGTCGCAAGCGCCCATGCATCCAGTTTCTACAACTCTGACAACGTTATCTAGCGAATACTTTCTCAGGGTTTCCTCAAAAATGCCTTTGACACTCTTCTCGCCTGCCGAAATGCAGGCCCCTCCAGCACAGATCAGCACCGTGTTTTCAACCGCGGGCACCCGTAATCACCTCTTCGTTATAGTTCTCCTCTTTTCACTATAAGATCTCCGACAACTTTTCCCCCGACTATGTGTTGTTCGACCACTCTCTTTGCCTGAGCCGGGGTAACATGTCCATATATTATTGGATCGGATCCTTCAAGATGAACCTCTATTGTTGGTTCAGCATCGCAGAGACCAAAACAACCTGACTGAACGACGGAGACATCGTCGATTCCCTTTTCTTCAAGTGAATCAACTATTGCCCTAAGCGTATCCTTTGCACCCGCAGCAATTCCACACGTACCCATTGCCACTATCACTTTTCCTCTTTTGCCTGAGTTACGCATCTTAAGGCCCTTCATTGCGTTCTCTTTGATTTTCATAAGTTCCTCAAGGCTCTTAATCTTCGCCATTACTCGGCCCTCCTGTATTTGTCCAGAATCTTGGAAACCTCGTCTGGGCTGACTCTTCCGTAGTAATCATCTTCGCCAATCAAGACAACCGGGGCCATACTGCAAGCACCCAGACATCTGACAGCATGAATCGAAAAAAGCCCATCGGAGGTTGGTTCGTTCATTTCAACATTCAGTTCGTCTTGAAGTCTTTCGAGAATTTTATCTGCACCCTTAACATAGCAGGCAGTTCCCAGGCAGACTTTTATTTGATTTTTCCCCTTTGGTTTCATGCTGAAGAAGTTATAAAAAGTAACGACTCCATATACCTGACTCAAAGGAATATCTAGTTTCTCTGACACGTGTTGCTGGAGTTCTTCGGACAAGTACCCGAAGATCTCCTGTGCTTTGTGGAGTACATTAATTAATACCCCCGTGTTGCCTTTCACCGAGTCTATGTACTCGTCAAGCTCTTTATAGAGCTGCTGGCATTCCGGGCAATTAACAAGAGACAAACCATGCACCTCCTTTGAGGAAAGAATGTTATTTATTTCACACATGCATTATAACATGCACCTAGAGAAATGGGCTGATTCCTGTGTTAAAATAACCCATGTTCAAGGAGCCTTATGAGGAGGAGATTAGATGGATCTAGAATCCTTTGTCCGTGATGTTCCAAACTTTCCTAAGGAAGGTGTAGTTTTCAAAGACGTCACTCCATTGTTAAAGGATCCGTTGGCTTTTAGAGAGTGTATATTGAGGTTGTCGGAAAAAGCGATGAAAGTTGATTTCAATATAATGGTGGCTCCGGAAGCAAGAGGTTTCATTTTTGCGGCTCCTCTTGCTTTTGAGATAGGAAAGGCCCTTGTACCGGTTAGAAAACCGGGGAAGCTTCCATATAAAACAAAGGAAATCGAGTATGAATTAGAGTATGGTAGAGCCACTCTTCAAATGCACGTAGATGCAATCAACAGAGGAGACAGAGTTCTTATTGTAGACGATATCCTGGCCACAGGTGGAACCATGCAGGCGATTGCTGAAATGATCGAAGAAAGCGGAGGAGAAGTCGTTGAAATTCTTTGCCTGGCAGAACTTGGATTTCTTGAACCTAGAAAGAGGCTATCCAGGTACAGTGTGGAGACTCTTATTACTTACTAGTGGAGGTTTGAAGAATGCTTAAATATGACTTCTCATTTGCGTTTAAGGAAACTCTTGAGAGCGGGTTGTCCTTTGATGAGATATTTGATATTGGGAAAGCTTTATCTGCCAACTTTGAAAAGGTTTTTCAGCCACTTCCTGGTTTTCTTAGGATTCTTGACGATGACGAGATCCTTGAAGAAGTTGGGGCTCTCAAGTCTTGGCTTCAGAGGTTCGAGAACTTTGTCGTCATAGGAATAGGAGGATCGGCCTTGGGAAATCAAGCCCTTCATTCCTCGCTCAAACCAATCAACTGGAACTCTCTTAGTAATGAAAAAAGGGGAGGAAAGGCTCGGATTTTCCTTCTGGACAACGTAGATCCAGACCTGATAGCCTCTGTTCTTGGAGAACTTGATCTTGCTCACACGGTGTTCAACGTAATATCAAAGTCGGGAACAACTGCCGAAAGTATGGCCAACTATCTGGTTGTCAGGGGTTTACTTGAAAAACTAGACCTTCCTGTCAAAGAGCATTTCATATTTACGACAGACAAGGATAATGGTGTTTTAAGACAAATCGCAGACAATGAAGGGATAAGATCTCTGACGATTCCAGATGATGTAGGTGGGCGTTTCAGCGTTCTTACCCCCGTTGGATTGCTTTCTGCAGTCGCTGAGGGAATAGATATTGAGCAAATCTACGAGGGTGCACGGTTTGGCAAGGAAAGGTATCTGAGGGATGATTTGAAATCAAACCCAGCCGCTGTCTGTGCTCTTATTCATTACGCGTACTTGAAAAAGGGGCACAATATCTCAGTAATGATGCCTTATTCAAATAGGTTATACACTCTCGCTGATTGGTACAGGCAATTGTGGGCAGAATCTTTGGGAAAGAAATTCGATCTTTCCGGAAGAATTGTCCATACTGGTCAAACCCCTGTGAAATCTTTGGGTGCGATCGACCAGCACTCTCAAGTTCAGCTTTATAATGAGGGGCCAAAAGATAAGGTTGTTACACTGGTGAAGGTTGAAGACTTCGTGAATCAACTTACAATACCTTTCATCCATTCCGATATCGAAGCTCTATCGTATCTTAATGGAATCGGGGTTGGGGAGCTTTTAAATGCAGAACTCAGGGCAACTTCTATTGCTCTCGTTGCAAACGGTGTGCCGAACATGACGATTATCTTCCCTCAGATAGACGAAGTTCATGTAGGCGAGTTTATTATATCTTATGAGATACAGACGGCTATCATGGGGTTTTTGCTGAAAGTAAATCCATATGACCAGCCAGGAGTGGAACTGGGAAAGAAACTTACATACGCTCTTATGGGAAGAAAGGGTTACGAGGAAATAAGGGATAGATATGAGGAGAAAACCTCATGGAGGTTTGAACTATGAAGTCAGAGCTATTAAGAGTTCTTGAGGGTTTTTCAGTTGAGGAAGTCTTCTACACTTCGGGAGAACCAATACCTACCTTTGTGATAGTTTCGATGGAATCTGAGGATCTTTTGAAGAAGATTGGAGAAATGGAGGAAATCGAGGCAGACATCATTGTGATAAGCCCTGAAGAGAAGAAAGAGCTGAAGAATGCAAGCAGTGAGTTGTCAAGAGTCGTGCTGAATGTTATCGAGTCGGGAGAAAAGCTTCTGTAATGATTGTTGGTCTTGTGGGAAAAGCGGGGAGTGGCAAGTCAACGGCTGCAGAGCGTCTGGCCAAATCAAAAATGGAGTTAATCTCTCTCGATAAGCTCGGACACGACGCGCTGAGAGAAGAACAAGAAAGCCTGGTCAACTCCTTTGGGAGAGGCATTTTGACGTGCGGTAACGTTGATAGAAAGAAGCTGTCCAGAATAGTCTTCGAAAACTCCGATCTTCTTACAAAGCTGAATAAGATAGTCCATCCTGTGATAAAGCGAAAAGCCCTGGAGATCGTCGGTAGGGATTTTTCAGATCACTATATCTTTGACGGAGCTCTTATCCATGAAATTGGACTCGCTGAGTATTGCGACAAAATCATATGGTTTGAATGCCCGAACGAGATAGCGATCGAGAGACTTATGAAGAGAGGAATGAGCAAATCACGTGCAGAATCGATTCTGGCCTCACAGCAATACCTCGATTCGATAAAAGAGTCTGTAGATGCTGTAGTTACTACATTAGGCAGTAGTGAAGAGACTTTCGAGAAACTGAGATCGATTCTTTTTGAGTGGGGCATAGTGGTATAATTTGGTTACTTAGAAATCCTTTATAAGGAGGTAGGGAAATGCGCAAGAGACTGATTCTCGCTTTGTTGATTGTATCTTTTGCTGTTTTTACCTTTGCTGTGACGGAGATCGAATTCTGGCACGCGATGGGCGGCGCGCAGGGAACAACAGTCAATGAAATTGTAGCATCCTTCAACGAGGCCAACCCTGATATCTTGGTGAAGGCAATCTATGTTGGTAACTACAGTGCTTTGCAGCAGAAACTCCTGGTAAGTGCGGAAAGCAAGACATTACCTGCTCTTTCTCAGGCTTACGGGAACTGGACTGCCAGACTTATACCTCGAGATGCTGTTCAAGAACTGAATTCCTTGATTTCCGATCCCGAAGTTGGCTTGACGGATGAGGAATGGGATGCCATTTGGAATCCTTTCAAGAAAATGGTCACCTGGGGTGATACAGTATATGCCCTTCCTTTCAACAAAAGTACTTACGTCCTTTATTACAACACTGACCTCTTTGAGCAATATGGGCTTGAGGTTCCTAAGACAATGGACGATCTTCTGTTTGCAGCGATGATGCTTACTGAGGACAAGAACAACGACGGTCAGATTGATCAATATGGCTTTGGTTTCAGAACCACGATCGATCATTTCATGATATTCCTGAGAGCCAATGGTGGAGAAGCAATCGATATAAAGCCCGATGGCTCGGTTGAAGTAACTATCAATTCTCCTGAAGCAAAAGAGGCTCTTCAGTTGATGTACGATATGGCTCATACCTACAACGTCGCCCTTTTCCAGGGTGGTTACCTGGACGCACCATTCGGGGACGGCCAGATAGCAATGTTTGTAGAGACTATTGCGTCGGCTTCTTACGTTGATTCAGGTTCCAGAGGAAAGCACGGCTGGGCATGGGCTCCCGTTCCAATGTGGAAAGTCCAGGCTCCTCCTTTTGCCGGAACAGATGTAGTGATGTTCAAAGGGATTTCTCCTGAACAGAAGGCTGCTGCTTGGAAATTCATGAAGTATCTCATAAGCCCGGAAATACAGGCTTATTGGTCGGTTAAGACAGGATATATGCCTGTTACCGAAATTGCTTTGACAACCCCTCAATGGAAGGCCTACGAGGAACAGAACCCGACTGTAATGGTTCCTATTAGTCAGATCCCTTACGGTTCGGTCGATCCTAATGTTGCTCTTTGGGATGACGTAAGAAACATTCTTGGAACAATGGTAGGAGATGTAATCAACCAGAAGAGAACCGTGGAAGAAGGGCTGGCATGGGCAGAGCAGGAAATTCTCTTGAAAGTTGCTGAGCAACAATAAACAAAGCATTGAGTAGGGAGGCCTATGGCCTCCCTTTTTTGTTGAATTCAGAAGAATGAAAGCAGAGGTTCAGGATCTAGTTTGGAATAATCAGTTCTTGAACTCATGAACAAGAACAGACAGAATTTCATTTCGGTTCGGAGATTATTTTCATCGGCTGTATGTGGAGTTCTACCCTCTTAAGGTAGAATTGTCTCGAATGTTTTCAATTTCCGGGGTACCATCTTTGAGAGGCGGGAGTAAATGAAAAAGTACTTTCATGTATTCAACTTCTACGCGTTTTCGTTCTCAATACTACTTTACTTACTAAATTCATCGATCAACACTAAAGCGGCCGAATGGGGTCTGTCATATATGGTAATTGGTTTGATCAACTTCATTGGCTGTGTTTTTTACGTAATCTCTGCCCTGGTATTCGGAAGAATGGGAGACAGAACCGGTTTTAAGCGAAGTTTGTCAATTGGCATGTTTATCATGACAATCGCTCTTTTTCTTGGTTTCTTCTGGAGCCGACCTGTAGATATAGTGATAGCAGCCATTGGGGTGAATCTCTTTTTTGGATTCTTTTTCCCGTCACTAGAAGGGTTGCTTTCGAAGTCGGAAAAGAGTATTGGAATTGATTCGGCTTCGACCGTTGTTCGTTTTGTCCTCTCGTGGAGTGCAGGTAACATTGTTGGAATGGCTTTTGGGCCATTTCTTATCCAGAGGTTCCCGGCAGCTATCTTTTCTTACGGAATTGCTCTCTGTGGACTCGGTAGCATACATGTGAGATCACATCTCAAAAGACACGGCGAATCCCTTCCCGGTTCTTTTGCCGAAACATTCAGTTCGTCATTCAGTGAGATTGATCTCCCAAGGCTAGAGGAGTACAGAAAAGTTTACAGATTTACTTTCTTGCTCGCAGGTATAATCTATACAAGTGGAATGGCACTTTTCCCTAAGCTAATATCTTCAACAGGCATACAGCTCCAGAATGTGGGTTTCTTGACAGTAGGTGCAAACGTCGGGGTCTTCCTTTCTTTTGTCTTCCTGAGCCTCTTTCGTTTTTGGGTTGGTAGTCCTGAATTATCCTTCATTACCATGATAACTGTCTTTGGAGCGGCCGTTGCCACATTTTTCCTTCCAGAGAGTCCAGTCACGTTCTTCCTTGCCACTCTGTTTTCAGGTGCAACCTATGCGGTTCCCTACATATTTGCAATCTTCTACGGCCTTACCTCGAAGGAAGACGATCATGGTAAGCAGGGAGGCATTCACGAGTCTATGGTAGGTATTATTTTCGGTGTCGGACCGCTATTGGGAGGGTATTTTCTCCAGTTATGGCCCTCTTTGAAGAGCGTAGGTCTAATGTCGATAGGTTTGATAACGGTAATTATTATCAGTCAAATGACCTTCTTGTTTAAGAATAATGTTAAGCGGCAGTGAACTTCAATAAGTGGTTGTCGCAAATTATAATTGTCTTCAAATCAAGTTCTTAAGTTAAGTCAATCTTCACGAACCAACCTTGCGTTGTGAGAAATAGCTTTCCAGTATGTGGTATAGTATACTAGTTATGGTAGTCTTGTGTTTGAATAATTCTGGTTAGGATCTTGACACAACCATCTCTATCTACTTGAGCAAAGAAAAATCTTTAGTCAGAAACTTAATACTCGTTCATAAGAAAGGGTCTTAACCGTACTCCATTTTTTTGGCCGATTATGGAAGGAGAGATTTATGGGTTTCTTTGAGTATCTGGGACGGAATTACGATTTGGTTCTTATTGAGTTACTCAATCACATAAAGATAATTGCTATAGCTATCCCGATCGCGATTGGGATTGGTGTTCCCATCGGGATTGTGGTTTCGAGGAGCAAAAGGGCTTCTTCTATTGCCCTATATGGAGCCGGAATTCTTATGACAATTCCCAGTCTTGCGCTGTTCGGTTATATGGTAGTCCTCTTAGCGCCACTTAAGGCTGGAATAGGTGTTACGCCAGCTGTGATTGCTTTAGTAATTTACTCATTTCTTCCCGTAATAAGGAACACGGTTGTCGCTGTGAATTCAGTGGATCCCAGAATGATTGAAGCAGCCAGAGGAATGGGGATGACCAACTGGCAGATCCTCTTCAGGGTAAGACTTCCGCTCACTATACCGATTATAATGGCAGGCGTAAGAAACGCTGCTGTTATGGGTGTAAGTGTAGCCACTATCGCGTACCTTATCGGCGCAAGAGGACTTGGGTACTTCATCTTCTCAGGGCTAGGCAGGTCAAATTTCAATATGGTTCTTCTGGGAGCTCTGATAGTTTCCATACTGGGAATAGGAACAAACTATGGTTTGCTCGCTCTAGAAGAGATCATCACTCCCAGAGGACTGAAAATCGAGAGGGAAAAGTGAGGTGGAACATAGATGTCTATAGAATTCAAAAATGTCGTTAAAGAATACGAAGAAGGATTCAAAGCAGTCGACAACCTCAGTATTACCTTTGAGGACAAGAAGTTGACAATACTAATAGGTCCCTCCGGCTGTGGGAAGACAACCACTTTGAAGATGATAAATAGGTTAATTGAGAAAACCGATGGAGAAATTGTCGTTGACGGGACATCGCTTGATGAAATCGATCCGATTAGACTGAGAAGAAGCATCGGATACGTAATCCAAGAGATTGGTCTTTTTCCTCACATGACAGTTTTCGATAATATTGCTGTCACTCCAAGATTGATGAAGTGGGATGAATCAAGAATCAAGAAACATGTTTTTGAATTGCTGGACCTTGTAAACCTCGAACCTTCCGACTATGCAGAGAAATACCCAGCCCAACTTTCGGGAGGACAACGTCAAAGAGTAGGAGTAGCAAGAGGTCTAGCTTCCGATCCAAAAATAGTTCTTATGGACGAACCTTTCGGAGCAATAGATCCGATTAACCGTGAAAAGCTTCAGGACGGGTTTCTCGAAATTCAGTCGAAGATAGAGAAGACAATTATCTTCGTAACTCACGATATCAGGGAAGCAATCAAGCTGGGTGACAAGATAGCGATTCTAGACGACGGAAAACTGGTGCAATATGCCGATACAATGACGGTGGTTCAGGAACCGGCTAATGAGTTTGTTGAAGATCTTCTTGGCGCAGATAGGGCGTTGAAGGGTCTTGAACTCGTGCGAGTAAGGGAGACTTACGTTCCTGGCGGAAAGTGGATCGAAGACACAGGTGATTGCAAGGTAAAAAAGGCAAAGGATTTTCTCGTTAACGAGGGAAAAAAATTCGCCTACGTTGTTGATGGAAGCAAAAGACTCAAGGGGTATGTTATGTTGAAACAGCTAAGCAAGGCGTCTGATGAAGAGCCCCTAAAGAAGTACTTGAGATCTATCGAGACCATACAACCTCTTTCGAATTTGATGGAGGCGATGTCATTGATCATGAATACCGGGCTTTCCTCACTGCCGGTCGTCGACGATAAGGAGAGGCTACTTGGAATCTTGAGGTTCAAGGATCTTGTAAACCTAGTAGGCTCTTATGAGTCGTCTGATGAGGAGTGAGATCATGGAAGTCTTAGAATATATGTTCGAGAATTCTGGCTACATTATGGAAAGGCTTCTTGAGCACATTTTCATCTTCCTTACTTCCTGGAGCATGGCAGTAGTGGCAGGGGTTGCAATTGCGATTTTTGTTACCAGGCCAGGGCACAGAAAAGCGGGCAAACTGGTTCTGTCGATCACCGGAGCAACTCAGGCCGTTCCCAGTATCGCAGTGATCGCTCTTGTTTTCCTGTTCATGGGAATTGGAGCCGCTCCAGCCGTAGTTGCTCTCTTCCTTTATAGTCTAGTACCGGTAGTCTTCAATACTGCATCCGGCTTGATGAATGTCTCGATGATGATGAAAGAGGCGGCTAAGGGAATGGGAATGACTAACAGGCAGATATTGTGGAAGGTAGAAATGCCTGTAACGGTTCCGACAATGTTATCTGGAATTAGGAGTTCGGCGACGATAAATATTGGTACTGCTGCGATTGCCGCATCAATTGGAGCGGGTGGTCTGGGAGAGATCATCTTTACTGGCCTTCGTATGACAAGGGGTCCAATGATAATTGCAGGAGCCATTCCTGTAACGATTTTGGCGATAGCAGTAGACATAATCCTAGGTTTTTCGGAGAAGGCTCTGACTTCGAAAGGCCTCAAAATTTAGGAAACATGGAGGTGTTTAGTTTTGAAAAGACTATTTCTTATTACGTTGGTAGTATTGATGGCAACGGTTATGTCATTCGGTCAGACAAGACTGAATGTTGGAGCAAAGAACTTTACAGAGCAGTACATTGTCAGTAGCATGATTTCGCAGCTTCTGGAAGATGCCGGGTTCAGAGTGACCGAGAATTTTGGGATGAGCTCATTTGTTGCAAGAAGTGCACTCGAAACCGGGCAGATTGACCTTTATGCTGACTACACAGGTACGGCCTGGCCAACATATTTGGGCCACGAAAAGATGATTAGAGATCCTCATGAACTTTACGAGGCAGTAAAGGCCGAAGATCTCGAAAATGGTATTGTATGGCTCGACATGGCAAATTTCAACAACACTTATGCCCTTGCCGTTAGAAGAGATTTCGCTGCTGAGCATGGGCTCACAACACTCGAAGATCTGGCTGAGCTGACTCATGAAGATCCGGATCTTCTCTTTGGAATTGTATACGAGTTCCTTGAAAGAGACGATGGATTTTGGCCTATGAGTGAGGCATATGGTTTTGCCGTGGAGAAGAGACAAGTCAAGACAATGGAAATCGGACTGACATATGAGGCACTAGACAAGAACCAAATCGATGTTGCAATGGTCTTTTCTACTGATGGAAAATTGGAGAAGTACAATCTTCTAGTGCTTGAAGATACTAAGAGTTTCTTCCCATCATACAACCTAGCTGTTACAGTACGGAAGGAAATATTAGAAAACAATCCCGAAATTGAGGAGATCTTGAGGCCAATCTCTGTCTATCTTACTGAACCAATAATGACAAGGCTTAATTATCTGGTTGACGCTGCAGGTTATGAGCCTGATGAAGTTGCTGAAGGATTCCTAAAAGGATTGGGCCTTATAGATTGAGTTGTTTTTCGTTAGGAATTAAGAGCCGCCATAAGGCGGCTCTGTTCTTTAGGAGGGTACTGAAAGAATCAAATCCATGATTTTCTGCCCTATGGAAAGAGAAAGGTATGGTTCAAGAGACGTTCACCATTAGAGAGACAGCTAAACACCCCGTATGTTTAGCTATGATATAATCAGTCGAATATGCTTTCAGGAAGGGAGGAAAGAAAGTGTCAGAGAAATTTGTGTACTATTTTGGAAAGAAAAAGGCCGAAGGCGATGCGAAGATGAAAAACCTTCTCGGTGGAAAGGGAGCCAATCTAGCTGAAATGGTTAAAATAGGAATTCCCGTCCCCCCAGGGTTCACTATCTCTGCTGAAGTCTGCAAGTACTACTATGAGCATGGTAATAAATATCCGGAAAGCCTTGAGAATGAAGTGAAAGAGGCTGTAAGACTTTTGGAAGAAGAAACCGGAAAGGGATTTGGTTCTAATGAGAGACCATTGCTCGTTTCTGTGAGGTCAGGAGCAGCAATTTCGATGCCTGGCATGATGGATACTATTCTAAATCTTGGTCTCAATGACGAGACGGTAGATGGAATGATCAAAGAATCAGGTAATCCTAGGTTCTGTTACGATGCCTACAGAAGATTTCTTCAGATGTTTGGGGATGTCGTTCTCAAGATCGAGCATTCAGAATTTGAAGGTGCGCTTTCTAGTATAAAGAAAGAGAAGGGCGTCAAACTTGATACTGAACTCGATGCAGATGATATGAAGGAAGTGGTGAAGAGATATCTTGAGGTCTATAGCAAGGCTGGAAAAGAGTTCCCACAGGATCCTTGGGAGCAGTTGTGGATGGCAACAAACGCTGTTTTCGGAAGCTGGATGAATGAAAGGGCAAAGAAGTATCGAGCGCTGAACGGAATAAAGGAGGGCGAACTCCTTGGTACAGCTGTCAATGTCGTTGCGATGGTTTTTGGGAACACCGGCGATGACAGTGGAACGGGAGTTGCGTTTACAAGAGACCCCAATACGGGAGAAAAACAGTTCTACGGTGAATATCTGCCGAATGCCCAGGGCGAAGACGTTGTTGCTGGGACAAGAACGCCCTTCCCTCTTACAAAGCTTAACGATATAAACCCCGCCGTCTACAAACAGCTTCTTGAGATTTTTGAGAAACTCGAGAACCACTACCGGGATATGCAGGATATTGAATTCACTGTTGAGCATGGAACCCTGTATCTTCTCCAGACGAGAAACGGGAAAAGGACTCCTTATGCAAGTGTGAAGATCGCTGTTGATCTTGCGGAAGAAGAGAAAATTTCAAAGGAAGAGGCGGTTATGAGAGTAACGCCTGAACACATTGAAACTCTGCTGCATCCGTACTTTACGAAGGAAACTATGGAGAGTGCAGAGCTTCTAGCTAAGGGAATTGCTGCTTCTCCCGGAGCCGCTTCAGGTGCAGTTGCTTTTGACCCAGAAACGGCTGAAAAGATGGCTAGAGAAGAAGGTAAGGCGGTTATCCTTGTCAGACCTGAGACTTCGCCTGAGGATATTGCCGGAATGGCAGCCGCTCAGGGAATTCTGACTTCTACGGGAGGTAAGACCTCACATGCGGCGGTGGTTGCGAGAGGTATGGGCAAAACCTGTATAGTAGGTTGCGAAGCTGTAGAGGTAGATCAGAAGACAAGGACAATGAGAGTAAATGGAAAGACCATAAATGAGGGCGAATGGATTAGCATTGACGGTACTTCAGGCGAAGTATTCATGGGTAAACTCGATTCAGTTAAGCCTCAGGGTCTCGAAGGACCGCTTGCGAAACTGCTTGGCTGGGCCGATGAAATCAGGAAGCTCGGTATAAGAACGAATGCCGATACTCCTAGAGATGCCAAGATTGCCAGGGAGTTCGGGGCTGAAGGAATTGGTCTCACCAGAACGGAACATATGTTCTTCCAGGAAGACAGGATTTTTGCTGTTCGTCAGATGATTACTTCCAGTACCAGAGAGCAGAGAGAAAAAGCTCTCAATAAGCTTCTTCCAATGCAAGAAGAGGATTTCTACGGAATATTCAAAGCTATGGAAGGTCTGCCCGTCACCATTAGGCTCCTGGATCCTCCACTTCATGAATTCCTTCCCAAAGAAGACGAAGATGTCAAAGAACTGGCTGAGGAGATGGGAATGACCTATGAGGAATTGAAGACAACAGTTGAAGATCTTCATGAGTTCAATCCCATGATGGGGTTCAGGGGTTGCAGACTTGCAGTTGTATACCCCGAAATTGCCGAGATGCAAACGAAAGCGATAATTGGAGCTGCTCTAAAGTTGGTTGAGGAAGGAAAGTCAGTGGTTCCAGAGATCATGATTCCGCTAATCGTTGAGCTGGAAGAGCTTAAGTTTGTAAAATCGGTGATAGTAAAAGCGGCAGACGAACTCATTTCAAAATCTGGATTGAAGCTGGATTACAAAGTAGGTACGATGATAGAAGTTCCAAGAGCTGCCCTTACTGCCGATGAAATTGCAAAAGAAGCTGAATTCTTCAGCTTTGGAACGAATGATCTTACGCAGATGACTTATGGTTTCAGTAGAGATGACTATGGAAAGTTCGTTGGACACTATATGGAAAAAGGTATTCTGGAAAACGATCCATTCCAGAAGCTTGATAGAGTGGGTGTTGGCCAGCTCGTGAAGATGGGAACTGAAAAGGGTCGCTCCAGCAGGCCAGATCTGAAGGTAGGAATATGTGGTGAACACGGCGGCGAACCTTCGTCAGTTGAGTTTTGTCACATCGTGGGTCTGAACTATGTCAGTTGTTCGCCCTACAGGGTTCCAGTAGCGAGATTGTCCGCAGCTCAAGCAGTAGTAAAGAATAGATAGTCTTCATTTTGGGCCGCGCCTGTTGGTGCGGCCTTTATTCTTTTGGAGGTAAGCCTTTCATGTCAACGTTGATCTCGGGATATATGGCACAGACAGGATTAGCCACGGTAAGCTGGGAAAACTGGGTTATGTTTGCAATTGCAGGTCTCCTGGTTTATCTAGCGGTTGCAAAAGATGCTGAACCACTTCTTCTTGTACCCATAGCGTTTGGTATGGTTATCGCCAATATTCCGCCCGAGGCTACGGGTGTCTTCACTCCTGGTACGGGTATAATGTGGATCTTACAACAGGGATTGATGTTGGGAATTTATCCACCTCTAATATTTCTGGGGATAGGAGCGGTGACGGATTTTTCTTTTGTTCTTGCAAATCCCAAGACGCTTTTTTTGGGGGCAGCTGCTCAAATTGGCATTTTTATAACATTCCTCGCAGCTAATTTGATGGGGTTCTCCCTTTCAGATGCAGCCGCCATATCGATAATTGGCGGAGCAGATGGACCGACTTCAATATACGTTGCAAGTATTCTCAAGTCTCAGTTTCTACCGATCATTGCTATAGCTTCTTACTCCTATATTGCTCTGATTCCGGTTCTTCAACCTCCCATTATGAAGCTTCTAACTACTCACAAGGAGAGAGCAATAACAATGGGCAAGAAGCTGAGAAGAGTCTCGAAGCTCGAAAGGATTGTTTTTCCAGTAGTTGCGACGATTGCGATCTCGTTGATAGTTCCTCAAGCGCTCCCACTAGTGGGAATGCTTATGTTGGGCAATCTTTTGAGAGAGAATGGGAAGACAAAGCGGCTCGTCGAGGCTTCTGGAAAATACATTTCGGACACCGTGATTATTTTGCTCTGCGTCTCCGTTGGCGCAAAAGCGGACGGTAAGATATTTCTCACGATTGAGAGTATAATGGTTTTGGCATTGGGCTGCGCCGCCTTTGTTGTTGCAACAGCTTCGGGAATTCTATTTGCAAAGTTGATGAATCTGTTCTCCGCAAACAAAGTAAATCCGTTAATAGGTGCGGCCGGGGTTTCGGCGGTCCCTACTGCCGCAAGAGTTGCCCAGAAAATTGCCTCGGAGGAAGATCCGACTAATTTTGTCTTAATGCATGCAATGGGACCGAACATAGCAGGTGTAATTGGTTCTGCAGTTGCGGCCGGAGTATTCCTTTCAATAATATGATAGCCTGGAACGGGAGGGTGTAATGGCTGTAAGAAAGCAGTACAAAGTAAATATCAATTTGGCTCTGTGCAAGAGTTGTGGAATATGCTACTGGATCTGCCCGACGAAAACGATTACTAAAGGGGAGCTTGGCAGGCCAAAAGTGGTTGATCACAAGACATGCATAGGTTGTCTGATGTGCGAGAACGCATGCCCTGACTTTGCGATTGATGTGCGGGAAGTGGAGGCGGTGAAAGAGGATGCGTGAGTTCGTTCTTCTTCAGGGTGACGAGGCATGTGCGCTTGGAGCAATCAAGGCCGGGTGCAGGTTCTTCGCAGGTTATCCAATTACTCCGGCTACTGAGATTGCCGAAACCATGGCGAGGGAGCTCCCAAAAGTTGGTGGAACCTTTATTCAGATGGAGGATGAGATTGGAAGTGCTGCTGCAATAATCGGTGCCTCTCTTGCAGGCGAAAAATCGATGACTGCAACGAGTGGACCTGGTTTTTCGCTAATGCAGGAAGCGATTGGCTATGCGGCGATGACTGAGGCTCCAACAGTAATAGTGAATGTTCAACGAGGAGGCCCCTCCACCGGTATGCCCACAAAACCGGCGCAGGGGGATATTATGCAGGCAAGATGGGGAACCCATGGAGATCACCAGATCATCGCAATCTACCCCTCAAATGTTGAAGAAGTCTATAAGTACATTATAACTGCGTTCAATTATGCTGAACTGTATAGAACACCAGTGATATTTCTAATGGACGAGATCCTTGGCCATATGCGCGAGAGTGTTTACCTCCCGTACGATTCGGAGATAATGGAAGTACAAAGAGTCGGTGAGGCCGAAATTGCAGAAGAAGATATCTTCCATCCATTTGAAGGTGACGATCAGATGATGGCAACTCCACTTGTTAGGATGGGTAAGTCGAGGTTTCATGTCTCGGGTCTGGTCCACGATGAATCGGGTTTCCCGGTTGGTTCTCCTTCCGATTCGGAAAGGCTTTTGAGAAGACTTGACAACAAGATAAGATTGCACAGCGACGAGATAGTAATATATGATGAATATATGACTGAAGATGCAGAGATACTGGTCCTCGCATATGGTTCCGTTGCCAGGAGCGCCATTAAGGCTGTGAAAATGGCAAGAGAGGATAAGATCAATGTGGGTCTTTTCAAGCCGGTTACGATTTGGCCGTTTCCCAGTACGAGGCTAAGACAGCTGCTAAAAAAGGTGAGCGCCGTGATTGTTGCTGAGATGAATCTTGGGCAAATTCTCTATGAAGTTTCTAGACTGAACAAACGAGGCGCAAAGATCGAGCATGTGAGCAAGGTCAGTGGCGAGTTGATTACTCCACAAGAAGTTCTTGATGCAATATCAAAAGTCAAGTCTGAAATAATGGATCTGTAGAACCTCAATCAGTAACGATCCTTCCTTCTTTTTGCAAACGATGTGTTAAAACTTTTGCTAATTAAGCGGCCTCTGTGGTAGAATTACAGCGAAATTACCTGCAAAAGGAGGAAATCTCAATGGAAATCCTGAAGGTCAGTTCGAAATCGAATCCGAACAAGGTAGCAGGTGCCATAGCCGGAGTTATCTCAAAGAACGAGCAAGTAGAGCTTCAGGCCATTGGCGCTGGTGCTGTGAATCAGGCTGTGAAAGCAGTTGCCATCGCTTCTAGATTCCTCAGAGAACAGGGTACGAAAGTGTACATGGTCCCTGGATTTGTGGAGATTCAGATTGGAGAAGAGATGAGAACGGGAATTACCATTAAGATTGTTTCGGAGAAAGACGAAATCAAATAATTGGGGTTCGGTAATCTCTGAAAGTGGGGGGAGGTCATTGATCTCTTCCTTTTTCATTTTGAGAGTCTCGAATAATCGAAATCAGCTTTGACAAGGAGGTTGCATGTGATCACAGTAGGTGACATGTTAGACATAGCTCTGAGAATTGAGAGTGTCGGTTATAGTTATTATCAGAAACTCAGCGAGAAAACTTCGGGCGAAGTGAAATCGTTGTTTGTAAAACTTGCCACGCAGGAAAGAGAGCATGCAGCAGTATTCAGGGAGATGTTGAAAGACGCCGACAACTCTCTAATAGCTAAAGATTGGGAAGATAATGTTGGTTATTTGAAGTCCTATGCAGAGATATCTATATTTCCACGAATTGAATCGATTGATGTTCCAGACAACATTAACAAAGCAATTAGCAGTGCAGTGGAAGTAGAAAAAGACAGTATAATATTCTATTCAGATCTTTCTTCTTTCATACCTGACTGCAAGGAACTGAAGGATATTATCGAGGAGGAACGAAGACATCTTCATGATCTAGTGAAGTTGTATGGTTCTATATAACTAATGGGATGTTTCAAGATTCGGGTGGTCGTCAGGGATATTGCTTAATTTCGATTATCTGTCCTTCATAAGGGGATTTCCGTTGATTTTATAGTCGTGCTATGTTTTTTCTCCGTTTTTCCGCTCAGCGATTTGCTGAGTAATCTATACGAAAAGATTTACTGAATGAAACAATTGGGCATCTGAGGAGAAATCTGTGTTCTTTGTGATAAAATGATCTTTGGATAAATTCTTGGGAGAGTGAGCTATATGTGCCTGGCTTTGTATGAAGAGTGGAAGATCTCTCTTTTTAATCGACACAGAGCTCTTTTTTCCCCCCGTAAAAGCCCTTTGTCTTCTTTCCGTACAGTTCAAAGGGTGATGATCAAAATCACAAAAGACATAGATTCTGCAGTTAGACCTCACGAGATATCGTGAGGTTTTTTTTTGCTATGTGGACAAATTTATATCTTGAGGAGGGATTTTGTGAGTAGTGAGAATTCAGCTTACCAGGAGGTAAGGGAACAGGAAGACAGAAGCAAGAATCTGGGTAGAGGAGGCCTTTTAGTACTCGGCCTGCAACACGCATTCACAATGTTCGGAGCAACTGTTCTTGTTCCTTATCTGACAGGCGTTCCTGTGAATGTTGCCTTATTCACGGCAGGTATAGGCACACTTCTTTTCCATCTGCTTACGAAGTGGAAGGTGCCGGTCTTTCTAGGTTCAAGCTTTGCCTACATTGCGCCAATCAATGCAGTAATTCTCTATCATGCAAATGCACCGGAAATCTATGAATCTGTTCCTGAAGCTATTGCAGCCGGATTCTCCATAACTCCGGACATGATAGCGTATGCCACAGGTGGAATACTGATTGCTGGCCTTGTTCAGGTAGCAATTGCGATGCTCATCAAGAGACTTGGAGTTAGCATGTTTGAAAAGATCTTTCCACCTGCCGTTGCGGGAACGATCATTGCAGTCATCGGTCTAAATCTCGCTCCGACTGCGATAAGCATGGCAAGTTCGAACTGGTGGATTGCAATCGTATCTCTGGGAACGGCTGTTCTTGTCAGGCTTTATGCAAAGGGTTTTACGAGATTAATCCCTGTTATGTGTGGCATTGTGGTGGGGTACGTCGTGGCTGCAATAACAGGCAATGTAACACTCGATGCAGTCAGTCAGGCGAGCTGGGTCGGCCTGCCTCAGTTTGTTCTTCCGAAGTTCTCATTCTACTCTTTGACAGTGCTTGTCCCTGTTGCTCTAGCACCCACGATTGAACACTTCGGGGATATTTTCGCAGTATCAGCTGTTGTCGGGAAGAAGTACTATGAAGATCCAGGCATTCACAGAACACTTGCCGGGGATGGAATTGCGACGGCAGTCGCGGGTTTTTTCGGAGGTCCGGCGAATACAACCTATAGTGAAAACACGGGAGTCCTTGCTATCACCAAAGTTTTCAATCCCATAGTGATGAGGATTGCTGCTGTATTCGCAATCATTCTGTCATTTGTTCCCAAAGTCGGCGCTCTTATACAGTCGATTCCTACGGCAGTGATGGGTGGAATCGAAATACTCTTGTTCGGTATGATTGCTGCAATAGGAATGAAAACGCTTATTGAGAACAGAGTTAAGGTAGATGGCAAGAATCTAATAATTATCTCCGTGATGCTAGTTGTGGGAATTGGAGGCGCGGCCATTGGAATAGGCCCTGTAAGGTTCGAAGGCATAGGTCTGGCTGCTCTAGTCGGACTACTTCTTAACGGCATTTTCGTAATGACAAAGGCTCCTGAGGAATAAAAAGAGCGGCAATTTGCAGGGGGGTGCCTGCTACTAGGCGCCGCCCTTTTTGTTATACTATCCCAAATGGGGGTGATGAAAGTGTTGAAGGGGCGAAAGGTCTATCTTAGAGAATACCGGAAGGAGGACATTGTACTGGCTCATGAATATATAAACGACTATGAAGTCAAAAGAATGCTGGTGCCAGGGATTCCTTTTCCGTTGAGACTGGAAGAGGAGGAAAAGTGGTACGATTCTCAAAGCTCTTCTAAAGACACTTATAGCTTTGCCATTGCAAAGATAGAAGACAATGAATATATCGGAGGGTGTGGCATCAACGAAGTCGACTGGAAGAATAGTGTAGTAACGCTTGGAATATTCATCGCAAAGAAGTTCTGGAACGAAGGTTATGGAACCGATGCAATGAGAATCCTTCTAAGATTCGTCTTTGAACAGATGAACATCAATAAAGCAAAATTAAATGTCTATTCATTCAACAGGAGAGCGATCAGGTCATATCAAAAATGTGGATTCAGAATCGAAGGAACCTTGAGACAGGAAATTTTCCGGGATGGATCATTCCATGACGAGATCATTATGGGTATTTTGAAGGACGAGTTTGGAAGAAACGATCAAACTTCGTTGTAAATCTCGACGAATTCCACTTCAAGCGAGAATCTCTCTCTAAGCAGCTCTCCGAGATTAATCACACCGAATCTTTCGCTTGCGTAGTGCCCTACCCAGAAGAAGTTGATACCTGTCTCTCTTGCAATCTCCCGAGTCGGTTCACCAACTTCCCCTGAAATGAAGGTGTCTGCTGTGCCTTCAAGCTCCCTCAGATTTGATGAAGAACCGCCGGATATTATGCATACTCTTCCAGCGAAATCGGAGTTCTTGAATAGGCCAACCTCTTGACGTGGGAAAATCCTACATAAGGAATTCCTCAACTCAGACACGAGAATGTTTTCCGGATGAGTTCCTATAAAGCCTACATCATATCTCTCAAGGTTGACAAGTCCTATCTCTTCAGCAATTGAATAGTTGTTGCCATATGGCTCATTGGCGTCGAGCGGCAGGTGATATCCGAACAGTGTGATGCCCGAACTCAATACTCTCTCAACCCTTTTCTTTAGATACCCTGAAAGTCTGAAGAATTCCTTCCCGAAGATTCCGTGGTGAACAAGAATAGCGTCCGCTCCGGCTGTGACCGCTTTTTCAACCAAAGCATCGCTGAAAGAGACACCAGTAACCACCTTGTTTATCTCCTTGCTTCCTTCTATTTGAATTCCATTGAAGCAATAATCGTCGAATTCTTCCGGATGTAGAACCGAATTCAGAAAACTCTCGATATCTTCAGGTTTCATAAGTGTCCTCCAACAATATTGAACTGATAGCATCGGGTTTCGATGAAATTATACCACGTCCAGAAAACAAACATAAAATGAAATATAAGCAAAAAAATGTGGCGCTTTGCGCCACTAAACGTCCACATCTCTAAACAAAGGGTTTATCTATTTGAATAGCAGCGATTCAAATTAATTATATATCATTCTTAATCACAAATTACAAAATAAACATTCAATAATATAGCATGGAAATCAAATAAAGTCAATATGTAATTGAGTTATTTCACAAGTATAATTTTACTTTGCTTTCCGGGTTTTCAAAGAGAGTTGGTTCTCAATGTTCGCCAGGTCTTTTAAACTATTGAACTGCATGGTAGACTATATAGTACGGATTCCTTACTGTGGAGGCGTTGATGTCTTACAGCCTATTCAAGTCTTATCTAAACGTTGAAGAAGCAAAGGAGATTCGAGGTTCCCTTCTTGTGATGGCCATTCCTGCTATGGCAGAAAACGTACTCCAGATGCTGCTTGGAATTTCAGATACCGCTTTCCTCGGCCATTATGACTGGAGAATTATGACCGCTGTCGGTACCGCAAATCAGGTTGTCTTCATATTTCAGGCAGTCCTAGTAGCGATTTCAACAGGTTCGATGGTGTTGCTTTCTAACAGTTATGGTGCAAACAATCACAGAAGAGTAGATTTGATTGCATGGCATGCGATCTATCTTAGCATTGCTGCTGGTTTGATTCTTTCTTTTGGGTCTTTTTTCTCTGATAGCTTGTTGTCAGTTCTCTTTCCTTCTAGCGACTCGTTGATGCAGATGAACGGAAGCAAATATCTCCAAATCATCATGGCAGGTTTCCCTGCAATGAGCATAATGATTGTTCTTGGTGCGGCTTTGAGAGGAGCGGCAGACACGAAATCGCCGCTGATAGTAGCCGCTGTTGCAAATGTACTGAATGTCTTTCTTGATTACTCAATGATCTTTGGAAAGTTTGGGTTCCCCGAGATGGGTGCCTTTGGGGCCGCACTTGCAACAGTCTTGTCGAGAGTCGTAGGTTCAGTGATAATTATTGTTTTGCTGTTTCGAAATCGAAGAATTTCGATGTCAAGGAAGCCCCGGAGATTCTCTAAGTGGCTTTTCAAAGAGATCTTTGTTCTAGGTCTTCCAGCTTCCATCGAAAACTTTGGATTCTCTCTTGGAGTTCTTGTCTTCGCAAATATCCTCTTTATTTCCGGTCCACAGGCGTATGCTGCCCACAGAATCGGTATTCAGGTAGAATCTCTCTCCTTCATGCCTGCTTGGGGTATGGGAGTTGCTATAACCGCCTTAGTCGGAATCTACAATGGTGGCAGGCAAAGAAGAATGTCGATTGGTGTAGTTAGACAGGGTTGGTTCATTGCCCTCGCAATCTCCTCTGCGATTGGATTAACCATTACGTTGTTTCCGGACCTTTTCATCTCTCTTTTCACAAATGAGCCGTCGCTCATAGAAGAGGGACGACTGCCAGTGAGAATTATCGGGCTCTTTCAGGTAGTGATGGGGACCGATTACGTGGTCACCGGGGCTTTGAGAGGCATGGGTGACACTTCTTTTCCAATGAAGACCTCGCTTGTGGCAATGTGGTTCTTGAGACTTCCTATTGGCTACGTGCTTGTAAGATATTTCGGTCTCGGTCTATTTGGTGCTTGGATAGGAATGATGGCCGATATGGCCTTCAGGACAACACTGAAGTTTATCAGGTTCTACTCTGGGAAATGGGAAAGCACGGCCGATTCAATACAGGCGCGTTCCGGCTGAGATCTCTTGTACAAAAGAAAGTTATTCATAAAAAATCTATGTGCACGGGCTTACAATCTCAAAGGTTCTTTTTATCAGAAGTGGCGATATCTTTGTTCCTAATTGGAGCTTTTGGTAAGATAATCATATGCCTTATCAGGCATAATTCGAAAGACTTACTAATACTCCGAAGGAGGTATTTCTTTGAAAGTCGTGGGAATGAAAAAGATCGTCTCACTGATTGAAAAAGGTTCATCTGTGATGATAGGAGGGTTTCTAGGTTGTGGTTCTCCAGACTCAATTATCGATGAGATCGTTAAGAACGAAATCTCTGGTTTGACTCTTGTAGCAAACGATACTGCCTTTCCAGAAACGGGGATAGGAAAACTCATTGTCAACAAGTGTGCTTCCAAGATTGTTGTCTCTCATATAGGAACAAATCCTGAGACACAACGTCAGATGATTGACGGAGAGCTGGAGGTAGAGCTTGTTCCGCAGGGTACTCTGGCCGAGAGAATTAGAGCCGGTGGTGTAGGCTTAGGAGGCGTTCTGACGCCAACAGGTGTCGGGACTGTGGTTCAGGATGGAAAAAAGGTTTTAACAGTGGATGGCAGAGATTACCTGATGGAACTTCCTCTAAGAGCCGATTTTGCTTTGGTGAAGGCCAAGAAAGCCGATTACTTCGGAAATCTGGTATTCTCTTTGACTGCAAGGAATTTCAACCCTCTGATGGTCCTAGCATGTGATACGGTGCTTGTAGAGGTTGAAGAAATCGTTCCAATTGGTTCCCTGTCGCCGGATGAAATTCATATTCCTGGAGTTTTCGTTCATTACATTGTTGTCGGAGGTAGAGTGCAATGATGGACCCAAAAGAGAGAATAGCGAGAAGAATTGGACGGGAACTGGGTGACGGAGATCTGGTAAATCTGGGGATTGGAATTCCCACCCTGGTCTCAAACTATATACCAGCGGGTATAAGGGTGTTTTTTCAATCAGAAAATGGCATCATCGGCATGGGACCCTTACCGGAAAAAGGAATGGAGAATAGAGATCTTACAAATGCCGGGGGTCAATATGTAACGGCTCTACCGGGTTCGGCAGTTTTCGACAGTGCAATGTCTTTTTCAATAATCAGAGGTGGACATCTCGACGTCACTGTCCTAGGAGGTCTTCAGGTCGATGAGCGTGGGATTCTGGCTAACTGGATGGTCCCTGGCAAAATGGTGCCAGGTATGGGCGGTGCAATGGACCTTGTTACTGGAGCTAAACGTGTTATTGTCGCCATGACACATACATCTAGGGGAAGTCCGAAAATCGTGAAACAATGCACTCTTCCCATAACTTCAAACAGACGAGTAGACCTTATTGTTACAGAGTTAGCGGTAATCGAACCCTTTGCCGGAGGGCTTATGTTGAAAGAGAAGGCAAGTGAGGTGACAGTTGACGAGGTACAATCTTTAACAGAGGCTCGGCTATTTGTCGCTGAGGATCTTAAGGACATGGTCTAGAGGTAATTTTGGAGTTTCGAGCGGCCAGAAATGCCCATTCTCTGAAGATGAAATGATGTATCATTACTATTCGTTGTCTTAGATCTACAGTGATGTTTTGTTCGAATGATTTTTCTATGAAGAATTTCGTGGACCTTGAAGGAAATAGTAACAACCGATTCACTGGCTGTACTGCAGAGAGTAGAGCAAATCTGTAGGTGCGTCTTCTTAAAAAGGTCCCGGTTCGCTCAGAAGGAAATGCAGTACAGTTCCTAAGATTACGGTTCATTGTCGCTTTTAGTTTGTTCGTATTGCGAAGTAGATTTCGCACGAAAGTCTGAGTCTCGCAGCGATTTTCGAGATTAATTGCCTATCTTTGGTTCCTATTCGGCTACAGAAAGCAGCGTTAAAGAGATGTTAGTGTGGTATATTCTCCTAGAATGTATATTCACCGTAAGGCACTTTTGGAAGGTGATTTTCTTTTCATTGTATATGATCTTCACTTTCATAATTCGGGAGGCAATATCATGAGAAAGGTATTGATTCTGGTCTTACTAAGCATGGTTCTATTCACAACTGGTCTATTTGCGGTTGTATCTGGAGACCCAGTAGTTGAGGGTCAACTACCGTTTCTTCTCACCAACGCGGGGCAGGGTCCCGGCGGCAAAATGGCAAGGCTTCTAATATGGCAGAGCGGAGCAATTGAAGACACGGATTTCGATTACAATGCAGAACCACTTAAAGAAAATCCGAACGATCTTACTGCGAGAGAATACAAGATGCTTTTCGTTATCATCGGTTCTTCTGCAAAGGGCCTTGGCGCATCGGGTATAACTATTGATGAAGAGATAGTGAGACTCAACAAGATGATAGAAGAAGCCAAGAGACTCAACATGTTTATTATTGCCGCTCACATTGAAGGAAAGGCAAGAAGGGGAAATCCCGGAAGTGCAGACGAACGGTCAATTGATGCGATTGCACCATATGCAGACTACCTAATTGTGATGAAAGAGGGAAACTTAGATGGTAAATTCACTAGGATAGCTGAAGAGAAAGATATCCCCCTCACTCTCATCGACAACACGATTGATTTCATGCAGGTAATTAAATTGATGTTCCCGGCCGAATGATGGCGTTCTAGCCAGATCGCCGCTTCTTTGGAGGAGTAAAAATGTATCTTCAGACAACGATTATCGCAATAATTATGGTTGCTACTTTTGCTCTTGCAAGCTGGAAGTTGAAATCGCCGGAGATATCCATGGTAATTACCGCCATTGTTGGTGCGTTAGTGGGTGGGTTTGGATTTCCCTCGAGGCTTCTAGTGGAGGGTATGTTTACATATTTTGATGTTGGAATGATTTTTCTAACCGCATCGATTTTTATCAATATTTACTCTGAGACAGGGGCTATGAATGCCCTGGTTCGATGGATTGTGAAGCAGTTTTACGACAGAAAGTGGCTAATGTTAGTGCTACTGGGAATATTGATGATCATTCCTGGTGCTTTGACTGGAGCGGGGAGCGTATCGATATTTGTCGTAGGAGGCCTAGTAGCTTCAGTCATGAGCTACATGGGGTTTTCGAAGAGGCGTGTGGCGGCCTTCATATACTTGTTTGCAATGCTTGCTGCCGTTTCACCTCCTATAAACCTATGGGCAATGTTGATGGCAGCTCAGGCTAACATGCCATATGTTGGTTTCAATGTGGTACTGCTTGTACCAATAGTAATTATTGCCTTGTTTACAATAGTCTATACTGGCACTAGCAAGACGCCGGAGAGAAAGAGCAAAGAACACATCCTTTCCGAACTTCCACTTCCACCTGAAGGGATGAATTGGTTCAAGATCATAACTCCTTTTGCTGTTCTGCTTGTGTTGATTCTACTATCTAAATTCGCGGCATTTTCTATTCCCGTTCTTGGCCTTCCGCTTACATTTGTGATATGTGCTTTTGTCTCTGCCATGATGGACAGGAAGAGGTGGGATGTTCGCAAATGGTTCGATGTGATGGTAAAGACTATGGATCAGGTGTTTCCGCTACTAGCAACGGTTATAAGCGTAGGTGCCCTTGTAAATATCATGACGGCAACTGGTGTCAGAGGCTTGCTTGCGATCACTTTCATTACTCTACCGATGGTTTTCATCTACATTACCGCGCTGCTTTTTGCACCTTTCGCCCAAGGAGCGCTCAGCTACGGAAGTGCAATTATCCTCGGTACGCCGATAATCTTCCTATTCAATTCGGTTGGACTGAATGTCACAGTTACTGCTGCTGCTCTCAGTCTCCTTTTCCCATTGGGCGACTGTCTGCCTCCATCGAGAATAGTGGGAAGGCTTACTGTTGAGACGGTAGGATATGAAGGCAGCTACATGTCTTTCCTCAAAGCGATAGCTATACCGTGGCTTTTCATGGGTGCTATCGGGCTGCTGATGCTTATTTTCCCCAACCAGTTAGATTTCCTTGTAGTCTATTGATGGAGGTGAGGACATGTTGGTCTTAATGGATACGATTATTCACTATTTTTACTTTGTAATGACTGGGTTCTTTGCTATCCTTCTGCTAAAGAATCTTTTCAAAAGAGAAAGGCGAAAAGGCCTTGTCTATGACATAGTCTATTCCTACGTTATCATGGTCTTCATACTAAGAGTAATCGGGATTAAGTGAGGTGTGAGATGAAGAATCCACTGTATCTAAAAATCCTATTCCTGGTTCTTTCGGGCGTACTCGGCCTTTTAGCTGGAATAGAGTTCTGGGAACTCCGGCATTACAAAGAAACGGTCGTCGTTTCAGAAGACTTCTCTGAAAAGATTATGCTTAGCCAGTATCTTCCAAGTCTCAAGAATACTTGGGGAGATACACCTATTTATATCTATGACTCCGGAGTACCGGGAGGCTCGATGCTTGTTCTCGGTGGAACCCATCCATATGAGCCGGCGACGACACTCGCAACCTACGTTATGATGGAAAACATCGACGTGACATCGGGGAAAGTCTATATAATTCCTCATGCAAATATGAGTGCCTCTACATTGGGAATGCTTGGCAACGCATACATAAAGTACTACCATATAGAGACTCCATGGGGTCAGAAGAAGTATAGAGTCGGTGACCGAGGAACTAATCCACTAGATCAGTGGCCAGACCCTTTCACCTACGTTCACTACCCATCAACCCAGAATTTGGCTTACCAGGACATCAGGAATTTGAACAGGACTTTTCCTGGAAGACCGGATGGAACGCTTACGGAGAGAATATCCTATGCGATTATGGAGTTGATTCGGAATGAGGACATTGACATTTTCTTCGATTTTCACGAGGCATCACTGATGTACCCGGTGGTAAGTACTTACGTGGCACACGACAGGTCAATGGATATTGCCATGATGGCCGCAATGATGCTAAGCGCCACTCAGTTCCCGATGAAGTGCGAGGCCTCGCCAAAAAACTTGAGAGGTCTGACACACAGAGAAGTGGGCGACTTCAGCAATACGTTGGCAATATTGATGGAGACGCCCGAAGCCTTTATCGACAGAGTCGTTGGGCGCATGTCAGAGGAACTTATGCTAGAGGGTAAAGATGAATTCCTTCAGACAGCTGCAGAAAAGGGTCTAGTTTACTGCGATTACGACATATATGAAGGTTTTCCGGATGCTCTTGGAAACATGATTATTGGTACACCGATGGATTACAGAGTCGGTAGGCACCTATCAGGAACGCTAGAGGCCTTGAACTGGATGAATCAGTTCTTCCCTGACAAGGCAATTAGCGTGACTTTTCCAAACTACGTCGATGTTATGAGTAATGGGTCGGGGTACTATCTACATGATCCAAGCAAAGCCGACCCATCCAGAGTCTTCCAGAACTGAAAGTCTGAAGATCAACTGATACAGGAAGGCACCACAATCCTTTTTCTAGGGGGCAAAACGTGAAATTGAAGCTGAAAGCGTTCCTGGTACTTGTGATTTTGCTGGTCTTCTTGAGTAGTACCGCGCTTACCTGTACCATACTTGCCGTTGGCAAGGATGCATCGGTGGATGGTTCGACAATTGTTACCCACAACGACGATTCCAGTTCGGCCGACTTCAGGCTGTGGATAATCCCGGCTACAGACTGGCCGGAAGGTTCGATGAGAGATATCGTGATCGATTCTCACAACTACATTGATTACGGTGGCTTTCCCTTCGTTGATGTTGGTGACAAGGGAGTAGTTGTGGGACAGATTCCTCAGGTGGAGCATACCTACCAGTATTTCCACTCCAGGTACTCGTTTATCAACGAAATGGGAGTTGCAATGGGTGAGTCCACTGCCGGAGGCAGAAGGGAACTGAGAGAGGTCAGAGGTTGGATCGACTGCTGGACGGCTCAGGATATCGCCCTGGAGAGGGCCTCCACGGCAAGAGAAGCGGTCAGAATCATGGGGGATCTTGTCGAGCAGTACGGCTGGTACGGTTCAGGCGAGATAATGAACGTAACTGATGGAGATGAGGTCTGGATAGCCGAATTCTACGGACGTGATCTCTGGGTTGCAGTGAGGATGCCGGACGACTGTGTTTTCGTCGGTGCAAACACGATGAGAATTCGAGATCTCGATTTTGAAGCCACTGAAAATGTGATGTACTCCCCGAATCTTATTTCTTATGCGATTGAACAGGGATGGTACGATCCGAATTCCGGAGAACCCTTCAGACCGGCAGATGTTTATGCCCAGAGGAGCAGCGGAAACATTCGCGAATGGAGAGCATTCAGCTTGATGGCTCCATCCATGGGGTACGAGTACCTAGATGTCCACTACCCTCTCTGGATAAAACCCGATAAGAAACTTTCCGTTTGGGACATTTTCACAATTTCTGGAGATTGGTACGAAGGAACGGAATTCGGCCTGACTAAAGGAATTGGTGCCGGGCCTTTTGGCGATCCATTTGCAAGCTACAGAGTCGGAGGAAGGCAGAGACCCATAGGTATCTACTTGAGTTGTTACGTTCAGATCAGTCAGATCAAGAACTGGTTGCCGCCTGAAATTGGATCAGTAGTATGGTTTGGATATGGTGGAGGCGGCGCACAGTACCATACTCCTCTTTGGCCGGCAATGTCTGAGCTGCCAGAGTTCTATCAGGTTGGCTCGAGATATGAAGACTTCAGAAGAGATTCTGGATGGTGGACAAGTACATATGTTCAGGAAATGACAGGGCTGAGATTCAAAGATGCAATCGTCGATTTAAGAAACTTCAGGGATCTAAAGATGCAGGCAGTGTATCAGACGTTGCCAAAGATTCAAGAATACGCCACAGAACTATACGAGACCGATAACGATGCCGCGCTTGCTATCATAAGTGATTATGCGTACAACACGACGGTTGCATGGCAGGCCAGCAGCTTAAGTTCGGAGATTACTTGGTGGGCAACTACTGTGCAGACAGGATTAACTTTGGAACAGGTCTGCCAAAAGAATGGGGCGAACTTCTGGACTCTTTGAACAACTAGAATCCAAAAACCCTTTCTTGTTCAGTGAATCTATACGGGAGGTGGGATCAGTCAGACAGCGTAGTAGTAATGTTTCAAAAGCAACAACAAATCTAATCTAGATGGGGTGATGTACTCTTATGAAGAAAGTTTTAATAATTCTGATTGTGGCATTGATAAGTTTCGCAAGTGCAGCCGTTGCATGTACTATCCTTGGGGTTGGCAAGGATGCAATGGTTAATGGTTCAACTATCATTACACACAACGATGATTCAACCAGTGCGGATTTCCGTCTGTGGATTATCCCTGCGATGGATTGGCCGGAAGGTTCAATGAGAGATATCGTGCTCGATTCTCACAACTACATCGATTACGGCAACTATCCCGAAGTGAACATTGGTTCGAAGGGGACTCTCATAGGACAGATTCCTCAGGTTCCTCACACCTATCAGTACTTCCACTCAAGATACTCCTTCATGAACGAGAAAGGAGTTGCCGTAAGTGAATCAACATTTGGTATAGACACCAGTACCGATTATGGCAAGGAAGTAAGAAAGGTTCTCTGGACGGACTCTAAGGGAATCATTGACTGCTGGACGGCACATGATATTGCTCTCGAGAGAGCCGCGACCGCGAGAGAAGCTGTAAGGATCATGGGTGATCTCGTCGAGCAGTATGGATGGAGCACGGTTGGTGGCGGCGGAGAGACAATGACCGTTGCCGACGGCGAAGAGACCTGGATCGTTGAGTTCTACGGAAGAGATATTTGGGCTGGTGTAAGGATTCCAAGTGACCACTTCACAGTTGCAGCAAATAGAGCAAGAATCATGGAAGTAGATCTCGAAGACACAGAAAACGTTATGGCTTCCCCGAACATAGTATCCTTTGCCGTGGAACAGGGATGGTATGATCCTAACTCAGGCAAGCCATTCAACATAGCCGAGATTTACGCTCCGAACGACAGCCTTTACGCAACAAGAAGAGAGTGGAGAGCATTCGACCTCGCAGCTCCTTCTCTGGGACTCAGCCCACACGACTTGAGATTCCCGCTTTCTGTTAAGCCCGACAGACTTCTCACCGTAAATGATATCTTTGCGATCAAGGGTGATTACTATCAGGGAACGGATTACGACCTGACAGCTGGACTGGCTGCGGGCCCCTGGGGAGATCCTCTAAGATATGCCAATACTGGTAAGACGGGTTCTTGGGAGAGAAGTATCAATATGCACAGAACCTGCTATGTCCACATAGGCGAGACAAACTCTGCCTATGCAGAACCATTTAAAGGAATCAGTTGGTTCGGTTACGGCGCACCCGATACAAGCTACATAGTTCCATTGTGGCCGATAATGAGAGAGCTTCCCAAGTTCTACGAGACCGGTAGTAGATTCGAAGAGTTCAGAAGAGACTCCGGTTGGTGGGTCAACTCTTATGTGCAGCAGATGGCCGAACTTCACTATAACCTTGCGATCCAGGATATCAGGAACTACAGGGATCCTAAACTGGAAGTTCTCTACAAGGTTACACCGGAAGTTCAGAAGATAGCTACTGATATGTATGAGACGGATCCAGAAGCTGCCATAGATTTCGTCTCCAACTATGCTTTCATGAACGCGGTTGCATGGCACGAAGAATGGAAACTTCTTGGTGACAGGCTTCTTGGAAACTACGCACTCGGATATGTCAATTTCAAATCCTCACCATATCCCGATTGGTGGAACGAAGCAATCGGTTATGGTTTCCCAGAGAGATAGTTGTATTTCTCTGAATTCAGAGGCGGCCGTTTCGGCCGCTTCTTTTTTGTGTTTCAGATCTCCCAAATCATCAGTATTTCTTTCGTTGCTTTTGAGCAAGACTAAAGAGCGACGGAAAAATCGGTTGATCACGAAGGCGTAATTCTAGAGTCTTCAGGATCGAAAGCATGCTCCTTTCACTATACAAAACTCCACTAAGTTGTGATAACATCTGTCAGTATAGAAGTCAAACCCGAAAGGAGTGGCAAAGGTGCAGAACATAGAGAAGATCATCGATCTAGTTGAAGAGCTTTTCGATGAACTTGAGAATGCTGATGTCCAGGAGCTTACCGAGGCTCTGCCGGATATGGAACAGGATGAAGTGACGGAATTAAGATCAAGCATTGAAGACTGGGTTGATGGACTTGACGAGATCATTGCACGTCTACCCGAGCTTCAAGCATCGATCCTCGAACTGAAAGGTGATCTTGAAAGGCTCAACGATTCAGTTGTGGAGATGGAAGAGGATTTCGAGGAGGACTGAATTAGATTCATTTTTGGGGGGTTCAATTGCCCCCTTTTCTCTTTTACATAATGGGTGTTTTGCTTGTAGGGGGTTTAGGAGTCAGCATCTGTTACCATTACGGCTTCAGACAGTTCCTTCAGTAAGGGGGAGTCGAAGAATCTGTGTATTACATACTTTACAAGGAGTTGTTGAGGAACGAATCTATCGAGTTTTTCGCCTAAGAGTTCGTACAGTTTCTTTAGCTCATTTGGGTTTTCTCTGAGATAGGTTGAGAGAATCCCTTTGATTTCATTTTCTTCCATTCTTGAAATCGCGAGCAACATTTCGTGTAGCTCATCGATATCGATTCCGTCCTTAACTATTACGCTGTGCCAGCTAGAGCTAATCTTCTTGATACCGGAAACTGCCTTTATGCACAGAGAGAGAAAGATGTTTGACATATCGCCCGCGAAGGTTTCGATTATTACACTTTTTCTTGAGTTTCGAAGAGAAATTGAAATAGATGATGCCCTGTGATTATCGATGAAGTCAAGAAGCGTTTGTGAAGCGTCCTGTGAGAGAACTACTCCATCAGGAATCTTTATCTCTGCCAGAGAAGACTTTATGGCCCTTGCGAACTCCTTTGTCATCAACGAACTGCTTCCAAACCAAGAAGGCGGTTTGCCGCTGTCACCTAAAACAACATGAACTGTCTTCCTGGCAGGACTGACTTCTTTTACAAGGAATGATCTTCCCCCGAGAAGAAAACTGACTTCATCGTCAGAGGAAGTGCTAAGAACTGCAGGGTGAATCTTTCCAATTTCGTGTCCGTTGAAAATAACGGAGTAATCAAATCCCCCGGGAAAGAGGACAACAAAGTCCATCTTTTCCTTTCCGCTTCCGATCATCTCGGCGGTAGCAGCCCCCGAAGTTATCGCATTTCCTCTTCTTGCCAGGAAGGATTCCTTAACGAGGTGATCCAAAACGATTTCGAAATCCGCGCTGCCGATTTGTCGGAAAGGGAAGGCTCTCTTGAGCACTGTAAGATCTTCCTTGCACAAAGAACCGGCAGTCTTGGTTAGGCCGATCAACTGATGGCCCAGCAAAGGAAGATGAAAACTGCTAGGCTTGAGTAGCTCAACGGATCCTTCTTCTAGCATATCGAGTATTCCCAGAAGATTATAGAGACTTTGAGGATCCTCTATGAAAACGGATATTGTGGATTTGTTCTTCTTTCTTCCGGCACGGCCAGCTCTTTGAAGGAATGAAGCCGCTGATGGAGGTATCTCAAGAAAGATCACCCTATCTATATCGCCTATGTCTATGCCCATTTCCAGCGTCGAAGTGGCTACAATAGCCCTCAGTTTCTTGTCCCTCTTAAACTCCTCCTCAATCTCTACCCTTAAGCTCTTTGATACGGAACTGTGGTGAACCGGGATAGCCAGTCCTAACGCTTTTGCAGAAGCTGCAAAATCCTCGGCTTTCGCTCGCGAGTAAGAAAAGAGTAGAATCTTGTCGTCAGTCTCCTCAAGGAGCCTTGCGAGGTATTCGGCTGGAGAGATCTCTCCTTCCGTGAGAACCTCAATGGTTCTCTTGCTCTTACTGTCGTCAGTTACTATTTCGGATTCTCTGTTTGAGCTCCCACTAAGCCATTCCATAAGGAGTTCAGGGTTTCCAACAGTTGCGGACATTGCAATTCTCTGTTGATCAATGCCAGAGAGAATCTTAATTCTCTCCATTAAAGAAGCAAGCTGAGCGCCTCTTGGAGAATCGATGAAAGCATGCACCTCATCTATTATCACGAATTCTACCTTTGAAAGCAAATCTATATTCTCACTCAAAAAGATACCTTCAACTGATTCAGGTGTCGTTACGAGTATGGAGGCCTCCTTCGCAGTAGAGAACTTCTCTGATTTTGTGAGATCACCGTGCCACTTCCCCACTACCATACCAAAAGGTCTCAGAATGAGTTCAAGTCGAGAAGCCACGTCGTTGATCAAAGATTTCAGTGGAGCGAAGTAAATGCATTTCAGACCAGCCGAAAGCTCAAGTAGTCTATTAACTACGGGTATCATTACTGCTTCCGTTTTTCCTGAGGCCGTACCCGCAATCAGCAACAAGTTCTTTCCATCCAGCACAGGGGGAATAGTTTTGCTCTGAATCTCTCTCAAGCTCTGCCAGCGATATCTATAAGAGAAGAGATCCACAAGCTTCTGATTTAGTCTGGGATCAATCACCAAAGTTGATCAGCAGCTTTAACTGAATCTGCGTCTCCATTTCCTTCTTGTCCTTTGCCTTGCCTGAGAGAATCGAGGAACTCTACGGTGAGCTTGGCAACTTCTCTAACGGAGGGTCTGAGTTTTCCATCAATTCCTGTGTACTGCTTAACCAGGGACTGCAGTGTGGTCTCTTCGAAGGACGAGTCTGCAGTGTATGAATAGCAGCTGGCGTAAAGCGTCTTTAACCGCCTGATCAGCTGTCTCAAATCTTCTTTTCCCAACGGTTCTAGATTCAGGATAATGGTCTTTCCACTATTATCCCCGGAGATGTTTTTCATCCTGTCGTAAAGCGCATGGTAGGATGCGATTCCTCTATGCTTGTTTTCGAACCAAACATCTGTTCCAAGCCACAAAAAGTAAGTCTTTTGGAGGAACCCCGCAGACATCTTGTCGATGATTTCCCTTAGTTGATTGAAGGTCCTATCCCTTACATCTCTTCTTCTGTTCATTGTGGATTCGAGCTCATCCATTATTATTACCAGCCCTGGGACCTGTAAAGTATCCATCAAAGAAGTGAAAGACTTCAGGAAGTTCCAACCATCATCCTGGAGAAAATGGTATATGCCGTGTTTTTTCATCGTTCTTTTGTCAACACTATCTCCAACGAGATACGCATAAAACTCTTCACCAGGGGCTCCCTGTCCAGCGCTTGCCACATATGCGGCGCAGAAATGAGAAAACATGCCATCGGGGTCATAATTGTCTCTCGTTGATAGGTATTCTCTCACTGAGTTCACATCGTCAGACGGAATTCTCAGTTCCTCAAGCTCGCCGAGCGTCTTTTCGGCCCAGGCCCTGAGGAATATCTTCAAAGGATTCCCGTTTATTCCCACCATTGTCATGTTCTTCATTATTGATCTAAAGAATTCGTCCTGTTTGTGTAGTGTGTCGTAATCCTTTTCGGAAAGGCAGGATATCATCATTCCTTTTTCCCTGGACACGTATTCCGCGTATCTGGCAAGAGTTGTCTTTCCCAGTCCGTATTCTCCCAGAAAGACTCTCACCTTGCTTCTCCCAGTCAGAATGTAGTTGATATCGTTCTCAATCTCTTGAACGTATTTTTCTCGGCCTGTGAGTATCTCGGTGACGAAATCAACCGGGACGGCAGTTCCGGCTCTTATGGCCTCAAACATCGGATGGTAATCCACGGAAAACTCCTTTCAGCTTTGTGTCAATCATCTGATGCGAACCTCGCTTTCAGCAGTTCCCTAGTTTCTTCATCGAAATTGTTTCCCCAGACAAGCCTGGGTACATCACCACTAATAACTTCTATAAGGGGTTTACCGCCACTTGTCACTTTAGGTGCCACTACAAAGACACTCCAGAATGTTAGCCCAAGTTCTTGAAGCGAATACTCTCTTTCGGGTTCACATGAAAGGATTTTACAGACAGTTCTTTTTGTTTTCCCCGACAGGGCTTCTATTTTTACTTCAAGCTCTCTGAATCCAGTAATCTCTTCTTGTACAGGATTTTCAGTTTTTATTTCTTCTTCCTCTTTTTCCCTCTCCGGAAAGAAATATGTCCACTCTACCTCATTCATCCTTTTGGTTGACCATTCAAGTTCGTAATGAAGAGAGTTGATCTTTTCAAGCAATTCTGCAGATATAGGGACCGCTGAAACCTCTGTTGTCTCTTCGATTTCCGATTCGTCACTCTCTTCGACCATATTTCGTATTATGAGTTCCCCGACTGTTTTATGGTTAGCCTCTCCAGGATTAATCTGGTCTTCAGACTCAGATCGATTCTTTGTTTTTGCTTTTAGCGGAGCGGGGAGCCCATTCTGCGGATACTCTTTCCACGAAGACATTATCCGCGCTTCTTTCAAGAACTCAATGAAAGTTCTTGCGCTTTCCTCTCTTGCAAAAAACAGCTTTATCAAAGGGACACCGAAACCCGTTGCCGAAACTGTTACACAGTAATAGTTGAAGCACTCTATTCGCTCGTTGTTTTTGGCCTCCTTGTCTGGCCCCCCACCGGGAAGTAAGTACTTCCAAGTATATCCGACAAAAATTGCATCTTTGCTGTCCAAAAAGGCTTCGCGAGAGAGCCTCAACTCCTCTAGCTGAGTTCTTATAGAGTTGAACGGAAAGCTTCTTTCACCCTTCTTGAGACCCGACGAAGTTATCATCAATTCGTCGACAGAACATAGATCAAAAACGCCGCTGCTTTCTTCACATTTGATAATCCTAAACTCGCTCCTTCTAGCAGAGTAACGCATAGTTTCGCCCGCATGGGCTAAAGGGTCCTTTATCTGTCGTTCTTCAATAATCGTCCAGCAAGCCCAGCCAGCCATTGCCTTCTGAAAAGAGGGTAGAATTCTGCTAGATATCTTTTCGAAATACCACCTTCTTGCTTGTTCCCAATGACTCTGACCAAGTCCATACTCGGTCCTCGCTTCCTTTATACCTTCAAGCCATGTTGCAATTGTCCCGTATCTTCTAAAACCCTTTTCGAGATATGAAACGAAGAGGTTATCGGGAACGGTAAGCCATTTCATGAAGGTTAAAGAATATCTCTTTATTTCTTTGATTATAGTCTCCAATCTCGAAAGCTGAACCTCCACACTACTTTCATCGTATTCACCTACAGCAAGCCCAATCTGATTGTCCAGGAATTTAGAAGCCCCATCTTCATCGGGAGGGAATTTTGAAAGGAAATCAACAAGATCTGATTCAAGCATAGGGAGTAATGGGCATTCGAGGCTAAACAACCTCGAAACAATTTCATTCAAAGCGAGATTCAGTCCAAATTGATCGGCCCTTCTCCGCACCCTTTCGTGCAAATTCTTGAGTTCTCTTAGACTCGTTAAGAGAGAGTCGGATTTATCCGCGATCAAAGAGGAATAGTGAAGTACGATCTTTTCTAGAATTTGAGGAGCCTCCTTGAAGTAGTCCAAAAAAACGAAGAAACTATCATCTAGAGTCTGTCGCTCAGTTGCCGCTTGAAACAGAGTGTCGACAAGATCAGAGAGCTTCTCTGAACTCGAGGAGATCAATTCATCCTCTACACTTCTGTAAATGAAAGCGTACTTGGTCTCAAAGAACTTCTTGAAGAAACTTGCGACCAGTGGAGTCTTCAAAGAAATCAATGCAGCATTTGAGGTCTCAGCTAGCGGTTTCCAGTTCTTACCCTCAAGACTCTCATTGGCTTTTTCGATAACATCTTCGGCCGATAAAAATGAAATGAATTCCCGTTGACGAGAATCAGACAAAACATATCCCTCACTTAAAGTGACTTCCAAGAAGATTATACTACACTTGTTGAAACCGATTGGAGGATCGCAAAAGGAAAGGCTAACGCTCAATTTCCCGATCTATCAGCTCGGCAAGATCCATTAGTCTATCGACTACTAGTGCCTTATTCTGGCATGCTCGCAAGAATCTCTCGTCGAACTTCATCGATGAGAGATTCTTACCGACCTTCTCGAGTCTGGAAATCGCGAGAAGGAGGTATGCTCCATCGATGAGCTTCCTTATCAGGCACGGCAGTCTCTCTTCTCTTTTATCTGAAGCAGCTCTTTCAATATCGGAGAACAGAAAGTTTATCGATTCCAGTATAACTCTGAAAGAGAAGAGAAGAATGTCTTCCTTTGTTTCCAGAGGCAAGCTTTCCAGCCTTCTTAGCTCAGTCTTGATCTCTGCGACGGCAAGCTTCGACCGTGAAGGGTCTTCGAGATAATTCTCTAACCTTTCGGCGGTAATTCCAAAGAGATCGGCTATCTCGTCTGCACTTCGCCCTTCTGAAAGAATCCTTTTAAGGAACTCCTTCTTACTCATAAGATCACCTCTCTATTCAATTATATTACTTGTTTCTTCTGGGGAAAAATCTAATTTCCAATCTTGAGACCACCAAAAAGTCAGTCTTGTGTCGTTAGATAGGAGCCTTGTTTATTTGATGGTGCATTAGAATAATCTTGGGGGTGAAAAAATGAGAAGAGTGATTCTCTTAGGGATCGTTTTCTTTTTCTTTTCTATTTCACTCGCTAGTGGGTTCTACATTGGATCTGGATTTATCGGTCTAGTCGAAGTCATTGCCGGGAATCAGGAGTGGAATATGAGAGTCATACCTGTCACCTCGTTATCGAGTGGAGGAATAGTTGCCGGTAAACTGATCTTCAATGTCCTTAGAGACAAAGGCTTTGCGGTGATTCCCGCTCTTCAACCGGAGGGTTATAGGGTGGTTGATACTTTTCATTGCGAAGCAATCGAAGTTAATATTGAGAGACTGGAAGTCTTTGTAGCCGACGGGACACACGGGGTAGAAGTCTTTAAGTTCTATGGATCGTCCTTTTATAAACACATTCAGACAATACCACTGAAAGGCTGGGTAAACTCCCTAGCGTACCTGGATGACTACTTGTTGGTTGGAAGCGAGCTTGATGGGCTTTTCGTGATTCGGAGAGGGGAGAAGGGATTCGAGCTAATCGATCACATTTATCCCAGGTATGTGAGTGATCTGGAAGAGGGAGTAATAGTAAACGCCATTGCAGCCTGGGAAGACTCGTTTTATGTTGCAGCAGGAGAAAGAGGAGTAATGACTTTTGAAATTGGTGACTCTGCGCTCGTCAAGAAAGCCGAAATTAAGGTTGGCTACGCAATGGATGTTTCAGTTAGTGATGGGGATTTGTTTGTGGTCGACTCGAGGGTTGATGAAATACTGGTTTTTGACACAGACGACTTATCTCTTAAAGAAAGACACATCGTAAACGACAAATTAAGAGAGGCAGTGCCGATAGTTGACTGGCAAAACCACAATAAGCTCCTCGTATGTCGGCTTGATGATTCGGTCGCCGTAATTGACAGAAACACCTCTCAGGAGATTTTTTCCCTTAAAGGCAGCTTTTTTGGACTTGTTGAGGCTAGGTACTTCCTAGGTCACCCCTTTCTCGATGAATGAAGAGACGCTCCACTGACGAAATACTTAGAGAGCGCAAGAAAGAGAATCAGCATGGGAATGCTCGCTATTGCTGCAGCCGCCATCATCGCTCCCTCGTTAGTGTGTTTCTCCATGGCAAACTTCACAATGTACAGTGGGATTGTCTTCATTTCTTCACTCTGTGAAATCAAGAGAGGCCAAAGCAGGTTGTCCCACTGACTTCGAAATGTAAGGATAGCAAGTGTAGCAACTGCCGGAGCACTATTTGGCAGTATTATCTTCCAGAAGATGCTAAACTCGCCTGAACCATCTATTCTGGCGGCATCAATTATTTCATCGGGAAACGTTATCAAATACTGCCTCATCAGGAATATTCCAAAAGCATTAACCATAAAGGGGAGTATCAGTCCGACATATGAGTCCTGGATCTTGAGTGATGTTGCAACGAGATACAGAGGAATCATAATGGCTTCGAAGGGGATCATCATGGTAGCCATGATCAAAAGGAACACCAGATTTCTCCCTTTAAAGGGAAACTTAGCCAGACCATATCCCGTTAACGCGGAAAGGAATACGGTAGAAAGTGAAACAGCTCCCGCAACTATGAATGAGTTGAGTATGTTCCTGGGGTAGATGAAACTGCCATCATTCCCCCTTATTGCCTGCCAGTAATTATCTATGTAGAGATCCTTCGGGATCCAGGAATACGGCATCTTCAGGATATCTTTCGAGGGCATAAGCGAGGCCGTGAACATAAAGACTATGGGTGCAAGAATCACGATGGCTGTCACTATAAGGAAGGCCCATATCAAGACATCAACAACCACGGATTGTTTTCGAATTGTCTTCACAAGACACCTCCTAATAGTCGACTTCTCCACCTGATTTGCTTACTCTGAATTGAAGCCAGGTAAAGAAGAGCATTATGCCGAAGAGGATAATACTCATGGCGCTTGCTCTGCCAATGTCATGGTCTCTGATCGCCGTGTTGTATATGTTAAGGGTTATTACGTTTATTGGCTGGGTGGGAGCTCCCGATTGCGTGAAGAGATACTGGGTGCTGAATGTTTTCAGACACTGAAGCATAGACATGATCGACACCAGAACGGTTGTCGGTTTCAGCAAAGGGAGGGTGATGTGCCAAAAGTCCTTCCAGCCGTTTGCACCATCGATTTGTGCCGCTTCGTGTAGGCTCTGAGGTATGGATGCCAATCCCGTAATATAAATAATCGTGAAGTAACCTATGTACTTCCAGAAATATACCAGGATTGTCGACAACCTTACCATTCCCGCCGTTGCCAACCACTTATAATCTTTGCCGACGGTTCCGAGCAAAGTGTTCATGGTGGTATTCGCCAGACCTCGCGGATCGAATATCAACAACCAGATGGCTGCAGCAACTACTGAAGAAAGGACGGCCGGTGAGTAGTACACTATCTGGAAGAACTTTTGGAACCTTCGCCTTGACATGATAAAGACCGCGAGCAGAAGGCTGAATACCACAATTGGAATGAACGTTCCCAGTGTGAAGATAGAGGTTGCCTTGACTGAATTCCAGAAATCGGGCGATTTGAGAAGATACTCATAGTTTGCAAAGCCTATAAACTTTGGGGGCCGCAGATCTAGGAGTCTTTTTCTGAAAAGGCTGGTGTAAAAAGCATTAATTATTGGATAGAAAGAAAAGACGGCAAAAAAGGCAAGCGATGGGATCACAAATAACCAGCCCCACCTTGCTTTTTTGTGTTCTATGCCCCTGTTAAAAACACGTCTCAAAGGTAAGGCTCACTCCTTTCTGAAAGGAATTTGCCCGCCGCGTGGCGGGCAAATTAATCAATACTGATCGTCCAAAACCTCTTGAACCTTTCTTCTCAGTGTATCGAGTGCATCACGAGAGCTTGTTCCGCTAAGCATAACAGATTCTACAGCTTCCTTTATTAGAGACTGAATCTTTGCTGAGCTTTCAGAGAAATACACAACCGTCGATTTTTCAAGATCGGAGATAAAGACGTCTGAATATGGATAATTCTTGAACGTCTCTGACTCCAGTAGTTCGTTTGTCGGTATTATGATTGCAACCTTTTCAAGATACTCCTCTGCATGACTCAGCATGTAAGAGATGAACTTCCAGGCCATTTCCTGATTCTCCTTTGGTTTCTGGGAGTTCACCATGTAGTAGTGTCCATAATAATGGGCTGGCACGTAATTTACAGCATCTTCGAACTGAGGGAAGGGAACGACCATGAATTCTCCACTGTCATAAAATTCCGGATTGTCGGCCTTTATTCTCGCGAGTTGATATAGACCGGTTGTGCACATACCAATGTCGTTGTTGTCCATATTGAACAAACTGCGGGCATTCTTGTAAGTTGGAGAACCGAGATTTCTTCCATTCGGTCCCCATTCTGCCATATAGTCAAGGAAGTTTAGCCAAGCTTCGTCATTTATAATCGCGGTCTTTCCGTCGTCACTTACGAGTTTTCCGCCCATTTGCTCGACCAATGGCATGAATGCTACGAGATAGTACGGGTACCTGAAATCAAAGCCCCTACGGGTAATTATCTCACCCTCTCTTATTGTGAGCTTTTCAGATACTTCCATCATCTCTTCCCATGTTTTTGGGTAGTCGATTTCCGGATCTAGACCGGCATCTCTGAATACTTTCTTATTAAGCAAGATGCACCAGTTGGTAATTTCGAGAGGAAGCCCATAAATCTCGCCTTCATACTTCACAGGATCTAGAGTTCCGGGAAGGAATGATGCCAGTAAATCCTCCATGTCTTTGTAACCTGCGGCTTCATAATCAACGGGAGCGACTCTTCCATTAGCAATGTATGCAAATTCGTCTTCAATTGACATGTTGAAGATATCTGGACCCTGATTAGCGGCGAAAGCCGTCAGTATGAGCTCTTGTATCTTGGAGGAAGACTGTGTAACCCTTTTGATAACTACGTTTGGGTACATTTTCTGGAATTCCTCAATGAAACGTTCCTCAAGCGGAGTTCTGTTTGGGTCTTCGTGAGTCCAGAACTCCAATTCAATCGTGTTGGCAACAAGAATCGAAAGGGAAAGAAGGACCATTAAAAGAACAAAAACTAAACGCCTGTTCATCTAAACACCTCCCCATTTAATTGGAGCGATTGCTCCTATTAAAAAGATACATCTCTGAAGGTAAATACAGAAGGATACTCATGGCTTATTTGAGGCGTTGAAGACGATTCTTTGAATTATAGCGGCTCAGAATTAACCTGTGCAAACAAATCTGCGAAATTGCATGTCTTACAAGAAGGAGGTGAAATATGAAGAAGTTGATTATTGTGTTCATTGCCATTGTTCTTCTTTCCCCTTTTCTGGTCGCTTTTCAGGTAGACTACACGGAGCTTTCAAGTTACGAGCCGCTCGTACTCGATGAAAGCACAGGAAGTAGAACAAAGAGCGTTGATTTCTCCGTTCTTTCTGCAAGTGATTCCAATAAAGTTGTGATTATTGCTTCAGGTTGGCTCTTCGATCCTGAAAGCGAAGAGCAGGAACGGGAGGCATCAATTCAGCTGAAAGTAAATGGTGAATGCTATGAGAAGATAGTTTCCTTGGCTAGACAGGGGCTTTATTTTGTAATGAAGCCGTTTTTGTTATCATTTGAAAGAGGGTATTCGTTGTCCGTAATGGAATTAGTACTTGACTATGAATCGGTTTTGGAGGATGCGGTGAAGAAGCTTGAGTATGAATGCCTTGCAGTGGAGATAGAGAGGAGCATTGAAGCAGGAATTTTGATTGGTGTTGTGGAAGAAAAAGGGTTCAGAGAAACCTCAGTAATATCAGGCGAACCGGTCCTGGTAATACAAGCTGGAGAAAAACCTACAGGAGGATATGAGATAGAAGTGACAAGCGTTCTCCTTATTGAGACTAGAACCATAAAAGTATACGCCACGCTCCACTCACCGGGTAGCGGGGAATTTGTTACTCAGGCCTTCACATACCCAAGAAAGGCGATCAAGATTCTTGGCCTTGTCCCAGGCACTTATGACTTAATAGTTGAACTGGAAGTAATGAAAGATGAAAGAGTAACTGATACTGAAGTTTTCAGTTCGTCACTTTCTGTCGAATGACAGATTATCGATTCTTTTGACGTAGGAATCGATATCGAATTTCCTTTTGAGACCGTTTGAGTTCATATATCTGACCTTACCGTAGATCTCGCGTTCAGACCACGCTCTGTCGTGTTTTCCAAAGCACCAAAGGATACCGGCGTATCCGTTTGGGTCCCGTCCGTCCAGTTCATACTTGTCGTTAAGGTATATTGCCGAGCAAATAGCGCTTTCGGGATCGGAGCTCCATTCAAGGAGCTTCTTTCCCCAGTACATTCTCATATAACCATGCATTTTCCCGGTAAGAGACATTTCCTTTTGAGCTGCATTCCAGTAAGGATCATCGGTCTTACCGCTTTCAAGTTCGGAAAGTGAGAAGGATCGAACTCTCTTGTCCTTCCGGTGTTCATTGAGAGTCTTCTGAGCCCACTGAGGCAGTGCTTCAAAGGAATCGTATTTGGAATTATAGAAGACGAAGTTAACGCCCAGTTCTCTCCTGACCACCAGTTCTTCGATATATGCATTTTTTCCCTTTGAACAGGAATCAATTACTCTTCGTGCGATGTAAGAAGGTGAAATGTGTCCAAAGTGAAGAAAGGGGCTCATTTCTGACAGGCAACCGGAATTCGGATCATTTCTCTCTTCTTCAAACCGGTCTAAATTCTTCGAGAGAAATACTTCAAGTCTTCTCTTGGCTTCTTTCTGCCCCCCATGGAAATCGGAGACAACGGAAACGCTCTGGTCAAGGTCGGAAAGATCAACGTCTTCAATACCCGTAGCGCCTTCAAATTCAGCAAGCGAAGCTCTGGATCTTAGTTCCACAGCTTCGAAATCATTTACGAATTCAGCAAAATGCTTCATAACCTTCTTCCTGAAAGTCGCTGCGCTGTATTCTTCTTTGCAGCTTGCCGTTCTTACAGGAACTACCACGTTACTTTCAACAGAAAGAAACGGACATTCTAGTTTTTCAGCGATCCTCTTCCTCCAGTCTATCTGGTGTCGTAGATAACCTACGTCTGTTACCACCAGAGCACAACGTTTAGATACTTTGGGGACTATATCGACCGGATCTCCCTTAAAAATCACGAAGCGGATTCCCTGTTCTTCGAGCTCCGATTTCACATCTCTCAAACCGTCGAACATGAAGGAAAAACTCCGCAGGTTTCCTGAGGGGTAATTAGCGTTCAGAACGAAAAGCACAGCAAGTGGAACATCAAGTTCTTTCGCTTCTTGTTTAGCAAGTTCAAGAGCATGATTCTCTTCAGTTCTCTGTGAAGCTTGCATCCAGTATAAAACAAAATTCCCGCGTCGATCATTGCTCTTATTCAACTTGTGGGCCCTATCTGCTCTCATTTTCCTGATCTGCCCTTTCCAGAATCCGTTATTTCGACGAGGTCTTCTGGATAAGGCTCGAAGAAAGTCTGCCGCGCGAGATATTCGCTTTCAAATGCAACGACGTAAGAACGTAAAATATATAGAGGGACGCTCAGCGGAATCTTTCCCTCCCTATATCTTTCGAGTGTATCGAGAAAGAATCTCTTTTCCGAAGACGATATGTACTTTGAAAAGTAACCCAGTCCATGCATCAAGACATTGATATGAGAGGTGTGTCTTGGTGGGGTTGACATCGTTTTGTAGAAATGAGAGGAATACTCGTCATAGACTTCTCTAATATCTCTGGAATCCATCTTCCCCACAATCGCACCCATAATCCTCATTTCTTTTTGATTGTACGACATGAATAACAGCTTGTTGTCAGATTGAAAATCCACCAGCCCTTTCCTGGTAAGATTATTTGAGAGTTCTCTGAATCGGGAGACCGTAAAAAGTTTGGTCAAGAAGTGTTCTCTTATTATGAAGTTTGATAGCCTTCCATCGTCTTCAACTGGGAGGAAGTTGAACCTCTCAATAACAATTCCTCCAAAAAAACCAGAGTCTCTACCGGATGACATTATCTTACCTGCCCCGGGATACACTTTCACATCTTTTATGCCACAGGTTGGCGATGCAGATTTGAGAATAAAACCGTCAACTCCGCTCAAACCATCGAGAAACCTGTGAGAGTAATCTGTAAGACGCTCTGTAACATCGTTACCTGTCAAAGGTTGAATTAACCTTATTCCATCTGACTTTCTTACCATTCTTACAGGGGCTCGCGGTGCCCCAAGTCCGATATCGAATTCGGGACACACGGTAAAGTACTGGACGTATTTCTTCAGCCTTTTGACGAATTTGCTTGGAATCATCTGGCCGTTGTATCTGCAGGTATCGAATCCGAGACATCTACTGACCACGACTTGCGGTCTAGAGTGTATCAAAGTCGTGTCCTCCTCTTTATTCGAGGAAAGAGAGAATTTCTTCAGCCACCCTTTCGGGTTTGTCGATGAAGGGAGCGTGTCCTCTTCCCTCAATTATCTTGAGAGTACTTCCAGGAATCTCTTCAGAAATCTTTTTTGCATAATCTAAAGGAAGTATTTCATCCCTTTCTCCCCAGATTATTAATACATTCAGATCGATTTCTCCAAGCATTCCTGAAAGAGAACCGCCATCGCTGTCCTTAATGAACTCACTAAGGAATTGTATAGACATACGATCTACGAGAGCAAAATACTTTCCGAACTCCTCATGGACGAAGTAACTTTTGTCTCCCAGTCTTTTAGTATAGAGATACCTCTGAACAGGATAGGTCTGATAATAGAATCGCATTGCAATCCATGTCAACACTTTGCTACTAGAAATGAAATCAGGCACGAGTTTCTGTTCGGTGAATGCATAAGAATCTATAAGGATGAGATTCTCTACTCTTTCTGAATAGTAGTAGCCGATGTTGAGCGCGATCTCTCCTCCGAGGGAGTGCCCTATTATATCTGCTTTTTCAATGTTCAGAAGATTCATCAAATCTACAAGAAGCTCTGCGTATCCTTTTCTTGAGTAGTCTCCTTTGCTTGACGCTTCAGATAAGCCTGATCCAGGGAGGTCTACTAGGTAGACTTTTCTATTTGAAGAGAGAAGCTTGGCCAGTTCTGAAAAATCAAGATGCGATCCGGGAAATCCGTGAATCATAAGCATCGGTTTTCCTTCGCCGAGAACCTTCAGAAAAAGCTCTTCCTCACCGACCTTCAAGTACCTACCTTCTCTTTCAATCCTGTTCAAAAAAATCCTCGCCATTGTCACACTGAAAATTCCGTTGACAACTGCAACCGCAATGACAATAAGCAGAACCAGAAAGAGCGTCCTAACTATTTTCATTCGCGACACCCCTTTACAGAAGTTGTCGAGCAACAATAATATACCATTTTTCGCATAATGATCTTCAAACTCTCTTATGGTCTAAAATTTGAGAAGAATTATCATCTGCCGGTGCTATGTGAAGCATCTTGACAACAAATTCTGTTGGCATGAATCCATCTGCTATTATCTTCCCTTTTTCATGTTGTTCAGAAGCTGAGCGACCTCTTCATTGTTAGTTCAACTCTTCGAGCTTCTTGATTATTTTGGATGCTTTGCGAACTTGACGGTTGGCAACTCCGGATCCGGGACCGGTTACCAGTTATTCCAGTTTTGCTTCTAGCTGTAGAGTACGGAATATTTAACTCTTTTCGAAACTCTGAGAGATTCCTTCTGTTCTTGATGAAGGCCTTCAAAAACGCAAGAAGCTCTTCTGGCAAAGATGAAAGTTCTCCCTGCGAAAATGATCCGATTATCTTTGCCTTGCAGTTCTGATAGGCATACTCAGTTATCTGCAAGTCTGTACCGCAGCTTGGACATTTGTCGAGTCGTTTCTTCATTTGGAACCCCTCCAACAGATCATAAACTGCGATAATGAAAAGAATAAAAGCAGTAAACGAAGTGACAAGCCAACATGACCAATCTCAGTGGTTTGATGAAATCAATTATTGATGCTATAAATTCAACTCGACAATAACTAGAGTGGATACAGATTTCAGTAATTGGATGAATCTTGTCCATCCTTATTTACTTCATTACAAGTTTTCGATGTCGAAAGATGGGCAGGTTGCTTCGGAGTAGAGAGAACTGCCGCGAGTGCTCAGAAATCATAAATAGCAGTAATCCTGACTATTTGAGACAGATTCTTCTTCTCGAGAAGACAACTATTGGTTCACTCCCCAACAATGATGATCCTGTCGATTAGCTCCTTGCTTATCACTCGATGATCGCCTGTTTTGTTTCAACGCCCATTTTGGATACGATTATCGCAGCAAACAAACTCAGGGCAGCCATGAATATCATCACTACAAACACGCTGCCTGTACCTCCCATAACCAAATTCGTGAAGAAGGGAGCGACAATTCCAGCTGCTCTTGCCATCACTCCAGATGCACCGTTTCCAAGCGCACGCATTTCAGTTGGATATAATTCGGGTGTATATGCGTATACCATTCCCCATGCTCCAAGCACAAAGAGCGAAATCAAAACGCTCGCAACGAGAAGAAGAGCTGAACTATTCACCAGTGCCATGACGATTGACGAAACCGCCATTCCTCCAAAAAAGAACGTTAGTGATGGTTTTCTCCCAATTCTTTCAATGAGGATCACTGCGGTCAGATAGCCAGGCAGTTGCATGATCAACATGAAAAAGGTATACCAGAGAGAAGAGACGGGCGTCAGACCTTTAGACATAAAGATCTTTGGCGCCCACGTGTAGATTCCATAATAGACAAAACTTACGGAAAACCAGCTGATCCAGATCATTATTGTCCTTCTTGCCAGATCATTTCTGAACAGTCCAAGAATTGGTTGCTTAGACTGTTTGTGCATCTCTATCTCTTCATCAATTTCTTTTCCCAGTATTTTCTCCAGTGCGACTTTGCCCTTTTTCATGAACTGATACTTAGGGCTTTCAGGAAGAAAGAAGGAAATTAGCAAGAGTGGTACACTGAATAATGCAAGAAAGTAAAAGGACCACCGCCATCCAAGGCTGTTCAAAGTCAACATGGTAAATCCACCGGTGATTATGCTTCCAACCGCCCAGCTCGATTCAAGAAGAGCGAGATATAAACCTCGGATCCTTATCGATGAGAATTCAGTAAGGTATGCGTTGACTACGGGAAGCAGACCACCATAACCGATTCCAGCTACAAATCTCCAAACTGAGAAAGTTCTCATTGAAACCGAAACGCCGGTAAACCCGGTTGAAAGACCGGCAATAAGCAATAAGATGAGATTTGTCCACTTCCTGCCGAACCTGTCTGATATAATTCCAGAAAACAACGCACCGAGCAGCATTCCCACGAATACCGAACTTGCCATCATATTCTGACTGCCTGTAGTACCGGCAAGATCTTCCACGATTGAAGGAAGTGTCAAAGAGGTAATCATAACTCCTCCGGCTACTAACATCCACTCCAGCGAAGTCAGTAGAAGCATGCGCGTTCTCCTGCCCTTAGTTATATACTTTTGGATCACTTCATCAATGTTCATCAGAGCCTCCTTCAGGTAAGCAAGTAACCCTTTCTTTTTAGAATGCTTCTAATTCTTTCTAAAGACTCTTGAGAGTCAGCCTCGATTGTATGGAGATGAACTCCATCTTTGGAAAGACTGAGAAGAGGAACTGCATTTGATGCTTTTAGAGCAGCTATGAACCTGTTAAGGTCGTCTATCGTTGAAAGGTCTAGTTTGCCCTTTAGCTCTCCGTAAACTGCATGGATTACGCTAACATCAACTACATGGCCGCCGGCGGAAATGATTTCTGAGAGTTCATCATAGATATCTTCTTCATCATGTTTCACCGATACAACCATTCTAAAGGTCCTTCTTTTGCTGAGAAGGTATCCCCTTGTTGTCGCGACAATACTCGACCCATTTTTTCTCAGTTCGTCTATGTCCTTCACGATCATCTGTCTGCTGACACCAGTTTCGTCGGCGAGAAACTGTCCCTTAACAGGGACAGAAGAACCTTCAAGTAGATTCATAATGTATTTGTGCCTCTCGACCTTCTCTATCATTCTCACCCCCGGAAACAATTACATTATAGCAGCTACTTTACAGTAAACACCTTCAAAAAAATATGCCCCGGAGGACATATCAAGCATAAAAACATCCGTAAGAATAAAACTACCTGGTGGCAAGGGACGGAATCGAACCGTCGACACACGGATTTTCAGTCCGCTGCTCTACCTGCTGAGCTACCTCGCCATCAATCTGGTGGAAGCGACAGGGATCGAACCTGTGGCCTTCTGCTTGTAAGGCAGACGCTCTTCCTCTGAGCTACGCTTCCACCACTGGCGCCCTCACGGGGATTTGAACCCCGGTCGCCGGCGTGAAAGGCCAGTGTCCTAGGCCACTAGACGATGAGGGCCGAAGCACGTATTTTATATTACACTATAAACCGTCGGCGGTCAAGAGGCCGATGTGCATTTCTGACAGTTCATCCAGCCCACTTTTTCAATTCCAGTGCGCCTTGGACAGAGTTTTTTCGTGATAGAATCTTGAAGAAAGGGGTGATCACTGTGCCGATTGATTTCAGAATGACTAAGAAGGGCCTGATACTTCTAATTGATTCTTACAGAAGCGTTGACGAACTCAGGCAAGACATCATGAAGAAGTTCGCCGATGCAAAGGATTTTTTTTCTGAAGGAGATGAGATCTCTTTGATGCTTACTCAAGAGACAAGTAAGCCCGACGATATAGTAAAAATCGTCTCATTGCTCAGTGATCTCGGCGTTCATGTTAAAGACATCCTGGTTGGTAGCATGGAGCAAAAGGACGTCAAAGTCGGTCAGAAGTATGATCTCGTAAGAGAGAAGATCACAGAAGTTCGGGGAGCTCAGATTATTAGGCGAAATTTGAGATCTGGTCAAATCGTTGTGCATAATTTTGATGTAGTTGTTATTGGCAACGTTCATCCGGGCGCCGAAATAATAGCTGGAGGGAGCGTAGTGATATTCGGAAGTGCGAAAGGAGTTCTGAGAGCCGGTTATTCCCAGGGCGAGACTGGAGTAATTGCGGCTATCGATTTACAACCGTCGCTCATCCAAATAGGCAACTTCATCACTCAAGAATATGATCATTTTGATGGTCCAGCCGTTGCCCATGTTAGAACGGGAAGAATCATAGTGGAAGAGGCAGACAATGTAAAGTTTGAAGTAAAGGGGGAGGCGAATTGAATCTAGCCAGATTGTTAGTAGATCTCTCCAATGCGTTCGGACCTGTCGGCTACGAAAGTGAAGTGCATTCAGTAATTAAAGAGGCGATAGATCCCTTTGTAGATGAAATCTACACTGACGAGATTGGAAATCTAATCGCAGTTAAGAAAGGTGACAAGAAGCGGATTGGAGTATTCACTCATGTCGATGAGGTGTCTTTGGTCATTTCAAAGATCGACGAAAGAGGGTTCGCGAGATTTGAAGAACTGGGGGGAATAGATCCGAAAGTTCTTATATCTCAGAAGGTCAAGATTAAATGCAGAGACGGAGAAGAAAGGGCCGGGGTGATTGGCATGCTGGCTCCACATCTTCAGAACAAAGAGACAAGAGGAGAGGTCCCTTCTTTTGACGAGTTGTTTATTGATGCTTCGATTAATCCAGATTTTGAGAAGATTGATGTCGGAGATCTTGCGGTAGTAGATTTTTCTGCATTTGAGATGAATGGCAAGGTTTCAGGCAAAGCGTTGGATGATAGAGCTTGTGCCGCTATAAGTATAGAGACTGCTAGAGAACTTTCAAAGTATAGTTTAACGCCCACGGTTTACTTCGTTTTTACCACGAGGGAAGAGGTAGGTGCTATTGGAGCAAAGGGAGCTGCAGAAGCTCTGGAATTAGATCTTGGAGTTGCTATGGATGTAACTCATCATAATAAAGAGAATGATGTAGAGCTTGGCAAGGGGCCGGCCTTGACGGTTGGAGGTCCGAACATCCACAAGAAGTATTTTGAGTTACTGAACAACTACGCGAAGGACAACGAAATAAAGGTTCAGTATGAGTTTGGGTCTGGGCGAACTGGGACGGATGCTGACAATGTGCAGATAGCCGGTACCGGCATTCCGACTCTTCTGCTTTCACTTCCTGAAATGCATATGCATACCCCAGTTGAGGTTGTTCAGATTAGTGACATTGCAAGTACGGCAAGATTACTTGCCGGTTTCTTCGTCTCGCTGAAAGGAGATGAGGACATATGAAGCTCAAACGGTTGAAAGAACTGTGCGAACTCCCGGGAATCTCCGGTTTCGAGGAGAGGGTTTCTTCATATATTATGGAAGTTGTCAAAGAAAAGGTGGACTCTGTCTGGACAGATACGGTTGGAAATCTGATCGCTGTCAGAAAAGGTAATGGAAAAAGCTCAAAACGCCTTATGCTTCTAGCCCACACAGATGAAGTTGGTCTCATGGTCAAAAAAATTAATGAAGATGGTACGCTATCTTTTACTAACATCGGGGGAGTCGATCCTCGAGTACTGATTGGGAAAAAGGTGTTGGTTGGTGAGAATTTGACACCTGGAGTCATAGGATTTGAGGCAATTCATACTCAAGACCCTTCTTCTCTTTTGAAAACCCCTAACATGAACAAGCTGAAAATCTACTTAGGCTATTCAAGGAAGGAAGAGGCTTCAGAAAAACACAGAATAGGAGATCCAGTTTCTTTCGATACTCCGTACAAAGAGATAGGGGACTATGCAGTCGCGAAGTCTTTCGACGACAGAACCGGTTGTGAAGTATTGATGAGGGTTCTTGAAAGCCTTGACGAAAAAGCGGTAGATTTCGATGTTTATTTCGCATGGGTCGTTCAAGAAGAGGTGGGTTTAAGAGGAAGCGGAGTCGCCGCCAAACAAATCAAGCCCGATGTTGCGCTTGTCTTTGAGAATACGACAGCCGGTGATAACCCAGAGCTGCCCGAGTACAGATGGGCCACAAGTCTAGGAAAAGGTCCCGTTTTGACTTTTGCTCATAGCGGTTTGGTTCTTGACAAGAAGATCCTTGACACGATTGTTGAAACCGCAAAAAACAATTCGATAGAGTTTCAATATAAGAGCAGAATAGCGGGAGGAACTGACGCAGCAAGGCTTGCGAAAGTAATGGCCGGTGTGCCTTCTGGAGTCATTTCCACGCCTTCAAGATACATTCATTCACCAACTTCTGTAATAAATGTCAACGATTTTCTTAAAGTAGTAGAACTTGCAACTATACTGGTTAAGGAAGGGAAGGTGCTGTCTAGATGAAGAAACTGATCGAAAAGCTTGTCACTGTTAGTTCTCCAAGCGGCAGAGAATCCGCTATTAGAGAAGCGATAGTCGAAGAGATTAAGCCTTATGTTGACGATATGAAGATAGATCCTTTAGGAAATCTTATTGCAATGAAAAAAGGAAGTAGTGGGAAAAAGCTTTTGCTTGACGGACACATGGATGAAATTGGGGTTGTAGTCACTCACATTGACTCAAACGGGTTCTTGAGAGTCGATTCAGTTGGAGGACTGTCTCCGTACATGCTTCTAGGTTCGAGATTGATCTTTGAGACAGGCGCTTCGGGAGTAGTGGATGTTGAAGGCGAGACGGCAAAGGAACTAGGAGAGACTATAAAGAACCTGGACTACGATCATGTTTTTGTAGATATTGGTGCAATTGACAAGAAGGACGCAGAGAATAAGGCACCGATTGGTACTTTCGGAACCTATGATTCAACCTTTGTCGATCTTGGAAAGAGAATTGTCTCCAAATCGATGGATGATAGAATTGCTTGCGCAATAATGATTCAGGTATTGAAAGAGCTCGATAAACCAAAAGATGACGTATATTTTGTCTTTGCCGTACAGGAGGAAGTCGGAATTGTTGGTGCCAGTGTCGCTGCATTCGATATTATGCCCGATATGGCTGTTGCGATAGATGTTACAGCTGGCCCTGACACTCCCAAATCCTTTAAGAGAATGGGCTTCAAACTTGGAGGAGGTCCAACGATAAAAATCAAGGATCGAGGAAGCGTAAGTTCTGCAAGGGTTGTCTCAAGACTGAAAGAGGTTGCTGAAGAGAAGGAAATTCCAACTCAGTATGAGGTACTGATTTTTGGAGGTACTGATGCAAGAGGTTATCAGACAACTGGGAGAGGAATAGCATCGGGGACCGTCTCGATTCCATGCAGATATGTGCACTCTCCTCACGAAATGGTCGACTATGACGATGTCTTGAATGCGGTTCGTCTTCTTAAGGGCCTTGCAGAAGAAGGAGTGGAATGAAGAGAATTACATTTACGAGCGAATCGACCGAAAGATGTCAGCTCATCTTTGGTAAGAATATGATTGAGAAGCTCCCTGAGTCAATTAGAGTAGTTGACTCAGGGTTCAAGAAGTCTTTTGCGGGAAATTTGAAGTCTGAATACTTAATGCCTGGCGGAGAGCATATTAAGTCTATCGACAGGGTGTTCGAGATTTATCAGCTGGTTAGAGTGTCAAGATGTAAAGCCGTTACTGCAATTGGTGGAGGTTCAATTATAGATCTGGTAGGATACGCGTGTGCAGGCCATACAGAAGTGGAAAAACTCTTCCTTTTTCCAACGACCACCGTTGGTCAGATTATGCCCGCTATTAACGGATTCAAGTTGAATTTTGAGTTTGTCAAGGATCTTCTCTGCGAAAATGGCATTCCCGACAGAGTGTTTATTGATTCTTCGATAAGCTATAAAGAATATCTTGATTCATTGAGAAGTGATCTACTCTTTCCTTTACTAGTTGCCCTTTCTTTCGATATGAGATTATTCAGATACATTTCAAACCTTGTGGCTTCTGGAAAAGAGATTACTGAAGAGCAATGGGATGATATTGTTTTCTCTTCTGTAAAAGCCTATTTGAAGGGAATTGAGCTCAAGAAACCATTTGTTGGAGCGGAAACTGCAGGACTCATCGAAACTGCTTCGAGACTCAGAGCCGGAAATAGGGCAGCAGTGATTCTCGGCGCAATGGTAGAACTGCGGCTCGCCAGGGAATTCAGTAACAATGACGTTAAAAGCTCGGAGGTTTTTTTCGGTTTAGTGAGGCAGCTGTGGAACAGAAACTGGCCCTTGAGAATTGATTTATCGTCCTTGGTCGATCTGATTGAACAAAAGGGTGGTCTGAAAATCAGTACGCCCGACGGTAGTCTAGACAGAACTTATTTTGTCGGGTATTCATCATTTGAAAGGTTCATTAGAGAGAAAACGTGGAGAGGATTGGAGAGTTTTGCATGAGCGAAGAATCACATGACTATGTCTTGAAGACATTGATTGTAGTTGTTCTCGGACTATCTGCCATTGTTTTTATCTTAGGAGGCTATGCAATTCTGCTTCGAGAGGAAAACCGTAGAGCGAAGCTCGTAATAGAAGAGATTCGAAGCTCGGTTTTTACCCCTTCAACCGATCAACCAGAAGTATCAGAAAATCCCGTTGAAATTCCGACAGGTACACAGATAATTAGGGAGGCGATCTCAGTTCCCGAGACTCAAAACTTCTTCCTTGAGACTTTCGATTACCGAAGGCTAATAACAAATTCCTTCGATTTCTTGGCTGAAGGCTCTGAGTTCGGCTATGTGGTTGTGGAAGAAGGAACGGCGTTCAAACTTTGTGTAGAAAAGGGATTAGGTAAGTATTTTATCACCCGTGTGGGTGATCAATTTGGTGTTATGTTTCTTGGTGAAAACCCACTTACCGGTCTTTATGACTCAAAAACCGCTTATGGAATTCAGCTTGTTTCTCATACAGTATCTGACGGCATTGCGCCTCAGGTCATGGATCTCAGAAGTGCCGGTTATCCTGCCTTTGTATACAAATCAATAACAACTGATGGAAGAACCTTCTACGCAGCTATACTGGGAGTATTTCCGGATGCCAATGCGGCTCGGAATTATTCCTCAGAAGTTGATGTCCAGTCTTTACAGAGGATAACGGGATGGAATATCACGGACAGATTTCCGAGGCAGCTTAGATGAGGAAGTTAACTGTCAAAGAGCTTCAGATAATTGGTTCGGTTGTAATTCTTGTCTTGATGGGTTTTGTGGCAGTCATGGGGCACACCGGGACGGAAAGCACCGAACAAAATTTCGATCAGACGGAGTCTGTTAGTTTTCCGATCGACTTGAATTCGTGTACAGAGAGGGAGCTTGAGCTACTCCCAGGAATTGGTCCGGCAAAAGCAAGAGCTATTATCGATTACAGAACCTCGGTGGGTCAGTTCGGTTCTGTCGAAGATATTCTCCAGGTTAGGGGTATCGGAGAGAAGACGTTAAGCAATTTCAGGAAAATGGTGACTGTTGCGGGTTCCGCTACCACTCTTGCAGATGTAAACACCCTAATCGACATAAACAAGGCAGACGTATTGTCACTGCAAGATATTCCGGGTATTGGGGAGGCGAAAGCAAAGGCAATAGTCGAGTTTAGAGAAAAAAACGGATCGTTCAGGACCTCAGACGACCTTCTGAAAGTACCGGGTATCGGCCCCTCAATTCTCTCAGAGATTCTCGCTAGCATTGTTCCTCTTGTTGGAAGCGACAAGCAATCAGGTTCCTTGAAGGTGAACGTTAATACTGCTGATGAGGAGGTTCTTTGTGGACTTCCGGGCGTAGGACCGGTTATTGCCAAAAGAATAGTCGAATTCCGAGCCAGTTTCGGCCCCTTTCGTTCATATGAGGACTTGGAGAGAGTAAGCGGGATTGGGGAAAAAACCATCGCGAACCTGAAGGAGCTGATAGAGTTTTGAATGTGCTACATGTCTGTTGTGCGCCGGATCTGGTAAGCACAGTTTTTAAGATGGAAGAGCTCAGAGACTCAAAGCTTTTCTTCTACAACCCGAACATATTTCCTGAAGAGGAGTTTTTCAGAAGATATAAAGCTTTTAAAGAGGTCTGTGAGAGTTTGTCAGTTGTGTGTCCCGAGCCAAGTTACCACCCAGAAGACTTTTCGAAAATTCTCGATTCTTATGTTGATGAGAAGGAAGGTGGAATTAGGTGCTCTAAATGTATCGAGCTGAGGCTTAAGAAAACTGCGGAAATGGCCAAGTCAATTGGCGCTGAGAGTTTTAGCACTACTCTTTTAGCGAGCCCCAGGAAGTCTGTTAAGCTCATAACCCTTATCGGGGATAAGATTGCGAATGATCTAAGTATTGAGTTCATCTCCGGGAATTTCAGAGTGGACAGAGGGAAACTGAATACCTTGATCAGGGGCATTTACAAACAAGACTACTGCGGTTGTCAAGCCAGTCTGAGCGAGAAAAAGAAAGAGAGAGAGATAAGAGACGCTAGGGACAGAGAGAGGCTCGAGCGAGACTTTGGCGATTTGGTCGACCTTTGGAGATTCAGAGGAGAGGTTGTTCTTCGAAGCGAAATTCCTGTAAACGATATTTCCGAGCTGAAAAAACTGATTGGAATCATAAAGCCAGCAACTCTATTTGACGATTTAGAAGACGCCGAGCTGAAGAACAAAAGATGGCTGAAGACAGGTACCTACAATTGCAGGATACTTAAGGAGAAGGATCAATGATTGCCTTAGCTAAAAGAATAAAAGAACTGGGCGAAGAGTGTGGAATGACCTTTCGTTTGGTAGACGAAAATGGGATCCCTTATGATGGGGATATTGACTTTGAAATTCCTTCATTGATTCTTGCACTATCAAGAGCGACCGGTTCAAGAAGCTCTACAGTGGTTGAAGGGGTTCAGATTACTGCTTTGCACATGGATAATCTCAGAGAAAAGTGCTATCTAATAGTAGTCGGAGAGTTTCTTGAGGACAATTCTTACAGGCTCTTGAAAACGATTGTAGAGTCTTATGAGGTAGAACTATGATTGAATTCTCTTTCAGACCTGAAAAGCCCATAGATCTGGATTCAACACTGGATTGTGGCCAAACATTTAGATGGGTTAAAGATGGGGAATGGTGGAAGGGTGTAGTCCGAGATACTGTCCTCTTTATGAAGGAAAGTCTGAACGAGATCACGGTAAAGTCATCTTCCAGTTCTCTTCTTGGAATGGACATTTCTACGGGTATAATTCACTATCTTGGTCTTGAAGACGATCTTGACGAAATTCATTCGACTCTCAGGAGAAGGCTTAGTAGATTCAACAGGAGTGCCAGAGACATTTCGGAAAGGGCATTATCTGAAGCCAGTGGTCTTCGCATACTCAGACAGGACCCATTCGAAATGATAGTAGAATACATTCTTTCAACTAGAAATAGCATCCCGATGATCCGCTGGATGAGCGATAGTCTGTCTGCCGCGTTCCCCGAGAACAGGGTCGACTTCTGTGGAGAGACGTTTTACAAGTTCCCTTCTCTAGGTCAAGCAAAGCTTATTTCGGAAGAATTGCTGACTAATCTCAAAATTGGGTTCAGAGTGCCATGGCTAATGAAACTTTTCTCAAGAATTGATCAGGAGTCTTATTTTTCGCAGCTCATACCACTGACTGTTGAAGAAAAGCTGGAAGAGCTTATAAGGCATGATGGTATAGGCTACAAAGTGGGAAGTTGCGTTGTCTTATTTGCTTACGGCGAACTTAACGCATTCCCCGTTGATATTTGGATCAGCAGAGTCATGAAGGACATATATGGTATTGAAGGCTCGACAAAGAAGATCATGCAGTTTGGAATGAACTCTTTTTTTCCTTACGGTGGATACTATCAGGAAGCACTGTTTAGATATTACAGAACTCACAAGTTGGGGAGAATTCTGAATTGATTATCAACATTATTGGTGGAGGACTTGCCGGATCTGAAGCCGCACTCAGTCTCGCCGATTTTGGGCAGGAAGTTAACCTGTTTGAGATGAGACCAAATGTGAAAACCGATGTCCATCAAAGTGGTGACTTTGCAGAACTCGTTTGCAGCAACTCCTTTAAGTCTGAGTCGCTGGATAACGCTTCCGGTTTGCTGAAAGAAGAGGGTTTGAGACTAGGATCCAGGCTCCTTGAAATTGCCTATCATAACAGAGTGCCAGCCGGTAAAGCCCTTGCCGTTGACCGTAAGGCGTTTTCTGAAGAGGTTTCAATGAAGTTGGAGACGCATCCACTGATAAATGTCAGAAGAGAAGAGGTGTGCTCACTTGATTTCGATGGAGCAGTGAATGTTGTGTGTACCGGTCCGTTGACTTCTGGCTGTTTTGAAGCCTTCCTCGGTGAACTCTTCGGAGGTGCCCTGTTTTTCTTTGATGCAGTTGCACCAATAGTAGCTGCAGATTCAGTTGATCTTGAAAGAGCATTTATAGCTGATAGATACTCCGACAATGGCGACTACGTGAACTGCTCGCTTTCCAGGGAGGAGTACGAGCTTTTCTGGAATGAACTGGTGCATGCAGAAGTGTTAGAGGTCGAGAACTTCTCGGATCGCTTTCTATTTGAACGGTGCCAGCCTTTTGAAGAGATAGCTCGTAGTGGAATTGATGCCCTTCGCTTCGGACCGATGAAGCCTGTGGGACTGATTGACCCGATTACCGGGAAGGAGCCGTACGCAGTTGTACAGCTTAGAAAGGAGAACTTGTCGGGTTCGCTGTTGGGAATAGTTGGCTTTCAGACAAGACTCAAATGGCGGGAACAGAAGAGAATTCTTTCGCTAATACCTGCTTTGAGAAATGTTGACATAATTAGGTACGGAGTAATGCACCGAAACACCTTTTTGGACTCGCCAAGGCTTCTGAATCCCGATTTGCAATCCAGGAATCACAAGGGATTGTTCTTTGCTGGGCAAATAAGTGGTCTCGAAGGTTATGTTGAAGCGATAGTCTCTGGAAGACTCGCCGCGATCAATGCTGATCGATATGTTAGAGGTAAACAGACTGTGATTCCTCCAGTGGGAACTATGATAGGAGGATTGATAAACCACATTACGGTATCGGGTCGGAGTCCTCTGAAACCAGTATATGCGAATTTCGGTTTACTGCCGGAAATCAGAATGAAAAACAGGAGAGAGAAGAATAGAAAAAAAGTGGTTGTTGCTCAGGAAAAAATTCAACGTTTCCTGGAGGTGATCATCTGATGATACTTAGAAGTTGCCCTGTCTTTTCACCGAGGCCCTGGGGTGACCGGAAGCTAAATAGAATATACGGAGTTGATTCGGAGGAGCCAATTGGAGAAGTATGGCTTCTTTCAGATATTGAAGGAATGAGAACATGGCTTGAATCGGGATCAACAAGACTATCACCGAACGAAGTTATAGACAAGTTATCGGGAAGATCTTTGCCAAGATTCCCAATCATGGTGAAACACATCTGCGCCAACGAATGGCTCTCAGTTCAAGTTCATCCTGATGACAAGTTTGCCCGTCTCTATGAAGGAGAGCCCTGGGGAAAGAGTGAATGCTGGTATTTCTTAAACGAAGGGCAGGTTCTTGCTGGAATGAAGAATAAAACCAAACCCGTTGACAGCGTAAGGGAAGACGATCTTAATCACATCCTCCTGAAGCGTGGAGATCTTCTTACATTGCCTGCAGGAATTGTTCATGCGATAGGTCCGGGTTCGGAGTTAATAGAGATTCAGCAGAACAGCGATGTTACTTACAGACTTTACGATTGGGACAGAGGGAGGGAGCTCCATATAGAAAAGGCTTCGAAGGCTGTGAACCCCTCATTGATGCCTGGTCACTACGAGAGTGTCAAAAGATTTGACTGGGAGTATTTCTCGGTCAGGGAGACCAGTCGTTTTTCTGGTACTGGGGTTTGCGTAACGATTGAAGAGAAACCAAGTCTTTATCTAGTAATTGACGACGTTATAGAATCAGCTAAACCATTTCTCGCAATCACTCTTGGCGAATTTTGGAGTGAGATTCCATGAAGTCAGCATTTGCCGTCGCGATCTTTCTAGTGTCTGTGTCTTTGATTTTTGCGCTTGACAATGCCGAGCTCCTTCTGTCCAAAGAGTATCTGATTGAACTACAGTCGCTGGAGACTCAAAGTGTCGAAACGAAAGCCATTCTAGCAATCGCGGTTGGTCTGAAATACAGGGAGACAATTCAGCCCAACTACAAGGTCTGGTTCTCAAACCTCTACGAGGAACTGAAGGATAAAGCCCTTCCATCCGAGATTGAGGAAGGGATTAAGATTGTCAATGAACTGGTTTCCGTATCTACAGTGTCGGCTTTGAATATGCTCTATTCTACTCAAAACAGCGATAATCTAATAAAGGCGATTTCTTTGAGGGCTTTCTTCTATGACTGGGTGGACACGAGAGATCCAAGATCATCAGAAGAGATTGTAAAAACTGCGTATGAGTTGATTGAGTTATTACCTAATCAGTATTTCCCCTATAAAGCTCTTCTGGAAGTATACTCAAGTGGCAGTTCGATTGATAAAGATAGGCTTATGGAGATAAGAGAAAGAATATTTTCCGAAGGTCTTCAAGACTTGCTCGGAGATGATCTAATTGAAAGTGAGTTCGTTTCGGGGCTCGAAGAGCTTGTGCTTGAAGATTATTCTCGATTGGGTACAGGTGAACCTGTTTCGATGTATTATGCGGCTATGGCTTACATGAAAATGGGTGAATCCTTTGACGCTCTGGAAATCCTAAATTCCATAGACTTGCACCGAATCCCACCTAGGTTCGCCTCAAATGCCTCAATGGTCGTTGGAAATTATTACCTTGGAAACGGTGATTTTGAAGAGGCGGTAAAGAACTATCAAGATTCTTTGAGATTTTGGCCGGAGAACTCAATGGCAGTCAGGAATCTTGGAATGGCATACTATCTGACGAAAGATCGAGACTACTATGATCTCGCTAGGTTCTATCTGCAGCTGAGCGGATACGAGAGTTTTGACGATGAAGTGAGTTCGGCATTGAAGGAGCTAAGAAGAAGAGCGATTTTCGAGCTCGCGCTTGTTACAATAGTTCCGCTTGCCGCGATAGTTGTTGTTGGGCTCTTTCTGTTAGAATACTTTAGTAAAAAGAGAAAGACTTCACAAGAAAGGAAGGCAATGAAAGAAGACGGAGGAAACAATGAAGATTGATGTTCTGGATAGAGGATTTGTAGAGCTGGTAGATAAGATGGGTGATGACTATTCTGCAGTTCAAGCTGCAAGGACAAGCTATGGCAAGGGTCTGACAAATAAGGAGAGAGATGATCGGCTTATAGATTATCTGATGAAAAACGGTCACCAATCTCCCTTTGAACACATCATTTTCAAGTTTCACCTGAAGCTTCCCATATTTGTAATGAGGCAACTGGTAAGACACAGAATTGCGTCTATTAATGAACGCAGTGGAAGATACACTGAGTTTTCCGAAGAGTGGTATTTACCTAGCGTCATCAGAATACCTGACAAAGACAACAGACAAGGATCGATTGTCTGCAAAGACAAGGAAATGAACGAAAGAGCAATATCGATTATCAGTGAAGCCTATGAAAACGCATATGCAGCATATAAAAGGTTAATTGAAATGGGAGTAGCCAAAGAGATGGCAAGAATAGTTCTGCCGACCTCAATGTACACTGAGGCTTACTGGACAGTAAACGCCAGATCAGTTATGAATTTTCTTAATCAAAGGGCCGATTCACATGCTCAAGCAGAAATTCAGGAGTATGCCATCGCCATAGCCGAGATCTTTAAAACTGGCTGTCCAGTAACATTTGATGCTTTCATTCGGCATAGCTACACAGGCGATCTTCTCAACAGGGAGGCTCAGTGATGATGACTCTATCACGAATCATCGAGATTCTCGGGTGTGAAATACTGTACTGCGGTGATGGAGATCCTGAAGTAGAGTCGGTAGGTGCTGCCGATTTGATGAGCGACGTGCTGGCTTTCGGAGGTCCCGGAATGATTTTAGTAACTGGACTCAACTCCCCACAGTGTGTCAGGACGGCTTCTGTAGTCGGTGCAACAGCCGTTGTCATAATTAGAAAGAGAAATGTGCCGGAGACAACTATAGAGTTGGCAAAAGAGCTGGATATGCCACTAGTTCACGCGAGAATGTCAATGTATAGAGCCTGCGGAATTCTCTTCAATGAGAACTTGGGAGATTCTCTTGAGGAAGGGAAACACTTTGACTGAAAGAAATGTTGACGACCTTCTAGATAAACTAAGGGGGTTATTCGCAGATATCACAGCTAAGGACATAATGATAAAGAGTGTTGTAACATTGACCAAGGATAGAACAATGTGGCAGGCGAAAGAGCTGATGAGGATTTGCAAGATATCCGGTATTCCCGTTACCGACGGTAACAATCAGCTCGAAGGGATAGTAAGTATAGAAGACATCATTGTTGCTCTGGAGGGGAACTACATCACTGATCCGATCGAAAAACACATGACACGGAATATAGTCACTTTCTCTCCGGAGATGAAACTTGAGTCGGTAATAGAAATGTTCAACAGATATCGGTATGGCAGATTTCCGGTTGTTGATTCCGACGGAAGACTTGTAGGGATTATCTCCAAGAAGGACATAATTAGTGCTATTCTTGACAAATTTAGATTGATTTATGTTCATGATAAACGACGAAAAGAGGTCTTGGAACAGAGCGTTGACTGGTTTGACAAGTCCCTAATCACGGGAGATTATGTTGAGAAGACTAGTGCCGATTTTGTTTATCATATTGATTACACAGATATCGATACTGCGGGAGTTGGATCTGCAAAACTCAAGAGTTTTCTTAAAACTCTAACGGATGATGACAGGCTAATAAGAAGAGTTTCTATTGCCTGTTACGAAGCTGAAGTCAACGTAGTTATTCACAGTGGAAGTGAAGGTTACATTTTCGCCTGGTACGATGAAAACGTAACCAGAGTGAGAGTGGAGGATTATGGAAGAGGCATAGAGAACGTGGAACAAGCAATGAAGGAAGGGTTTTCCACCGCTTCAGACCATGTCAGGGAACTGGGATTTGGGGCGGGAATGGGTCTTTCAAACATGAGAAGGTATTCCGACAAAATGGTTGTTGTATCCGAAGCCGGAAAGGGAGTCGTCTTGGAAATGCATTTCTATCGGAATGGGAGGAAATAAAATGAAACTGAACGATCTGATTGAGAAGTGTGGAATGAGAGTAATTACTACCCTGCCTTTAGACATTGAAATTTCCGATGCATATATTGGTGATTTACTTAGCGATGTGATGGGTAATGCCCCCTCAAATTCAATCTGGTTAACCGTTCAGTCTCATGTAAATATACTTGCGGTGGCCTCCATAGTTGGAGTGCGAGCGATCGTGTTGTGTAACGGTCTTCACTTCGAGGAATCAACTGTAAGAAAGGCAGAAGAAACTGGTATTGTCCTTCTTGAAAGCGATTATACTACCTTCGATACTGCGCTCAAGCTTATCAAGAGTGGACTGAGAGGCTAGAGGGCTTTGTCGTTTCTTTGTGACTTCCATATTCACAGTTGTCTTTCCCCCTGCGCAGATATCACAATGACTCCCAATGCAATAGCTTTAACATGCGTTTCAAAGGGAATAGATTGGATTGCAATAACCGATCACAATAGTGCGAGGAATGTCAGGGTTTTCAGTAAAGTACTAAACAGGTTTGGTGTTGTTGTGATACCTGGCATAGAAGTACACACTTTGGAAGATGTTCATATACTCGCTTATTTTCCCGAGGTTGAGATAGCTGAGGATTACTCTGAGTGGCTGAAAGGGGAAAAGTTCTCGCGATTATCAGTTGATCCAGAGATCTCAGGCTATCAGTTAATCGTTGATGAAGATGATACCTTCACTGGATTTGAAGAGATCTGGCTAGGTCAACCAGCTCTCTTGAGCATTTCGCAAACTCTGTCAACCGTAGAGGAGTATGGCGGGGTCTCTGTAATGGCTCACATTGAAAGAAAGATGGGACTTTTGACTCAGCTAGGTTTCATACCTGAGACCTGCAGGGAAGTACCGATGGAGATTTCGTTCAAGAGAACCCTTGAAAAGGGACTTCCTGTGGAGAACATCATTCATTCAAGTGATGCACACAGTTTAAGTATGATCACCCCCACCGTTTCGATTGAGTCAAAGGCAAGAAGCTTCGAGGAGTTTAGAAGCGCTCTCTATTCAAATGGAAGGTCGCTGAGAATAATATGGGATTGAGGACCATATGTGACCACATTATTGATATCGCTCAGAACGCAGTCGACTCTAGAACGGAAGAAGCTACATTGAGAATCGTCGAGAAGAGAGAAGAGAGTTTTTACTTTTCGGTTGTTGACAGGGGAAAAGGAATTTCGAGTGAATCACTTGAATCCGTTTTAGATCCCTTCTATACTGAAAAGAGAAAGAAAGTGAAATTCGGATTGGGGCTTCCTATGCTTAAGTTTGCTGCGGAGTCCACCGGTGGGGAATTCAGGATTCGTTCGGTCGAAGGATCTGGAACTGAAGTGAGTGCGAGGTTCTTGCTCTCGAGTATAGATTGTCAGCCTGTAGGAGATGTCCCTTCGACTCTATTTGTTGTTATTACATTGAGTGGCCGTGTAGACTGGTCTATAGAGAGGTTACTGGATGACGAGGGGTATGCATTTTCGTCGTCGCAGTTTCGAGAAGCTTTCGGGAACGACTGCTTCACTTCACCAGTCAAAATGAAGATGGTCTTGACCATTCTTCAAGAGGCAGAAATATCCCTGGGAGGTTTGTCAGATGTCCGTTAGACGATTGTTCTTGATTCTTGTGTTGGTCCTGGTCTCAGGATCTGTTTTTGCAGTTATTGTTCCTTCGAGAATTACCGTTCTTGACAACAGAGTGATCTCGGATGGAGAGGTGCTTGAGATACTTGATATTCAGCGGGGAAAAGAGATTAGCGATTCAGAACTGAGTGAGGCACTGGAAAGAGTTAGAAACAGCGGTTACTTTTCAGATGTTTACTATAGTTTTGATGAATCTTCCGGTCTTTTGAAGATTCAGGTTGTGGAATATCCTGTTGTCGATGTTGAAGTTGTTTTTGACGGTCCAAAAATCGTTGAACCTGACGTTCTTGAATCGGTTTCAGTGATAGAGAGCGGTAAACCGGCGGATCCCTCGACACTGATCTATGATATTCCCCTCACTCAGGAAGCTATGATGAGCAAACTCGTAGAAAACGGCTACATTGAACCTTTTGTTGAGGTAGAGTGGGAAACCGATAAAAGCAGAGAAGACGTTTTTTCTGGCAACATAAAAGATAGAGTAAAAGTGACATTTACAGTCAAAGTATCCTTTCTGTGGGAAGTATCGATTGAAGCACCCCTATCCGATGAGTCCAAGGCATTTCTGTCGAGCAAATTGCAGATTGATTGCCTGAAGAAGTACTATGACACATCATTTTTGGTTAGATGGATAAATTCTAAGAAGAAGTACGTGCCCAAGCTAGACGACATAAATATGATGGTTCAGACAGTCTACAGCACATATTATGCGAATTCCAGCGGTCAATGGGGATTTGATGACGAGACTTATCAGGCAATGATTCTTACGTTGAATAACGCGTTGAGAAACGCAAGACAGGTAACACTTCCTGAGGAAGTTAAAGAAAGCAGAGCGTTATCAATGAGCATTGCTTTTGCGCCGGTTGAATATGTGAAAGAAGAGTTCGATCTCAGAAGCGTTTTCATAGAGGGAAACGTCAATCTACAGAAAGGTGAAATCCTAAGAGAGACGGGACTCACGGAAGGTCAAAGAGTTGACAACGAGGTAGCGATGAGATCTATTCAAGCAGTTCAGGACTTATATACTGAGAGAGGGTATCCTTTTATCAGGATAGAACCAGTTATTGATGAGAAGATCGGCTTCTTCAGTATCAAGATTACGGAGCCTTTAGTAAGAGACATAACCGTTGAATTTGACGGTCCTAAGAAGACACAGGATTATTTGATAGTCGACAAGATAGTCATTCAGAAAGGCAATGTATTGTCGCTTGATGAGCTTAGAAATACATACGCTTTCTTGAACAATACCGGCTACTTTTCAAAAGTTGATATCGCTCCTGTTCCTGTTGGTGAGGATGCGCTCGACGTAAGCATTACGCTTCAGGAGACTGATAAGAATAATAAGATCGGCGGAGGAGGAGGCTGGCAGAATGGGTTGAATCTGTATCTCGATCTCGGACTTCTCAATGTTTGGGGCTACGGGCAGAACATCTCAACGACACTCAGTGTTACGCTTCCCATGCCGAACAATAAGGAAGTTATCGTGACTGACGGAGCTACAGAGACTACGACAAGAAGGCCAGCCTTTGATGCAACTATAGGCTATTCTATCCCAAAGGTAGGAGGAACAAAACTTGATCTCGATACGGCATTCAAGTTTAAATTCTCAGGATTCACGACAACAAATGATTCGACTGACACTATAGTCACGAAATCCTCCCAGGAAACGGAGTTCTTGTTCTCTTTGACTCCCATTTATAATATTTCCCCTGGCCAGAAAGTCGGTTTTACCGCCGGTTACGAATACATAATGTCTGAAAGCCAGGTCTCAACGGAAACTAAAACTGCTACGGAAGTCGACACGGGTAGTCTCTCAGAAAATTTTGATGGTATCTTCACTGGATTGAGCTATGAGCTGTCTACCCGAGACGATCTTTACAGGCCTACTATGGGAAGTGAGTACCTAGCCGGACTGACAGTCAGAGGTTTATTTGGAAAGGATAACGAGCCATTTATTTCGGGTTATGCGGAGTACAGAAACTTCATGTCGATAGGGGACCCGGTACTTGGTTTCAGAGTGAGAACTCAGCAGCTATTCCCGCTTTCGCCAAACGGTGTTTTCAGAAGTTATTTGTTGACTCCGGACACATTTGTTCGAGTCAGAGGTTCGCAAAGTATAGGCCAGAACGCGTACGGAGTTACCGTAGGCTCTGCGCAGTTAAGGTATCCCCTAACACCTGAGGCCTCTTCAATACCCTTAGATATTGTGGGATTTGGAGACTTGCTTTTCTATAGAAAGACACCAGGCGGAGACTTAATAGGAGGGAATTTCCTTGCTGACTTTGGCCTGTGCATAGACATATCGATACCGATGATAGGTTTGGTCCGACTTGGCTACGGTTACAACACTTTTCTTGCTGAGCAAAACTCTGGAGCAGGGGAACCGTATTATGGGACGCCGTTCTTTGGCTTTGGAGCAGCATTTTGATGAAATAAAGAAAGCGCGGCTTGCCCGCGCTTTCTTTAGATTTTCATCTGATTGACGTAAGGAAGTTCAAAACGGAGGCAGAATTGGCATTGGGATTATATCCGCCTTCTTGAACTATAAGCTTCTGAACTTCTATTTCCCCGATCAACTTTCCCATCATTGAATAATCCTCGCTGCTGAGATTGAAATGGCCTATGCCATCATCTTTGTGACCGTCTGTACCCAGGGAGATGATCATGAGATCAGGAGAAAAGTCTTCGATCTCTTGCAGAGCCTTCGACAGAGTTCTCATGTACTCTGGGCCTTCTATACCTCCGGCAAGAGGAAAATTCATGTTAAATCCCTCTCCTGTGTCAGAACCTATCTCCCAGGAGTTCCCGGTAATCCAGGGATAGAAATTCTTAGGATCACCATGTATAGAGACATAGAAAACAGTATCATCGTAGTAGAAGATCTCTTGAGTACCGTTCCCATGGTGAAAGTCTAAATCGAGAATTGCTACATAACCCCTGGTGTGTTTCTGGTAGTACTTGGCTGCTATTGCTGCGTTGTTGAAGTAGCAGTAACCTCCACCAGTCGATTTGCCTGCATGATGTCCTGGTGGCCTGCATAAGGCATAGGAAACGGGTTCGCTTTCAAGAATAGAGTCAACTGCATTCAGCGCTGTTGACACTGATGCGAGAGCACTCACATAGCATCCCGAAGTGACCGGTGTACCAGTATCGAAGAGCTTATCGTAGCCGAAAACCTCTGGAAAATATTCTCTGTCTCTGGAAACCGAATTACTTTTCGCCTTGAGCCATTCTACGTATTCTGGCGTATGAACCTGAAAAAGATGGGAACAGTGGTAATCTCTTGGTTCTTTTATTTGAAACCCGGCAGATTCTAGAGCACTACGGATAGATTCGATTCTTTCTGGTCTGTCCGGGTTTTCAATCCAGTTACCGTTATCAAGCTCCTTCATCGGGAGATGGAAGAGATGCCTTCTGTCGTAGAAAACTATCAAGGCTCATTCACCCGGTTCCCGAAAGTATCCGTTTCGAGTTTGTCAACTCTGGTTTGGTGCCTACCACCTTCTTCAGACGAATCAAGAAAAGCATCGACTATCCAGCCCGCCAGCTCACTTCCGATCAGCCGTCCTCCAAGCACTAGAACGTTTGCATGATTATGTCTCCTGGAAAGAGCCGCCATCTCGGGGAAAAGGCAGAGAGCAGCACGAATGCCTCTGTGCTTGTTGGCCGCTATGGACATTCCAATTCCAGTTCCGCAAAGCAGAATACCATAATCGGCATCATTGTCAGTTACTGATTTACAAACCTTGTCTGCAAAATCAGGATAGTCTACCGAAAGACTCCCCGATTCTGGACCATGATCAATTACTGAATGACCCTTACTCTCGACATATTGCACGAGAAAAGATTTGAGCTCATAAGCCGCATGATCGGAACCAATTGCAATCTTCATGTTTCAACTCCTTGAAAAAGCATTCTACTATTTATACCAACGCAGCACTCCGGAAAGTCTGCCTTGTATCTTAACTCTGTTAGCTTCAACGACAATTGGAAGCATTTCTGGATTTGAGGGAACGAGCCGGATTTTCGGCCCTTCGTTTTCGTACTTCTTCAGAGTGGCGTATTCATCATCTATCAGTGCTACCACTATTTCACCGTTGTTCGCCCACTCCTGCTTCCTTATGATAACGAAATCCCCGTTGACTATGTGAGATTCAATCATGCTGTTACCAGTTACCTTGAGCATATAATATTCGAATCCCCTCCTGATCATCCAAAGCGGCACGGGAATCTTCTCGTCTTCAGTTTGAACCGCTTGAATAGCTTCACCTGCCGCAACATTGCCAATAACTGGGAGCATCACAACATCTTCACCGGGTTCAAGCGACGAACCATCTGGGCTTCTCAAGACTCGAATTCCTCGAGAAACGCCGGTCCTTTCGATGTAACCCTTTTTTTCAAGAGACTCGAGATGTTTCGCCACCCCCCTTGGAGAGGATATCTCGAAATCCCTGCAGATATCCCTTATGCTTGGCGGGTAACCATAGAGCTTAATGAAGTTCTCGATGTACTCAAGAATCTTCTTTTGTTTCTCCGTCAGAGTCAATTCATGACACCCCCTATGTTTGGCTGGGATTTTTAGTCAACAACAACCGCCATCGATGCAGCAATATCGTTATCCTTCAGATCAACTATTCTAACTCCCTTTGTTACTCTGCCAGTGGGCCTTACCTGAGATACGGGGATTCTGATAGACATACCCAACTTAGTAGCAAGTATAACTTCATCGTCACTGTTAACCACTAGCGTTCCAATAACTTTCCCGATCTTCTCCAGCCCGTAAATGTTTTTCACTCCTAAACCTCCACGATTCTGACTCCTGTACTCAGATAGGCAGGTCCTTTTCCCACCACCTTTTTCGGTGGCTGTGAGTAGGAATCTCGTATCTTCGGAAGCAACGATATTGGCGCCAACAACTTCATCGTTCTTCTTCAGCCTGATTCCCATAACTCCTGCTGCGCTTCTTCCCATGGAACGTACCTGATCCAGCGGGAATCTTATTACCATTCCGTTCTTTGTTGAGATGATTATGGTGTCATCTTCTCTAGATGTAAGCGATGCATCGATAACTCTGTCACCCTCGTTTAGGCTAATAGCCTTTATGCCGGAGATTCGTACATTCAAAAATGCTTCGAACTCAGTCTTTTTTATCTTCCCTGATCTTGTCGTGATGACAAGGTGCTTTCCTTGAACTTCTTCCTTTCTCGTCGAAAGAACGGCTTGCACGTTTTCATCTGGATCGATCTTGATGTAGTTTGCAAGAAGCTTTCCCTTAGAATCTCTAGACGAGTGGTCGATGATGTGATTGCTCAACACATAGGCCTTTCCTTTTGATGTTATTATGACCGTTTTGCTGAGTCTAGTGGTGGTAAGTATATTGACAACGAAGTCTTCGTCTCCGGTTCTTACTCCTATCACGCCCTTGCCGCCTCTACCCTGTTTTCTGTAGCTTTCAAGAGGAGTCGATTTTATGTAGCCCTTCTTCGTAACCATCAGGACTATATCCTCGTCCGGTATCACATCTTCTATATTGAAATCAGTTCCATTTCCCAAATCAATCCTTGTACGCCTTGCATCTCCGTACTTCGCTTTTATTTCATTCAATTCATCGAGAATTATCCCATAAACCTTCTCATCGCTTGCGAGAATCATTCTGTACTCGTTTATTTTTGCAACAAGGTCTTTGTACTCGTTGAGCAGCTTTTCAATTTCCATTCCTGTAAGCTTTCCCATTCTCATATCGAGAATCGCCGAGCTCTGCTCCTGAGTGACTTCCAGTGTCTCCATAAGGTTTTTGGAAGCCTCTTCGCTATTGGCGGAATTTCTTATTATATCCACAACAGTATCTATCGATCTCGTGGCCTTTGTCAATCCCTCAACGATATGTGCTCTCTTCGATGCTTGTTCTAAATCGTACTCCGTTTTCGATCTGATTACGTTGAACCTGTGGGAAAGAAATCCCTGAAGGATCTGTTTTAAGTTCATTACTCTCGGTCGCTTTTTTTCGTCTATAACCAGCATATTGACGCTAAAGGTTGTTTGTAACTGCGTGTGTTTAAAAAGCAGATTTAGAACTACATTTGGATCTGCTCCACGTTTAAATTCAATGACCACTCTGAGCCCTTTTTGATCCGATTCATCCCTGATATTTCTGATTTGCAGATCACGATGGTTCTGAGTTGCATTCACAATCTGTTCTATAATATCCGCCTTCGATGTATTGTAGGGTATTTCATTGACAACTATTTGTGAGCTTCCTCCCGATTCCTCAATCTCTGCGATTGCCCTGACGGTTATCCTTCCCTTCCCTTCTTGATAGATTGAGGGAATGGAAGCGGCATCCATAATCATACCGCCAGTGGGAAAGTCCGGGCCCTTTATGTGTCTCAGTAAATCCGATACAGAACATTCGGGATCTTCTATCAACAAACTGATAGCATCGACAATTTCCACAAGATTGTGGGGTGGAATACTGGTCATCATACCCACTGCAATCCCGGATGTGCCATTGAGAAGGAGGTTGGGAATCTTTGTAGGAAGTACGTCAGGTTCCGATAGCGATCCGTCGAAATTGGGCATCATGGGAACAGTGTTCTTATCGATATCTTGTAGTAATTCCTCGGCAAGCGTTTCCATTCTCGCCTCGGTATACCTCATTGCCGCAGGCGGATCCCTGTCTATCGAACCAAAGTTACCCTGGCCTTCAACGAGAGGATAGCGCATTGAGAAGGGTTGAGCCATTCTGACAAGCGCGTCGTATATCGCAGCATCGCCGTGTGGATGAAACTTTCCCATGACCTCACCAACTATTCGAGCGCTTTTCTTGAACCCTTGGTTATGATGAAGACCTAGCTCCGACATTCCAAATAGTATTCTGCGTTGTACAGGTTTTAGACCGTCACGCAAATCTGGAATGGCCCTTCCCACAATGACGCTCATCGAGTAGAGCATATATGAATTAATCAGTTCATCATCTATATTCTTGTGTATTATCTCTTCGGGCAAAGACGTTTTCCTCCTTGGTTGTCAAGAAACTTTCGCGCCTGGTTGCACATCCTTGTGTACCGTGAGCAGTGAGAGAGAATCACCGATCTTTGCAGCCAGGATCATGCCGTTTGATTCAATTCCCATAAGTTTCGCCGGTTGAAGATTCGCAACGATGACAACTTTAAGACCGACAAGTTCTTCAGGGTTATAGAACTGAGCAATTCCAGCTACTACCTGTCGCTTTCCTAGATCACCCAGGTCGAGTTGTAATCTTACGAGTTTTCTCGATTTTGGGACGATTTCGGCTTCAGTTACAGATGCGACTCTCAATTCGACTTTTGAGAAGTCATCAATGCTTATTAGAAGATTGTCTTTGATCTCCGGGCCCGTCTCCTTGTTTTCCATCTCAGTCACCTTCCTGTGCTTTTCGATTTCGATTCTAGGAAAAATCGGCTCTCCGTGACTAACTCTCTTTCCTGCCACTATATCCGACCAGCTAACGTTTTCAAGAGTCATGGTTCCACCAAAACCTAACCTCTTTCGAATCTCTCTCGCTGTTCTAAACATTACAGGCTCAATCATTATGGAAACATTTTTCAAAGTGCAGACAAGATTGTGCAGAACCGTATCTAGTCTGCCCTTCATTTCCGGTTTTTTTCCCATTTTCCAGGGCTCAGTAAGATCGATATATTTGTTGCCGAATCTGATTAGCTCCCAAACTGATTCAAGAGCCTGGGTGAACCTCATATTATCCATCGACTCAGTGTAGGCAGAGAATGTCTTCTCCCCAAGCTCCATAAGGTCTTCGTCTATCGTTTCTGTGATGCTCCTTTCAGGAACAGCACCATCGTTGAATTTCTGAATCATGACGACAGTTCGATGCAGAAGGTTACCGAGATCATTCGCAAGATCGGCATTGATTCTGCTAATCAAGTTGGTTTCAGAGAAGTCACCGTCTCTCCCAAACTGTATGTCCCTTAGGAGGTAGTACCTCAAAGCATCGTTGCCGTAGGTTCTAACGAAGGCCAAAGGGCTGATTGCATTTCCGAGTGACTTTGAAATTTTCTGGCCATTCACGGTCAACCATCCATGGGCATAGATCTGTTTTGGCAGAGGAAGACCCGCAGAGAGAAGCATGGCGGGCCAAATTATCGAATGAAAACGATTTATCTCCTTGCCTATCAGATGAACATCGGCAGGCCAGTATCTTTCGAAATGATCAATGTTGTGAGGGTACCCAATGGCGCTCAAGTAGTTTATCAGCGCGTCAACCCAAACATATATGACATGTTCTGGATCATCTGGCATTGGAACGCCCCAGTCAAATGAAGTCCTGGTAATACTCAAGTCTTTCAATCCGGATTCCAGAATCCTGAGCATCTCGTTTCTTCTGAAGTCAGGTTGAACGAACTGGGGATTCTCTTTGTAAAACCTCAGAAGAATATCGTTATACTTTGAAAGGCGGAAGAAGTAGTTTTCTTCGCTTACCCACTTAACTTCTCGCCCACATTCCGGGCAAGTTCTTCCTTCCTTAAGGTCCTCTTCGTTCCAGAAAGTTTCGTCCGGTATGCAATACCAGCCCTCATACTTCCCCTTATATACGTCGCCATTTTCCTTTAGCTTGGAGACGAATGTTTGAACAGTCTTCATGTGGTATTCATCAGTCGTTCTTACAAAACCGTCGTTTGTAAGCTCAAGTTCTTTCCAAAGTGCCTTGAATTTTTCAGCCATCTCATCACAGTATTTCTGAGCTTCAACATTTCTTTCTATGGCTTCGTTAAGCACCTTCTGTCCATGTTCATCGGTTCCAGTTAGGAAAAACACATCGTATCCGGAGAGTCTCCTATATCTTGCGATAACATCTGCAACTATTGTCGAATAAGCAGACCCAATATGCGGTTCGCTGTTGATGTAGTATATTGGCGTAGTGACGTAGAACTTCTCCACAGGACACCTCCAGAAATATTATATCATTTACTTAGCTAAATGTATACCAAACGAAACAATTCAAAGCGCTTCGTAGAGCGAGATAAGACTCCTTATTCTTTCGGCTGTATCCTGAGGAATATTTGGTGACTTCTCCAGCAAGTCAGTGTTTAGAGAAACAACCTCTTCATAGATCTTTTTCAAAGATTGTTCGAAGTCTATCAATTCACCATTGGACAGGTTGGATTTGCCCCACTGGATTGCAAACTGCAGCGTTTCTACTGGGGCCTCTGGGCCCATGTTCTCGCAGGCCCAAACATGTTTCTCGGCAACTTCAAGAATCTTTAGCTTTCTCTCTTCATTGGAATCGAGAATAGACGGAATCGAGCTCATGTATTCGATATAAATATCCTCCCAGTCTGGGTATCTATTCCATGTGCCCGGAAGAAGCGAAATTGCCATATCAAACCAGTATATTGCTCTATCAGCACTTTCGTATACCAGATCAATGAGTAACTGTCTGAATTCACCGCTCTCTCCAAAAGCGGCGGTCATCATGGTCTCTCTAGAATTGATGAAACTGTAGTATTTTTTTAACTCGCTGTTTATGCTCGTATACAATCTCCCAAGAATTCTAGGTGTTTGTCGTTCGCTGAAAAGTATTACTGACGATTCGTAATAATCGGCCGCGTCCAGAATCATCTGAATCTGAGTAATGAAATACAGCTGCAATCCCGAAACGTATTCGGGATTGTCAAAGACTGAAATGTTTTTCTCAAAGAAATCGCGGAAGGGAAGAGTCCGAATCGTCGTCCTGTGAACAGGGATTATTTTGGGGTTGCCCTTGAACTCCGAAATTATATCGGATGAGTATTCATCCTTGCCTGTGAGAATAGACTTCATGAGCTCCGGGTTGTCTTTGGCAGTTTCAAGTCTCTGTGTTTTTGTACCTAGCCCGGCGATGTACCATAACGGCTTTCCGAAGACCGGATAAACTCTGTTTGAGAACTTGAAATTCTCAATGGCCTTTTCATAATACTCCCCTGATCTCGCCAAGTAGAAGTTATATTGATTAATTCGATTATCTATTTCGTCGAGCAATTTGCGCACCTCACTCTGCCGATCTTTCTCGGCCAACTCAAGAAGGTCTATTTGGCTCGCTCCAGGATACTTCGAACGAATCTCACTTCCTTTGGCGCTCATGTAGCTGGTAACGTCTTTAAGATAAGCATAATTGCCAGCATAACTATTGATTTCATTCTTTGCTTGCTCGAGAGCTTTAATGTTGAGGCTTTGAGCCTGGTTGTAGTAAGCGAGATAATACTGCTGATTAGTCTGACCAATCCTAAAAAACCCTTCCCCTATAAAGGCTGAGGTTTTCAGAAATATCAGGACCCCTGCAAGAACCATAATGACTACTGCAAACGGGAGTCTACTGATTTTCTTGTTTTTTAGATCTGGATTGAAGTATTTTCCAACAACAACTGATCCCAAAAAGACTGCCAGCATGAGATTTGGTTGCATGTGTAAGGGAAACTCAAAGAAACTGTGAACTGCCAGAGAGAATATCCCTGCCCCCAGCGATCCGTAAAGCAGCAAGTCCCTTCTATTGTCGATCTTAAGTAGATTCTTCAAATATCTAAAAACGAGCAATCCAACGAGAAGAACAATAAATAGAAATCCAATTAGACCCATTTCTCCCAGGCCCTGTACGTAGTCGTTGTGCGTCCTTTTGAAATTATTCCAGACTGGCATGAAGTAAGGACTATGCTGAAGAACATCCGGACTGTACAGCAAATGATAGAGTTGAAAAGTGCCAATGCCCGAGCCAAATGGAATTCTCAACTTGTTCTCACTTTCCAGCCACTGAAAAATCGAATTGTACCAAGCAGAAAACCTTTCATTCCAGGAACCCGAAGAAGTGATAGCATATTCCAATCTTGCGGTTATGTTGATTCTTCCATCACCGGACAGTGGCGAAGGGGTGAGATATAGATAAGAGAGTACTGCGATAATTATCAGAGCCAAGACAAAGAAAACGAGAGACACTCTGCCCAGTTTTCTGCTTTCAGAGTCTTCTAGGACTTCTCGTTTCTTTCCCTTTTTCAGAAAGAAATAAAGAACAAGAAAAAGCACGTTTCCAACGAATATTGCTGTTATCACCGTTCTTGTTTGTGACACGAATACGGAAGAGATCATGGGTATCAGGAAAATGAGCAAAGTAATCTTGAAAATTAGCTGGCCAACATGTCTTTTGAGAAGAAAGCCTAGCGGTTTTCTCGATATAAGGAAGTAGAATATCATTGGAATGGTCATTCCCATATAATCCGACACGAAATTCGGGTTCCCAATCGTTGATCTTGCAGAAGCTCTTGCAAACGGCTCGCCGACCTTACCAAGAAAGATATCCACACCTAGATAGAAGTTAAGGAGAGCGTCAAAAGCAACAACCGCAGCTCCAATTACAAAAAAGATCATTACAATTTCTAGCTTCTCGATGGTGTTCCATTTGTTCGAAATATAGACCGCTGTGAAAGAGAGAAAAACTACATAGAGAGCAATTTCTAAAGAATATCTCAGGTACTGTGGATTGTCCATAGAGACCACGATCAATGACAAAAGGGCCGCTATGCCTATTCCGAAAAATGCCAGATGAACGTCTCCAAACTCTACTGAAATCTCTTTTTTTCTTATTAACAGAGAAAGAAAGATAATTGTGAATCCAATAACGTAGAAGAGATGTTTTCCAGTTGAAGGCTCATGTGTGAATCCCTTTGTGACAAACAAAGGGATGAACAGCGTTAAAAACAGATAGACAATTGTCTCGAAGTCTATCACGTGCTTCTTTACGGACATCCAAACCACCTCGTCAAAGCAAAGAGTCCAGGACTAAAAACGCGGAGAACTGCCATTATTAGTTTCATCATCATTACAGTAGCGAACTTTGCGAAATTTCGGTATTAGCTATTGCGATCATTTCTTTGTGCGCTTTCTTCTCTTTTGCCTCTTTCCCTCTTCGTTGTAATAGTAGTAGTAGTGATAGTAATAGCTTGAATTCTTCTCATCAACACCGTTCACTATTACTCCGAAAATCTTGATTCCCACTGTCTTGAGATTCTCAACAACTATTCTCAAGCCATCCTTAATCGCCCTTCCAGGTCTCACGACCAATATTATCCCGTCAAGCTTGTTACCGATTAGAGATACATCTGAGGTAACCACAGCCGGAGGCATATCTATAAGAACTTTATCGTATCTCTGCTTGAGTTCTGAAAGGAGAGCATCGACGTTTTTCGATGAAAGCACTATTGTTGGATTGGGAGGAATAGTTCCAACCGCTATGAAGTCCATGTTATCCGCGTAGTGTTGTATAACTTCATCAACTGTTGTGTTTCCCATAATCACATCTACTGCGCCCTTAGTTATCTTTCCTGCCTTGAGGATCTTTTCTACCCTCGGACGACGCAAATCGAGATCTAAGAGAATGACTCTCTGACCGCTGTTTGCCATTGAGTAGGCCAGGTTTGCTATCACAAAACTCTTTCCCTCGGTAGGCAGAACGGAAGTAACGGCAACAGACTTTCCCTCACCCATCGTGAAGGAAAGGTTGCTTGCGGCCAACTTGATTGATTCTGAGGAAGGAGCGGTGGGATTCTTCTCAACGTACATTTCCTCGCTTGCCCCCTCAATATTTGGAATTCTACCGATGATAGGCTGTCTGCTGAACCGTTCTATCTCTTCTTCCGTCTTCAAAGTCTTGTCAAGGTACTCGGCAAGGAAGACCATGAGCATTCCGAGAAAGATTCCCAGCACACCCCCAATGGCGAGAGAAAGTTTTTTGTTCGGTTTTACCGCAGACTGGGGTACAGTTGCGGGATCAACTATTGCCGCGTTTCCAACTACGGCAGCTTCACTGATCTTCGCTTCTTCGAGCCTTTCTAGAAGCAGTGTATAGAGGCTCTCTTTCACAGCAATCTGTCTTTCAAGATCAAGTAGCTGCTGTTCCTTTGCAGGTAGGCTTCTGAGTTCAGATTGATATTGATCTCTCAAGAGACCCACCGCCTGAATTGAAGCTTGAAGTATTTGGAACCCGGCTTCCGAACTGATGACTCCTGTCATAATCTGCTGATAAGCTGGATTTAAAGTCATACCCTGACCGGAGGTTATGAACTCATTCTGTATCTGTTCCTCGATCAAGCTCTCGGTCTTTGAGATCTCTGTTATCTTCGACCTGACTCTTGGATCGGTTTTCGGATACTGTTCCTCTAGAGAGGCAAGCTCCACCTGCAAAGTTGCGAGACTTTGCCTCAGACTCGTCAGAACGGGGTTAACAGAGAAGCTCTCGGAGGTTTGCACCCACAAAGCCTTTATGCTTTTCGAATCATTGCTGTCGAAATCATCGAGCATACTTTGATAGGTCTCGATTTCCGCTTTCTTCTCTTCAGCGGATATCATCAGTTCGTTGTACTGCTTGTCATAACTACTCAGCATCTGAAAAAGAAGATCGGCATGCTTGTCGAGAACGTAAATTCCGGTCTCCTCTTTGAAATCCTTTATCCTATCTGTAGCCTCATTCAGATCACTTTCTAGTAGAGGAATCTGCGCCTCGATGAATTCTCGTTTTCTTGTCAAATCTCTTTTGGATAACTCCGCGAGCTTTGTATTATAAACATCGGCTAGTGTATTGGCGATATCTCTTGCGAGAATTGGGTCCTTGTTCTGAACCGAGACTCTGACAATTCTTGTATCCTTGACTGGAGAGACCGTTATCATTGAAGAAATCGTGCGTGTTAGTGATGTCACAAGATCTTTCTGTGAATAACCTTCCGCAAGAAGTCGGTTCTTTGTCTCTTCTGAATAGATTCTGTCCACCAAATCAAGCACTTCAATAATCTCTTCAATATTTGTCCGGCTCTTAATCAGTTCAACTTCAGTGGAGATGTTCGATCCCGAACTACCGGTCAGGGAACTACTGAAGAGATCACTTACTGAAGATTGTGATGTGGGGTCGACCTTTATTGTAACGCTGGCTTCGTAAATAGGAGTAGCAAAAATGAGGTAGATTCCCGTCACAACAACAACTGCGAGCACTATAGAAACGAAAAGGATCATCCGTTTCTTAAACATTCTAAGAATATCTTCAAGAGTCAGTTCTCTGTAATCACTACCCTCGAACTCGCTCACTAAAGCACCTCCATCTAGAGAAAAGAATCGTTCAGAAAAAGTCTGTATCGATCATCATGGAAGTCAATAAGCAGTCTGTTATCGCCTCGCTTGTGCTTATCGCTTCCAGTAATATCCGCAATTCTCCGATCAACAAGAACTCTTGCCTTTGAATCCTTATCAAGGCTGTTCCAGTTAACCTGAAATAGAACTCCCATGTCTCTTAGCCTATGTACATCATCTGTTGGTTCTACCTTCCCAAAGATTAATCCTACCTTTTTGAAAAGATAATGATATCTTTCCAAATGAGCGAGTATGATTCTAAACCCCTTACTTTGAAGCTTTCCTATGACTTCAAAAAGGTAATGCGGTTTCTGTTGAGTCGAGAGCTCTACTAGCAGGAAATTCGACTCACCCATTGTGATCAAATCAGATTCTAACACCTCAGGCCTAAGAAAGATTTCCGAACCAAGCAGAACTTCGACCGAATGATTATTCAGTTCGAATCTGAATTCGTGCCATCGCCTCATTATTTCCGCGGGATCTGAAGGACTTATGGGAGAGAAGAAATGGGGCGTCAAATAAAGCCTTTGCAGCCCCTTAAGTTTCATTTCTTCCAGGATTGCTAATGATGTCTCGATTTCTTCCACACCATCATCCACTGCGGGAAGCAAATGGCAATGAGAGTCAATATTCAAGTTCCTCAAACCTCACTTAAATATGCCAACTGCTGAATTCACTATGCTTAGCGATGACGCAACAATCGACATAATATCTTTAATATTCACTATTGGGGACTGCGGAACGAAGATTATATTTCCCGGTATCAGCGGGATATTCCCCTTTGCAGGTTTTCCTTTCTGCTGATCCAGGTCGATTACCATTGGCTCCTCTTCAAGATCCTGGAAGAGCAATACATTTCCGAGCACAGCATAGCTTGTCGATCCACCGGCTTCCACAAGAGCTTCAATGGCTGTCATTCCGTCATAGAATCTTACGACACCAGGTTTTTGAACCTCACCGAAAACATAAACTCTGGCCGGTTCCGAGTAAGGCACATATACAGTGGATCCAGCTGGAACTACTTTTCTAGTGAGAGAGATGAAATCATCAGGTGAGGTAATGATCTCTTCCGTCTTGCCGCCTGAAGATATGAAGACTCTTCCGCTGGTTTCGAAATTCGTAATTCCGCCAGCAAGACTTATGAGTTCAGCCAAAGTTAGCTCACCATAGTCCGAGACTGGAAATACTCCCGGAGATTCCACATCACCGACCACCGCGACAAAAGAATCGTAGTTTCTTAACGCGACAATGGTATCTCCATCTTCTAGATAGCTTCTTGCGAGTTCCTCGGTCCTCAACGCATCAAACAATTGCACCCTGCCATCTATTCCGATTAGGCTTAGCGTTGTTACGGCCTTTTCAACTCCGCCGGCAACTGCGATTGCCGTTGCAATGGAAGGGTTCCTGACGCTGATTTCATACTCTCCAGGTCTAGCGACGTCACCCAGGACAGTCACAGAGACGGGTGATCTACTGGACACATAGATATAAGTGTTATCAGACAGTTGATTTCCTCTTTTCTGCAAAACTTCTGGAGTATATTCACTGTATCGTTTGTCGTCATGAACAATTATCGCATCAACAAGACTATCGTCTATGAGACCTCCGGCCCTAGCTATAACATCGGAAAGTGAGTGATCCTCATCTGGATTGAAAGTGAAAAGACCGGGATTCTTAACTGCCCCAAGAACAGTTATTCTTAGCACTTGTTTTGGTACTATGAGTGTGCTTCCAGGTTCAATAAGCGCATCTTTGCCTTCGTTCTTGATATTCGAAAGACTCACTGGTAGAATCTCCCCTGAGGGCAGCAATACCTTGACCAGGTCTGAGGCGGTGGCCTTTTCGCCGCCAGCCCTTGCGAGAGCTCTCAGAACCGTAATCTCCTCCTGAGCTGCGAATTCGAATTTTCCGGGAGAGTTTACTTCACCGCCAACGTAGATGTATCGATCGTCACCCGGAACGTAGACGGTTTGACCCGAGACTAACATCACATCTTTTCCATCGACAAGATCTAGCCACAGTACTTCTTTCTCTTCGCCTGTGATCTTCACGTTTTGTGCAGCTTTTTCAGTCAAACCACCGGCTCTAGAAATAGCGAGTAGAAGAGATGGCAATTCAGTTTTAGAAAACTCAATCGTTCCTGGATACTTGACTTCTCCTATTACATTTACCCTGACTGGTTCATATATGGGTACGTAAACGAAAGAACCATCTTCAAGATTCATGTCAAGAGCCTTACCAAGAAGTATTGAGTCTACACTTACAGTGGAGGTCCTGCCAAAAGGATCCGTTATCTGTATCTTGCTACTCAGCGCAAGCGGGGTCATTCCACCTGCCCTTGCCAGAACAGTTGTTAGGGAGACTTTTTCTCCAGGTTCGAATTCCAAGAGTCCCGGTTTGTTAACTGCGCCTACCACAAAAACCTGACGTAGAACATCTGGGTAAATAACTATTGAACCAGGGGACAAGTTCATGTCGTTCTCCCCAAGATCTGAAATCTGTCTCTCTCTCTTTGTCCCGTCTGGAAGGATAATGGTAACCCTGCCATCCGAATCAAAATCAAGTTGATTCTGTTTTGCCAGTGCAGTCCTTAGGGTGATTTCCTCATTGCTTCCAAAGTCGACTCTTCCACCCTTCTCTCTAGAGATTACATACACGAATCGATCGGGAGTTTCGGGAATATATATTATCGAATGATTCGATACCTGTGGATCTCCAATACTGCCCGCCATTACTGACTGTAGGTCAAGCTTTCTTCTCTGATTATCCTCAATTATCTCAACTTCCTTTGAAAGTGGGTCACTTAGTCCACCAGAAATCGCTATTAGTTTTGTCAAAGTTGGATTTGGCTCTTCTTTGCCTATTTCCTTTATTCCAGGCTCTCGTACACCCCCCAAAACATAAACGAATCTCGCCTCGAGTTCGGGAATAAACACAGTAGCTCCATCTGGAATTACAGGAATCGGGTCTCTTGTTAGATCTTCGAGGCTATAAACAACTGTAGAAGCAGACTTAGAATCTATTACTGTAATATTGAATTCGTCGCCCAGATCGGTTATGCCACCAGCTGCTGCTATTACGGTGCTCAGATTGAAGGGGATACCGGGTTTGAGATTCACAGTACCGGGATTTCTTACCTGTCCAATAACATTTGCCACGTTATCCGCTTGAGGATAAAAGATTACACTTCCGGTTTCCAGTTCGAGGTCAGATCTCTCAAGAGAACTAATCGAAACTCTTATCTCCTTACCAGACGGTGAAATCACCGAAATTTCCTTCTCTGAAGCGATCTCCACAAGATTTAGTTTGGCAAGGGCATTTCTGAGGGTAATGCTTTCGCCAGAAGAGAAATCAACTCTTCCACCATTTTCCTCAGAAACAACGTAGACGAATCGACTGTCGATTCTTGGGACATATATGAGATCGTCGTAGGAAATTTTCCGATCACTGGATATTCCCTTCAGAACTTCATCAAGATCTATTTCACTGATTTCCGATCCAGAAAGCACCTGAACCGACGAAATGTCGGCGTTTTGAGTGAATCCTCCACTTGCACTAATAGCACGCGTCAGAAGAAGATCGTCTTCATCGAGCTCGATCTTTCCGGGTCTTTCCACTTCCCCAAATACATATATCCATGTGCTTATATCGGGAATTATCACGATTGAACCGGTCTCAAGCTGATAGTCTTCCTTTGATAGGTTAGAAACAGAAAGAAATTTGCTCATTCCAGTGGTGTCAATAATCGATATTTCCTTCTTCGAATTGAAGTTTAGTAAATTCATCTTTGCCAGCAGGTTTCTCAGAGTGAATGGTTCTCTTTCATCAAAATCGATTCTTCCGCCTTCTGCCGAAGAAACGACGTATACAAAACGATGCTCTTTCTCTGCTACATTTACGATAGATTGAGCTGAAAGAACCAAAGTGCTCTTAGCAGCATCTTCGATTGAAAACTTTTTTACCTCCCCATTTTCCAGAAGCTCTACAGAGCCTGCAAACTCCGTTACTCCACCTGATTTTGCAATTGCTTTTCCAAGAGTGATTTCTTCGAAATTCGAGAAGGAAAGGACGCCCGGGTTTCTCACTTCACCGGTGACGAAGATACTCTTTTCACCGCTCGGAAGTATTATCATTGATCCTGCATCGAGAACGGCATCTTCCCCTTGATGGAACTCACGACGTTCGCCTGATGTGGTTACAACAACTAATGGGTCCTGGCTTACTGGATCAAAGAGATCTACCTTTACTAAGGCATTGATTAGCGTAATTTCTTCGTCTATACTGAATTCAACTTTTCCTCCAAACGATGCGGAGGCTATATAAACATATCTTTCAGGCTGGCGTGGAACGAATACTGTTTCACCTGGGTAGAGGTCTATATCTTTGATCTGACCGCTGAGGAGTTTGCTGATTTCAACGGATTCCGGTTCATCCAGGTCTTTCCTCAGAATGTAAAGCTGGTCCGAAGCGGCCGGATTTAGTCCTCCGGCCTCTCCAATAGCCTGAAGCAAAGTCAGCTTTTCACGGTATGGTATTGATGAAGGATTGCCAAACTCTCCAAGAAGCTTGACCGATTTTGATGAGGCATCGTTTGCAATGACGATGCTTCCAGCAGATAGCTCAGGGTCACTCTTTATGCCGGATAAGACGCTGTTCAGACTGACGATCGAAGAATTCTCTTTAGCTTCGCTAAGAATCATGATTTCGTTATCATCGGCGGTTTCCTTTAGTCCTCCAGATTTGGCGATCACCTGAGTCAAAGTAATTCCAGGGCTGTATTTGACTAGTGAAGGAGAATTGAACTCGCCCATCGTCATTATCCACGCACGAGGACCTGTTGGAACGAATAATGTTGAGCCCTCAGAGATTTTCTCTTTTAGAGCGGCTCCACCGGAGAGAATTGATGATAGATCTATGTAATTTCTTGTTCCTTCGCTATCCACTATGAAAGATGAGGAAAGATCTGCCCCGTCTTTGAGGCCGCCCGCAAGAGCAAGCAGTTGAGAGATCCCAATAGTTTCGTCGCGCCACTCAATTGCTCCGGGTTTGTTAACTTCTCCCAGAACGTAGAACATGAATGGAGCGAACGACTTCACAGATACAGTTACCTGGGGCTCTGATGTAAGAATGCCCTTGCTAAGAAATTGTGAAGACAGAAAGGATTGAATCTCCTCTAGTGTTTTTCCCAGAAGCATAATGCTTCCAAGCGGAGGAACGGAAACAGTTCCATCTGGTCCCACAAGGGTTTCACTAGAAAGGTCGCTGGACCCATATACCGAAATCGATAGAAGGTCACCCGGTCTTACTGAATATCCTAGAAGTGACATTGTAATCAAAAGCACTATTGAAAGAGATATGATTTTCTTGTACATCTTACTTCCTCCTTCTTTACTAGTCAAGGTCTTCTCTCAGAAGGCTTTCTATAACTTTCTTAAGTTCTGAGAAATCCGGTGACTTGACAACATACGCGTCGGCGGCCCAAGAAGAAAGATCGTGCTTGTAATGAGTATAAGCGGTTAAAAGCACAATTTTCATATTAGGAAACCGCTTTCGCACAACACCGGCAAGCTCGAGCCCGTTCATTCCTTTCATTTCAATGTCAATGGTCATGAGGTCAAACGAGTTATTTGTGCTGAGAATTTCAAGCGCTTCCTCAGCTGTGCCGGTACTCTTAACTTCAAAGCCAGATTCCGTAAGTTCTTCTTCGATTAGTAGCCTCAGATTCTTTTCATCTTCAACTATCAGTACTCTTTTCAAGATCAAACCTCCCAAATTCCTTAGTCGGCAACCTGAAAGTAAAGACAGTTCCTTCACTTCCGCTTGAGGCATGAATGCTTCCTCCATGTTCTTCTACAATCTTTTTGCAAATAGAAAGTCCTAAACCAGTACCGAGAGTCTTTGTAGTGAAGAATGGTTCAAAAATGCGCTTCAAAGTCTCTTCTGGTATAGTTTTCCCACCGTTCCAGGCTGAAAAACGGATTTCCTCGTTATCTTTCTCAAGAGTTACATGAACCTCATCTCCAGATTCAGAGGCCTCAATAGCATTCTGAACAAGATTGATTATTACCTGTTTGATTTTATCTCTATTTCCGTAATATTCAATTCTTTCTTCTTTCGTGTATAGAACAAGTTTAACATTTTCCGACGCGGCTTTTTCTTCGAATCCAGCCAGTATTTCACGTGTCATAGAAACCAGGTCAAACGCTTCCTTGGATGGTTTGGCCTTTCTTCTAGAAACCTCAAGTACTTCGCCAACTATTCTGTCCAGTCTTTGAAGCTCATCCATGAGAATTTTCGCATATTCTTCGGTTTTCTTCCTGTCTGAGGAAGCCAGAATCCTTTTCACGAAGCCGCCGATTATTGTTATTGGATTTCTAATCTCATGGGCGACTCTTGCAGACATTTCCCCCAGAGCCGCAAGTTTTTCCCTGCCCTTCAGTTCCTGCTCAAGATTTCTCCTCCTAGTTATGTCATCTAAGGAGAGAATCACGCCAGTTAGACCTTTCCTTTTCTCTTCTCTCAGCGGTGTTATGCGGACGTCGAAGTACCTTTCTCCAAAGGCTTCAAAGTATTGATCCGTTAGGGTAATAGTCTCGCCAATTCTCATCGCATCCGACAAAAGGTCGATAATGCTTCCAAGTTGTGGTTTCATTGATTGAATCTTCTTTCCAATCAATTCTTCTCTTTCAATGTTTAAAAGAAATCCAGCAGTTCTGTTGATTTCCGTTATTTCACCGTCAACAGAACAAACTATGATTGCTGATTCTAGAGACTGAAGTATACTTGAAACGAATCTTCGATAATAATTGGAGAGATTTCTCTCTTTTTCGAGACTCTCAGCCATCTGTACAATTCTCTTATAGTTCTCCGTAAGTTCAAGAGCTACTCCTGTACTATCGGCCAGCAATCCGAGAATCTCTATGTCACCACTGCTGATTTTCTTCCGGGAATAAGCATTGTCAACCACCAGTACACCTTGTACTTCTTCTTCCCCTGACACGGGAGCAATGAGATACTCGTCAGTGCCGATAATCCTATTCATCAAGCTCAGCTCTTCTCCCCTGAGCCTGAGCATTTCAGGGGAAACGTGAACCATTTTTTTCCTGAGGATGACCCTTTCTAGAATGATATTCCCAGGATATGAAATTGAAGCCGAAGGCTCATTATTACTGGTACTTTGTGCCGCCTCAAGCGAAACATCTTGAAGATACCTTGTAAGATCACTGTATGCGGATCTATCCTTGAAACTCTTGCCCCTCGTAGAATTTACTTGGGTTTCCAAAATGAGAAGGGAACGACCGCTATCTACACGGAAGTACGTGGCGCGATCGAATCTCAGTCCTGAGGAATCAGTCGCGCCTATTAGAAGAATTCTAACTATTCTCTCTCTGTCCATGCTTCTTTTCATGGCCTCGGTAATTTTATGGAGAACTCCAAGCTTGAAAAGCTGATCTTTTTGATCATTTATGAGTTCTTCATGTTTCTTCCCAAGCTGTCTTAGCTTCCTTACTTCTAGCTCCAACCTCTTTGTAAGTCTTATTCTGCTAATAGCAACGGCCATTCTTCTGCTTATATCATCAAGAATTTTAAGGTCTTCTTTGTCGAGATGTTTATATGCTCTGAATTCTCCTTCAATATCTTCCCTGTCTGCAGCGACGATCAGTCCGTTTAGTATTCCTTCTACGGCTAGAGGAATAGCCATGAAGGAGCCCACAGAAACATCTTCTTTAAAGATTGCAGATGAGAGATCTGATTTTCTCGCAGAAACGAAAAGCTTCTCACTTGTCAGTTCGCTCAACTGATCATCAGAAATCTCTATTTCGATTCCCTTGAGAGGGTTATTACCGTTTCCCACAGCCGCCTTCAGGTGAAGACTCTTTCCCTGCCCTTCGAGATAGAAGATCCATCTAACTCTCAACATTTCTCTTGCTATCTCCAATGATTTACATATCAATTCTTCAACTTGAGTTTCAGTTTCCAGTACCGAAGTAAGCTTTGAAACCAGTTTCAATCGTCTGTAAGCTTCCTCTTCGGCAGATCTTTTCAGCAAATAATGCAAAGCAAGCTCAATTTCCTTTATCCAGCCCTTGAGTAATTTATTCGATTCTGCGCCTGCAGACATAATCAGTAACCCATGAGGTTCTCCATCGTAAGAAAGACTGACGAGAAATACTTTTTCTCTGAATTCTTTGCCATGAGAGGAAACAACAACGTTCATCTCTCCCGCAAAATCCTCAGAAAGCTCCTTCAGAGAGGGATTTAGGCTTAACCTTATCTCTCTACCAGTGCGAGTGAAGGCTTCATCTGGGTTGACTTCTTTGAAAACGTTTCGATATTTCTCCAGTATGAACAGTGATGCTTTTGAAGAGGGTTCAGAAGAAATCTTCTTCAAAATCCTCTGGATTACTTCATCGGACGATTTCTCAAAGTTTGTTTTCTTCAGCATTACCACCACTCTTTCCTGCAATTTCGTTCATCCATTTCATGTGTTGAACATGACTCCCATTCCAGTAAAGCTGACCACACCTGTTGCATTTGTAAAGCCTTTCTGCCGTAAGCACCACATAATCTGGAACCATCGCAACATCTTTTAGGGAAGCCTCTTCAAGCAGACCGTTGCATTTCGAGCATCTGCTAAGAAAGTGAACATCGTCCAAACCTATCTGGAATCTTTGAATTACAGATTTAAGCTGCGAGCGCCAGTTTTCCGACTTGATTAAATAAGATCTGATACCATATTTAATCGCGATCTCCATTGCTTTCTTACTCTTAGTCAAAAACACATCCCGATTCTCAACTGACTTGCCTATCTCATTTCTAGAGCATATTTCCGTGTCAAAACCCATCAGTCTGAGCTTCCTCGCTAGTTTGGTTAAGGGCTCTTCAACCAAAAATCTCATTTCTTCACCATAAAGGAGAACACTACTCCTGCATAGTTTCTCTGGTCAACAAGATCGAAGGATCCTGCACCTTGCAAGACAAAATCCTTCTCTCTTACAGAAGATTCGACTATAAGCATTCCGCGAAGGTTTAGAAGCTCGGCATTTCTTTCAAGAACTGCCATAAGAGGCTGGATGTATTCCTCGTCGAAGGGAGGGTCCGCAAATACGACGTCAAATGCGATTCCACTTTTTACGAATGATGGAATTGCCCTACGAAAATCTGAGCAAAGAATCTCCAGATCCATAGAGGGATCAATTCCCCGTTTGTTTCCAAGAATTGAATTGCAGGCCCTTCTTGAAATCTCAACTGCCAGGACGCTGGCTGCACCCCTACTAAGGGCTTCAAAAGATATTATCCCACTCCCCGAAAAAAGATCTAGAAGGGACTTTGAGTTTATATCTATAACGTCGAAGAGGGCCTTACGAGCTAATTGGGGAGTGTGCCTGGTTTTCTTTGCTGTTGTTGGCTTAATCATTCTCCTGGCGAATTTTCCGCCGGTTATTGTCAACATGCTATCCTACCTCAATCAGTCTAGCTCTCTCTGAATAGACCCTTTCCATTTCGATTCGTAGAGCACCGTGCTCAAGGAGTTCGGGGTCTTCTTCCATCAGTTTTTTTGCGTCTTCTCTTGCCTTGAAGAGGAGATCTCGATCGTTTACAATGTCACCAATAAGGAACTGAGGCATACCATGCTGCCTTAAGCCAAGAAACTCGCCCGGTCCTCGAAGTCTTAGATCGAGCTCGGCGACGTCGAATCCGCTCGAAGTAGAAGCGAATTCTCTGAGCCTTGACAGAGCATCATCTGAAATAGCTTTATTCATAACCATTACACAGATAGATTTGAGATTGCTTCTACCGACACGCCCTCTAAGTTGATGTAGCTGAGCCATTCCGAATCTTTCGGGGTGTTCAATAACCATAACAGTGGCGGTGGGTATGTCTATCCCAACTTCGACAACGGTTGTTGAAACGAGAATCATGCTTTGCCTTGATCTAAACCTCTGCATTATCTCTTGCTTCTCGTTATCGTTTAACCTGCCGTGAAGCAATTCAACACCTACCCCTGGGAATACTTCTTCTCTAAGTCTCGTCGCTTCATCGGTAGCATTTTTCAGATCGATCTGTTCTGATTCTTCGATGAGCGGGTATATGAAAAATGCCTGATGACCCATCTTCAGTTCATCTGAGATGTATGAGTAAAGATCTTTAAGTCTTTTTCTTGTGAGGATAATTGTTCTGACTGGGGATCTTCCTTTTGGCAATGTAAGAATTGTCGAAATATCGAGGTCTCCATAAACGGTTAAAGCAAGAGTCCTGGGAATTGGAGTGGCGGTCATGACGAGACTGTCGAGAAGCTTGCCTTTTGCTGTCAATGTTTCTCGTTGCTTGACCCCAAATCTATGTTGTTCATCGACAACCACAAGGCCAAGATTCCTGAATTCAACACCATCTTGGATGAGTGCGTGAGTACCGACAACCACATCTATTTCTCCCTTCTTCAACCTCATCCTCACAAAATCCTGTTCGTTTTTTTTCATTGATCCCGTCAACAGACCGGTTTCAATCCCAATAGGTGAAAGTTCTCTCTTGATCTTCTCATAGTGCTGCATTGCAAGTACAGAAGTAGGTACCATCAAGGCGCTCTGATAGCCAGCTTCGTAATTATCGACCATTGCCAGTTCAGCGACCAGAGTCTTCCCGGAGCCAACATCACCTTGAAGTAGTCTATTCATAGGCGAAGCGGCCCTCATGTCATCTCTGATTTCTTCGAAAGCAGTAACCTGATCTTTAGTTAGTTCAAATGGCAAGGATTCGATCAGTCTCTTCGACAAGACGCCGCTGATTTCCTTTTGGAGACCCTGATACTCTTTCCTAATCTGGCGTCTTCTGAATAAGATTGTAGTCTCAAACAGAAAGAACTCCTCATAAGCCAGAGCTTCTCTAGCCTTGCTAATTTCATAAAGGCTCTTTGGAAAGTGAATAGCGGTAAACGCATGTTTTCTAGGGAGTAATCCCCTTTCAATGGTTATTGAGGAAGGTACTAGATCGTCCAACGATCTTACCAAGCCGAGATTTCGTTTGACGATCTTTCTCATCATCTTCATAGAAATGCCCGAAGTTAGCGAATAGACAGGAAGGATTTCTCTTGGCACCTCGCCTTGGATCTCCTCTATTTCTGGAGAGTTCATCTCCATGGGGCCAAATGGAGTTCCCTTTGCCAAGCCGTGAATCAAGTACTCTCGATCCCTCTTAAGCTTCTGAAGTATATAGTCCTGATTAAACCACTTAAGAAGCAACTGACCAAAGCCATCGCTGACTACTGCTGAGATAATTGTGTAACCCGATGCCTTCTTTGCAGAGAAGTTCAGAAGACGGCCTTTTACACTTACCTTTTGGTCAGGGACTATCGAGGAAATGGGCATAATTATCCTTCGATCTTCGTAATCTCTCGGGAAATACTGTATTAGGTCTCCAATTGTTTCGATATCCATTCTCTTCAGTATCTTTGATCTCGCTTCACCTACCGAATATGCGTACTTAATGGGTGTCGAAGGTGAAACCGGTCTACCAAGAAGAGATTCAATTTCTTCTGAATTGTGAAGTAGAAAAAAAATTCTTAGCTTGGCTATCATTTCGAGGCCGTTTTTCAATCTTTTGACCTTTCGATCATGAGGAAACTCGTCAACTCTGGAGAGGTAAGAAATAAACTTAGACAAGTATTCGCCAAGCGAGGAGAAATAAGACAACTCGGACCTATCGAGCAAAGATAGGAAACGCTTGAGCTCGGGTAATACATTATCTTCCCTTTTGCCGCTGAGGTGAGCTTCGAGAAGTCTTTCACATTCTTCAAGGAATTGCTCCAAGAGCATTATTCTGCTTCTCTCTCCCCGTAGCAAGCAAGTCCAAAAACCGCAGGACCGCTGTGACAAGCTATCGTAGGCCATATTCTACCGCTGACCAGCTCAATGTCACTTCTGGATATTCCAAGTCTCGACTCGATTGATTCTATAAGCAATTCAGTTGTCTCATGCATAACGGTCAAATACTCTTCGCTTCCATAAATCGAGTAAAGCGTGATTGATTTTCTCCTGTTTTGAAGAAATTCCACGATGTTCTGAACCATCTGTTCCTGAAGCTTCTTCATACCTCTGAGTTTTGCTATTGGGCTTATAAATCCTTCTTCATCAACAGAAAGAATTGGTTTTATGTTTAGCAAGGTTCCTGCGAGCCCCTGTGCCTTTCCTATTCTTCCATTCTTAATGAGATATTTCAAAGTGGGAACACTAAACTCCATAAAAGTATTATCAATGACTCGGGGTACGCTTTCAAAAACCTCGTCTAGACTATATCCAGTTTCAACGAGCTTGATAAGCTTTCTGGCCACAAGATTAGCACCAACAGACACTTTTCTGGTATCGACCACCCGAACATCTATTCCTTCGACCATTTTGGAAGCCATTACGCAAGTTTCGTACACCCCTGACATCTTTGATGAAAAGTGAATATCAAGAAGCTCTGTATATCCTCTTGACCTAATATCGTTATAATATTCAAGTACCTGACCCAACGGTGGCTGCGCCGTATGAAATTCCTTTGAGTTTTCAACGATTCTATAAAACACATTCTCCATGAAGTCAAAATCATCGTTGTATTCCTTATCGTCAATTATCACCTTCATCCCCATGAAAAATAGCTTATGCTCCCGCACAAAATCCCTGCTAGGTGCACAACCGGAATCAACGGATATTGCTATCAAATCGTTCACCTTCCTTCGGCGAATATTATTTCTTCTTCATCTCCATTATCTAATCGCACACACCAACTCCCATTAATCTCGTCCGTTTCCAAGTGATAACCGTTGATCTCAACAGCCAGTTTTTTTCCATGTTCCATACTGAACAGAAGAAGCTTTTCTGCTGAGACTCTTACTCCTCTCATTACTGAAGCTTCTAGCATCAGCTGCGTGTTTTCCCTGTTGGAACTGACAACGTTCAGTGCAAAAAGGGAAGTTATGGTGCAAATGCTTAGAAGCAGTACAGCCAGAACTAGTGTAACAACGTTGCCTTTTTTCATTATTCTCCTTTCAAATAACCTACGTAAGGAAGATTGCGATAAACCTCCTCGTAGTCAAGTCCATAACCGACTATGAACTGATCCCCAATCTTTTCACCTGTAAAATCAATTTTGACTCCATGATCGTGAATGGTCTTTTCGAAAAGCGATACTAGTTTTACATCCGCTGGTTTTTGCTTCCAGATATAGTTGATAATGTACCTGAGAGTTCCTCCTGTGTCAACTATGTCTTCAACAAGCAAGACGTAGCGATTGGTAACCGATTCATCTACCCAGGTCTTAACGCGAATCCTACCGGTAGTTGATGCTCCAGAATAACTGGAAACATGAACAAAGTTGTATCGGACCTTCAAATTCAGCCGCTTAAGTAAGTCACTGTAAAAATGAACCGACCCCTTCAAGATACATACTGCAGTAATTTCATCAGTAATCGGTGAATAGTATTCATTAATCTTCTCTGCCAGTCCATTGACGATTTTCTTCAGTTCCTCTTCTGAATAAAGGACTTCGATTCTTGCAGGATCAAAGAGCATTTCCTTCACCTCCGGGAGTCACGATAATTATACCATCGGAGGATGATGATGCGATCCAATCGCAAAAAGCTGAATGTAGAAATTGATGCACAGTTGCGTTAGAATGCTTTTTGTCAAGCAAGAAAATTTGGTTGAAATAAATGTCTGATTTGTGGGCGGGGCGAAAGCATGAGTGAACACTATCTCCTTAACTATGTGGATTGTACGGAATATAAACTTCCTCTTGATCTCCAGAATATCTTTGGAAGAAAGAGAGAGACTTTCTTAGAAATTGGTTTTGGAAGCGGAGAATTCATACTTCAGAAGGCAATTGAGAACCCCAATGCCGATTATCTTGGTGTAGAGCTATCAATGATAAGTGCCAAAAAGCTTTTGAAATCAATCTCAAGGAATCATGTTGGAAATGTTCGCGCACTGCTTGTAGATGCATCTTTTGCTCTGCGAAACATACTTCCTAAAGATTCAATGTCGGGAGTATACATGAATTTTCCTTGTCCGTGGCCAAAAAAGAGACATTCAGAACGGAGGCTCAATACAGTTAGTTTCATTGAGAAGATTGCCAAAGTGCTAAAAAAGGGCGGTTTTTTCCAGCTGTATTCGGATTCAGAAGAGTTTGTTCATGAAATGTTTGGAGAAGTTGGAAAGACGAACTGTTTCGATGATCCAGTCCTTGAAGTGAATCCTACGGTCGGAGTAGGAACAAGATACGAGAAGAAATGGCTGGATATGAGTAAAGAGATCTTTAGGATGAAATGCGTAAGAATCAAATGCGAAATAAATGGTGAAGAGGACGTGGTTCGTGTGTCGAACTTGTGGATCGATGACATTGACGAGAAATCTCTTCAGAAAGTCGACGGGAAGAGTTTTTCGAAAAATGAGATTTTTGTGAAATTCATGGGGCTGTACAGAAATATGGACCGCAATACCTTCTTGATTGAAACGCTAACAGTCGATAGGGACTTCTCCCAGCGATTCTACGTAAACCTATCAAGGAGAGGGAATCGTTGGCTCATCAAACTGGATAGCCAAGCAAGACCGTTCAGGACTAAGGCTGTAAAGTTTGCTCTGAGAGTATTGTCAGAGAAAATCGCGAAGAAAGATCCTGGTGGAGACCAAAATCATTAGATCTCTCAGTTATTGCCTATATTGTTATTGGTCAAATAGAAAACGAAAGCTTATTCTTCAAAGAAACAGTTTCCAAGCTATGAAAAAGTGGGGCGCTTCAGCACCCCACCCGGAACAGGCAACCTACAGCTTCTTGAAGAGAAGGGAAGCGTTATGACCTCCAAATCCAAAGGAATTCTTCTGTACGAAATGTAATTCTTTTTCAACTCCGAAGTTCGGAGTATAGTTCAGATCGCACTCTGGGTCAGGACTCGAATAGTTTATAGTGGGTGGAATAAAGGAATTTTTCATTGAGAGTAGAGTTGCCACAGCTTCTATGGCTCCTGCTGCACCTAGTGCGTGACCGGCCATCGACTTCGTCGAACTAATGTTCAAGTCTTGTCGATTTCCAAATAGACGCTTAATTGCTCGGGTTTCCATTAGGTCGTTTAATGGAGTCGAAGTACCATGAGCATTGATGTAGTCAACTTCTGAGGGATCAACTCCGGCTTCTTCTAAAGCCATTCTCATCGCTCTGTACGCTCCGTCTCCGGACTCTTCCGGTGAAGTAATGTGAAATGCATCGTCGGTTGAGCCGTAACCAACGACCTCTCCATAGATCATAGCACCACGTTTCATGGCATGTTCATACTCTTCTATGATCAATGTTGCCGATCCTTCAGCCATAACAAATCCATCACGATCACGATCGAACGGTCTGGAAGCAGTTTTAGGAGTTCCACGTGAAAGAGCGTTCATATTCGAAAATCCGGCTAGAGCAAGAGGTGTTACTGTGGCTTCCGAACCCCCCGTCATGGCAATATCGAGAATTCCGGCTCTAATAAGCCTTGTAGCTTCACCTATTGCATTGGTTGCCGAGGCACATGCTGTGGAAAGGGTGAAGTTCGTGCCTCTGAAATTGAAGCGAATCGCCAAAAGTCCGGGTGCCATGTTTGCTATCGTCATAGGGATAAGGAAGGGACTGATTCTTGACGGACCTTTGTTCATTAGAACAGAATGTTGATCTTCTATCACATCCATTCCGCCAAGTCCCACGCCATAAATTACCCCCGCTCTTTCTGAGTTTATTCGGCTATTCCCCAGTCCGGAATCATCGTACGCTTCACTTGCGCTCGCGATTGCCATCTGGACAAACCTTGCATTTCTCTTTGCGTCTTTTCTATCCATGTATTTAGTTGGATCGAAATTCTTAACCTGACCGGCAACCTTTGCCCCATATTCGGACACGTCAAATGTACTTATCCAGTCTATTCCCGAGGCACCAGATTTAAGCGATTCCCAGAATTCTGTCAGATTAGTTCCGATCGAGCTAATAACCCCCATTCCAGTAACTACGACTCTTTTCATCCTATTTTTCATCGAGCGTGCTTATGAATTTGACAACATCATCAATGGTCCTGAAGCTAGACGCCTGGCTATCACTGATTTGAACTTCGAATTTGTCTTCAAGCTCCATGACAAGATCTACCAAGTCTAGTGAATCTGCACCGAGGTCTTCAATAAATCTCGAATTACCGCTGATTTCACCAGCTTCCATTCCCAGACTATCTGCAACGACTGAGATCACTTTTTCCTGAATTGTTGATGTTTTTTCCACTGTGCTCACCTCTCAAAGTTTAGTTTTCAGTTCTTGATTTCCTGTAGTTCTTTAAGTATTCCAAGGCCTTCGTTTTCTGTGCTTTCTACAGAGACACTCCTGTCTATCTTCTTCATAAACCCACTAAGCACTTTTCCAGGCCCCACTTCAACGAACCGATCTGCACCTAGTTCGATCATCTTTCTAATAGATTGTTCCCATTTGACAGGGCTGTAAGCCTGTTCAATTAGCAACTCTCTTATCGCGTTTGGATCTTTAGGAAAAAGCTCTCCGGTAACATTTGAGATAACTGGGATTTCCGGAGGCTTGACATCAATGCCATTCAAGAACTCTCTCAAAACTTCTCCAACTGGACGCAAGTATCGGCTATGGAAAGGAGCACTCACTGAAAGCTCCACACATTTTTTCGCTCCCTTTTCCATTGCCTTGTTCATAGCACTTCGAACTTTTTCTGATAACCCTGAAATTACAACTTGACCTGGGCAGTTGTAATTGGCTACAATAACCTCTTCGCTCGAAGAAATCTCAAGGCAGATCTCTTCGACTACTTTTTCTGGAAGACCAATTATCGCTGCCATCGTTCCATCTTCTGAAGACATCATTTGTTGCATAGCTGTCCCCCTCAACCTTACAAGACGAAGTGCGTCGGCATATCTAAGTGTGCCCGCTACAACTAGAGCAGAGAATTCACCCAGCGATAATCCGGCGCAAATGTCGGGTTTTCCCCACCTCTCAATAAGAGCATCGGAAATGGCTATACTTAGCGAAAGAATAGCCGGTTGGGCATTATGCGTGAGTTTTAGTTCGTCTTCCTGCCCCTCGAGCATCATTGTTAACATGTCAAAACCCAGCAACTGTCCGGATAGTTCAAGAAACTCTCTGAACAAAGGACTTTCATCGCAAAAACTCTTACCCATGCCAACGTATTGGCTTCCCTGTCCGGGAAATATCCATGCTACCATTTCTTTATGCCTCCCAGGAATCGAATTGTTTCTTCCGCCTCATCAATTATTGACTGAACTAATTGTGAAACATCAAGGATTTCTCCAATAAGCCCGCAGGATTGACCGGCCATCATGGAACCATCATTTATGTCACCATTTTCGACAGCTCTCTTGAGAGCTCCGACAGCTATTTTTTCAATTTCCTCGAATCCAGAGCCTTGCTTTTCTAGTTCTTCAATGTGTCTTGTTAGCCTGTTCCTAAATCCTCTTACAGGATGACCATTTGAATTGCCCGTAACGACGGTGTCTAGTTCATTTGATAACAGAATCCGTTCTTTGTATCTAGAATGTGCCCTACATTCAGTCGTGCAGATGAATCTTGTTCCCATCTGAACACCACTAGCTCCAAGTGCTAGGGATGCTGCTAATCCTCTTCCGTCAGCAATTCCGCCTGCTGCAATAACTGGGATTCTCGTTGCTGAAACAACTGCTGGAACCAATACCATTGTTGAAACCTTTCCGATGTGGCCGCCCGCTTCCATTCCTTCGGCAATCACTGCATCGACTCCCTGTCTCTCTAGCCTTCTAGCGAGCCCGGAAGAGGCGACCACGGGAATCACTTTAGTTCCCGCCGTCTTCAACTTTTCAATAAAGCTGGATGGACTGCCTGCCCCAGTAGTTACAACTGGAACTCTTTCTCTACAGATTATCTCTATCTGTTCCTGCGCATATGGAGAAAGCAGCATTACGTTGACTCCGAAGGGCCTTGAAGTTAATTTTCTGGTCTCGCGAATCTCATAAAGTAGATCCTCTGGAGAAAGATTCCCTCCGGCAATTATGCCTAGGCAACCGGCATTGGAAACTGCTGCAGCCAAGTTATGTTCCGAGATCCATGCCATTCCTCCTTGAAGAATGGGGTATTTGATTCCAAGCATTTCGGTTAGCGACTGTCTTTGCTGATTCAAAGTTGATCCTCCTGGCACAAGTATGCTGGTTTAAGAAAAGCAACAACATACCAGGACCTTTTGCAGCATTTTTGTCTGAATCTAGGACTGCTGGAGAGTGAACAGTTCGAAAATCAAACGGAGGTGATTTGTGAGAGACAAGGAGTTTGTAAAGGAAAGAATACCCCACAGGGAGCCCTTTCTTCTTGTCGATGGCGTGATTTCGATGACCGATTCCGAAATACTTGCTTTCAGAGATTTGCTAGAAAACGATCCTGTTTTTGAGGGTCATTTTCCTGGTTATCCGATTTATCCAGGTGTGCTGATTCTTGAAGGCCTTGCTCAGACTGCAGGAATTCTTTTGCTGAAACCAAATGAAACACCGTTGTTTGCGGGAATAGAAAGAGCTCGTTTCAAGACCATAGTACGTCCGCCGTGCAGAATTGAGTACTCTGTCAAATTGATCGACAGTAGGATGAACGTCGCTAAGCTGGAAACATCTGCATATGCTGAAGGAAAACTAGCTGCGAAAGCTATTCTGCTTGTTTCATCAATATAATGTATTGTGGTTTTGGAAAGAAAAAACCCCTGTGCTATAATCTAGGCGTTAATCCTGCACAGGGGATTAAGGGGGTAAGCCGCCACCAGTCAAAGCGTGGCGGCATTTTCGTTTTAGAGCTGGAAAGAAGCTACGAATCTTACACCGTTTCTGTAAACAAAGAACGCTACGTAGTCCCCTTTCTTGATCTTTTCAGTATACTTCTCGAAATCGCTGACGCTCTCGATCGATTCTTGATTGCCATTTATGCTCAGACGAGTAATTATATCGTCCGGGCCTATTCCCAACCTGTAGACTACTCCTTCTGGATCTACATCTCTCACTATCACGCCTCTAAATTCCTGAGATATTCCTAGACGTTCCCTATCGCCGGGAGTTATGTCAGAAACCGATATACCGAGTGAGCTCACAAAAGCCTGTCTTGCTCCGATGTCTTCTGTTGCTGAAGACGCGCTTTCTTGAGCAAGCGATCCTAGAACAGCGGTAAGTACGATTCTATCTCCGAATCTGTCTATTGTAATCTTCACCTCGGAGCCTGCAGGGTAGTTCAATACTGCCGCCCTAAGCTCCGCTGAGTTTGTGATCTCGAGACTCTCAAAGCCAATAATAACGTCCTGTGGCCTTATTCCGGCCTTCTCTGCCGCTGAACCGGGAACCACATCTGTAATTAATGCTCCGCTGTCAACCTTTAGTCCAAGGGATCTAGAAACCTCCTCAGTGACCGTATCCATATAGACCCCAAGATATGCTCTCTGCACAGATCCGGTCTCGATAATTGAATCGACAAATCTAAGAGCTACGTTTATGGGAATTGCGAATCCAAGGGTGGTTCCAACTTCAGGAGCGATTATGGCAGTGTTTATTCCGACAACTTGGCCATGAATATTCAGCAAAGGCCCCCCGCTGTTACCGGGATTAATCGCGGCATCTGTCTGAATTAGATTAGAATATACTCCGTTGCCATCTGGTTTTGGCAGCTGCCTTCCTACCGCACTTATCACTCCGAGAGTAACTGTGTGCTTAAGACCAAGAGGATTCCCTATAGCAATTGCCCACTCGCCGATTCTCAGTGCGTCTGAGTCACCAAGTTCAACAGTGGGGAGATCAACCCCATCGGGATCGATCTTTATCACCGCAATGTCCAACTCCTCGTCTCCGCCAATGTATTTGGCCGGGTAGGTGTTTCCATCAAGTAGAGAAACCGTAATTTTTTCCGCGCCTGAAACCACGTGCTCATTGGTGAAAATATACCCATCCTTGTTGAAGATGAAACCCGAGCCAACCCCGGTTACCTTCTGACCGGGGATCTCTCCGAAAAATCGCCTGAAGAAATCCTCGAAACCGTAAGGATCGGGGATTGAATATTTTCTAGTGGCCTCTACATCGACTTTGACAACTGCTGGTCCTGCTGCTTGGACTACGTTGGTTATTGGGCTCTCGTAGCCTTCGTTGACCAGGGCCAGAGAAGCCACTGACAGAATTACTACAACAAGAACTGCAAGAACTTTTCTCATAAACTCTGACCTCCTTCATTATTTTGGCAACTCCGGTATGAATTTGACTGAGCAGAGGAATTCGTTGTTCAAAAAATGAGAAGGTGATATACTGATAAAGTTATGTCTTCCAGAGGTGAGCTAATTGCAGTGGTTGTTTGTTCTAGTGGTTTTCATAAGCGCTTATTATCTGATAATCTCTGGTAAGTTTAATAGATCAACAGTTGCATTCGCTGCTGGAATTCTAATACTTTTGTCTAAAGTTATACCTGACTTCGATATGAAGGAACTCGGCTATCTTATTGATTTCAATACTATCAGTATTCTAATTGGAATGATGATAGTTGTTGGCACTTTGAGGACGACTGGTTTCTTTGAATTTGTGGCTGTTCACGTAGTAAGGTTTTCTAAGGGTAATGTGAGAGCTTTGTTGATATTCTTTGTCGTTACAATTGCACTTTTTTCTGCTTTTCTAGATAATGTCACTACAATTCTTCTTTTTGCACCGATAATCTTTCTTGTAGCAGATGCTTTGGAGGTTTCTCCTCGCACTTTCATCCTTGCAGGAGTTCTCGCGGCAAATATCGGTGGGATGGCAACTTTGATTGGTGATCCACCAAACATACTTGTTGGCTCGGCAAGTGGGTTCGGATTCATGGATTTCATGAGAATTGATGGGCCGATTACACTATTTGCGTTGATAATTGCGCTAATCTACCTTGATCGACGCGTTTTCAAAGATTACAGAGAAATGGGCGGAAAGCTTCAGCGTATAGCAAATATGGATCCGAAGAAAGCGATAATTTCGAAGTCAGCACTCTACAAGTCACTAGCTGTGTTCTTTGCAATAATTGTGGGATTTCTTCTCCACGGTTTGATCGGAGTGGAGCCCTCTCTTATTGCTCTTGCAGGTGCAGCAGCGGCTATGATTCTTAATGGAAAGAGCTTTTCGCATCTTTCCGAAGATATAGAATGGGATACGATATTTTTCTTCATGGGCCTGTTTGTCCTTGCATTTGCACTCAAGGAGGTCGGTATCACCTCTGTGATTTCCGATTTGCTAGGCTCCCTTTCTGGCAACAAAATAGTGTTGTTCTTGACGCTTTATTGGCTGTCGGCTATAATGAGCGGCTTTATAGGAGCAGTTCCTGCGGTAACTTTCATGATACCAGTGATTCAGGAAATGACAACTAAGTTCGGCGTTCCTGCAGATATTTGGTGGGTGATCTCCATTTCGGCCTGTCTGGGTGGGAGCTTTTCAATAGCTGGTTCGGCAGCCAATATGGTAGGAGTTGGGTTAATAGAAAAGCATTCAAAGGAAAGACTCACTTATGGCGATTTTCTTAGGTTCTCAATGCCTATCACGCTTATTACGCTTGTTGCCGGTACCCTCTACATTCTTGTCAGGTTTTCTATCTAGAATCTCTTTTCGTACCAGAATTTCCTTCTGTCTGTTTCTTCCGCCTGTCGATCGTTCAATGAAAACTGGGTCGCCATTCTCTGAAGCCATTTCGGTGAAGTACATTGCTGTGGAGATGGTTCCCGGTGTCGGTGTGAACAACTGCACCTGCTCGGGGTTATAGTGCATTTCTCTCTTGACAAACCTCTTCAGTTCCATCATGTCTTCCTTTGTGCATCCCGGGTGAGCCGCTATGAAGTAGCCTATAATGTGGCACTTCCCGCTAGAAACAAGCCTAACCTCTTTGAGAAAATCTAAGAGAACATCTTTAGAGGGTTTGCCCATGTATTCAAGGACTTTCTGCGCTGTGTGCTCTGGCGCAATTTTCAACTGACCGGAAACGTTTTTCTGCAACAGCTCTCTGAGAAAATCCCTTCCGGATCTTTTATCTTTTAGAATGAGGTCATATCTGATTCCAGATGATACGAAAACATGTTTCACACCAGGTATCTTTCTTATTCTCTTGAGTAAATTAAGATATCTAGAATGATCTACCTTTAGAGAACTACACACCTCTGGAAAGAGGCATCTCTTTTTTGCACATGCACCGACTTTTTCCTTTATAGAACATTCGTAGCCGTACATGTTCGCAGTAGGGCCACCCACGTCAGTAACAGTTCCCCTGAATCCGACGTCTCTGGTGAATGCAGATATCTCCTGAATTATTGAATCTTCACTCCTGGAAACAACGGTTCTACCTTGATGAAAAGCGATTGCACAGAAGTTGCATTGTCCATAACAACCCCTATGACTTGTCACAGAATAACGTACAGTCTCTAATGCTCTCACCCTTCCCCTTGAAAGCGAAACCGGATGAACTCTTCTGGTAAACGGCAAGGAATAGTAAGCATCTAATTCTTCTGACGCGACTTTGGGCGGTTTGTTCTGGACTACGTATCGGTTGTCTTGAAGCTGGAACAACTGGCGTCCCCTTACCGGGTCTGTCTCTTCATGCATTACTTTTGTCATTTCAAAGTATTTCCTCTTGTCCTGAGATACTTCTTCATGAGATGGCAATTCAATTCCTGCGGGTTTAGAGCTGGACCAAAAAACCGTTCCTTCAACATCTGTTGGGACTTCTCTCTTTTTCGAGATCTTGTCTGCAATTTCCAAGATAGGCTTTTCACCCATTCCATATACCAGCAAGTCTGCTTTGGAATCAAGCAAGATCGATTTTCTTATTCTGTTGCTCCACCAGTCAAAATGAGAAAACCTTCTAAGACTGGCCTCTATTCCACCGAGAATGATAAGAGTTTCTTTGAAGACCTGCCGAATCAAATTTGAGTAAACAATCGTTGCCCGATCCGGCCTCTTTCCACCAAAACCTCCAGGAGTGTAATCGTCGCTCCTTCTCTTCTTTCCAGTCGATGTGTAATTTGCAACCATTGAATCAACGTTACCAGAGGTGACACCGAAGAACAGAGCAGGTTTACCCAACACTGAGATGTCTTCGTTTGTTCGCCAGTCGGGCTGCGAAATGACACCTACTTTCCAGCCGTGTGATTCCAGCACTCTTGCAATCATCGCCGTTCCAAAAGAAGGATGGTCAACAAATGCATCGCCCGTTATTAGAATAACATCGAGATATTCCCATCCTCTCTCGACCATATCGCCCCTAGTCATCGGAATATTCATTAGGCACTCCAAAAAAACCGGGAAGCGAAAACGTAAGCCGGATCCTGTTCTCGTGACCATCTATCTCGGAGTTATGTTACCATAACCCTCAAGCATCCTACCCGAAAGGGAATCGGTGGGCATCCTCAGACCCTTTCTGCTTGGACTTGCTCCAGACGGGGGTTACCTGGCCTGCCGGTCACCCGACAGCCGGTGAGCTCTTACCTCACCTTTCCATCCTTGCCCGAAGGCGGTCTAATTTTCTATGGCCCTTTCCGGAGATCACTCTCCCTGGGTGTTACCCAGCGCCCCTGCCCATGGAGTCCGGACTTTCCTCGGATTTTCCGCGGTCACTCTTTTCGCTTCCCGATCTATAAAATAGAGCCTTGCTTCCCTGGTATCTACCTTCAATTATCATCTTTCTTTCTAACATATTCAATAGCTTGATTTTTGACATTCCCCAATTTCCAAACATTGTTCCTTCGTTAGGAGGGTCTGAGACAAGTCTGTGTACAACGACTCTCCAGTCTAGATGCTCCAGAAATACCACTACTCTTTCCAGAAATTCATCTACACTTCCTATCTTAACTTCACCTGCTTCATACATTCTTGCAAGTTCAGTGCCCTCGACTACGTATAGAGAATGGAGTTTGACGCCATCTATGCCGAGTACAGAGATCAGTCTTGCGGCCTCCGCCACATCCTCTTCAGTATCCCAGGGAAGATTCGATATCATATGTACAACCAAATCGATTCTTCTTTTCTTAATTCTCAGTGCCGAATCGATAAAATGCGACAGAGTGTGACCTCTGTTAATGGTTTTGATAGTGTTGGGATTGATACTCTGAAGACCGAGTTCAAGAATCACATCAACGTCAGAAGTGAATTCTTCAAGTAGATCTAGAACCTCGTCAGAGACAAGATCGGGTCTGGTAGAAATGTCGAGGATGACAACGTCATCAACAATAACCTCTCTGTAAAGCTGTCGTAATTTCTTGACAGGGGCAAAGGTATTTGAGTTGGCCTGGAAATATGCCATGAATTTCCTGATACCTTTCTTTCTAAGGAATTCCATCCTACTTTCGAGCTGCTCTCTTAACGAGAGAGTCGAATCTACTGTGAAACCACTTCCCGAGGAGTCACAGTATATGCAGCCACCTTTTCCATTTACTTTGTGGGGACATGAGAAGCCTGCATCAAGGGGAACTCTCTGAACGGGTTCTCCATATCGTGATTTCAAATGAGTCTTGAGGTCATTGTATGGTTTAAGACTCAACTGATCTCACCAGACTCTTCTCAAACTCTTTGAAGGCTCTTACCGCAGAGTCTACTTCCTCGCTATTGTCTCCCAGAAAAACGTACAGCCATCTACCGGAAAACCACGACTTCATGAAGCTCTCGCCGACTTCACCGGAGAATTCTCCGTAGATCCATGGAATCGCGCTTATGACTGATCTGATTTCATTTGAAACTTCCCTAACAAAGTCATACCAGAAACCTGTGGCTCTTGAAGCATTCTCAAATTTTGCTACGTAAACATTGAATTCCTTTGTGCCTTTAGCAAACTCTTTATGGAGAAGCAGAGTATCTTCATTCAGTTCTATCCCTAAGATCATGCCGCCAACACTAACCGAAGTAGAGATATCCATATAGTCGCTTAGCGCGAATCCCGCAAACTTTCCGGGTACGAGTTCTGATTTTGAGGCACTACAGGAGGAAAACAAGGTCGTAATTAGAACCACTATTACAATTATGCTGAACTTTCGTATTTTCATCTCTTCACCTCTAATTCTATTAGTTTTTCAAAAAGAACTGCTTCTAAGAAGAGCTCAGGCCATCCCTCTTTACCAAGGCTTTCAAGATGATCCGAAAAGAGACTGTTGTCTCTTGGGTCTCTGAGTTCTTCGTCTATTTCGAGTAAAGGGACCAAAACGAATTTCCTTCTTATTATATCTTTGTGGGGTATAGAAAGCTTATCAGTTGTCAGAATCATCTCTCCAAAGAGCAGAATATCGATGTCGATTTCTCGCGGACCCCACCTGAACCTTTCAACTCTTCCAATAGACCTCTCGATTGCCTTGATCTCTTCAAGCAAGAAGTGTGGATCACCTTTGAATTCGAATTTTCCCACACAGTTCAAGAATTCATTTTGCTCGATAATGCCTAATGGTTCTGTCAAGTAGAGCGATGATACTGATTGCAGCGTGATTCCCCTTTCTATTAGCATTGAAAAGGCTTTAATTATGAGATTCAGTCTTTCTCCCATGTTACTCCCAAAGCCTAAGAAAAGATCCTTAGTCATTTAACCTTCTCCTTAATGACCACGCTTTCTCTTTCAGCCTTTGAACAGCCTCAGGAGAAAAGCCCTCCTTCCACCAATATGGAAGGATCGAGTTGTCCAAAAGGAGTGGGTCGATATCCTCGTCGAATACGCCTCCACTGGTTAGTTCTTTCCACTGCACCGTTCCAGGAATGGGCGTGAATTCGTTGAGACTGGGCCTAATTCTTAGTTCTTCGCAGATTCTAAGAGAAGTCAGAACGTCTTCTTCGCTCTGGCCTGGAAGGTTAACCATAATATAGGCGCTGATCTCTCGAGAAGTGAATCCAGCCGCCGAAAGATTCTCAATCGCTACGAATATATCGTCCAGATTGACTTTTCCGCCTGTGGAATTCTGCATAGCCGGATCGGAAGTCTCTAAACCGATTCTTATCGTCTTGAAATTGTTCATGTACATGAGATCGGCGGTTTCTCTATCGACAAACCTGGCATGAACGCCGTTTGGCAGATGAAATCTCGCCTTGATTCCAACACGCTCGAACTCCTCCATAAGTCTCTTGAAACCACTACCTACAAGAATTGCATCGTCAAAGAAGACGATATCTGAGAGCCCCTTTGATGCAGTAAGATGCTTGACGAACCTGGCAGTCTTCACCGGGTCTCTTCTCACGAAGCTGTTCCAGAGGAGGCTGCTGGCACAATATGTGCATTTGAACGGACAGCCAAGGCTCGAAATCAACACGGCATATCTTGCAGATTTATAAACTGAATAGTCTGGATCAAGTTCGTCGAACCAGTCAAAATCGAGTGTTTCATTGATTCCCAGGAAACCAAGAGCCTTTTTGAGTGGTTCCGTTCCAGTTCCGGGGCAAACCTTGTCTGCTCCGGAATACCACCGGGCATGTTCGGGAAGGAGTGTCGCATAAACTCCTCCAAGTACCACTGGAACCGAGGGCATTTCATCCTTAATAATTCTAATAGTATCGTGTACTCCATAATGCCAGTAAGTCATCATTGAAGTGACAAAGACACAATCAACGTCCCTTACTTGTCTTATTTTCTTTCTGAATACTTCCTCGGGAAATCCGAACCTCTTGAATCTCCTGGGTATTGAGGCAATAGACCGGGGTTTTGGTATCTCGCTTTCAAGGAATTTACCCGTTCCGTAATATTTCTCTCCGAATTTCGGAGAAAAGGTGACCAGTTCATCATCATATCTATCGAGACAATCTATCAGAACTGATTGGATCCCGATATGCTTCAGGATTGAAGAGATGTATAGCAGACCTAGTGGTTTTAGCCAATAGTCATAGGCCGACACATCTTCTATCCACGGGTTAACAAGTAGTATCTTCTTCAACTGGTTTCACTCTACTATAGTAGAAACTTAAGCCTTTGAGTGTGAGATTCGGATCAGCGATTTCTATCAAACCTCCCTCAATTAAGAAGAGATCGATATTCCCGCCTGTACCCACAACTGTTGGCTTTTCTTCAAATTTCTCGATAATATTGTTAATAATCCCTTGAATTGCGAAGTATGTTCCGTTTACAATACCGATTCTCAAGTTGTCTTCTGTATTAGTTCCAAAGTAGTGGTCTTCGAAGAAGAGCTCCACTTCTGGTAGTTTTGCGGTATGCGAGAAAAGTGCCGACATTGATGTCCCGGGGCCCGGAAGGATTGCTCCTCCCACAAAATTGCCGTCCTTGACGATGTCTATGGTAATTGCTGTCCCTGCATCGACAACTATCACGTTGTTTCCATAGCATTCCTTTGCTCCTAAGACATCGGCAAGTCGGTCAGCACCGATCTCGGCCGGGTTATCCGTATTCAGTCCTAAAGGGAAAAATCTATCCGGCCTCAAGAAGACTGCAGGTTTCGGAAGATACTTTCTTGTGAAGTAATTAATTGTTCTGTTCAACCTAGGAACAACACTTGCAACACACAGGCCATCAATTTCTCCGACAGAGTGACCCTTAATCCTAAGAAGCCCATCAAGGATAACAAAGAGTTCATCTTCAGTCTCTATTCTTGATGAGGGGAGCCTCCAGACTACCTCAATACTCTTCTCGCCGGTAAGTCCTAGAACCGTTGTTGTATTACCAATGTCAGCAAGTAAAACCATGTTATGACCTCCTAAGTAGATAGTATCATCAGTCTTCAACTCTTGCTACTTGTGGAGGCTTCAAGAAGCGCTTGTTCTTTCACAGTTTCTTAATAATTCTCTCCACTTGATAGGCAGATGATGTGATGATATAATCTTTCTGCCAGCGCAGGCTGGAGACTGAAAGTGGGAGCGACTCGCTAGCTCAGCAGGTAGAGCACCTGACTTTTAATCAGGGGGTCGCGGGTTCGAATCCCGCGCGAGTCACCAGCGAGAGTGGCGAAATTGGCAGACGCGCTGGACTTAGGATCCAGTGGGGAGACCTGTGAGGGTTCAAGTCCCTCCTCTCGCACCAGAGAGACTAGTTTTCATTTGCGGATGTAGCTCAGTGGTAGAGCACCTGCTTGCCAAGCAGGGGGTCGCGGGTTCGAACCCCGTCTTCCGCTCCAGGAAGACGCCGAACGGCGTCTTTATTTTTTGAGCGCACTTCTTGCCTCTACAGGAAGCAAGAGAACACATTTGACTCTTGCCCAGAGTTTCTATAACGATTGTTTTTCGTTTTTTGAGAGCAGTTTCATTTTGAGAGTGAGCAGCCACTGATTTCTCTTTAGTGAGCTTCGTATATTCTACTCCCATTCTATTGTTGCTGGCGGCTTGTCTGTTATGTCGAAGACAACCCTTCCGACTTCCCTTACTCCTGAGGTTATTCGCGAAGAGGCTTCTCTGAGGATCTCATAAGGCAGTTCGTGCCAAGACGCAGTCATACCTTCTGAGCTATTCACCGCTCTCAGTGCTACAACATAACCGTATGACCGCTTGTCGCCTTTAACACCAACACTGAAGACGGGAAGCAGAACAGCGAATGATTGCCAGATCTTTTCTGATTCACCTGATTTCCTGAGAACATCCATGAATATCGAATCAACTTCCTTCAGGATTCTCGCTTTCTCAGAATCAACCTCGCCTATTATTCTCACGCCTAGACCTGGACCGGGAAATGGCTGCCTGGTCAGTAAAGACGGTTCAATTCCTAGAGAATATCCTAAATTTCTGACCTCGTCTTTGAAAAGCTCTCTTATAGGTTCCAGAAGCTTCAGATTCATCTTGTCAGGAAGTCCACCAACGTTGTGATGGCTCTTGATCTTTGCGGAGTTTTTCGAAGCGGCTCCTGATTCTATTACATCGGAATAGATTGTACCCTGAAGAAGAAAGCTCGCATTCAGTCTGTTTGCTTCTCTTTCGAAGACTTTTATGAATGTTTTTCCAATGATCCTTCTCTTTTCTTCGGGATTGTCAATTCCCTTTAACTCTCGAAAAAACTCTTCCGAAGCATCGACGTTTATCAGTTTTATACCAAGGCTTCTAAGAGCTTCACAGACTTCTATATCTTCATTCTTTCTCATAAGTCCATGATTTACAAAAATCCCAGTAAACGCATCACCCACTGCCTTAGAGGTCAAGACCGCTGCAACGGTTGAATCGACACCGCCAGAAAGGCCTCCAACTACTTTCGAGTTGCCAACGGCCCTCTTGATCTCTTCAACTTTGCGCTCAGCAAAAGCGCTAAGTTTCCAGTTTCGAGAGGCATTACAGACATTAAATACGAAATCTTCGATTAGATTTGTTCCAAACTGAGTGTGATTAACCTCTGGATGAAACTGAAAAGCGATGTCTCTTCCGTTGGAGAAACCTGCAGTTATGCCGTTCTTGCTTCTAGCTATTACCTTACATTCAGATGGAAGCGACGTAACCTCGTCTCCATGACTCATCCACGTTACTATTTCTTCTGGTATGTCACGAAAACGTTCGCTGTCCATAGATACAGTTGTAAGTCCGTACTCACCAAGTGCACCGCTTCGGACTTCGCCTCCAAGCTTTTTCGCAAGGAGATGCATCCCGTAGCAAATGCCCATTATTGGAACTGGAAAACCTTCTAGTTGTTTAGGAAAACCGAGCGCGCCTTCCTCGTAGACACTCTGAGGTCCCCCTGAAAGAACTACTCCCTTAATTTCGCTTTCGACTTTGAATTCTTCTGGACTTGCAACTGTACAAAAGACGCCCATCTCCCGAATCCTTCTTGCAAGAAGAAGTGTGTACTGCGATCCGTAGTCTATAACGGCTATTCTATCCATACGGCCTCCCAAAAAAGAGCCAAATAAATCCTGTAGTAGTTCCAGCAGAAAAGGTTCAGCATATTTACCCTGAACCACCAACTAGATCAGGAAAATCAGCCGAACAGTTCTCTTGAGGAGTCTCAAAGCACGCGACACGTCTGTCGATGCAGGCATTATCACCATCGGCCAAGCAGGCCGACACTCCAGTTCCTGCTGAAGCTAAAAGATTCAATCTTATTGGTAAGGTTAGTGCCAATCCCTGCTGTTATCAGCATATCTCCAACCCTTACTTCCATGCCTCCACCAACAATGAAATCTATGTTACTTAAAAGATCTGCGTTCATAGATACTCCAGCACGAGCAGAAAAGAGATTGTTGTATGTATACTGAGTCGAAAGACCCAGATATTTTATTGCCATCCCCTCTCTTGTGCCTAATTCAAGTCCAATCATAAAAGGGTTAGGAACAAATCTTATCCCAGCGAGCAGATCGACTGAACTTACGGAGGAACCACTGTTCCACAAATCGCTACTGAAGGAAACTATGTATTCAATCAGTTCATATGCCTTACCTGTGATACCGCCCCTGACTGAGACACCGTAGGTTGTTGCCGTGGCGGTCGTCATGTTTAATTCAAAATCCGCCCCGTAAGCCGTAAGGGGGCCAAGCGCACCCGATACCGTGTAGCTAAGTGATCTAACATTCGATGTTTTTTCAGTGTCCATGTAGTATTGAAGCATGCCTGCCATTCCATCATCTGAATCCTCAAAGAGATGCAGGTAGAGAGTGCGTTGATTTGAAGAGGGAGAGGCAACCGTAGTCAGTTCAACGAAATGCGTTGAGAAAGCTGAGTTAGTTATCCCATACAAATCAGAAGGACTGCCAAATCCCGAATCATACTCTACTGCAAGGATACCATTTCCACCTGTTTGAAGCTGGAAGGGATTCATTGCCACAGTAACAACACAAAAAAACACAACGACCAGAATCAGGAGCTTCTTCATCTCATCACCCCATACGTTCTTTAGAAGTCTTAAGGTTCTCTGCTTGAATTAGGCCATTCTCAATACAATGTTCTTTGAATTCGGCCAGTCTATCGTCAAGTATAGCTTGTCGGATCCTTTTCACAAACTGCATAAGAAAACTAATATTGTGATAGCTTAACAGGATCTTTCCAAGAATCTCATCCCTTATGAAAAGATGGTGTATGTATGCTCTGCTGTATGTCGAGCAAACCTTACAACTGCAATCGGGATCAACGGGTCTTTTGTCTTCCTTGTTTGTTGAGGACTTAAGATTGATTCTTCCATTCGATGTCAAAGCCGCTCCATGCCTTCCTAACCTGGTCGGAAGCACACAGTCGAACATATCTATGCCGTTTTCTACGGCGGCCATTATGAGTTCTGGAGAACCTATCCCCATCAAATACCTTGGTCTTTCTTCAGGTAATAAATCTACAGATCCCGACAAAATTCTTTCCGTCGTTTGGAAATCCTCTCCAACGCTCAGTCCACCAAGAGCGAAACCTTCAAAATCAAGGGAAGTAATTCTAGCGGCACTTTCTTCCCTCAGGTCACCAAAAAAGCCTCCTTGGACTATACCAAAGAGAGACTGCATGCTTTGCCCTTTGTGAGAAAGCAGAAATCTCTCCGCCCAAATCGTAGTTCTCTTTACTGACTGTCTTACATAGTCTTTGTTTGCGCTTGGTTCAACACACTCATCGAAGGCCATGGCAATATCCGATCCAATTGCTTCCTGAATCTCTGAAGAAAGCTCAGGAGTAAAGAAGAGTGCTCTGCCATCAAGAGGCGATCGAAACTTTACCCCATCGTCAGTAATCTTTTTTTCTTTTAGAGAGAAGACCTGGAATCCACCGCTGTCAGTCAGAATCGAATGTTTCCACGACATGAATTCATGAAGCCCACCAAAGCTCCTGAGAACATCCAGCCCGGGACGTAAGAAAAGGTGAAATGCGTTTCCAAGTATGATTCTCGCGTCAAGCTCTTCTAACTGATCTTGCCATAATCCCTTTACTGTTCCGTTTGTGCCAACAGGCATAAAAACCGGAGTTTCGAATTCACCGTGAGGCGTGACGATTACCCCGGTTCTAGCTTTTGAATCCGTACTCTTTGCCTTGAGTTTCAGTTCAACCATTACGTTTTCCGATTATCTCAATTATCTTGTTGTATGAGGAATCAATCTGTTTTTCAAGTTGTTTCATCTCTTCGTTTATCCATGCACCGTAATCAGGGTCTTTTAGGGATTTCATATTAATCATGACATTTGCCTTAGCAATTCTATGGACTGCAAGAAGAAGATGGGCAGCGCTCTCCGCGTCTGAAAGAACACTGGAGTTGCCCCATTTCGCGAGACGTTCAACGTTCACGATGATGTTTTTACATCTCCTGGCAAGGTCAAAAGGGACCTCGATAGCTGTCTTTAAAGCTTGCTGAATTTTCATCTCTCTTGCATTCTTTTCATCATCGGTCGCCTTTGGCAACTTATACGCAGATAACACCTGATCAAAAGCCTGAATATCTCGGTTCATCAAGTCACACAGATAATTGCTTTCCGATTCGAATACCTCTAAACAAGATTCCATGTGACCTTCTACGTCTTCATAACCTTTTTTTCCAATAGTGAGATTTGCAACCATGGAACCAAGAGAGGCAGCGAGCGCTGCCACAACTGCTCCGACTGCTCCCCCACCAGGAGTTGCGGATTTTTCAGCGACTTTCTTCAAGAAGTCCTTTAACGGTAATGTGCAGAAATCCATCTCAATAACCCCCCCGATTCTCTTTTGATTCATCTGACACAATATTGATTCCTGAACTAGTACCAATTCTGCTTGCTCCGGCAGAAATCATTGCGAGAGCTTCCTCTCTCGATTTAACCCCTCCGGAAGCCTTAACTTTGCAAGCGTCTCCCACGACAAATTTCATTAACGATACATCATCTACCGTAGCCCCTCCTCCGGAGAAACCAGTCGAGGTCTTCACAAAGGCGGCACCTGCTTCTCTTGAAATAACGCAAGCAACGATCTTTTCTTCTTCTGAGAGGAGCGATGTTTCAATAATCACCTTAACAGTCTTTCCACGAGCCGATTCTACCACTTTAGCTATGTCATCAAATACGCTTTCGTACTCTCCAGATTTCAGCAAACCAACATTAATTACCATATCGAATTCGTCCGCTCCGTTGTCACATGCCCAGGATGTCTCAAATCCCTTCACTTCTCTTGACATCTGGCCTAATGGAAACCCTATAACCACAGTTTTTCTTATTGTACTACCGCTGAGAGACCTGTTAACCAGAGGAAGATACCCAGTGTTCACACAAACGCTCCAGAACTCAAACCTAATGGCCTCTTCACATAATTTTTCCACCATCTTTGGAGTAGCATCTGCTTTCAAGAGTGTGTGATCAACGAATTTGGCAATATTAAGGTTCTCCGGTAATTCTCTCTTGATAGGAGAATACTCCTCTTTGTACCTTCTAACTTCTCTTTCGATTGTCCCCTTAAGCATGGCATCACCTCTCTATACCAGAATATTCTTGAGACTACAGACCTAAATCAACAGATATTTCTTGCATTGCTTTCAGAGAAAGAGAAAGGAAATCTTCGAGAGACATTCCAAATTCCGAACAACTGGCCATTTGCTCTCTGCTGGCACCTCTTGCGAATGACTTTTCTTTGAACCTGTTTAGTAGAAAATTCACATCAATGTCTGAGAGTTTGCTACCCTTTCTAATGAGAACTGCGGCCACTATGAATCCTGTGACCGGGTCGGCAGCATATATTGCTTTCTCGATTAGCTTGACCCGTTCTTTCTTTTCACAGTGAGCAAGAATCGCATCGCTGACCTCATCTGGCAAGTCTTCGTTTTGAAGCATTGAAACAGTCTTCAGACCATGTTGATCGAAGTTGTCTTTTGTGAATTCGTAATCAAGATCGTGGAGAAGTCCTGCCATTGCCCAAACATCCTCATTCTCGCCGAGTCGTGCTGCGAGGGCTCTCATTACCGCCTCGGTGGCCAGCACGTGTTTAATAAGATTATTAGATCGTATGTTGTTCATTATTAACTGCATTGCGTGATCTCTTGAAATCATTTTTCTGCCACCTCCGCTTTAAATGTTCTTCCTGCTGCAAAACTGTAGAATGTACCGCTTCCTATTATAACGTGATCAAGCATTTTGATTCCCAGCGTTTCTCCAGCTTCCCTTATCTTTGAAGTAACACCTTCATCTTCTCTGCTAGGAGATGGATCACCGGAAGGGTGGTTATGAACCAGGATTATTGCAGCGGCCATCCTGCTTATTGCAGGTTTGTAGACCTCTCGCGGGTGAAGAAGTGAGGAATCCAGTAATCCCACACTAACCGTATTCAATCCTCTGTAGTTGAGTTTGCTGTCTAGGGAAATAACTCTTACGGTTTCTCTATCCATAAAGGCCATATCATGGCAAAGATGGTAGACACCTTCAGGTTCATCCAGCCGAACTTTCGTTTTCTCAGTCATTTCTCTGAAGATCCTCTGTCCCAGCTCAAGAGCGGCCTTCAAACAAACTGCCTTTGCTTTTCCAAGGCCTTTTGTATTCAGTAGTTCGTTAACTTCAGCAGAAAGAAGAGCCGTTAGAGAGCCATAGTAGCCAAGAAGTTCTTCACTAAGCTGAAGTACGTCTTTTCCTTTGATTCCTGTTCTAAGAAGAATCGCGATTAATTCGCTGTTTGACAGCGCGCCAGCGCCCTTATCCAACAGTTTCTCTCTAGGCATTATCTGGCCTTCCAATTCAGATTACCCCCCGCGTGTGTAGCTCATGCCACAATCTTCCTATTGGAAGTCCCATCACATTATAGAAGTCACCTGTTATGCTCTTCACGAAAAGAGCACCATAATCCTGAATTCCATAAGCTCCAGCCTTGTCAAGTGATAGACCGCTTTCAGCATATTCTTTGAGGACCTCCGATGGAACCTCTCTAAACGTTACGTCAGTCTTCTCCACAAAGTTGAATTCGCTTTCTTCGTACATTACGGAAACTGAGGTGAAGACAGAATGAGTTCTGCCCGAGAGGACAAGCAGCATTTCGTAGGCTTCTTCCACTGAAGATGGTTTTCCAAGAACAAGTCCATCAAGAACGACTACCGTGTCTGCTGCAATTACAGTGGAAGAAGGATTTCTAAGCATGACATTTTCGGCCTTCAAGTGAGAAAGTTCGCACAATTCCTTTTTGCAGAATCTTTCTGAAAGATTCTCTTCTACTCCCTTTGGAGGTATGACTTCAAAAGAGACCCTCAGTAGATGCAGAAGCTCCCTTCTTCTTGGAGAAGAGGAACCGAGTATTAGTCTTGCCAAAGTGAATCACCCATCCTTCTTATGACTTCAAATGCTACATAAGCATTAATCGAAGCGGAAATCGATCCAAGTACCAACATATAGGGGTAAAGAAAGATGATCTCTATATTCTTAATAATAAGCGAAGAAGCTACCATTAGCTGTGAGAAATTGCTAACCGCTGCGCCTGCTATACTTATTCCAAATAGACCAAACTTTCCGGTTTTGTTCATAAGCCACATTGTTGCTGCGGACGAAACTGCGCCTGCAACTCCCATCAGAAAACCTGGAGTAGCGAGTCTGCCTGCCAGCAAACTTCCGATGATACTCTTGCCTATTGAAAGAGCCAGGATGTCGCCGAAAGGCAAGCCGGCCAGCGCTATGATCAAGACAAGATTGGAAAAGCCCCATCTTCCTCCCGGGATTGGAAGTGGAAACGGTATTAGGCTTTCCAGAAGATAAAGAACAGACCCTATCGCCATTAACATCGATAGTGTAGTAACTCTCTTTGCTTCCATCATTTCTCCACAGTCACTCGTTTAACCAGAGTTTTGAGACAAAATCATTGACCCGATTTCTTTCTTGATCCCAATTCTTCACGAAATGTTTCGGCCTCTGTTCGTGGCTCACTTGATTTTCCTAAGTCCCTATTGAGTTATCGCATCAACTTCAGACCGATCCGAGACGATCTTTATCAAAGTTCTGTTTGGTACACATACGATTGGGATATTGGGCATGTTTATTGCTCCTTGGGCAACACAAAGCTTCTCCGGACAGTCTGAATCGATCACGGAAATCTTTCCGCCCTGGACTTTGACAACCATTCCTACATCGAGAAAAATCTCAGAATCTATGCTCAGATCTATAGTTCTCACCAGTCTCCCATCGTAGTACACTTCTGCGAAAGAAGAGCCGTTTCCACGCGGAAATGCAAAAAGGATCACCAGAGCAAACGCTACGATTACAATCAAGATGTCATTTCTCGTGGAAAATTTCATTTCTCCTGATACACTTCAAAACCTGGAGACCTGAAGATACTCATATCTTCCATTACAAGTAATACAAGGGCTCCAAATCTAGGCAGGAAAGTAACACCTGGTTCCATACCTATAACAAAAGCGGCCGTTGCATAGGCATCTGCGAGCATGGTGCTCTTTCCTATTACAGTTGCACTTATAACTCCGCTACGGGAAGGGAAACCCGTTTCGGGGTCAAAAATGTGGTGGTAACGTACATTGTCCTCAATAAAAAATCGCTCATAATCTCCAGAAGTAGCTACAGCACCATCGTAAAGGTAGATGTATTCAAGAACATCTTGAACACTTTCTCCTCTGGGATTTCTCACTCCAACTATCCATGGTCTATTCCCATACTTGGGACCGATTACTCCAATGTCACCCCCGGCATCGATGAAACCTGTTGCTTCCGGATCAAGCGATTTAATCTTTGCAATTGCCATATCGACTGCATAACCTTTTGCTATCCCTCCAAGATCAATCATCGCTCCATCAACCAGAGATACGTATCCCAGCTTTTCATCGTAGGTAACTCTTGAAAAGCCCGTTGAGCCCAAAGCGTCTTCGATTTCCTTATCGCTGGGAATCCTCTTTTTAGAAGATGCATCATCGAATCCCCATAGTCTTGTTAGAGAATAGAGGGTCGGATCGAACGCACCGGACGTGTTTCGAGCTATTTCCAGTGCTGACCTAATTAGAAAACTTGTTTCCTTATCTATGTCATGAAGCTCTCCGGTTCTGTTCAGCTCAGCGATTACGCCATTGTTTCTGCTCCCGAATTTGTCATCTATCCTCTCGATCTCGGTCATAGCAGCCTCTGCGAGTGTAACCGGGGACATTGTGGAAGAGGAGACTCTTATTGTCACATAAGTTCCCAAATGATACTCGGTTTTGTCATAGTACTCCAATGGCTTCTGTCGAAAGAAAACAATTGTCAACAAAACTATTGCAGAAACAAAGAGGAGTCCATACAGGAAAATTCGGTTTCTCAGAAGACTATTGGGATTTCTTTTTGGCAATTGTTGCACCTTCCTTTTTCATCTATGCCAACCACAGAACTTCGCATACCTCTTCTCTCGACCAGGAGGTTTCCGCAATACGGACATGTTGTGTCCGATAGACCTGGAAGATCGATATTCCCAACATAAACGTATCGCAAGTACTCCTTTGCTACGTCGGCAAGTTGTATTAGAGAATCAGGCGAAGTTGGGGGTATTGTGCTCTTGTAGTTAGGAAAGTATCTGTTAATGTGAAGTGGGATATCCTTAGACAGTCCTGAGATCCATTCAGCTTCCTCCCTCATTTCTTCAGGCGAATCGTTCTTGCCGGGAATAATGAGCGTAGTCAACTCAATGTGCGTTCCCGCTTTCCTGGCTGTCTCTATTGATCGAAGAACAACTCGTTTTTCTGTGCCGATGTCTTTCACGTAAAACTCGTCATTCCAACCCTTAAGATCGATGTTCATACCTCTCACCGACTGCGAAAGAAGATCCATGGGTTCCTCGTCAATCACTCCGTTTGTAACAAGTATGCTATATATACCTTCTTTGGCTGCTGCTCGAGAGGTATCAAGTATGAATTCGAAAGAGACAATCGGCTCGTTATAAGTGAAAGCAATACCTCGCGATTCTCTCTCCAGAGCAATTTGAATAAGCTGCTGGGGCATAACACGCATTACAGTCTTTGGGCGTTGCTTCGTAATTTCCCAGTTCTGGCAGAAGTCGCATCTCAAATTACAGCCCCATGAACCAACTGAAAGTATCTTCTCGCCAGGGAAAAGATGATAGAGAGGCTTCTTTTCAATCGGATCTATTGCTATTGAAGTGAGCTGACCGTAGTTAAGAGAATATAGCATTCCGTCAACATTCTTCCTTACGCCACAAAAGCCAACCTGATCAGGCTTGATTATACAATGCAAGGGGCAAAGAAGACACTGCAGGACCTTGTCCTCGCCATACTCATCGAAGTAAACGGCCGGTTTCATGAATTCACCTCTTACCGGTTTCAGCGATACCTTTCAACTGAAAACCTGAAAATACTGTAATCTTCCGATTCCCTAATGCCGGCTTTCCGTAAGGCTATCGATAGTTGCTTTTGAATGGTGTCTACACCTTCAAGATCGGGAAGCAGGACTCCTTTTCTGTAACCCAGAGAAACAATGACGCCATATTTCTTAGGATCAAGTCCAGAAAGTGTGGTTCTTTCTGGAGGGCTAAGAATATCGACGGAGACATCTATGTCAGCTAGTTCGCTCGCCTCTACAGGAGGGAATCGAGGGTCTTTTGTAGATGCGGAGATAGCATTCTGGATTATTTCAAGAGCAACATTTTCCTCCAAAGGGTGTATCGTTCCTATGCAACCTCTAAGCGAGCCGTTTGATGTATGGAGAGAAACGAAACAACCTGCTCTCTTAGACAGGAACTCTTCAGAAACCCAGTCAGGGGTTCCAATTAAAACACCATGGCGAATAAACTCCTCCATAGCGCATCTTGCAATCCTTACCGGCTCAGAATAATACAACTTAACGCCTCAATCGAAGAAGATCTGGGACAGTTTGTAATACTCAAAGGGAACTAACTTCTTTGTAGCTATTCCATATTCAAGGGGAATAGAGATGATATCATTGCCTTTAAGTGCAACCATTCTGCCAAAATCGCCTTTCATGACAAGCTCCATTGCGTGAACTCCGTACCTTGTGCCCAGAATTCTGTCAAAGGCCGTGGGAGTCCCACCTCTCAAAAGGTGCCCCAGAACAACGGATCTAGTATCATAACCCGTTCTCTCAGAGATAATATTCGCCATATAATGGGCAATCCCTCCCAGTTTTATATGACCAAAGGCGTCGATCTTGCTTTCATCGCCAACAACATTTTCCAATTCAGTTGGTTTGAAGCCCTCTGCAACTGCGATAATCATGTATCCGAATCTATCCATTCGCTTCTTGACATAGGTTAGGATTTCATCTATTGTCATTGGGTATTCAGGAATAAGGATTAGATGTGCGCCGGCAGCCATGCCAGCTTCCAAAGTTACCCAACCAGCTTCTCTCCCCATTAATTCAACGATAATGATCCGTCCATGTGACTTTGCAGTAGAGTGCAATCTGTCAATCGCGTCTGCCCCAACATTTACCGCAGTTTGATAACCAAAAGTATAATCGGTGTTGGCAACATCGTTGTCAATGGTCTTTGGGACTCCAATTGCTTTGTATCCCATGGATGAGAGTCTTGCAGCCACGCTCAAAGTATCGTCGCCACCGATTCCTATAATCACATCAAGACCGAGTTTCTTGATGTTTTCCTCCATTTTTATTCTCATATCTTCCGATTTAAAAGGATTTGTTCTAGATGTTCCAAGGATTGTACCTCCGAGAATGTGAATACCTTCAACATCGTTATCGGTGAGTTTCATACTTTCACCAACAACCAATCCCTTCCAACCGTGCATCAAACCGATAATTTCCACGTTTTCTGGAGCAGATTTCACGATGCCTCTAATAACTGCATTCAAACCAGGACAGTCCCCGCCGCCCGTCAATATTCCAATTCGCATTACCAACCTCCTGTAAGCCATAAATGGTTATAATACATACACTGTATAATTATAACATGAAGAGTCCTAAAATTGTCTGATGACAGAGAGGAAAGAGGCTTATGAAGCTAAGTTTGAAAGCATTGAAAGAAGAAATGACCTCCAAGGATTATTCACCTACGACGATGAGAGGTCTCATAGTGAAGCTCGGTCTAACTGATCGGGAGGATAGGGCGTTACTCAAGAAGTATCTCGAAGAATTGACCGATTCTGGCGAGATTATAAAGGATTTAAAAGGAAGGTACATTGTTCCTGGAGAAAAGACTATAGTTGGTACTATTGAATTCGCAAGAAGAGGGACGGGAGCTTATATAAGCGTTGAAGACGAAGAGGATGTTTTTGTCGCTCCCGAAGACAGTGGCTTTTCCATTCATGGAGATACTGTTCTTGTGGAAATAACGGGAAGATATCGAGAAATAAGAAAGGGAAAGGTCATCAAAGTAATCAGTAGGAACAAAAAGAAAGTAGTCGGTACATTCAAGACCAGGGGCATCATGGCTTTTGTCGTAGCTGATGATATGAGGATAAAGACTGACTTCTATATCCCTCCCGAAGGATTCAATGGAGCCAAACCCGACGAAAAGGTTCTGATCAAGATCACCAGATATCCTTCCCCGGGGAGGAATCCTGAAGGTGTCGTAGAAAGGGTTATTGGTGACGTGTTCAGTCCCGAAGCAGATTTGATGACAGTTATTTACAGACAAGACCTTCCAGAACCGGGTTACTTTCCTGAACAGGTGAGAAAACAAGCAGCCAGGGTTGCAAAGAGCATTGATCTTCAAGAAGTTAGAAAAAGAGAAGACCTTCGAAATGAATTGGTTTTCACAATAGACGGTGATGATGCAAAAGATTTCGATGATGCAATATCGATAAGAAAGAGCAGAGAAGGAAATTACATTCTTGGTATACACATTGCGGATGTGTCGCATTATGTACAAGAGGGGACTCAGCTAGATCTGGAAGCTTATTCTAGAGGGACTTCTGTTTATTTGCTCGATACGGTTATTCCGATGCTGCCATTTGAACTTTCAAATGATATATGTTCTCTTAAACCTGAAGAGGACAGACTTACTCTTTCGCTGTTGCTGGAAATAGATCCTGTTGGACATGTGGTTTCCTCGTCAGTGAAGAATTCCGTTATTAACTCTAAGAAGAGACTAACATATTCAGAGGTTAACGATTTCCTAAATGGTAAAGCATCTTCAGATATTTCGGAGAAATTGAGACCAGTTTCTGAGAGCCTCAAATTGTCGCACGAATTGGCTCAGAAGATAAGGGACATCCGCAAGAAGCGGGGATCAGTTATGGATATTTCATCTAGAGAGGTTAAGATCATCTTTGACGAGAAAGGCAGGGTAACTGATATTCTGCCACAGAGTAGAGGAATATCTGAATGGATAATCGAGGAGTTCATGATACTTGCAAATGAGACTGTTGCTGAGATATTTAACAATCAGGGGTTACCGTTTGTGTACAGAATTCACGATAAACCAGATCCAGAATCAATGATGCAACTAAAAAACTATCTGGAAGCACTTGGATTGAAAGTCAAGATTCCGAGAAACGTTCATCCTAAGGCTCTTCAGCAAATACTTGAGAAGTCTAAAGATCACCCCCTGCACTCCTCCATAGAAAGAGTTCTAGTGAGAGGAATGAAGCGAGCTGTCTATTCTGACAGAAATATCGGTCACTTTGGACTGGCATCCGAAGCATACACTCACTTCACTTCTCCAATCAGAAGGTACCCGGATCTTGTTGTTCACAGGCTGTTAAAAGATTTGATCAAGAATGCCGGGGCTGATCTTAAGAGCCACTCAAAGAATCTGGAGGAAAGTCTTTCCAAAATTGCCTCGTGGGCATCGAAGAGAGAGAGAATTGCAAACGAAGCGGAGTGGGATCTAGTGGACATGAAAAAGGTGGAGTACATCTCCAGCCATGTGGGTGATTCTTTTGAAGGAGTTATCACGGGTGTAACAAAATTCGGAATCTTCGTGGAGTTGACTGAAAAAATGATTTCTGGTCTAGTACATATTTCAACACTGGATGACTATTATGACTTCATTGAGGACCAGAATATTCTTGTGGGAAGAAGGAGTAAGCAAGTATTTAGGATCGGAGATCAGCTTGAGGTAAAGGTTGTAAGAGCAGACAAGACAACTATGGAAATTGATTTCATTATTGTCAAGGATAACGGAAAGACGACCAGGAGAAATAAGCGCTCCTCTCCCGATAAGTCGAAGGGGAAAAACTCAAGGAGCCATAAGAAATCACGTTGACAAGCCGTCAAGCTCTTAAGAATCAGTGGCCTTATGTGAGAAGCGCAGTGCACAGGTATTTAGAAGTCCTTCATAGTAAAGTGATTTTGAGGTTCTGCCTCGAATGGTCTCTGTTCATTGCTTCTGATCTCGGCAGACCTTATTTATGGTGAAACGAGAATACAAAGATTCACCAATCTTAGGTAAAATTACTTCTTCGGCGAGCAAACATGGTATATTTTTTACAAGTCACTCTGAGAAGAGGTGCTGTATGGAGATTATTCGCCTCAAGAAAGACAAGAAGAGCTTCGATATCACGGACACACTACCATTTGCGATCGCAATCCTCGATGAGGTTTACGATGGCGATATAAACGTTGCGATACATGATTTGAAGTCTACTAAAATTGGGAAGGATCTTCTGACAATAGGTGGTTTGACGGAAACTTTCGACAATGTTGTAACTCCCGAAAACTACGCTCCCATAGAATACGAGGAATTCAATGATTACTTGAAAGAAACGGGTCTCTCTGTGGCTTCTTTTACTAGAGGTACATTTTCGGGGTTTCAGGACAAAATACTCTCTATTGCTGACCGGGGTGACTATGAAAGCGCCCAGAGGTTTCTTGATTTGCTCATGGATGCAAATGTTGACAAAGCGACGGTTTGTGAGCTGAAAGGCTCTATTTTTCTAGAGTCAGGTGATGAGGAAGAGGGAATTAAATGGCTTCAAAATGCTCTAAAGATAGATTCTTCACTTGTTACAGCGTATTCATTTCTTGGTCAGACATTCTATAACAGAGGTGATTTTGATAGTGCGGCAGATTGTTGGCAAAGGGAGATTGCAGCTTCTCCCGATCACCTTGTCACCTACTTCATGTTAACTGATGCCTATATTAATGCTGGTCGAATGGATGAAGCTCTGAATGTTCTCAAAGACCTTTCGAAAAGAGATCCAGACAGTATTCTTACAAAGGTGGAAATGGCCGAACTTTACGAAAAGATGGGAAACCAAGAGATGAGGAGAATAGTTGAAGATGAGGTGCGTAGAACAAGGCCGGTTTACATAAATGATGTGGAACCTTGGGCAAAGATTCAGTTTAAGCACTCAAATTACGACGTTGTGGAAGAAGTGGCGACAGATTTCCTCAAAGAAAACCCCGATAGGCCAGAGCTTAAGATGCTGCTCGTCGTTTCTCATATGAAGAAAGGGCAGTGCGATGAGGCAAAGAGACTCCTTAGGGAATTGGAAAATGAGCAGGTTTGGTACTTCTATGGGAAGAAAGAGCTATTCGATGAATACCTCACTGAAGAAGAGAGAAAACAGTGTGGGATTACATAGTTCTTAGAGTCCCTCTTTTCTTCGTTTTTGGGCTGATATTTGGAAGCTTCTCAAATGCTTTGATATTCCGTATTCCTTCAAAAGAATACTCAATGACCAGACCTCGAAGAAGTATTTGTCCAAAATGCAAACACCAGCTATCATGGAAGGACAATATTCCTTTGTTAAGCTACATCTTTCTGGGAGGCAAATGTAGATATTGTGGGGAACCCATTGCTACAAGGTATCCCGTCGTTGAGTTACTTACTGCACTGTTGTTCTCATTGAATTCAGTTGTTTTTTCTCTGTTTGGAGCAATTTCAATGTCAGTTTTGACTATGGGATTGATTGTCTCTTCTTTCATCGATCTTGAGCACTACATGATTCCAGACTTCGGTGTGATTCTTGTGGCTGCCGGCGGCTTCGCCTGGTCAACTGCTGAAGGTCGATTCCCTGCAAATTTACTTCATGCTCTTCTCGTTACAGGGGCGATGGTTGCATTCTTCTTGATAGCAAACCTTGTAAGGAAAGACAGTTTTGGTTTTGGCGACGTAGAATTGCTTGCAGCGCTTTCTCTAGCATCTGGCATTATAGGTTCTTTATATACGATTATGGTAGCTTCTTTTGCAGCGCTAATTGTCTATGCAATAAATGCTGCCGCAAAAGGCAGAAAATTCGATCGACGAGCTCAGCTTCCTTTCGGTCCTTTCATTGCAGTCGGCGGGTATACGACAATCCTTTTTCTGGATTTTATCGAGGCACTGTATAGAGTATGACGTTGAATAACTGGACGCTTGCTTTGAAAGAAACCGGTTACGAATTCGCGAGATTCCTTGAGAAGAGAAGCCTTTGCTGTTCTGTCACCATCATCAGTGAGTACTGCGTTGAACTTTCAAACAGTGTAGTGCTCAGGCTTTATACCGACCGTAAAGGAAACAAGAGAATAGTTCTGCCTTCATTTCTCTCCGAAGAGAAGAGCGAATGGCTCCTATTTAGATGGGAGGAATTCAACGGAAGAAATTATGATGGAGTTCACCTCTTCGTAGATGGTAGTTTCATGGACAATAAGGTAGGATATGGAGTATTGGTAATCTCAGAAAATCGAATTGAGAAGAGAATCAACGGCTGTTTAAAAGAGAATCTGGAAATGAGAAACGTCACAGGTGAAATCGAAGGTGTGATTAAGGCGCTGGAATACTGTATGCGAAAGGGATATAGGAAAGCTTTTATTCACTATGACTACATGGGACTAAGAAGTTGGGCAGAGGGAGAGTGGAAAGCGAAGAACAAACAAACGAGAAAGTACGTTGAACGGCTCAAGCAGTTCTCCTCTCAGATCGATATTGAATGGGTAAAAGCAAGATCACATATTGGAGAGACATTCAACGAGATTGCGGATAAACTAGCAAAAAAAGCAGTTGAAGATTGTGGATAGAATCTTTTGAGGATGGAATGCTGATCGATTTTTTCTGGCAACTTAGTCAACTTGAAGGAATAAATAGACTAATGCTCTCGATCCTTCATTGTTTATGTTCTTTATGCCAAAATTCGGTCATTCAGTGAACCAGCCAGTGGTGTTTCAGGGTTTTCTACTTTTACCGAAAACTTCTTGCATTTTATAGAAAACTAAATAGGAGGGATATCTTTGAAAGTTTTCATTAGTGCAGACATTGAGGGAACTGCAGGAATTGCGGACTGGAATGAAGCAAAAAAGGGACATCAGGACTACGAGTATTTCAAAAGACAGATGACTGCAGAAGTAAAGGCAGCTGTTCAGGGTGCTCTTCGGGCTGGAGCCTCGGAAATAACTGTGAGGGATGCCCACGGGAGCGCAAGAAACATCGATCCCTCTCTTCTGCCGGAAGGAGTTCGAGTCCTCCGTGGGTGGGCAAGAGATCCTTTCATGATGATGCAAGGAGTTGATTCTAGTTTTGGAGCCGCGGTGTTCACAGGATACCATTCACCCTCTGGAAAGGCTCTAAATCCTCTTTCTCACACTATGACGGGGGACATATATTACCTCAAGATCAACAACAAGCTTATTAGCGAATTCGAGCTAAACGCGATGTCGGCCTCTTATCATGGGGTACCGGTCGTTTTCATCAGCGGGGATGAAGGAATTGTACAAATCGCTAAGCAAAACGTACCTGACATACAAACCGTGTCAACCAACATTGGCAGTGGTGCTTCAGTAGATTCAATTCATCCAGCTAAGGCAGTGAAGTTGATCGAGGAAGGTGTTTACAATGCTGTAAAGAATATCGGAGTTCAACCGGTATCAATTCCGGCTGAATTTGAGGTTGAAATTGCCTACGTTGAACACACTTTAGCTCATAAGTTATCTTTTTTCCCTGGGGTGACCAAGAAGGACGATCGTATTCTCACTTTCAGAGATCAAGATTATTACGAAGTTCTTAGGAAGTTGCTCTTTCTTCTCTGACAGACTCTTAAGGGCGGTGATGAGAGCTTAGCAACACCTCAGTCAGTGATGATCGCGAGTGGATTTCATTCGTATGCTGTCCTTTGTTGGATAGTTGGAAGGAAGATTGGTTTCAAATTCGAAACCGCATTCGGAGTATAGAGATATGGCCTTTCTGTTCCATCGAGAGACGTCCAGGACGATTTCGGCATCCATTTCGAGTAGATGATTAAGGATCCTCCGTCCATAGCCCTTGTTTCTGAAATCTTCGTGAACTGAGATTAGACCGAGGTATTTTTGCTCGGGAAAAACGCCCATCTCCATTGATCTTTGAAGAGTTCGAAATTCCTGCAAGAGTCTAAACCCAAAGATACTAAAAGAAAAGTTGATCATGTCAACTCGTACACGCGCCAGTCTGTTCATCTCTTCATGCGTGTAAAACGCATATATTGCGATTGGCCGATTGCCAATTTCGCAAACAGTAATGAATTCGAGATTTATTGCGCTGCCCATAATCAGAAGCCTTGATATGCCTGCCAGAGCTTTTCTTCCCAGTGCACGCCTGAAATGGGATGGGTCAGTATTGAAGACCAGATGCGCCACAAATTGCAAGTCGCTCGACTCGGATTGTCTGTATTCAATCTTTTCGTTCTTCACGGGTAAATTCTATACTCTAAAAAATGATTATTCAAAACCATAGTTTGGCATGTATTTGCAAATGGATTGTCAGACATGCAATATGTGAGGTGGATCATGAGAGCTGCAAAGAGAGAAAGTGACGAAGGTTTGCACATTGCTCGAGCTCTTCTCGAAGGAAACATTGAAGCGTGCGCAATTGTCTCTTCAGAAGGGAAGATCGTAGTTGCAAATTCAACATGGGAAAGGCTTGCCTCAGCTTGCTTCGATGAACTCAGTTTCTTGAGTGAAGAATTCGATATGAAGCGATTTTCTGACATGCTGGACGGGGTTTGTGCGCTGAGGCTAAAGGAGTTTCTGTCTGGTAAGACTGAGCAAATATCTTTCGCTCTTAATGATTTTGAGAAGTCAAAGGGTTTACCATTTACGATAGTGATTTACAGTCTCGAGATTTCGGAAAGGCTTTGTTACTTCATTTCCTTGAGGGATAACAGTGAATCTACTGTTCTTAGAAATGCGTTGAGAGATATGATCTACATCGATTCACTATCGGGATTCGGAAACGAAAGATCTTTAAATAGATTTCTCTCAAAGAAAATCTCCTCTTCGAAGGAAAATGGAACTTGTTTTTCGATTGTTTGCACTATGTTGTCGAATTCCAAAGAGATAGCTGCAATGTTTGGAAAGAGGATACTAGATACTGTATTGCAAAGGCTTGGAAAGAGAATCACACTTCAGATAGAAGAAGGCAAGTCGTTTAGGATCATGGATGATGTGTATGTAACTGTACTGGATTGCAGCGATAGAAGTTGCGTTTCAAGAACTATGTCGGTTCTCACATCAGATTTGGAGAAACCAGTTGCCGTTTCAGATACTGATGTATCACCTTCTGTCGTGAGTGGAATTTGCCAGTTCCCCATAGATGGAGAAAGATCTGAATCACTTCTCAGTAGTTGCCTCACAGCGATTTTTACAGCTAAGAGAAAAGGCTTGAAGTGGGAATTTTACAACTGATTATCTAAGATAGAAAACCGCTGCATCAAAATCACCCTTGTTAGAGCCGACGTCTCCGTCAACTGAAGCTGAATAGCCAGCAACAACGAATCCATCACAAACATAAGCGATTGATAGTCCTACATCGTCTTTACTGCCTCCAAGATACTTTTGCCATAAGAGCTCTCCTTCAGCATCAGTTTGCAGCACCCAGAAATCACTGTAAGTTATGCCAGATCTCTTCATGGCCTCGTCTACGGGCTGGTTGATTGATCGATTTGATTCAGAAAAGCCAATCGCTTGAATGCCACCCGCTTGCGTGATGAAGAAGTCTTCGATTATATCGTTACCAGATCCTCCATAGGTTCTTGCCCACAATAAATCACCTTCTTCAGATAGTTTTGCTGCAAATCCGTCGTAGTCGGAAGAATCTCGCTGGAAAGTTTCTTCCCTGGAATTTGTGGAGCCTGTGATAATTATTTCTCCTTCGTCATTTATTCTGACAGAAGAAGGCGAATCCTCACTCTTTCCTCCAAGCACTTTCGACCATATAACTTCTCCGTCCCTACTGACCTTGATTGTAAGAACAGAAGATAATTCAATGTAGATTCCATTTACCTGAAAGCGGTTGCCGAGATTTCCCTTTGCTTCACCGTCTTTCGAAGTTGTCTCGGCGACAATCACAACGTTGCCATCACCATCAACATCAAATGCAACTCCTCGATCAAAAGAGCTTCCGCCATAGGATCTTTGCCATTCTAGGGAACCTGATTTGCCTAGTTTTACTAACAGGATCGAACGATCTTCTTTTGACTCCGTCTTTGTTCCTAGAATCAAGTATCCATCCTCTACCTCAATTACTGAGGTCGCCTCATTGAAGATACCCTCACTCTTGAATCTCCACTTTTCATTCGCAAACTTATCAAGCTTTATTACAAGCAGTGAAGAATCCGCGTCGAATCCAGCAGCGGTTTTATCGATTGCTTTACCCACTACCAGGAATCCATCATCCGAGGTGGCTATGATGTCATTAAGCTCTACCCAACCAAGATTAAATCTCTTCTCCCACTCCATGAAACCGTTATTGTCGATCTTTACGATCCATCCAACCCTTGGAATCGAGTCTTTCAATGATTCGGATTCCGAAACCAGATCTGAGGAACCGCAAAGGATGTATCCACCACTGGACAGAGACTTTACTGTGTTAAAGGAGTCTCTTCCTTCAAAACCGACAATTCTCTTCCATGTCAAAACAGGTATTTCTTCTGTCGAAAAAGACCAGATGGGACCCTTTACCAATCCCCCGTTCCCATCATCTGCAACAACCTGCCAGCTGTAAGTTTCTCCGTGTTCTAGAGGTGGCAGCTCGTACGTATTCTTGTTAATGCCTTTTGCAAGTAAACCAAGGTTCTCGGTGCCAAAATAGAGGTCATAAGACAGAATATCACCGTCGGGGTCACTACACTCCCAAGATAGAACTAGGTCATTAAAGAAGTCTTCAATCCCATCACCGGGATAAGGACCATGGGGCTCTTCGGGCCAGTGATTTTTGTCGATAACAATTATGCTGAAAGTTTCACAGTGCCACTGCCGCAAACTGTCTATAGCTTTTATAGTTACCCTGTGGGCGACAGGCGCCTCGCGTACCGGAGAACTGTAACGGTAGATATCTCCTTCAATTAACCCCGGCCCACCGACAATTTCGTAACTTATCTCGTTCATTTCAGAAAAGGTGAGTTCTGAGAGATCGATCTCTAGTCTGTCGCCTTCAAAGACTTTCTGGTTTGCAATACTTAGAACCGGGGGTGGTGGCAAGTTCTTTACTGAGAATGTAATGTGAAGCACAGCTTCCGACTTTTCAGACTTAACAATGATATCGATTGTTTCTTCAGGTAAGCTAAGCGTACTCGAATCAATTACGAGGAAGTCACCATCTATCTTTCCGTTTTCCCCAACCAATGAAAACTCAACGGTTGCCCCATTTGCCTTGACAAAATTAGACAGTGGTAGTGAAACAATTTCTCCATATTCTGTTGTTACTAATTCGGACTCAATTAATTCGAAATCTGAATTGTGTCTTTTCAACATTCCAAATCCAGAGAAAACCGCTACAAACGCAATACATATTATAACGAGGAAAACGATTTTTCTCATTTGTTCTTTCAAAGCCTTACCTTTCGGTTCTTTTTTCTCGACGATCTCACAACCCAAATGTAAATCAGTACTGCAAGTGTCAAAATCGGGATTAGCAACAAAAACAGACTCCTATTGCTCTTTTCATTTTTATCAGGGGCCGACAGAGTAAAAATCGCTTCCGAGGAATTTCCCTCGACATCTTTTGCAACAACAAGGTGTTCACCATATTCGTTCACAATAATGTGCATTTCCCTTTCCCTTTCATTTACTGGATAGGCCTTCCCGGAAACCACAACCTCTTTTACGTTTACGTCGTCACTGACTTTGAAGCTTAAAATCTTTTCGCCTGCAGAAGACGCATACTGAACAGGAATGCCATCAATTATCGGCTCCCCCGTTGTGACAGGGCTTCTTGAGAGACAGTCCTTTTCAACCCAGCCATAATCTGAAACGTAGTAGCAGCTCTCGCCTTCTTCAGCAACCTTAACTTGCTGACCTTTGCTCAGGCTGCCATAATCCTTGGAGACCCAGAAGGGTTCCTCTTCTCCCTCTAGATAAAAGGTAGCAACTGTCTTATTCCCATCGGAATCGTAGGCGTTGACAGTGTAAACACCAGTTCCGTTAACTTCAATAACAATTTCCGTTGATGTTGAATTGAGAGTGCGACGCGAAACGGTAAGATCGGGCGCTATTACTTCTGCAGCTGTCAAAGTTCCGTTATCTGAAACAGAAAATGTCAAGTACTTATCTTTCCCAATGGAGACTTTTTGAGTTCTTTCGCCGATTATGATAGGAGGTTCAAGATCTGGAGGTGATATCGATAAGAAGGTTTCATCAACCCATTCCCCATTAACTAGGAATTCATTGTTTCGGTAATTGTCCACTAATACTTTATCCCCTCTTTGATATGAGCTGATTTCCTTCACCACATACATGACCGTCTCTTCGAAGTGAACAGTGAGGATTCTTTCGTCGTAGGAACCGGAGCTGTCATAGGCTCTAAGTGTGTAAGTTCCTTCACCATCAGGGGAGAAAACTACGCTACCATCTTCTCCAATCGCTACCTCTTCTTCATCCACAGTTACTCTTGTTACGGGCTGGGAAACCATGAAACTTACGGTGCTCTTTTCTAAATTTATTTCTTGTTCACTTGTAGTGTAGATTCTTGGCAACTTATCGAGTTGAAGAAGAATGGAACTCAATTCCTTACCGACCTCAGCAGGGCTAGATCCATTTTCACAGGTTACTCTCTCCTTTGCCAATGATGAAGAGACCCAGTTTCCCTGGGAGTTATATGAAAAATACTCCCCATCACCAAAACCAATCAATGTTCCTATTGCTGAAGCCTTTTCAATGTCCCATACCTTCAATTTGCCATCTGTCGAGGAAGAATAGAGGACATGACCATCCATTGAAAGAGCTATCTCAGTAACGTCCCAGGTGTGCCCAGTTACCATTTTTATAAGGCTAAACGAAGGCAGAGAGAGAAGTTTTATTGTCCTGTCACTGGACGCAGTATAAACAACTTCATTGTCAATCAAGATTTTTGTTATCTGTGCATTGTGAGCTCTTGTGGTCTTAAGTGAAGACCAGGTCTTGACATCGTAGGATTTCAGTTGTCCCGCCTCAGATCCAAGAATTAGGATCGACCTTCCTTCATCCATGGAGACTGCTGTGAGGGCCCCTATTTCCGCTCTGATTACCTTTACCTGCTGACCCGTGGAAGAATCCCAGATTCTAAGGGTTCCATCTTCTGAAGCAGAGTACAGTCGACTCTGTTCAGGCCAATCCACAATTGAAAAGACCGATCCGGAATGGCCTCTAAGCGTTCTAATAAAAGCCAGGTCAGCGAGCGACCAGATCTTCACGGTAGCATCTGAGCTACAGGAAAACAACGTCTTGCTGTCTTTCGTCACAATTAGATCGTTTACCGTGCTTGTATGACTGCTAAGCGATTTGATTTTTCTTCCCGTGGCAAGATCCCACACGATAATCATCCCATCGTCGTACCCGGCGATACCCTTCTTACCATCGGGCGAAACAGCGACGGCGGTTACCCATGAACTATTGAAAGAAAGGTTGTTCAGTAGTTTACCATCCAAAAGGCTCCAGACTTTGATTGTGTTATCAATATAACCTGCGACAAGTTTCTCTCCGTCTAAACTTACTGCCACTGAAGTAGCGCTGAATGCCTTGCTGTCCGGTGAATACTCTATACTGAACAGTACCACTGAGAAAAGCAAACTAGCCAGTAGAGCTATTTTTTTCAATTTTATCACCCTGATTGAAGTTTTCAATCAATTCTACCATTCAAGAATACTAAAGAACTGAACAACAATTCTCATAGAAATTTCTGTATCTCCAACCGATAACCATTTGGATCCTTTGTAAAGAAATGATAGATCTTGAATTCCTGGCTTACGGTTGGTTCGGAACACGTCACGCCAGCATCTTTCAATTTGCGGTAGAATTCATCAACCTCATTGGTCAACAAGGTAATGATAGAGTTGTTTCTTTGAGAGTCAAGATTGAGATGATTGCAGAAGCCTATCATTCCACCGCCTTGAGTTAGGAATATTTTACAGCTATTCTGATCTTTATATAGTTTAAGGCCAAGAAGGCTTACATAAAAGGAGTTTGTTAAACCTAGATCTTCAGTTCCGAAGAAGACGATAGAATTCTCAATATTCACTAACTGTTCCTCCCTTCAAAGTAAAGGTCCGATCAGCGATCGGACCCTTCCGGTTGATCTTTCATACGTTACTTTGGTGCCTTGAGGAGAAGTCGCACTTAAAAGGGTGTTGGTGTGCTTTGCGCCGGTCCTACAACTCTTTTTTAGTCGATGTGTCTTTCATCTCGGCTTTTCTGAATTGAGACCTTTGAACGGTGTCTAAAGTTCATGAGAATTGTGTAGTTTGGGTTTAGTCAAATTTAAATGTAAGTTACACAAGCTTATTGATGTTCATGAAACACCCCTAGAGCAGCTTTAAAAAGAACATTTCAAAAGCACTCTTAGCAAAAGCGACCTCCAAAGGCTTAACTAATAGAGAAGCTCTTTGGTTAAACAGCGAAGCAAATCCTCTTCACTTCGATGGAAATTTTTCTTAGTAACATCAAAACTCTCTCGAAGGCAATCTCCTTGGTAACGACAGTTTCGCATCCTAAACCCGGTCATTTTTGGATTTCATTTCAGAGAATAACCGGTAAGCCTTCCGTGTCCAGTTGCGTAGGTAATTGATCTCGTATGGCCGCTGCAATCGCCAATGAATTTCAGATTCTTATAGCGACTGTTGTTGATCTTGTTTGAGTAAAATTTGACTTCCACGGCATACATGAGATTGTCTGGATAAGAGATTCCCGGGATTACTTCACTTAGTTTCTCAACAAATTCTGTAATGGAAACGGATATTCTCCTTGGCAGCACAAGATTAATATCTCCAAGAATATAATCTCCTTCAGGTAGCGTGGGCTTAACTCTCCCTAACCTCTTAGTTCTCTTGGTTTGTATGAAGTCCTCGTAAGTCTGAAGGATCACTTTCCTGCCACCAGCCAGAATATTACTTAGCCTGCTAATATATGAGCCATATCCTATTGGATCACGAAAGGGCTCAGTAAATCGCGTAGTACAAAGTATCGCAAAATTGGTGTTTTCAGAACTCCCACCCGAGTTCGAGTGACCATTCACTGTCACAAAATCATCGTAGTTCTCTAGAACTACCTTCCCTGAAGGGTTATTGCAGAAGGTTCTTACTGTATATCCTGTCTTGGTTTTGAGTCTCACTTTAAACTCGTACATCTCTTCGTTGATTTCTTCCACCACATGATCTGGGATTTCAAATCTAACTCCAATATCGACTGTGTTGCTAGAAGCCACGATTTCAGGATAGCGGTCTGTCACTTTCTTTATTAGTGAATGGCCGCTTCTTCCAACAGCTACCACGACATAGTCAAATACAGCCTCGAATCCCTCGCCACGAAGGATTATTTTCTCGTCTTCGATGTCTATGTCATCGACTCTAGAACCAAAGTGAAATTTAAGATTATTTCTAGTCGAGAATTCCTCAAATATCTTTGTAAGCACCGAACTTAGTTTATCTGTACCTATATGCCAGAAGGTAGAATTAACAGGCTCGAAGCCTTTTGAATAAAAGAGATCGAAGAAACGCGATCTTCTATCAAAAGAGACACCTCTTTTCACCTCGCGCCTATCATCTGGATTGAGTTTTTCCAGGTAGAAGTCAACGACTTCATTCTGGATCGCGAGAGGAATCTCCATGTCTCCTCCCATTGTTTCCGACACGAAGATCTTTCCATCGGACCGTATTCCGCTTATACTGGAACTGAAAATATCTTTTGAACGCTCCAGAACATGAATTTCATGATCCTCATCTAAAATTTCACTTATGAAACCTATCGATGCTGCTCCAAATCCCACAACTCCGATTTTCATTGTTTTGCTCCTAAAAGAGAAAGTTTGTCTTCAGGGATAGATATTATTCCCAGCTGAACTTGTACCTATGAAGCCGCAGTTCGTCCCGTAGTTGAACAAGTTGCTTTCTCAAAACCTCGTTTAAAGGGGCACCTCTGTTTTTCCTAAACTGCCAGGCTTCATATTCCTTTTCACCTGCGGTGTAGATTCTTTCTTGACCCGGTGCCTTTCTGGATTTCCTGAGTTCTCTGAGAATGTCTCCCGCAAGCTTCTTAAAGTCATCTAGTTGTGTGAACGGTTCTATGTCTATCGCGATGAAGAAATGGCCTATTGGAATCGGCTTTTTTTCGTTGTTATCGGCAATTCCTGTTAACATCTTCAGATAGCTTCCCGTTTGCAGCGCGGCCGACAGAATCTCAACAACAGTTGCGTAGCCGTATCCCTTATACCCGGCTGTCTCCTCGCCTATGCCGCCCAGGGGAGTTAGAGCGGCTTCACCCTTTGTCAAATCAATCAGTATTTGTTGAGTGTCGGTCCTGGGTCTCCCATCTAGACCGATGACCCATCCCTCTGGTAACTCTTTTCCCGCTCGAGCGTACACCTCGATCTTTCCTCTTTGTGCCACAGAAGTAGCGCAGTCGAGAACAAAAGGAAACTTCTCATCTGTAGGGATTCCAAAAGTCAGGGGGTTCGTTCCCAACATATTTTCCACACCAAATGTTGGGGCAATTGACGGACGAGCATTAGTGCCTGTAATGCCTATCATTCCGTTTTCAACTGCCATAATTGGGTAGTAACCCGCTATTCCATAATGTGTTGAATTTCTTACGGCAACCATTCCCATTCCATATCTCTTTGCTTTTTCAATAGCAAGTTTCATTGATTTGAACGCTATCACATGACCCATTCCATTGTGGCCGTCAATTACTGCTGTCGTAGCACTTTCTCTGACGATTTCGAACTCAGTGATGGGATTTTGAATGCCAGCGCGGATTCGATCCACATAGATAGGTTTCAATCTGCCAATACCATGTGAATCAATTCCCCGTTTATCTGAGGTGATGAGAACATTTGCGCAGATTTTCGCGTCTTCTTCTGGAACCCCGATTCCAACAAATACATCCTTCATGAAAGCTTCCAGAGTATCAAAATCGACCCAAACTACATCTTTGTAGATTTCGTTCACAAGATTACCTCCCTTTTCTCCTCCTTCTGACATTATACAATCTGTGAAAGACATCTTCTTTTTTTTTGCTTTCCTGAAGCATCGAATCTCCGTAAATCAAGAGAAGCAGAATCCGTTGAGATATTTACATGAAACGCGATCGCTTCTTATAAATCGTCAAACGAGTGTACAGCTTGCTTTTCAAAGGCAGAATCGAGTAGAATTAATTGATGTAGGATAGATGAAGAAGATATTCTATATTATCGATGATGCAGGAAAGATTGGTGAAGAAGTTTGAAGGACAGAATTGGACCAGGAATATACCTCTACCCAATGCCTGTGGTGGTTATAGGAACGATGAATGAAGAGAGGCCTAATTACACCACGATCGCGCTTTGTGGAGTTGTGGAGGTGCAGCCGCCCATGATTCAGATCTCTCTGGCAAAGAGCAGACTGAGTTGCAAGAATATAGAGGATACCGGGTATTTCAGTGTGAATGTTCCTTCCCTTGACATGTTAAGAGGGGTAGACTACATGGGAATTCATTCTGGGAAGACCACTGACAAATCAGAACTCTTTAGAACCTTTCTAGGTGAAAAGGGAAATGTGCCTATGATTGAAGAGGCACCTTTGAATATGGAATGTGAGCTGGTTAGTAAATTCGAGTTCGGTGGAGCACACATTGCATTTGTTGGAGAGGTTGTTCAAACATATTGTTCTGAATCGTGTCTTGTTGATGGACTTCCAAATATCAAGAAGATAAGTCCGGTAACCTTCTCCGTTTATGACAATTCTTATTGGTCCATTGGTATGCACCTTGGGAAGGCATGGAATATTGGAATAAAATACACCCCTCCAAGAGAAGGCACGGATTAGATCCTTCGAAGGAGGGGTCTTGAGCTCTACTTCTTTTCGTATGATGTTGGCCCATCGGCCCAGCCAGTTTCGTCCAACCATTCTTTGGGGTAACCGGTTGGTTGAGCCATGTTCCCTTTTTCATTTATGAACCCATCATTGTATCTCACAATGAGATACTCGGACAGTTTCCACCATGCTTCAACTATTTCCTGGGAGTTTCTAGAGCAGAATCTCGATAGATATCTGCCCGCTTCTTCGGGCTTTGTGAGAAGAAGTTTTGTTATATGGGCTTCGATTTCCGGAAGACGACTGAGTGATAGTGCTTCATACTTCTCTTGCATAAGTTTAATATCCTCGTGCATATAGCTATATTTCAATGCCGCCCAATTAGAAACGAAGTTGAATGCCCACCAGGCGCTGTCTTTATTGAACTCCGAAGTGTCGCAGACTTGAATCGACTCAGGAAGATCGCTTACTCCTACGAAGAAAGGAATGAAACAAGTATCGGCCGGTTTGTCGAGCCCGAGCCACATGATTCCACCAACCGGATCTGGAAGCCAATTTCTCGCTTGACAGACAAAAGCATAACCACAGTACGTAACCGAAATTGGTCTTTCCCATGCACCTCCAAGTTGGCGGGAAGGATCCCCCACGTCGCCCTGTCCGTCATAAGGACCGTAATATCTATCTGGATAACCGAACGGCCCGGCCGCGACGCCCTTTGTGAGATCAAACTCTGTTCCTTCGTAGTGATCCCTGTATAGATTCATCACATCACTGGCCGAGACCTTGTTGTCAGGCTTCAGCGAAAATGGATACTCTCGAGTGAACCCGTCTTCTACCCATGGAGACAGATTCATGCTTGGTGCCATGGACGAAAAAAGGCGCCACACTCTTCTAAGCGAGTAGTATGGATGGTTGTACTCACCCAGGCTAACGGTTCTCAACCAGTCTAGAGGGCCGTCTTTCGGATCCCACCATCCGAATTTCTCAGCGACTTCATGAAGGGTTTCTCCATAAAGAAAATCGGGATTTTCAGTATCGATTTCCCTTATTCTAAAGTGATTTGCCGCAACGAAGACCTCTCCATCGGGTACTCTCCTTGCGACCCAAAGACCTCCGGTTCCCTCGGGAGAGGGAGCCATTTCGATAACCCAAGCTTCATTAGGGTCTGCAACGGGCAGAGTCTCTCCCGTTCCGTAGTATCCATATTTCTCAATCAAGTAGCCAATCAACTCAACAGCTTCACGAGCTGTCTTGCATCTCTCAAGGGCTACTCGAGAAAGCTCGGATGAGTAGAATATTCTTTTGCCAGGTTCTGGAGCGATCTGAATCTTAGCACCGTCGGTACATTCACCAAACATCAACTGATGTTCATTCATAATCCCATAAGACCCATCGAAATAAGCGAAAGTATGATCTACTTGAGGGATCATTCCGATGGGAATTGAAAGGGGATACCCTGGAGTATCATATGCCGGAGCTCTATCAGACACGATTCTCGGATAAATGAAGCTGTTGTACTGGGGAAATTCACCCATCGCGACTGCGGAGCAGTACACAGGTCTGAATGAGCCAGGTTCATGATCCTGAGCTGGTACATATACTATTCTCTGATCGGCCAGATCGTTATCGTCTGAATGAGCGACAATCATCGATCCATCTGCACTAGCACCTTTCGTTACAATCAAAGTCGTACAGGCCATTGAACTACTCACAGAAACTAAAAGAAGAACAAGAAAACATTTTCCCAGAACTTTCACGGCACCTCACCTCTTCTCTCTTAAGAAAAATGGAGACTATTCCAGATAGAATAATCTTCAGGAATAATCTATGTGAGTCTCTAATCTCAAGCTCATCATTGGTGGAGAAGACGAAAATTCGGCTGATGAATCAAAGCATCTTCGAACCGATCGACTACATTTCTGCGTCGGCTGTGAGTCTTTCCAAACTGCTTCTTCCTAATGGGAGAAGGGGCAAACCAAACATAATCGTTTTTTGAAGATGATTCCGAACCAGGTTTTTGAAATCTACACAACAATACTAAATCAAGACCATAAATCGAAGGCATTCTCAAATCTCGGATGTTTCAAATCTGTTTTGATTCGACTGAACAGAGAATTGCGAAATCGATGGAACAAAAGAGAGTAAATCAAAGATCTCTGAGCGATTCTCCGTGCTCACGACTGATTCTTGTGACTTTGATACTAATATACTCCCGCAGGTTTGAAATCCAAAGGAAAAATTGATTCTTTTTCTTTGCTCCGCACTCTCTTAGAAAGTGTTACTAAAATTCGGCCGGTGATAGTATATTTGAGCTATATTGAAAGTCAAATCACTTTGATTTTTGTTTAGGGAGGCACTTAATGGATCGAAAGGGAATTTTCAGGAAGAGAAAACCGCCGCTCGGTTCCGTTCCTGGGACTCTTAGTATAGATGAAGAAGCACCATTTCCAAAGATCAGTCTCATTGAATTTGACAGAGATTACTTGAAAGAAGAAATAATTCGAAACGTAGAGAATCTGGCGTCGGTCATCTCCGCTACCGACAGAGTCCACTGGATTGATGTGCAGGGATTAGGAGACGAAGCGACAATCCGAAAGCTGGGTGAAGTCTTTTCTCTCCACCCGCTGGCTCTCGAAGATATCACAAATGTTCCGCAGGTTGCAAAGGTTGAGGAGTATGACAATTGCTTGTTTGTTTGTCTTCCCATGATGCGAATGGAAGAAGATTCAGTTGTTTATGAACAGATGAGTCTCTTCTTGGGCGAGACTTTTGTACTTACGTTCCAGGAGAGGTACGGGGACGTTCTCGACCCCGTTAGAAACAGAATGCGGAGGAACTCAAGAATAAGAAGTATGGACAACGATTACACTGCATATGCAATATTGGACACAATCGTGGATAACTACTTTCCAGTCTTGCAAAGTATCGGCAGTGAACTTGAAAAACTTGAAGAAGAGTTAGTTGAGAGCATCTCCAGAGAAAAGCTTAAGGATCTATATCTAATGAAGCAAAAATTAGCCCAATTGAGAAGGCTTGTGTGGCCTACCAAAGATGTTATAGGGCGAATCTCCAGAGAAGAAAGCGAGTACTTCAAAGATCAGACTGTTCTTTATCTTAGAGATGTTTACGATCACATAATTCAGTCACTGGATATGCTTGATATCAGCAGAGAGCTCTCGTCAGAGCTCATGAACTTATACCTCTCTTCCACAAGTAACAGATTGAATGAAATAATGAAAGTGCTGACAATTATCTCCACTATCTTCATACCACTATCCTTTATCGTCGGAATCTATGGGATGAATTTCGTTTACATGCCAGAGCTTTCCTTAAAGTGGGGATATCCCGTTGTTCTTATTGTCATGGGTGTAGTGGTTTTCATAATGCTCTTGTTCATACGCAGAAAGGGATGGTTCAGGAAATGATTCCCCACTTGTAGTTATCTTTGTGGGCAAACTATTGGCAGGTCTTCCGGAAAGGGAGAAAAGTTCGCTTATATGCTATGGAGAGAACGCTTTCTATCACGAGAGGTTTTGTTGGATCATCTTGGGACGGATTTCAAAGAGAGATATAGCCTTCTTGCGCAAGGGCTAGCGCTTATTTATTAATCTAAGATATTTTAAGGTAGCTTGAGTATAATGTAGATCTTAACAAAGAACCTGTATCATTTCCGATTAAGCAAAAAACTAGATACTTCATTTTGCCTTTGAGCCATTGGTTCACAATGTTATGCGAAGATCTCTGGCACGGCGTTCATTCAGTCAAGAGAAAAGCCCTTTCCAACGAGAGAAAGGCAACAATCTACAACATCGCCATCGTACAGCCTTCCGGCTCCCTCTGTAAGTTCAGTAATTGCTGTTGATGTTTCGTGAGCAGGTCTGTAAGGTCTGTGAGAAACGATGGCTTCAAATACATCGGCAACGGTGACAATCCTGGTTTCAAAGGGAATGTCTTTGCCTTTCAAGCCATGGGGATAACCCGAGCCGTCTAATCTCTCATGGTGCTTCCTGACAATGCTTGATATTGGCCAGGGCAGATCAATTCTTTCTAGCATTTTGAAACCGGCTTCGCTATGGCTCTGAATAAGGAACCACTCGTTTTCGGTGAGCCGGCCCGGCTTACTAAGAATTTCAGTTGGGACAGAAATCTTTCCAATATCATGAAGCAAAGCGCCTTCTCGCACCGTGTCTATTTGTTCCGGACCTAGACCCATCTCGGTAGCAATGGCTGTTGCAAGTTTGCTCACTCTTCTTTGATGACCTGCCGTGAAAGGGTCTCTTACTTCAACAACTGTAGAAAGAGTTTCTATAAGACCTCTAATAGTTTTTTGAGCGGATTCCTGAATCACATCTTCGAACTTGAGGCCACTTAGGCAGTATACGGTGGCCGTCACCTTTCCTGCTAGTGATGAATCTTCGATCCTCTTTACTGCGGCTTCGACCAAAACAGATTGTCCATTGCTTTTGTTTATAGAGAAGAGGTGTCTTTCACCAATTTCTTGACCCGCGGATGGTTTCTCGCTCCTCGAGTCAGACTGGTTTTCAAGAAAGTAGTTGATATTCTTTCCTATCAGGCCGCCTCTTTCTCTTCCTAACAGAATTTCAGCCGCCTTGTTGACAAACACGATTTTTCCGTTTTCATCAACCGAAATCACCGCTTGATCGATAGTGCCTGCCAAGTACCTTGCCGACAACAGTTCCATTCGAAGATTCATTTCGGCGGAGACTTCTTTATGTACACTTATCAAATCTCGATCAGAAAGTGGCTTTATCAACACCTCTTCATAGAAGCCTTCTTCAGAAAGAAAAAGCGCTTCCTGTCTCCCGGTTCGGGCTACTCTTATGAGTGCCTTCAAGAATAGGTGGTCGGCCTTGCTCATTGGTCTATCCAGGGGTATGCCCTCTATTACTGGAAGTCGCGCCAGACGATTGATCTCAAATGCGAGGTTTTTTGCCGCCGGGATGATCTTTTCGCGAGACATATCAACAGTGAAAATAGCCATTCCAGAAGTATTCTCTTCAAAAGCTTTTTTGTAAACCCTGAAATGATCGATTTCCGAGAGGATACTGAATGACGTGTTCGAATGCATTGAATGAAGCGTTGAATGGTCATCTATTCCCTGGAAGAACGAAGGCGCTGAGGTTTTCTCTCGTTTCGTGAACGATGAACCAATACTTAGACTATTGGTCCTTCTGAATATCTTGATTTCATTGGAGTCGGATTTGTCTGAAGAAGAAGAGACTCTCCAAACTACTCCTTCGTCGTCAACGAAAATATCCTCGCAGTCGAAGAAGGCTTTGTATAGTTTGCCGATCAAGTCCCCAAAGTGCTTTTGTGAAACCGAGTTTTGGAAGACTACTCTACCATTCTTGTTAACAACTACGACCGCTTCATCGATAAGATCGAGACAAAATTGGGCTGAATCCTCCAAAGACAAAACTCATTCATCTCTCATTCTAAAGAAAAATAATAACAAACGTTGGTTCAAAAAATCTTCTCGCCTCTAATAATAACCAGTATTCATGTTATTCTAACACTATTCCAGCGTTTTTTGGAAAGAATAATCAACTGTTTGTTAATGACTTTCTCGTTTGAGTAAACCATCGCACGTTCGATAAATAAATTTAGGCCTTTCTTGGTCATCTTTTTCCAGAGAAGAAGATCTCTTCTATGGCTAAAGCAACACCATCATCATTGTTTGATTGAGTCACATAATCGCAAACGGCCTTCACTTCTGGAAGAGCATTCTCTACAGCTACAGAAAGCCCGACTCTCTTTAGAAGGGGAATATCGGCATAGTGATCGCCGATAAATGCAACTTGCTCACTGGCAAGACCATGATAATTCAGGAAGTCATCGAGTGACAGCCCTTTAGAGACTGAGGCATTAAAAAGAGAAAGAAGTCCCCAGCTGTCAACCTTTGACGCTATTTCTAGACGAACAGCTGTGTCCTCCATTTGCGACCAATACACATCCAAAAAGCCTGCATCATCCGACGCTGATATGAACGAGAAGTTGAAGTCGCCAGTGTATTTAGACGTTAGCCTGCCTAAGATCTCTTTCAAAGATTCAAGATCGCCAGTGATGTCGAGTTGAAGAAGGTTCGCACTCTTAACTACTTCCGTAAGATCGTCCAGTCTCACTATTCTGTTTATGTTGCTTTCTAGGAATGGCAAGTAAGGACTAAGAGCAAAGTCGCCCACATGATACCAGTCAGGAATTTCAGAGGAATCCGTTTTAAGGAGGAGATGACAGTTCAGTATTGATGCAAGAGAAACTGAGTATTCCGTTATCTTTCTTTCTAGGCATCGCATGAGGAAGATCTCTCCCTTTCCCTTTGCAAGAAAGGCACCATTCTGAAGAGCGTGAGGACCCTCAATGTTTAGAACGTCCAGATATTCACGAGCCATTAAGTAGTCACGTCCGGTAAAGATCGCTAGCTTTATTCCTTTTTCCTGAAGTCTCTCGATTGCATTCAAGGCTGATGCGGGAATTCTCTTGGAATTGTCAAGTAACGTCCCGTCTAGATCAAGAATCAGAGCTTTCAGTTTACTTGCATCGATTTCAGTGTGACCAGATCTTCTCAATACTCAATTCCCTCCCTTGCTAAAACTCCTTTAGAATAATAGTGCTTGATTTCTCTCATCTCAGTAACAAGATCCGCTTCCCTAATTATCTCGGCTGGGGCATTCCTGCCGGTCAATACTAGTTCAACCTCTTTCGGTTTCGAAAGCATGAGTCTTCGGATGTCCATTGAAGATACCAACCTGTAATGAAAAGCAATAAAAATCTCATCGAGTATAACGACCCCGAATTCTCTACTGGAGATTACTTCTCTAGATCTGGCAAGACCTTTTCTTGCAACCTCAAGATCCTTGGTTTCTGGATCTCTAATGATAAAACATTCCCTTCCGAACTGCTCGATGACGATATTTTCAATGTAGTTAGGCAAGGATAGCTCACTGTATCTCATACCCTTTATGAACTGGCCTATGAAGACTCTCTCACCTGCAAGAGCAGCTCTAACTGCAAGTCCAATTGCCGCCGTAGTCTTCCCTTTTCCGTTACCTGTGTAAATTTGCACAAAGCCCGTGTTCATTTCTGCCTCCTTTAGCTTCAGTATTCTATTGTACTTCATTGAAAGAATATGAATATTCTTCATCCTGCTAGAGTTACCAAGTTGGAATAAGGCCGCAACTATGTGATAACTTCGTACATTTATCATTTTGGAGAAGACCCTTCTTTCGATTTACAGTCGGTTGTCAGGTCTGATCCCGAAAAAGCAGCGGTTTTATTTATAGGAAGATTGTGAACTAAATCACATTAAGGAGGTGCCAAGATGGCAAAGTATGAAGTAACAAAATCAGTTGATGTAAGAGGAGAAGTCTGCCCGGTTCCTGATGTTGAAACAAAAAGAGCGTTAAAGAAGATGAAATCAGGAGAAATCCTGGAGGTTTGGATTGACTACGCAATGTCAAAGGAAAGAATTCCGGAAGCGGTTAAAAGTATGGGACACGAAGTTCTCGAAATCGAGGAAGTTGGGAACAGCGAGTGGAAGATATACATCAAGGTAAAGTGAAAAAAGGGGTGAGATGACATGGCCTGGACGGGTCTCTTAGTTGGTCTCGCTTTTGGAATCATTCTTCAGAGAGGAAGAGTGTGTTTCAACTCAGCTTTTAGAGATGTTTTGCTATTCAAGGATAACTACCTTTGGAAATTAGGTTTTCTTGCTGTTGGCCTGCAAATGATCACTGTTCTCTTTGTGGCACAAATGGGTTGGATAAAGATTGCTCCACCAACTCTGAATCTCTTCGGCAACATTGTAGGGGCTTACGTATTTGGTCTGGGTATGGTTCTAGCCGGTGGCTGTGCATCTGGTGTAACCTACAGATCGGGAGAAGGAATGACGACTGCAATGATCGCTGCGGTTTTCTACGGAATTGGTGCAATGGCAATGCGGGGCGGAGTGTTTTCGCCCATAAGAACCTGGGCCTCTCAATTTAACGTTTCCGTCGATGCCAATTCCTCTGTCTACCTTGACAAGGTTGGTCCAACTCTTGCGACGGTTCTCAATATCAATCCATGGATCCCTGCGGTGATACTGGCTGCTGTGCTTCTATGGTATACATTAGGGACAAAGACAACAGAAAGGAAAACTAAATTCAACTGGAAGGTTGCCGCGGTTTCTCTGGCTATTCTCTCCCCCATTGCTTGGATAACAAGTGAGGCCGCGGGAAGAAACTACGGATTCGGCATCACCGGTGGCTGGGTCTCAATATTTGATTCTTACATCAGTAATCAGCCTCTTAGGTGGGACGGATTTGAAATAATCGGTATCATTCTTGGTGCTCTCATAGCTTCACTTCTTGCCAAAGAGTTCAAACTGAGAATGCCCAAGAATCCCAAGACTTATCTTGTTGTCATGATAGGCGGTACGATGATGGGAGCTGGAGCCAGTCTGGCAGGTGGTTGTAACATAGGCCACTTTCTCGCCGGTCTTCCAACCCTCGCCATCTCTTCAATAATCGCTAGTGTGTTTCTGATACTTGGCAACTGGACAATGGCATATATACTCTACAGAAAGTGAGGCGTCTCTCTTGAGAATAACAATTCAAGTTTTCGCACCACCTTACTCATATGAGGACCTTGATTCAGCAATAAAAGTTGCTGAAGCCGGACTTAACAAGGGACATGAAGTCACGATATTCCTTTTTGCGGATTCAATCCTTTCTGTAAACAGTAAGGTCAAGCCTATAAGAGTAGACAGAGATATCCCGAGAAAATTGGAGTCTTTGATAAAAGAAAAAGGTTTGAAAGTTGAGATCTGTGGAATATGTATGGACTACAGAGGTGTAACTAAAGATATGATTATCGAAGGTTCGAATCCCAGTGGTCTTCCCGAGTTGGCTTCACTGATTTTCAACAGTGACAGGTTTGTTAACCTGATGGCGTGAGGTGCTGTATGGATAAAAAAATACTTTTCGTTGTATATCAGGCGCCAGCAGGCTCTATATGGGTGAACGAAGCATTTCGAACTGCGTTTGGGATGTATGGCGAGGATATTGAGCCATCCGTTCTCCTAGTGGAAGAGGCAACTGTTGCTTTTTCAAAAAGAACTAAGCCTGAATGTCTTGGTTTACTTTCGGTTTCTATGTGTTTTAGGTATATCAAGAGATATGAGACGGCGGTATACGGTGTCAGAGAACATGTGGACAAATTCAAAATTAAGGAGATCGAAGAAAGCTTCAATGCAAAGCTAATTGGAGAAGCTGATCTTGGAGACTTCTTCCATGAGTTTGACAACGTAGTATTTATGTGAGGTGTCTGGTATGCATCTAATAGTAGTGAAGAACGGACCCAATAATTCTGCTGAAAGAGTAAAGATAAGTGCATCCAAAGAGGGGGACAGTGTCGTCCTCATTCAAGACGGGATTTTCTGGGCACTGAATGACATAGAAACTGAAGCAAAATGCTTTGCCATCAAGGACGATGTGGAGGCAAGAGGTTACACAGCCGATGACGTTACTGTGCCTCTTATAAGTTATGATGGCTTCATAGATATAATCGAAAAGTGTGACAAGTCAATCGGTTAAGCTCTGAATGTGTGATACTTGAGGTGCGCTTCACACAGAGGTGCACCTCTTTCTGTAGGAGGAATTCAAGGATGCCTCTTAAGCTTCCGGATCTTTTTAGAACTCTCTCAAATCAAACGAGATTAGAAATCCTTACAATGTTGATGGACAATTACCTTACTGCTACGGAAATCGCGACGTTGCTTCAAATAGATCTGTCAACTGTTTACAGACATCTGCAGCAGATGAAGAAACTTGGAATTCTAACTTCGACTCATCTACACGGAGTGGAGAGATTTGACTTCAGTTCTCCGCACATTTTTAGAATGCTGGATGAAGCAATTACCTTCATGAGTGAACTGAAGGGATTCAGCCCGATTGTTTGCTCGGAGGGCATTTGCAGCTATTATCTTGGAGGAGAGTTGGATGAAATTGAACCTGACCAGCTTCTCGACATGAGAGGCGAATCCTGCCCAGTGCCAGATATTCAAGCTAGGAAGACACTAAGAAAAATGAATCCTGGCGAGATCTTGCTTGTTATAGTGGATTATCCACTTTCCGGGGAAAGAATTCCTGCATCAGTTCAGAAAGAAGGGCATGAGTTTTTGAAAAAAGTGGCGGATAATTACGGCGATATAAAGATCTACATAAGGAGGAGAGAAAATGGTTGATGCCGTTGTGATTGGTGGTGGACCAGGCGGTTATGTATGCGCAATAAGAATAGCTCAACTTGGTAAGAGCGTTGCACTCGTAGAAAAAGAGAATCTCGGAGGTACATGTACCAACTGGGGCTGTATTCCAACGAAGGCCATGTTGACCTCTGCTCATTTGTATACGGAGATAGACGAGAAATCCAAGAGGCTTGGAATTGATACATCAGGACTAGGCTACGATTTAAAGAGAATAATGTCCCACATGAATAGGACGATTACAATGTCAAGAAAGGGAATCGAACACCTGCTGAAGAAAAATGGTGTTGATTTCTACAACGACGTTGCAGAAATTAAGGATGCAGGACACGTTCTGCTAAAGAACCATGGTAAAACCCTAGAGACCAGAAATATAGTCATTGCCGCGGGTTCTGAACCCTCCATATTCAAGCCGTTCAGTGAAATCGAAGGTATTTGGACCAGCAACGATGTCTTTCAAATGGAAGAGATGCCAGAAAGCCTTGTAATCGTTGGTGGAGGAGTTATCGGTGTTGAATTTGCAACATTTTTTAGCTCATTCGGAGTGAAGACTACAATCATTGAGCTTGCGGACCACATTCTTCCATACGAAGATAGAGATGTTGCCGATGACATTCGAAAGTCATTGACTCGACAGGGGGTTGAAATAATTGAAAGAACGAAGGTGACTGAGGTGGAAAAGGATGAATGTATCTTCGTTCTAAATGCCGAAGGTGAACAGGAGCTCTCAGTTCAGGCTGAGAAAGTTCTTGTTGCAGTTGGTAGGAGACCCTATATAACCGAAGATGTGAGAAAGCTTGGTCTGGAAATTGAAAGGGGGGTCGTCACGAACAGCCGAATGCAGACAAACATTAAAGGTATTTACGCCATAGGCGATATAAGAGCCGGAATGATGCTTGCCCACGTTGCCAGCTATGAGGGTATAGTAGCGGCTCACAACATTGCCGGAGAAGTAATGGAAATGGATTACTCCGCAGTTCCTTCAATCATCTTCTCCAATCCGGAGGTAGGATCTACCGGCATAAAAGAAGACGATGTTGAAGATATGGAGAGAGTAATTATCGCTAAATTCCCCTTGAGTGCCAATGGTAGAGCAAGGACTGTACTAGAAAATACTGGGTTCGTGAAGGTAATCGCTGATAAGGAAAACGGAAAGGTTCTAGGAATGAGCATAGTTTCTCCATCTGCGACGGAGCTCATAATGGAAGGAGTAATAGCAGTCAGGAATGGGTTAACGGTTGAAGAGCTTGAGAACTCAATACACCCTCATCCTACACTATCAGAGACAGTACTTGGGGCGCTTGAAGGAGTAAATGGAATGAGCATTCATATTTAAGATATTATTTTAATAGAGGGCATCCTTTTGCAGTCAATGCTTCGGGATGCCCATGTTTATTTTCTGATGTCCGAAATCATATTATGCTTTTCTGTAAAACCTCGATTCCTTGAAAATATCTTTCCGTTCTTTTTGCAAGGTTTCATCGAATTTTGTCGTACTAACTTGATGACTACAAATAAAGCTTTCTGAATATCCGTTAGAACTCTTTTGAATATATATTTCTCGTCTGGCTGAAGACCTTTGTCTTTGCAAAAGTATGCTTATAGAATAAGAGATTTAGCTTAATCATTATATGACCCTCGGTCTCAAAATCAAGCTCAGCCTTCGATTCATTTACTTTTGCAGAGAAACCCATGGGAATTTCCATCTCCGGACGAAGGACACAAGCGATAGTTACTCCCGGAAAGAACTTGAAGCCAAACTTTCCTTCAATTTCAGGAGATCCGTCGAAATCGATCTTATCTACAAAGGTTGAATTATGGTCTATAGAACCCCTTGTATAGCTTTTTCCATGGGGCCCGTGGAAGTCTATCTTCGCTTCGACTTCGTAATGGAACTTCGGATAAACCTCTATCTCTGGACCGAATTGAAGATCAATGCTCTCGATCTGCGTTTCCATTCCATAGAATAGCTCAATCGGTATGCTGACTTTTACGGGAATGCCGCATACACTGATGCTTACCTCTGGTTCAGCTACCTTCTTCGTGTTTTCAGTCTCGAACCCTTCCTTTCCAACTATTTCGAGTATAGAAGAGACTTTTGCCGGAAATCGAAGAGTTCCATTTGAGCTGAATTTGTTCCACGAAAGATGAAAGTCAAGACTGATATTCGCGTCGAGGACCAGTTTGTTCATGATTGCAGCCTTAATCTCATCCTCATCAACGATAGATACTTCTCATTCTTTTGTAATCAGGTTTGTTGTTACACTCTCTGCAAAGGAACGATCACTTTCGGTTCCGAATTTCTCTATGATTTCTGATACATCACCTTCAATGTTCAGAATCAAAGTGCCCAGAGCCTCTTCAACAAAAGCTTCTTCCGTTTCAAGTGTAACTTTTGAAGGGTCAGAATCATTCACGGAAACAACTCTTCTCAAAGAATCTTTCATTGTGTCAAAAATATAATCACCATTTGAGAAATTAGGCAAAGAAGATGTCTTGGAAAATACGATTTGATTTTCGATTGCAGAGGGTTCCTGAACAAGAAGAGAAGAGTTTATCACAAGCGATCTAGGTATAGAATTGCTCACTGCAATTACGCCACTGGGAAATCTGGTTGAGGAAACCATTGGAGGTTGCTGAACTCTGAAAAGGACTTTTCTGAAGGAAACCGGGCCAGAACTCTCTGCATCGGGTATCTCGTGCCTGAAGGTTAGAAGATACCCACTGCTTATATACGGGTCCTGCATACCGGCGGCAGAATGGTATGAGACTCCAGAGAAGAAATCAGCATCGGATGAGCTCGAGAGATCTTGAGAACCTGCAGACACCGGCTGAAAAACTGAGTCAACATGCTTTACAATTGCACCTTCCGAATCGTAAATCAGATACTCATATTCGATACCAGTACCATCTATGGATTTGATGTAAAGATAACCATAATTTCTCTCCGCAATAGAAGAACCTTCTTCAGGTGCCCACTCCATTCTAAGATCCTGGAATGCAATCAGGGTTCCCTCTCCCAAATGCGAAATCGACATATCTGAAGGCGAAAAGAGGAGACCCCCTCCATAATAAGCACCGCCCTTAAGTTCTTCAAAGGGCACCCTAAAAACAACTGGATTATCAACTACAATGCAAGAAGAAAGAGAAAAGATAACAGTTACAGTTGCAGAAAACAGCAAAAGCAATCTAAAAAAGTTCTTCATTGTCCTCCTCCAAGAAAGGGAGAAATGATGGAAAACCTTTGTTGCGAAAAACAAAATAACTAAACTGTCTGACGAACCAATCCTTCGAGAGTTAAAAACAAAGGTTTGATCGAGACATTCGATCCAATGCTACCATACATTTGTGATCTTCTCTAAACTCTTTGAGGATGAAGACAACCATAATGTGCCTACTAGAAAGCTTTTTATTGCCAACTCTTGCTCTCGAAGTCACTTACTCCTCTTTCCGCAAAGTCCTTGTCAGGAAACTCCTCGATTTCTTTCGCTTCATCACGTGTGTCGATTGTATAGTAAGCTTCAGCAGGTGCAAATACACATATCTGAGCTGCCCTGTAAGTTCGGAATCTCATTCCACATTTATCACAAAGACCAATATCCTCAACATCCCTTTTGAAATTAACTTCCCTATTGTATCTTCGGCAGAAGGACCTGTTCTTTTCGTCTGTGAAGAAGTACATGGCTTGCGGTTGCCTGGAGTTCTCACCACCAGACACCTCGGCCTCCTCAGAGTTCAACCACTTCCATGACGTCGAGCTAAGTCTTTCCAGATCAAGGTCAGTTTTCTTCAAAATATTCACCTCTCGTGACACACCTTTTCAAATGAAATGTTATCATGAATGTACCTAATACACGAGGGGGAATGATTTTGAAGAAGTTTCTACTAATACTCCTGGCAGCGTTTTTTTCGCTCACCCTTATCGGGGCAGAGTATGCAGTCAGGATAACAAAAGGTGGAGAAGCAGTTTCTAACGAGTTCTGGATAACAAGAGAGGAAATTGAGCAGGCATTTAGCGCGACAGTGGCAAATGCGGCGAGCCAAGGGATCATTCTTGATCCGTATTTTGACAGTTACTTTACACCAAGCGAGCTTGGGCTGAAAACCATGATAATACCATACATCGTTGATGAGAAGCTAATAGACTACTTTGCTTGGGAGAGCAATTTGATTCCATCTGAAGAGGAAATTGATGCGGAAACCGATTCGATGATGGAAATGTACACCTCGAGTCCCGACATGGTTGAGCAGATAGAGGCAATCTATGGTTCCATGGAAGCTTTCAGATCGGAAATCAGAAGCTATGTTTCCGATGCCCTTAAAGCTGAGCTCGTTCAAGAATCGGTGGCTCCTTTAAATGATGACGCTCTGGCGGCTTATTTCGAAGAGTTCAAGACGGAGATAAAGAATCAGTTTGAGACGATAAGAGCTAGACATATTCTGGTTACAGAAGAGGCTACAGCAACTGAATTAATGGAGAGAATCAATAGCGGCGAAATCACCTTCGCAGAAGCTGCACTCCAGTTTTCGATAGACTCTTTATCGGCTGCGAATGGAGGCGAGCTGGGGTCAATAGTCAGAGGTCAGACCGTACCTGAATTCGAGGAAGCTATCCTTGCTGCTCCTATCGGCGAGTTGTATGGTCCCGTTCAAAGCGAATTTGGTTATCATTTGATAATTGTAGAAGAGAGAACAGAGATTAACAGTCTTGAGGATGTTGTCAATTCAGCCAGCTACAACGATTTCGTGTCAGGCTATCAAAACGATACTTATAGCAGGTGGATAGAGAGCTATATAGAAGAAAACGAGTTCGACTATGAGATCTTGGATAATGAGCTCCTTTTCTACAATGAATATGCCAAAGCAAAAGCGACAGAAGAGACTGCGAACGAATTCTTCGTTGAGATAGCGTCGGGCATTTTTGGCGAGGGAACCTCGTCCGAAGCATCCTTGATGGAATATGCAGCATTTATTGAACTATCGGAAATGCTTGGCTTTACTGACAGTCCGGACTACGAGACAGCGATACGAAATCTCTTTGAAGCCGGTGAGAAGCGCGGTATGATCGTGCAGAAGATGTATGATCTGGATAGTGAAAACCCCGAGGTTGCTGCAGCATACTACAATGCATTGCTGGAGGAACTTGAAAGCACGTTCATGAACCAGGATCTTCTTCAGCAGCAGTTAAGCAGCTATGGACAGAGCTTTGTAGATTACGTATTCAACACAATTGAAGAGATTGAATCCGGTCTAACCAGCGTTCTTGAAAAAGAGATTTCCGATGGACTTAGAGCAGACGTTCTATACATCCTCATTAGAAATAACTCCCTTTCCCTTGAGCTCGATTACAGTCCCGACTGGAGGAAAGAGAAGCTCAATCAAAGACTCGGTTACTTAGAAGCTTTGATACAAGTTGAGCCATCTGAAGCTGCTCAGGCGGAGATAGATTCTGTAATCTCCGAACTGGAGCAAATCGAAGCTGAAGAGGAAACTCCTGCAGCAACAGAATGAACTTGGCTTTTGTATAGAAGAACCGGGGGAATCCCCGGTTCTTCTTTGATTGTGCCAGTTTTTCATCTTTTTCGGTTTTTGCGTCATGCGGATACTTCTATCCCGTCGTTTTCTCAGGCAACTTCCTCAGCATTATCATATGAGTCTCCTCCGTGTTTTCCCGGCCTCACTTCAAAGAGTCTCGACATTCCTTTTGCCAAAAAGACAATGGTGAGAATGGCATTTCCAATACACGATATCAACACAAGATAATGAACTGGAAGCCTGTCAACTGCGAAGCCAAAGACCGCTGAACCGAGAGGTGTTGCAATTTGCGCTAGAATCGAAATTACGGAAAAGACTCTAGATCTGTGGCTGGTAGGAACTATTCGATGAAAAAGTGTTTGAAGAGGAGTGTTTACAAATGCGTTGAACACACCCATTACAACTATCGGTATTCCCAGTGCGGCAAAGAACAACCAAGACGGTCCGCCGAAAAGACTTGTGAAGTAAGGAAAGAAGAGAGCGGCTAGAAGAAAATTTAAGACTGTCTCTGTTACTAATCCCCCCGCAAACAGTTTGCCCTGTTTCTTATTTACGAGAACCGTACCAATTAGAATGTTTCCGAAGAGGACTCCGAAAACCCAACCTGACTGCAAAAAACCGTATTGTTCGCTAGAGAAACCAACCACTGTGCGGGCGAAAAAAGGAAAAACAATGGTGAAAATCGGAGTTGACAAAAAATTGGAAACCATCGCAAACATCAGAACCATCATCAAGCCATCTATCTTCTTTAAATAGCCAATTCCTTCAACTATATCGACAAAAACACTCTTTACCGAGACCCTCGTTTTTTTAGTAGTCTGCTGATAAACTATGAAGATTTCACTAATCGCAGAAAGAATAAACGATGTTCCATTTATAATGAAGACTATTTCAATTCCGAAAAGTCCATATAGAACTCCGCCGAGAGCAGGACCGACTATGTAGGAAACGGAGTTAACCGCGCCAAGAATAGAGTTTCCCTTCAGAAGTTTGTGCTCTTCAATGATATCTGGTAGCATTGCAGAAGTTGCCGGGTCGAATGAAATGTCGAAAGTCGATATAACTAGCTGGAAGACAAAGAGAAGCGATAGATTCAAGACACCGACATTTGAGAGGTATGCCATAAGAATAATTGCTGCTCCTCTAGCAAAATCCATATATATCATAATATATTTCCGATTGAATCTATCACCCAAAACACCGGCGATTGGGCCAAAAAGGATTCTGGGCAGCATCGTTACCACAGAGAATGTGCCCATCATCACCCCGGAGCCAGTTAGATCCAAAATGTAGAGTGGTATCGCAAGCGCCTGAACGCCGCTTCCAATAAGTGACACTAGTCTTCCAAGAGTGAAAAGCCAGAAATTTCTCCCCAATCCTTTCATCGAACCACCTCAATTTCTGCAAATCCGTGTTTAATATTATCACGTTTAACGTCAAAACATCAAGATCTACCTTATAATTATTGATGTTGGAACTTGAGTAAACACAACAAACTTGATTATTTCGTTGTTTCGTTCAAGAAAGTGGAATTGAATTTCGATTGGGGGAAAAGTCTTGTCAGATCTTCAACTTCACCGGAGGTTTTGATCTGCCGTGCTATCATCTAGTAATTATGAATTGGAAGTTCTATTACTTTCCAGAAGTTGCAGCAGGAGTGTTCATAGATTTTGGCTATCAGTTTATGAAGTAGGAGGAGGATTTTTATGTCTAGAGTAGTTACCTTCGGAGAAATAATGATGCGTCTCGCATCTCCTTTGGGAGAGAGATTTGAGCAGACCAAGAATTTCGAAGTTGTTTACGGGGGAGCGGAAGCCAATGTTGCTGTTGCGATTGCGAAGTACGGCGGAAAAAGTAGATTCGTATCCAAAGTATCTGCCGATCAGTTTGGAGACGCGGCAATTGGGAATATTGGTGTTCACGGGGTGGATACGAATTATGTTTTGAAAGACATTGGCAGGCTAGGTAAATACTTCTATGAATATGGCTATTCTCAGAGACCGTCAAAGGTAATTTATGACCGTGACAACTCGGTCTTCGCTAATTCAAAGCCCGGAGATTTCGATTGGGAAGAGGTTTTCTCAGATGCCACCTGGTTCCACTTCACAGGTATTACTCCTGCGCTTAGCGACGGGTTGATTGAAACATGTGAAGTAGCTCTAAGAGAGGCCAAGAAGCGAGGAATAACTGTTTCTTGCGATCTAAATTACAGGTCGAGACTATGGAGCAAAGAAAAGGCGAGAAAGGTTATGACTTCTCTTATGAATAACATAGATGTCCTTTTTGCAAATGAGGAGGATAGTGAATCTGTCTTTGGAATAAAGGCTGAGGGCACTAATGTGAGTGATGGCAGGTTAAGTGTCGAGGGATACAGAGATGTGGCAACAAAGCTTAGGGACGCTTTTGATCTGAAGGCAGTTGCAATTTCCCTAAGAGAAAGCATAAATGCCAATTTCAATAAATGGTCGGCTGCGCTGCTCACTGGAGGAGAATTTATTGTATCTACGAAATACGACATAAACATAATCGATCGTGTAGGCGGAGGAGATGCATTTGCTGCGGGATTGATTTTTGGACTGGACAATTCATGGGAACCATTGAAGTCACTTGAGTTCGGAGTCGCAGCCTCATGCCTAAAACACACAATAAAGGGAGACTTCAACATCGTATCTAGAGACGAGGTCGAAAAGCTACTTGGTGGAAACGCTTCAGGAAGAGTTGTGAGGTAGGAATGTGACATCCCGCCATTATGTGCAAAGTTGTGACGTATGCGTTTTCCAGTTCAGCAATTCAGTTGGTATCCCAAAATGCCCTAAGTGTGGCAGCACTCTGAATTACAGATACAATCAAATTGGCGGAATGGATTTGGATGATTTTCCGGACAAAGATCGTTACGACTTGTGGAAGTGCCATTGACTACTACCAATCGATGATATTAGCCATTGTGTAACTGTAACGCTGGGAGAGGGTGCAACTCCTTTAACTGCTGGCATCAGACTTCAGGCTGAGTTGGGAAACACCGGGAGAATAATGCTGAAGGACGAAACTCGGAATCCTACCGGCACTTACAAAGATCGCCCGCAGCTATGGGTGTCAGTAAGGCTAAGGAAATCGGTTCAGGAAAAGTAATCATCGCTTCTGATGGAAACGCTGGACCTGCAACAGCCGCTTTTTGTGCGAAAGCTGGACTCCATTGTTTCGTACAGATGCCCGCCGATACGCCTGTTGAAAGAAATGTGCAAACGATCTTATATGGTGCTGAACTAATTCTTGTGGAAAAAAGCACTGTGAGTGATTGTATAGACATGATAATGGATCTATCTGAATCTTCTAGCTGGACTCACCTTACAACTGCCTCATCAGTCAATCCTTATCACTTTGAAGGTACGAAGACCATAGCTTTCGAGATTGCTGAAGATCTTGGATGGAATACTCCCGATTGGGTTATGATGCCCGAGGGAGGGGCCGGACTATCAGCTGCTATTTGGAAGGGCTTTTTGGAGATGAGCGAAGCTGGTATGATAGCCAAACTCCCAAGACTCCTAGTTGTTCAGGCTGAGGGTTGTGCGCCTCTGGTAAAGGCCTTTAAGGAGCACGATACCAAGATCGAGAGATGGGAAAAGCCCAGTACTCTGGCGAAAGCAATTAGCGTGCCTTACCCGCTTGACGGTGAACTTACTCTTCGAGCAATAAGGGATTCCGGTGGGTCGGCTATCTCCGTGCCTGACAGTGAGATGGTTAACGCTACCCGTGTCATGGCAAGACACGAGGGTATTTTTGCAGAACCAACTGGCGCGGCTTCTATAGCAGGTTTGGCGAAAGCCCTTGAAGAGGGAATCGAAAGTAAGGAAGAATCAGTTGTTGCGCTTGTTACGGGGACAGGACTAAAGGTCATCTTATCATTTACCAAGCTTCTTGAAATACATAGGACGATTGGAAAGAACATTTTGGATCTGAAGAGCATTTTAGAAGGATAAAGAATAGTGTGTTCTGCACCTCAAATACTGGAACCCACTGGTTGCATCCAGTAAGGCCCTTTCTCTTTAGTGATCAAAGTATAGAACGCGAAGAACAGAACGTTTCATGTATAGGGTAATCCTTATTTTATGTGTGATTATGTGGAGATTTCTCTTATTGACATTTAGAACGTCAAGAGTTCCTTGATCTTCGGCCTTGCATAAGTAGAGTTTTCTTCAAGGATCGACATATAGTCCATCCCTTTCACTCAGGGGATTTCGTTTTCCTTTTTCTGTTTTCAAGTACCTCAACTATTGCGGAGTCGATCTTTGACATGCCTTTTGAAAGAAGGACCTGGATATTTTCTATTGACCTGTCTAAAGTGTTGGAGATAAATCCCTGCTCTGAGTTGACTCCAAGATTGTCCATTGCCAGTAATGCACAGCTATATGCTTCCTGGCCTCCAAGGCCCGCCTTCAATGAACAGCTCTCTTTTGCACCATCGCACATGATGCCTGTCGTGCTCGATAGTATAGTCAGCATTGCCTGTTCGATTGTCTCCCTTGCTCCTCCAAGAAGATAGGTAATTCCTGCAGCGGCTCCCGTTCCGGCGGCTGTAACGCATCCACAGATCGGGGCAACTCTGCCGAGCTTGTTCTTTATGTAACCAGAGAAAAGGTGGCTCAAAGCTACTGCTTTTGCAATGTCTTTTCGGCTCTTTTGGAAGTACTCGCCGGTTAGAGCCACTGGAAGTGTGGCGACAATTCCCTGGTTACCGCTTCCGCTACTGCTCATCACAGGAAGGGGAACACCAGACATCCTGGCGGCCGAAGCCGCGAAACAATAGTTACGAATCTTGTATCCGAGGCTTACGTTTTCGTGGTAGCTGAAGGTCTCTTTTGAAGGCAACATTTTCTTAAGGCCAAATCTGGCAATCTCGAGATTCATTTCTATTCCCTCGAAGATCTTCTCGATTTCCAGTTCAGTGATTTCTCGAATTGACTCAAATATCTCTTCAGGAGTAAATTCTAATGCATCGGAGGGGACGAATCTCTCACTTGAACGGACCTTTTCTCCGTCTATCTCTAATGAAACTACATTCGTGTGACTGCCAGTTATCCTGCAAAGTACAGAATGATTATGATTAGACACCGTGGCTTCTATGAATACTCCAGATAGATCTTGATCACAGATCACACTGACCAGACCCTTGTCTATCATCTCTCTTGCAATACCGACCGATTCAACTCGGCAAGGCCTAAGTGCCTCGAGCTGGAGATCTGCATCCCCGCATATGGCGCCCAAAGCGGCAGCAAACTCATTTCCCTTTTCATTCGTACCTGGAATTCCCACGTACATTCCGTTCTTGTATACGTTGACGCTGGTAGTTACATGCACTTTTTCTGTTTTTCCCTCAAGTTTGCTTGCTGCAAGAGCAACACAAAATGCAATCGCTCCAGGTTCCGTACACCCAAGTGCAGGTCTAACTTCTTTTTCAAGGTATTGTTCAAGAAAGCGCATCTTTCACCTCCAATGTCCGATAACTTAGTTTAGCATTGGAAATGTTTTATGCAATTAATAGCAGGCCTCAAAGGTTATTGTTTTGAAGTAAGTATGAGCTCTTAACTCCCTCTTCCACTTGGAACTGAAAGTATACTCAACATTGTGGAGCTGGAAAATCATCTCTTGGAAGGCTTTCTTTTCTCGTTTTAAAGAGAAAGACGAACTTTCCAGAGTTCTTTATCTAGAATCGGTCATGTCTCATACTGAATTAAACTCTTCCAAGAGGGCTAAAGCAGTGTTCCTGATAGTCACTTCAATCTCCTTTGATGTTACATAAAAAATCTGGAAGGACAAATTTGACAATTATTGGATTGTGTTAGAATCCCTTTATTCGCTGAAATACTGACTGAGAAAGGCAATGACGGAAGATTGTTATCAGAAAAGACCATAAATCAGTCAGGTGAGGATAACTAGTCGGTACTGGAATCCTTAGTGTGAACAATTTGGGCTACTATCCAAATAGTATGCAAATGATTCGGGGATAAGGGCAGGATTTGACAGAGGCACAAGCTGCATCTTGCTTAGATTAAAGAAATAAGGGAAAACCTTGATTCCACAAACACTCCCGTCTTCGGAAAGCTCGATTTTTAGCGATGCCGTGATTCTGCAATCCTTAGCTTTCATAGAAGAAATCCAGTTGCCCAGAGAATAGATGATTAGCGAAGTTGATCCTCTCGCATTTAAGTACACCTCCAGTGGCTGAAGAACATGAGGATGATGACCGATAATCAAGTCAACTCCTTCATCGCAGAGCTTTCTTGCGACTTCCACCTGCATTTCAGTAGGTTTGTTCTCAAACTCAAGTCCCCAGTGAAGACTAAGCACGATAACGGATGCTTCTTCCGACATAGATTCAACGATAGGAATGATCTTAGACAGCGCAGTCTCTGCATCCTCAAATGTGTTTAGGTTGGCAACATTCAGACTGGATTCACTATCAACGGTAGCTCCATTGGTGCCGAACGTGAAACCTGAGACAGCGATTCTAACTTTATCGAATGGAATTATTGAGAATCGACTTTCTTCTCCAAATCCAACACAATGGATTCCACGGTCATTAAGAAAAGTACGGGTCGATCTCAGTCCCTCGATACCCCTGTCAAGAGAGTGATTGTTTGCGATATTCATAACATTAATTCCCAAGGGCGTCACTACTTTCTCAAAGTATTCGAAAGAACCGTTGAATTTTGGGAATGCCGATTCGGGGAACCGAGTGTCTATTGGGAATTCGAGATTGGCGAACACAATTTCACTTTGAAAAAGACTCTTCTCCACACTTGAGTAAGGATCGCCCGCGATTACAAGCCCTCTACTGTACATTAGATCGCCAAGTGCGGTTATAGTTATTGCGCAAGCCAAATCAGGGAGCTCTGCCTGATAGTTTTCTTCGTAAGGTCTCGAAATCGTACCGAAGATGAGCTTCCGCAGGTAGAAAATGGCATCTGTAAAAGTGAATTGGCCAAGGTTGCCACAAACAACGGGGAAGGAAAAAACAAGGCCATGTGCCATTAGGAAAATAGCCAGAACAAACTCCATAGCAAACTTTCGAGACATCTGTACCACTTCCTGTAAGTGATTAGAAATTTGTAGTGTGTATGAGTCAAGTCCATCCCACACATGATTATGGTTTTCGAGAATCATCTCGCCGGAAACTCAGCTACCGGATAAATAGATATCAGTGCTCGACTAAACTTTAACACTATACACACACAGATGATAAGCATTCAAAAGTCAATATCCTTCGTCGGTGAGAAAGAGATTCTGGTCGGAGATGTTTCTCGGCAAAATTAATAGTTCAGTTGGTACCAAATTGGAAGATGAGACTTGAGGATTATGTACTCAGTGCCTAGGTCGAAGATGGGTAAAAAAATTCTTTTAAGCTTCTCATTGCTAAGTTGAATCATTGGTTTGAAGTATCAGCAGGCATTGATGAGCGCCACAACCGATGACGATGGAGAGTTAGCCTTCAGTGTCTCAGAGAACAGATAGGTCAATGGAATGCGTGTGACTCTAAGTAATAAATGTCATTAACAGGAAGGTGTCACTTGGTCATTTGCAGGGTGATACAAACAGTTTTGATTAGAGAGTACGTTAATGTCCCTGAAGGATGCAGAGGAGCAATCAGATCGCACCAAAAGAACTACTCTAAGATATCTTAGAGGTCAAACAGAAAATAGATCACAGCTAAACTGCGGCTTCTTCCATGTTTACAAGGACATTATCTCTGCGTTTGATTTTTGGCACGAAATGGCAATGCTATAATCAACTGAGAACATTACAGCGCCTCATCATTTCTCGGAGGGTCGAATGGAGTCCGACAGTAGAAACCTGTTCAGTTCAGTGAGAAGAATAATCTCGGTTCTCGTTGGCAATGAGAAGAGCTTGGAAAAGATTAAAAAGGCTCTTTCAATTGTTGGTGATTCTCTTTCTGTCAATAGTCTTACTCTTTGCACAGTTGAAAGAGCTCATCATGGTTCTTCTTTCCTCAAGATGGTTTGCGACTGGAGAAAAGAATCAGACTCCGTAATTTGCGTCTCGAGTTCGAGAAGTGGAGATAGTAGAAAATCAAAACTTGAGAATTTAATAAGAAAAAGCAGAGCAAATACAGTTTCGGAAGCTGGAAAAGGGATCTTGTTAATCAAAAGCCCCCCTGGATTGCCGGAGTGTGTTCTGGTCTTAGAGATCGAATTGCATGAGAGAAATCTGTCTGTGGAGGAAAAGGACTTTGTGAAATGTGCGATTCAATTGTTGGCGCTCATGACTGGAGAAGAGTTCAGCGAAGAGACTGGAAATAACGAAAAGTCACTTCTTCAGGAAAGACTACTAAGAAGCGATGAACTGCTGAAGAATTTCGAAGGCAACGTCTTGGACATTCTTGCCGTAGTTGATGGAAGACTGGTTTTCACCTATGTTTCGCCCTCGGTAGTAAACACATTGGAGTTTGTGCCTGAAGACCTGGTTGGGAAAAAAGCTCTGGATCTCATTGACTCAAGGGATCGCAAGAGAGTTGTTGAAGAGTCCAAGGTTCTTCTGAGAGAAAAGAAACACGGTTGCTTCAGATATAGAGCAAGAACTAAGAGCGGCGGAATATTGTGGATGGAGACAGCTGTAAGTCCTTTGTTTAATGGGAAAGAAGTCGAGGGTTGGACGATGTCGTCACGGGATGTCACCGGTGAGATGAAGCTGCAGGCCGAATTGAAAGCCAGAGATAGTATGATGGTCTTCATGAACGATCTTTACGTTCTGATTCTGAGCGGTGATAATCTTCATGAAGCGGCCTCCAAGATTGTGAATCGCGCATACGAAGAGAAGGGAATGGTCGGTTGCAAGATCACATTTAGTGAGGATGAATATCTTGATCTTGAGGTTTCGAGAGGCGACACCGAGGCATTTCCGCTGAATCTCATGAAGGACTCAAAGGCTCAGGAAACCCTCAGAGAAAATCGAATAATCGTTCAAAATACAGCCATCGAAGGAAAGGAACTGAGATACATATGCATAGCGCTTGAATCGAACAACGAGATTGCTGGTTACTTTGAAACCCTTACAGAACGCGTGACTGGTCTTTCCGAAGAAAGCATAAATCTGTACAGACTAGTTGGGACTACGGTCTCTCTTTCTCTCACAAAAATCAAAAATCTTGTTGCAACGAGGAGAAATCACATCACATCACAGTCATTGATAAAGGCAACCGAAGCGATAACTAAAGATCTGAATATGAGAACGGTAATAGAATCTATTGTTCGGGGTCTGAGACAAGTAATACCGTTCTACAGCGCTGCAGTTGAGTTAGTTGAAGGGGATCATTTAATCATTGTCGGTGGGAGCTGGCCTGGAAAAAATTCCTTTGTCGGGACCAAATTCACGATGGAAGAAGGAAGTCCCGGTTTCGATGTAGTAAGAAACAAGAAAATCATTCTAGCAGAAGATGCTCAGAGAGCATACCAACAATTCAACAGGCCAGACTTCAAATTTATAAAATCTTGGATGGGCGTGCCTTTGGTTATTGGAGATGAAACGATTGGAATGATCGCCGTCGATAGCGAGGAGGGCGGAAAGTTTAAGAATCGTCATCTTGACGCCCTCAAGGCATTTGCAGATATTGCTGCGATTGGCATAAACAACGCCCGTCTTCATGAGGAGGTGAGAGATCTCTCGGTGAGGGACTATCTTACTGGTGCTTACAACCGGCGAGGTCTGTTTGAGCATGGAGAACGGGAAATCGAGAAGGCAAAACGATATGACACAAAAATGGGATTGATAATGTTCGACATAGATAATTTTAAGAATATGAATGACATGCTTGGACATCTAGCCGGAGACTTTGTCTTAAAAAGGGTTGCAAACATATGTACCAAGATTCTGCGAGCCGCAGATATTTTTGCGAGATATGGTGGCGATGAATTCATAATTCTGCTCCCGATGACTGATATCACGAACACCGAAGAAGCTGCGACGAGGATTTGTCGTTCGCTTGATGACTCGAGAATTACTTATAAGGGAATCCCAATAAAGGTTCGTGCCAGCCTGGGAATTGCCAGTCTTGAAGGACATGGAGATGAACTTGAAGACATGATCAGAAGGGCAGACAGAAATCTGTATGTCTCCAAAAGATCCGGGGGCAACAAAGTTACCGGGGGACGAAACTATGGCTAAGAGAAAATGGCAGATAAGAGTTGAACGTTTAGGCCTTGAGGCGCAGCTAAGGGAAAGAAACAAAGAACTTGAACTTCTACATGATTTCTCGAGATTAGTCGACATAGCAGAGGACTCCATTGACGACATTCTGATTGGTCTCTTGGAAATCCTTCCCGATGCTTTTCTGGAACCCGAGAACACTTGTGCAGTAATCGTTTACAATGACAGAGTGTATGAATCGAGTAGAGTCGTAAAAAGCGATCGTTTTATTCGTGAGCCAATAAGAGTTAGGGGTAATGATGTTGGGAGCTTAACCGTATATTATTATGGTGACGGGGAAATCGCCTTCCTCTATGAGTAGTCTCAAATGATTCTTTCGGTTACAGAGAGACTCGGAAAAATTATTCAACGCATTGAGACGTCAAGGAAGCTCAGTGAGAACAAAGAGGAGTACCGCGCTACTCTCTCAAGTATTGGTGACGCAGTTCTTTCGACAGATGCTTCTGGAACGGTCACTTTCGTCAATGAAGTTGCCTGCAATCTTATTGGTCTTAGCGAGAGCAGCATCATCGGCAGGAGAGTCTCTGAAGTTTTGGAGGTCTTTAATGAGGATTCAGGCGAACCTGCAATTATTCCGGTAGAGCATGTGCTAAAAACCGGTAAAAAGGTTGGACTGGCATATCACACTGCACTCAAATCCAATAACGGAAAGACCTACTCAATTGCCGCTTCTGCATCTCCGATATCCAGAGAAGATGGTGAGACCAAAGGTGTCATTCTGGTCTTCAGGGATGTGACCGAAGATAGAAAGAATGAAGAGAGGATTGTTCAAAGTGAAGCCAGATATCGAGAGTTGATAGAAAACATGAACGGAGGCCTGTTGATTCTGGACAGTGAAGATGGAGAGCAATTTATTCTGAAAGAATTCAAGGCGCCTCGTGAAGATTTTTGTAGAACTGGGATTAGTTCTTCTGGGAAGGAGCTAAGGGATGTTTTTACCGGTGTTGAAAAGAGTGGTTTCTTCGAAGCAGTGAGAAAGGTGTGGAAGGAAGGAGCCCCTGAGAAAGTGGAGGCCGAGAAATATGTTTACGGAGATCAAGAAGGCTGGTGGACAAATTATGTGTATAAACTTCCTTCTGGTGAGGTTGTAAGCCTCTGCTACGATGTGTCTGAATCATTTAGAATTCAGGAATTCAAAAAGAAAACGAACGATGGCCTTCTCACACTGTCAAAAATGGCTGCTGGAAGTGGTTTCTCACTGGATGAGTTTATGAAGAGCGCCGTAAGAATAGTAGGCTCTTCTCTTTGTGTTCATCGTGCCGGGATTTATTTGCTAAACAGAATTGGTGAGATGGATCTGATTATTAGCTCTGACCAGGTTGATGGAGAGGCAAGAGAAGATAAGTCGAGAGCTATGGATCGAGATCTCGCTTCCGAATATCTTCACTTGATTCAAGCAAAGAGGTTCTTCAGTATTTCCGACGTGAACCAAGAAGAAAAAAACAACTTCATTGCTAGTCTGCAAGAGGTTGGAGTAGAAGCGATTCTAGATATCCCCTTGAGGATCAGAGGGGTCATCGTGGGATCACTATTTTGCGACATGAACACACCAAGGCAATGGACTTCAGATGAGAAGAGCTTTGCTGCGTCAGTCGGTGATGTTCTAACACTTGCTCTTGAAGAAGATGAGCTTGTTAAGAGTGAGCATCGCTACAAGAGCTTCTTCAAAATGAACGGTGCGACAATGCTTCTCATAGATTCGGCAACGGGTTCAATCGTAGATTCTAACGAAGCTGCATGCAAATTCTACGAATATGATCTCGGTACGCTAAAAGGGTTGTCCATAGAGGATTTGGCTGCAAATAATGAATCCCTGGTTGAGATATGTAACCTAGCTGCTGGAAGATCTTCTAGTGTAGTCTCCAGGCAGAAAAAGTCCTCTGAAAAAGTAGTCGACGTCGAGATTTTTGCTGCTCCTTTTAGCACTGAAAATATGGATCTGGTTAGCCTGATAGTTGTCGACATAACGGAAGTCCTTGCCGCAAAAAATAAACTTTCGGAAGCTTTGGGGAGATTGCACACTGCTCTTGAAGGAGCTGTAAACCTTGTTAGCAAGGTAGTAAAGGCGAGAGATCCATGCACGGCAGGCCATCAGAAGAACGTGAGTCGTTTAGCTACTGCCATTGCAGAGCGGCTCGGCCTGGATGATAATAGGAGTACAACCGTCAGAATTGCCGGCTTGCTGCACGATGTCGACAAGGTTTCGATTCCGGTTGAGATACTTTCAAAGCCGGTTCGACTTACTGATCTTGAGTGGTCTTTGATCAAGCGCCATCCAATAGTCGGCTACGAAATCCTTCGCGATGTAAAACTTGGTGGGCCAATAGCGGAGATTGTCAAGAACCATCACGATAGGATAAACGGATCAGGTTATCCAGAAGGACTTACGGTATCAGAACTATCTTTAGAATCAAGAATCGTGGCAGTGGCCGATATGGTGGAGGCAATGGTCTCTCACAGACCGTAGAGCATCTAGGGGATTGGGCGAAGCTGTGCAAGAGATCAAGAGCAACTCTGGTGTTCTTTACGATGAAGAAGTAGTTGACGCTTGTCTAGCTGTAATCGATTCGGGTTTCAAGAATGATAGGTCTGATGGCAGATTATAGATTGTTGGAGGTAGAGAATGAACGTATTTATAGTTATTCTGGCGATTTTCGGAGGGCTGGTTTTTTTGGGTCTTGCGGTGAAGCTCGCCTTCTTCGGACTCCGGGTAATTTTTGGTCTTGCCTTTGTTGGGCTGATTGTTTTCGCGATTATTTGGCTTCTTTCGAAGGTCCTTTTACTGTTTTAGTTTTTCTGATTGTCGGGAATACTGAGGACTTTGCCCTTGACACCCGATTCGTTTCAATTCCGAATGGGTGGATTTTTCAAGTTGAATCTTCATTGGCGGTTGAATGCTTTTGTAGATTAGATCATTTTTCTGAGGATAGATTGAGAAAAGTCGTACCATACTGCCTGTGCCGAGAATTTCTGGGTAGAGTCTAAGTTTTAATTGGGGAGTGAAAATTATGAAAAGGGGTAATACTTACATCTTGTTGATTGCAACAATATCACTGACTGCAGTTCTTACCCTGAGCGTGCTCAATTTTCTCAGACCTTATCCACCTAGTAAAGAGGCCTATTACTCTCTTTCGAGTTCAGATGAAGTTATCTACTGTTTCAAAGATGGAACTCACATCTTCACTCCTGCGAAAGGAAGTGAGATTGGAATAGTGTTCTATCCCGGTGGCCTCGTTGATCCAGTATCATATGCTCCACTTCTTAAGAGAATCGCCACAAGCGGTGTTTCATGTTTCCTTGTGGAAATGCCCCTTAATCTTGCCGTACTTTCTCCAAACAGAGCAGAAAATATCTTGAAAGACAATCCAGAGATTAAGAGATGGATTTTGGCCGGGCATTCTCTTGGGGGTTCAATGGCAGCGAAATTTGCTTACGATAATCAGGGCAGAGTCGACGGTCTCATTTTGCTTGCCGCCTATCCCGGTAAAGACACTTCTCTATCTGAATCAGGTATTCATGTACTGTCGATTTATGGTAGCAACGATAAAGTACTTGACATTGAAGCTCTGGAGAGCGGAAAAGCTCTACTCCCTGAAGGAACAACTTACTTGACGCTGCGTGGGGGGAATCATGCGCAATTCGGATACTATGGACCACAGAGAGGGGACGGAGATGCATTAATAACCCTTCTCGAGCAACAAGAAATGACCGTCAGCGCGGTTCTATCATTCATTGACAATGCGATGTAATCCTAATTTTGAGATTATTTTGCCAGCTGATATATCAGAACGCCCGAAAGCATTAGGAGCAATCCAATGACTTTGGAGGGAGTTAGATCGATAGGCAGCTCGCCAAAGAGTCCTGCAACATTTATGATAAGTGCAAAGACTATCTGGGTTACTACAATTATTACGATCGCTCTGCTCGCACCTAGAGAAGATACACCTTGAGAAATACTTAGGATTATCAAGACACCTATGAATCCAGCGGTGTAGTAGAGTGGATTGAGTCCTTTAAGTGAATCCAGGCTCATTTCTCCCTTACCGAACAAAAAGAGAAGTACAGAGGCAAGAAGAAATCCAGTGCCGTGTATGAAAAAGTTTGAACCGAAGAATCCAATTTTCTCTCCCAGTCTCGCACTAAAGACACTTTGCATAGCGATTACTATCCCGGCCGCTATTGCGAAAAATATCCCTCTAATCATCCTATGTCTCACCCATCTGTCTTTGAAGTTGGAATTTTCACTTCCAGAATCAAACTTTCATCTTTTGATGCGTATAGAAGCATCATAGCCGAGATTCAGCAGAACTCTGTTAAGAAAGCCTTTAATGAAAGCTCCGCCGAATATCTGTAGTCTTTGGGCAATTACAATATCTTAAGGAAAGCGATCTACGTGTGTTTTGAGCTGTCTTAATGAAGCTGAAATAACTGATTTGATCTCTTCAAACAAGAAAAACGCATTAACAGAACTTCTTGGTTTTGGTTAGTTTCTGGGCATAGAAAACGCATTTTGCTAGATTTGCTTGAGATCAGCCGGATTAAGACTTGTGGAACTACTAAATGAAACTCTTTCCTAAAAATCGGCCGATATCCAGTACGCCTGCCTTCCGTTCTCGTCAGTCGATTTTGTTCCAACAACGACGAATTTCCCAGCGCCTATTCTGGCAAATGCGTGTGGTTCAAATGAATCCACATTAAAAGCCTCATGAGTTAAGACTTCTCCTTCTTTGGTGATCTCTATCAATCCGAAGCCCTCATCTTCAACAGTTACAAATGATGCCAACCCCACGTAGTTGTCATTGTCTTTCAGAATTGAGAGTAGTGCAGGGTATTTATCGTCAAGAAGTGTTTCTTCAACAATCTCGCCGAATGTGTCAATCTTCGCTAAATAGGCCTTTCCTGAGAAACTACTGGAGATTCCGCCGACAAGGAATCCGTTTTCGGCCTCGATTGCAGCCCTCCCTTCGAGAAAGGGACCTTCCGAATTGCCGATGAGCTTCTGCCAGCGTGTCTTTCCATACGAATCTAGCAAAGCCAGCCATAGGTACTGACGTTCCTCGATCCAGCTATAGCCAGTGGCCAGAATATTGCCATCGTCAAGCTTCGTTACTGCCTGAGCTCCATCAATGCCATCTTTTCCGAATTCTCTCTCCCATACTGTTCTTCCTGAAAGATCGATTTTGATCAGACTGGCCTGAAGGTAATTGTTGTCAGTCATACACTGACCGGCAATAACAAATCCATTATCAGTGACGACCACACTCCAGGGAGAATAGTCTCTGTATTTTCCGTAGAAGTTCTGCCAAACCTGACTGCCATTCCCGTCAATCAATGTGGCCATTAGCTTTGCGCCGCTTGTCATCTCTACACGAGATACGAGAAGGGCCATACCTTCATCAGTCAAGACTATGCATCTACCGATATCATCTACCGGTGTTCCGTACTCCTTTGTCCACGATATATTGCCGTCTGAATCAGTTTTAATAACAATTGTCTGCATATAGGGTTCATCATAGTACTCGGAAAAGCCAACTGCCAAAATACCATCTGATCCTCCGACAACTGAGCTCAACTCTTCTGTTCTTGAGCCTCCGAAGCTACCTGTGAATGCAAATGCAAGTTGTACTATAAGAACCAAGATAGAAAGCAAGGCCATCCTCTTCATATTCAACCTCCCTCAAAATAGAGATGTCAGTCTGCATTGCCCGGAGATGGGACAAGTTCTGAGTTTCTCCTCTTGCAAAGTGAATGGTTCAATTCTAAACTAGTTCTTGCCTGAACGATCCGAAATATTTGTTGTCCAATCAGTTTGACAGGTTTTTCTCTTCTGAAAAGGATTTACTCTCCGAATTTATGGTTCCTATTTTGCTTTTCTCAAAACACTCCAGAAAAAAGCCTGCGATTTCTTGAACTTTCGCCTTTCGAACTTGTAAACTATGGGGACAGTGATCCCTAAAGGGGGAGATTGCAAGAACGATCTTCTCGGGAATTTCATGATTCAGCTATTAGAGTGATATAATCAGTCTATGGCCTGCTAATACTTTTTCAGAGGGTGATGCACAAATGCTTCAGCTGAAGGAAGCATCGAAAATCTATAGAACGGGAGAACTAGAACAAACAGCCCTGCATAAGGTTTCCATTTGCTTTTCAAACGACGAATTCGTTGCAATCCTTGGGCCAAGCGGTTCAGGCAAAACAACGTTTTTGAACCTTATTGGTGGGCTCGATAGATGCGACATGGGTGATCTAGTTATAAATGGCAGATCCACAAGGGATTTCAAAGACTGGGAGCTAGATGCTTACAGAAACAAGAGCATCGGATTCATTTTTCAGAGCTTCAATTTGATCCCACATCTTAGTCTTCTCGATAACGTTGAAATAGGTATGACACTTGGCGGTGTGCCTTCTTCAGAAAAAGAAAAGAGAGCCATAGAGCTGCTAGAAAAAGTGGGCTTAGCAGATCAAGCTCATAAGAAGCCCTGTCAGCTATCGAATGGTCAGATGCAGAGAGTTGCTATTGCAAGAGCCCTTGCCAATGACCCCGATATCATCTTGGCAGATGAACCTACTGGTTCTTTAGATACTCAGACAGGTGAAGAAACTGTGAAGTTGATAAAGGAGGTAGCGAGGGGAAAACTCATAATAATGGTAACTCACAATGAAGAAATCGCTAATCGCTACGCAGATAGGATAATCAAACTTAAGGACGGCAAAATCGTAAGCGACTCCCGTCCTTCAGATGATGACGATCCTCAACCAGAACTTATTATAAAAAAAACAAGTATGAGTTTTCCAGCTGCCCTGAGACTTTCTGCAACCAATATCCTAACAAAGAAATGGCGTACAGCACTTACGATACTGGCTTCTAGCATTGGCATAGTCGGAATCTTTCTTGTCTTGGCACTTTCTAGCGGTTTTGGAAGGCAGCTATCAGAATTCGAGTCGCAGACTCTCTCTACGTTTCCGATAATGGTGAGTCAGACAACAGTTGATCTGGAGTCGCAGCAGTATCGCCAAGCTGAGTCTGAAAAGCGGTTTGAAGAAGATGATAGTGATGTCTTGGGGCGATTTGTCTATCCATACGATCCCCGTGATGAGATTCTAATTCACAACAACGATCTATCTGATGAATACTTGGCTTATGTTGAGAGCATAGATCCCAAACTTCTTTCGGGCTTCACATACACGCGACATATAAACATGAATTTGGTTGCAAAGTACGGAGAAATGGCGAAAACTGTTGATCAGACTTCAATCAAATTCACGGCGTATCCGGAAGATCTCGACCCGGAGTCTCCGGGTTATCTCGAGAACAATTTCGACTTAGTTGCGGGATCCTTTCCTAAGGAATTCACCGATCTTGTAATGATCGTTGGAAAAGGAAACAGAATATCAAATGTGATTCTTCAAGCGTTGGGTCTTGATCATGATAAAGAGAGGATTGGATTTGAAGAAATCATTGGATTAGAAATCAAGGCAATTTACAATGACGATTTCTACTTGAGAAAAGGGATGAGTTTTACGCCGAAGACTTCTCTAAGAGACCTCATGGATCTTTACTATGGTGATCTCGGGATAATGCTGAAAATAGTCGGCATTTTAAGACCCAAAGCACAGATTGAGTTCTCAGTTCTTGACGAAGGAATAGCATACTCCGATCGTCTCGCCCAGAAATTCATTGAGAATGCCGTAGATTCGGAGATTGTCCTCGCCCAGAAGGATCTTTATGTAAATGTTCTGTCCGGAGAACAGTTTGCTTCGGATTTGTTCAATGTCCTCTCAGTGATACCACCCGATATTACTGCAAGATTGGTGGGCGGCGTAAATCTACCCATAACGAAAAGAAATATTCTTCAGAAGCTCGGAGCATACAAAACTCCTGTTTCCGTCGTGCTTTATCCCAAAGATTTCAAATCCAAAGAAGAGGTCTTGAAATACCTGGACTCCTGGAACGAAGGCAAAGCCGCTGAGAATAGGATTCTTTACATTGATCTCGCGTCAACGATAACGGGATTACTCGCGGGGATACTAAATGGCTCAACATTCGTGTTGTTGTCTTTCGCTGCTATTTCGCTTGTCGTTTCGCTAATAATGATTGGAATTATTACATTTATATCGGTGACTGAGAGAACAAAAGAAATAGGGATACTGAGGGCTCTTGGAGCAAGAAAGAAGGACATCAGTACCGTGTTCAACGCGGAGAATTTCATCATAGGAGCGTTTTCCGGGGCCCTTGGAATATTGTTTGCTTCGATATTGATCGTGCCACTTAACTCAATTATCGAAAGACTTACCGGTCTATCTAACGTGGCCTATATAAATCCTTTTTACGTGATCTCTTTAATGGTGGCCAGTATTCTATTAACAGTTTTGGGGGGCCTGATACCTTCAAGAATGGCATCCAGAAAGAACCCAGTAGATGCTCTGAGAATTGAATAGAGAGAGCAGCTCCTTGTTTTTTGTGGGGTTTTCGCTCTGTTGTCTCTGAAGTCTCTTCTCTGGTAAAGACAACCCATCCGACCAAAGAAACTAAGTTCTCAGTTATTCTTTCCTCAGTCAAAGATCAGGATCCCGGGATATAGAGATCCAGAGCTTCAGAGATATTTGTGATTTCTACCGAAGGCATCTTAACTAACTTGCCGGAACCAAATCCAAAAAAAAGAAGGTATATGTTTTCTGGTGCTCCAGATCTAACATATGCATCTCTTCCAACCATTACAGTGTATTTTGTTTCAATTTCGGGATTCTTGAAATAGAAGAACTTTTCTTGAGAAAGTCCGGGTTTGAGATTTTTCTGAAAGAAGTAAGCTGTATCTGCAGAGTTTTTCTTCACCCCGACCCAGACTTCTTTTGTTCCAGTCACGAATATTCTGAAGTACGGTCTGTCGCTTGAACTTTGTGCTTCTGTAATTATTGTTTCCAAGTCAATAGCATAGTTAGACAGAAAGTTCTTCGCAACGATATACTGCTCGAGCGTTCCGCCCGATCCGAGAAGTCTTTCGACACTTGCTAGTTTAGCTTCAAAATCATCCTCGATTGCTTTAAGATCTTCATCGTACTGCCTGCGCATCTGTGAAAGCTCCGCCTTCATCTGTCCAACTCTGTTAATGGAGATGAGCGAAAATACGAAACCGATTATGGCGGCCATTATCAAAAATAATCCAATTGAAAGTGCAGGAGATGTTCTTCTTCTCTTTGTCATTCTTCACCTCTTTTTACCGCATAAGAAGAGATGCTCTGAACGAGCCAAGGTTTCGCGGTTCCTGCAGTATTTGAGTTCCCAATCCACTGCGCTGTCGATTTTTGCTGCCAGCGCTTGTTCGTCATATGGATAGAAGGCAACCACCGATGAAATATCTATGAGGTCAAAGCCATTCATGTTAAGCAAATGCCCAATTTCCTCCGGAAAAAAGGGCTTTGTGGCAAAGACTATGCTACTAACTGAGCTGTCTCCTATTGGAATTTTGTCCTTTTCAACCAATCTCTTTGCCAAAGAGTACTCTCCCCGCGAAAGGAAATCATGCAAGAAGGCCCACGCATTATCAACCGTGGCAAGAAGTAGCCCACCCCTTTTGAGAACCCTTTGGCACTCAGCCAAGACTTCCGATGTGTTCTTTGCGTATGAAAGGAGGTCCCCCATTGCCAGCACATAATCGAAGCATTCCTTTTCAAAAGGAAGCCTTTCGGCATTTGAATGAACGAAATCAATCTTAAGATCGGCCAGGCCAGCTTTCATGGAGGCGACACTAAGCATTTCCTGCGAAAGGTCGACTCCCACAACCTCGTGAGCTTTCTCTGCTAGATAGAGGGCCCATCTTCCCGTACCAGTACCAATGTCAAGAGTTCTTCCGATTGTCTTCACATGGTCTTCCAGCAGTCTTTCGACAATACGATGATATAAGTTCCAGTAAGGTTCCTCATACATGTAGTCATATCTGCTAGCAATTTCACTATAGTATTCCCAGGATTCCCTCAAACCGGCGCACCTCACAAATCAGCGAACATATCAGGACAGTTTACTATAGTATAATACATACTCGTCCACGATTCAGGAGTTTGGGCACGATGGCAAGAATCTGTGAAGACCTTAATGAGGTTGCTTAAAGAGCCTTTCTAGCTCGTGAGAAGTGTTACCAAGAGAATTGAACTGACACTAAACGATTATAAGAGAAAGAGTGTCTCTTAAGTAGATTGTCTGTTCCCGCAATCTTGGCGGCTAGACTCAAGTTCTGACTTCACGATTAGATCTTCTTCTTTTGACGAAGCGATTGATTCGTTAATCAGGGAGGAATTTGTGAGAGTATTGATAAATTGTTGAACAGAATCGAATTGATCTGTTCTCAGCACAGCAAACATGAATTCGACGTTCTTGCTATCGAAAATTGGGCTCATTCTAGCGGCGTAGAAGTTCTTTCTCTTTCACGAAGAACTCACCCAGCTTGTTACCCATATCCTTCACAAATGTGTTTATGTCTTTAGACCTTTTCAGGTACCTCCAAAATAGCAATATTCCGATCGTTGCACCAAAATTGTTGAATATGAGATCGAGCATTGTGTCGTTAAGACTCTCTTGGGCCATGCGGTAGCCGGGATATCTGCCAAAGATTTTGTCGGAAATGAACTCTCCGATTTCCCAAAAGACGCCTATCATGTTTACAATTGATATTCCTGAAAGCCAGACCTTCCACTCAACAGCTTTTGGAGGAAGGTTCGACCAAGCGATTGCCGAACCGAAAATGAACGGAAAGAGTGAAAAACCTCCCCAGAATCCACCAAAACAATGAAGGAAATCATCGAAAAGGGGAAAGTTGTTGTAGAATTCAAGCCATATTCCAAAGAAACTGTGGAGAGTTAAGTGCAACAGTGTAAGAAACCGTGTCTCCTCGTAGATGGGAACTCCGGTAATACCTTGGAATATCCAGGTTGAATAACCAAAAGACGCCATAATGAGGTAACCAACCATGTGAGGTAGGTTAAAGTCACGAATAGATCCAAAAACTGGCACAAACAGGAGAAACGAGGCAAGTATATTGATCCATTTAAGCGTTTTGTAGAACTTGATATTGTTTGAAAGAATGGACTTGTTTATGGTCGGTTTATCTACTAAACTCTCACCAAAGCTTCGTGCATATGCGCCAAGGATTGTAAGTACGTCCCTTGCAGTCATTTAAACCCTTCAACCTCCATCGAACACTTTTTGGTTTAATTATACACGAGCTTGTTGGTTCAGCATCACAAATGCAACATAACAGCTCGGAAGTGAAAAACACCGCAAATATTTACGCGTGTTTGTCGAAATCATTTGGTACACTATTCAAGAGGAGAAGTTATATGAAACCCAAAAAGAGCTTTGACTTTGATGAGTTCGCCTTGGTATATTCCAAATATAGATATCCCAACGAGAAGCTGGTGGAGCACATTACTAATAGAATTAGATATGCCGACAGAATTCTGGAAGTAGGTTGTGGCACAGCTGACTATTTGAGTATTCTCTCAGAGCTTCTCTATGCTCATGGTTTCGGATTTGACACCAGCCCTTCAATGATTTCAGAGGGTTCAAAGAAGAATCAGAGAATTGAACTCGCTATTGCAGATGCAAACGGTCCTTTTCCATATGGAAATTCTGAATTTGACTTCGTCTTCAATATTAACCTCGTACATTATATTTCTGATCTTGAAAATCTGTTCAAGGAGAGTTTTCGAGTCCTGCAAAATGATGGGAGCGTATTGACAGTGACGGACTCCTGTCAAGACATTTCTGAGAGAACCTTAACCAGTTATTTCCCTGAGACTCTTGATATAGATAGAGGTAGATATCCTGGAAATTCTTCGATTATTTCTGCGATGAAGAAAGCAGGCTTCGAGGGAATATATACGACGAAGGTGAAGACCTCTTTTGAATTCAAGAAACAGCACTTTGAGCAGTACAGAAACAAGGCCTACTCGTCCCTGAGATTGATACCCGAAGAGAGTTTTGAAGAGGGAATTAAAAGGCTAGGGTCCGATATGGAACGGGGTCTTGTCCTCGGAAAGAAGGCGTATACTCAGATATGGGGCATTAAAATAGCGAAGAGGGATTTTGATCTCCCAATGATCTACACTACAAGTTTTCACTGAAAAGTAAAACTGGTTCCTTTAGGAGGTATCGTAGTGAGAAAATTGGTAGTGGTCTCTATAATCACCATTCTTTCAGTGTATGGCTTTTCTATGGCAGTCAGTGTCGGAATAGGGTTCAATTTGGACATGAGTTCGGGTGCCTTGGTTACACCGGTATTCATTCAGTTTTCGGCAGGTATCCCTTATCTTCAGGGGACGATCCATGCGTACGTTTTTTCTTTCGACTGGTCCAGCCTCGTTGTCAAAGGCTTCAGTTTGCCTGACCACACATATCTTGGAATCCAGACCAAAATCACAGTCCACAAGAGCATTTATGTGAAGGGACAGATCTTCTGGTCTTTAAAACACATCACTTCTCTCATTGGAGGAGAGAGAACAATGGCCGGCACACCTCTTTACACAAGAATTGGTCTCGGAAGCAATGTTTCAAGCATAGGATTGGATGCGGGGTTTGATGGGTACTGGCAACTAGAGCCGTCTAGTACGGTTCCATTTGCGCGACCTTATCTTCTCGTTAACTTCACTTTCTAAAAGTGACTTCCTTCATCTGTTCTAAATGCGGGCGGAAATTTCCTTTAGGATCAAAAGCCTTCAAATGCTCGTGCGGAGGGCTTTTTGACCTGGAATTCGAGTCTCATTTTCCAGTTGCCGATATTGAACAGCGACCGCACAATATGTGGCGTTATCGCGAAGCACTGCCGATCGAAAGTGATCGGTCCATCGTAACTATGTCTGAAGGTTATACTCCATTGATTGAAGAGAAAATATGTGGGAAGAATGTGTTTATTAAAATGGATCACCTTCTTCCGACTGGTTCTTACAAAGACAGGGGCGCTAGTCTCCTAGTAAGTTATGCAAGAGAACACCAAGTTTCATCTTTAGTCGAGGATTCTTCGGGAAATGCAGGATGCTCTATTGCAGCATATTCTGCACGAGCAGGTATCTCCTGTGAAATATTCGTTCCCGACCATACTTCGGTTGGGAAGCTCAGACAGATAGAGGCTTATGGTTCGAAAGTCCGATTGGTTGAAGGCTCGAGAGAAGATGTATCAAGAAAGATTCTCGAGCAAACTAAAGAAAGCTTTTATGCAAGTCATGTCTATAATCCAGTCTTTTTGCATGGAACGAAGACTCTTGCGTTCGAGATCTGTGAACAGCTTGGCTGGAATAGTCCTGGAGCTATTGTTGTTCCAGTAGGAAATGGGACTCTTTTGTTGGGAGCATCTATTGGATTTGGGGAATTGTATTCAGCCGGAATTGTTGATAATCTTCCAAAGATTATTGCCGTGCAAGCAGAGAACTGTGCCCCGCTTCTTCGTGCTTTCGAAATGAATCAAAAAGATTCTGCTGATGTAAACGCGGAAGCGACTGTTTCGGAAGGAATTGCGATTGAAAAGCCCGTAAGAGGTGCTCAAATATTGAAAGCGGTCAGAGACAGTAGAGGCACTTTTGTGGGGGTTTCTGAGCAGGAGATAATTGAAACCTGGAAGGAAATGTCAAAGAGAGGTCACTTCGTTGAACCAACTTCCGCGGCAACAATAGCGGGTTTAAAGAAGTACATTTCGAAAACCGATCCTAACGAAACGATTGCATCCGTATTCACGGGTCACGGCCTTAAAACAGCCTGCGAATTATTCTCCTGGAATAAGCAATAGGGTTTGAACTGAGGTAGTTAAAGCAAGAATTCGTGGATCAATTTTTGATCCAGTTTCTTTAAATGAGCCCGGTGGGTGTGGAACTGAGGAAATCACTTCGAGATTCTCCTGGTCGAAATGTTTATAAGTTTTGAGAAGTTGCCGCATTGATTCGGACCTATTGAAGGCGGGAGGACACCCCGTCTTAGTGTTGCGTTGACTGTTGAACACAACGGTTATATAATTAAAAATAGGAGGTGGTTAAGTTGTTTTGGGATCCAACTTTTATTATTCTCATTCCTGCTATAATCCTGGCAGCTTACGCCCAGTTTCTTGTTAGTTCGAGATTTGCGCATTATTCCAAAGTGAAATCTACCTTTGGACTTAATGGAACTCAGCTTGCGAGGCAGCTTCTTGACAATGCAGGACTATATGATATTAAAATTGAACGAATACGGGGAAATCTAACAGATCATTACGATCCAAAGAATAGAATCGTTCGGCTTTCAGATACAACGTACAACAGCTCCTCTATAGCAGCTCTAGGTGTAGTGGCTCACGAAATCGGTCATGCTATTCAAGATAAGGAGAAATATGTACCTTTGATTGTTCGCAACGCCGTAGTCCCTGTTGCGCAGATCGGTTCCTCTCTTTCGTGGATAATCTTTATTATTGGACTTCTTATGGTTTCGCCAGTCCTTATTAGAATAGGGATTCTGGTCTTTTCTGCCTTTGTCTTCTTCACGCTAGTGACGCTGCCGGTCGAGTTCAACGCAAGTTCGAGAGCGAAAAAGCTTCTCTCGTCAATGGGCATGCCTTCTAAAGAGCTTGAGGGCGTAAGTTCAGTTCTTGGAGCTGCAGCAATGACTTACGTTGCATCTGCGGCTACCGCTATTCTTCAGTTATTCAGGATGCTTTTCTTGTCGGGTGCTGGCAGAGACTGATGCAGGGAGCTCGTTCCATTGCTTTACAGACCCTATCTTTTTTCGATGCAAATGGTTATATCTCCTTTAGAAAATTGGATATAGCGCTGTCCACGCTTTCTTCCCAAGATCGCTCGTTTTGCATGAATATCATCTACGGGTGTCTGAGAAAGAGAGTTAGCATCGACTTCGAACTGTCTCGTTTTCTCACAAAACCAAGCAAATTGCCCCATGCTGTGCTGAATGCGTTACGAATCGGCGCATTTCAGATTCTTTATATGAAAAGCATCCCGGAATACGCAGCACTGAAGTCTTCGGTAGATATGATTGTGGTGAAAGAGTTTAAGGGTCTTGTGAATGCGGTACTCAGGAAGCTAATAAATGGAGGCCCTGCGAAAAGAAAACCTCTTAACATCCTCTATTCCCATCCGGAATGGCTTGTAAATTACTGGAGGGAATTTGCCTGGATAGACGACTTTGAAGAGTTTCTGGAGCACAATCAGACTCCCCCTGTTCAAACAGTTCTTTCCTTGGGAAGAGAGAATGAGTTGATCAAAAACGGCTTTATATTCGACAAGAGTGAGTATTCGGATCTATCCTGTGTTTTTCAAAAAGGTAGTAGTATAGAGAATCTTCAGATCATCGACGAAATTGAATATTTGCTTTCAAAAACAGCTATCCCGGTTTTGACTCATAAGGGAAGTCTTACAGGGAAAATCAACTCAATACCATGGCTTCTCCACACGTTGACTCCGGAGAAAATTGACGGCTACTCAAAAGTGGCTGTGGAATTGCTCGGCAACTTCTCGAGAGAGCATAATGAGTTCATATATTATAGTCAGGCTTTTACTGTAGAGGAAAACAAGCATGCCCTCGACGTTCTCGAAGGTTTTGAACCGGTAATGATGGAGGACTTCTTCGCTGAGCATAAGATCTCTGCGAGATTTGATGGCAAAGGATACTGGCTACAACCATGGAAGGCACCGGCCACATGTTATCTGGCAAGAGTTAGGAGTGCAAATTGAAGGACATTCTTTCTTTAGATCTGGACGAGCTGAGAAGGGAAATAATTTCATTCGGAGAAAAGGACTACAGGGCAAATCAGATTTTCAAGTGGGTTTATGCGAAGAGGGTCCTTGACTTTTCTGAGATGACCGATCTTCCTATGAATCTTAGAAACAAGCTCGGTTCGCTTTTTCGATTTACCACGATGAAGGAAGTAGAAAGGCAGATTTCGATTGACGGTACAGAGAAATTCTTGCTTAAGTTGGAAGACGATAACCACATTGAGACGGTTGTTTTGAAACATCCCCGCCACGTCACCTTTTGCATCTCTTCTCAGGTTGGATGCGCTCTCAACTGCTCCTTCTGTGCAACTGGAGCCAGTGGCTTCACAAGAGACCTTTCTGCGAGTGAGATAGTTTCTCAGGTAATTCTTATGGAGAATAGCATCGGCAGACCAGTCGATAATATTGTATTTATGGGAATGGGAGAACCTTTTCTTAACGAGGCCAACGTCTACAAGGCAATAAAGATTCTTCATGATCCCGTAGGTAGAAACCTGGGGATTCGTCACTTCACTATTTCAACTGCTGGGATTCCCGAAGGCATAAAGAGACTGGCCGATTCGGGAATGGACGTCCGCCTTTCAGTTTCACTTCATAGCGCAAGTGAAGAGACACGGAGTTCTTTGATGCCAATCAACAAGAAGTATCCACTCGATTCATTGCGGAAGGTGCTTGATTATTACCAGCAAAAAACCGGTAATAGAATTACATTTGAATACGCTTTGATAAAAGGAGTGAATGATTCTAAGGAAGATTTGACAAAACTCGGGGAATTCCTGACGGGGATAAAATCCTTCGTGAACATAATACCCGTGAACCCAGTGAAGCCGGTTTTCGATAGACCATCCGATAGGGAAATTGCTGTCTTCTCAGAGAGTCTCAAAAAGGCCGGATTCGAATGCGCAGTCCGACACGAGAAAGGCACTGATATTGAGGCTGCATGTGGTCAGTTAAGGCAGAAAAGAAGGGAATAGTTTTGGAGAGAAGAAAAGGAGTGGTAGTGAGATTTGGCAGCAGAAATATGGAGGTTGTTGATGCTGAAACAGGCGGGCGGCTAATATGTACTATGCCAGGACGTTTTAGATTGCAGGGAATCAGACCTATCGTTGGAGATAGAGTTGAATATGCTTTAAGCGGTGACGGTCAGGGGCGCATAGAAAGCATTCTTCCCAGAAAGACGGAGCTTCTGCGTCCACGGATCTCGAATATCGAGCAAATATTGCTTGTGCTTTCGTTGAAGGAACCGGCAGTTCAAAATCTCATTACGGATCGTTTCCTTGTTCTTGCCGAGTACGCGAAACTGCCTGTTACGATAGTAGTCAACAAAATCGATCTAATCAATAATGAAGAACTAGATAGGTTTTCAGATGTCTATGGTGAGCACTACGAAATCTGTCCGGTCTCTTCTAAGAACAGAATCAACCTCGATCGTCTTCGAGAAGTTTTGAAAGGTAAGATAAGCGTTATGGCCGGCATGTCGGGAGTGGGTAAGAGCAGCCTCCTAAATTCTCTTAACCCTGGACTTAAGCTAAGGGTTTCAGAGATTTCAAGGGGTTTGGAGAGGGGTAGACATACGACCTCTTATGTCGAACTCCTGCAATTCGAGTTTGGAGGATTAATAGCAGACACTCCGGGTTTTGCAAATCTTGAACTGCCAGTGATTGCTCCGGAAAACCTGGACAAGTGTTTCCCAGAAATCTCCCAGGAACAAGGAATGTGCGCGTTTAGTGACTGCGTCCATGTCGATGAGCCTGGATGCTACGTCAAGGAGCTTGTAGAAGCTGGTTCTATTCATAGGAGTCGTTACGAAAGCTATTTGATTATGTATAATGAATTGAAGGAAAGAGAACAGGAGAAGGGAGGGCGAAAATATGGCTAGAATCTCTCCCTCGATTCTTGCCGCAGACCTTACTGAACTCGCCCGTGAAGTCATAAGAGTCCGTGACGCTGATTACTTGCACATAGATGTGATGGATGGAATGTTTGTTCCCAATATAACTTTTGGGGTGCCGATCATGGAAGCGCTGGGAAGACTGCATCATCCTCCCCTTGATGTTCACTTGATGATAGAGGATCCTTCCAGATACGTGAAGGAGTATGCCGCCTTAGGCGCAAAGAATCTACACGTACATGTTGAAGGTAACTATCATCTTCACAGACTTCTTGGACAAATTAGAGAAACCGGTTCGAGAGCATTTGTCGTTCTCAATCCATCTACGCCCGTCTCCCTTCTAGATGAGGTTCTTTCATGTGCCGATGGTGTACTTGTTATGACCGTAAATCCTGGGTACACCGGCCAAGAATTTATACCAGAAGCTGCCAAAAAGATCGATGTGCTAGATCGTATTCGAACTGAAAGGGACTTGAAGTTCGAAATCGCAGTGGATGGAGGAGTGAGCCTCGACAATGCTCAGGATCTTGTAAATAGAGGTGCAGATATTCTTATAATGGGAGCTGCAGTCTTCAGATCGGAAAATCCATCAGTTGTTGTAAGGAAGATCAAGGAGCTCAAGAGGTGAAGCTCTACTTAGTGACTTCTAATGAAAACAAACTCAAAGAGGTACGCCTCATTCTTCCTGAAGGATTTGATGTTGAATCCATTGAAGCAATCGCTCCAATGAAAGACATCGTTGAAGATGCAGGGACCTTCTTCGGAAATTCATTGAAGAAGATCGAAGCTTACAGGGATGTTGGAGTACCACTTCTTGCGGATGATTCAGGGCTTGTAATTGAATCTCTTGGAGGATTTCCGGGAGTGAATTCTGCGAGATTCATGCAGAACAGTCATTACTCTGAGAAGATGCAGATCATTCTTGACAGAATGGTGAACGAAGAAAACAGGGCAGCTCGATTTGTCTGTGCTGCGCTGTTTTATGATCCTTCGAACAGCGTTTTGGTTGGAGTTGAGGAGCAGGTCGAAGGAATTATTGCAAGGAAACAAACCGGTGAAAACGGTTTCGGCTATGATCCAATATTTGTTCCCCAAGGTTATTCTCAAACCTTTGGTGTTCTCGGGGATTCAGTAAAAAAGGAACTTTCACATAGAGGTAAGGCATTCAGGAAACTCTTTTCACTTGTTCACCTTTATACCGGGAAAAAATAAACAAAGCTATTCCCACTACGAGTAGGATTACAGAAACTGCTTGAGCAGTTCTTACTTCGCTTTGACCTATGTAAAGGCTATCTAACCTCAGGCCTTCAACGAAAAACCTAACAATTGAATATAAAACCATGTATAGAGCGGTTACTTCACCATAATTCTTTCTTTTCCCCAAATACCAGTATAGTACAGCGAAAATGACTACATTCGCCAGGCTTTCGTAGAGAAAGGTTGGATGGAAGTATTCAAATTCGGAATAACCTGGCATTCGGTATCTTAAAGGTACGAACATCTTCCATGGAAGATCAGTGGGTGAACCGTATGCCTCATAGTTTGTGAAATTTCCCCATCGACCAATGGCCTGAGCTAAAGGTAATACAGCTGTGAAAATATCAGTTACCTGTAGAAATTTCAAGTCTGCCTTCTTTCTGAATGTAACATAAAGAAATGTAACAAGGAGAGCGGCGAAAAAAGCTCCATGTATGGCCAGGCCACCATCCCACGTTCTGAAGATGCTCCAGAAATCTCCGCGATAGATCTCATAGTTGAACGCAACATAATAGATTCTGGCGCCCAGCACGCCAAAAACAATTCCAATGAAGACTCCCTCGATCAAGTAATCTTCTTTGATGCCTTCCTTTAGACCCTGACGCCGTCCCAAGAGATAAGCAGCGATGATTCCGGTGGCAATCATAACTCCATACCATCTAACCGAAAAGGGGCCTAGATTCTCAACAATTACCGGATTCAGTATCAGTTCACCACTGAAGACTGCTCTCAAAAAGAAAAACAGTGCAACTGCTGAGGCTGATGCTATCACAATTGAAATTACTATTTTCTTCACTTAAACCCCCCTCTTTCCGATATTCAAAACCAGATCTTTGAGTATTCCAGAAGTCTGAGAAAACCTCATCTATTCCTTAGGAGGAGCTTCTTCTCCCCCGGATTCACTTATCTCCAGTTGTTCATCGGATGAAGGCTCCATATCACTAATAGAAGCTTTTTCAATGACATTGTCCAGAACCTTGTTTCTGATGATAGTTGAAACGATGTCTTCTTTAACATCTTGACGAGTATTAACCATTTCTTTTGCTCTTTCAGCGGAAATTCCCCAATATGGAGCCATTTCTTCGGCATAAGCTTGAATCTCTTCCTCTTCAGCTCTGAAGCCCTCTCTCGATGCTATTTCATCGATGAACCTAGCTTTCTTTATTTCATCAAACACACCAGACCTGAGGTCTTCGATGAGTTTCTCTTCGCTTCCAGCCTGTTTAAGGTATTTTTCGTAACTTTTCTCCTTCTTGGAATTCTCTATCGTTCTCTGAACAAGATAATCCAGAGTCGCATCGGAAATCCCAATCTCGACAAGATCATTGATTTTGTCCATCGCTTGCTGCCTTAAGAAATCTTTCTTCCAGTTCAAGAATGATTCCATTCCCTCTCTGCGCACAATTTCCTTTAATTCTTCAAGAGTATTTGCTTCGGCATTCACGGTTTTTGCAAATTCATCGTCTAGATCCAAAGGACTCTTTCGTAGAACGTCAAGGACTTTTACTGAATAAAAGTATTCATTATCGGAGTCTTCGAATGTTCTTGTGAACTCTACGACGTCATCCTTTGTTTTCCCTATGATATTCTTAACTATTGGTCTATCATCTTCAGGAACAACGCTCAGTTCCTGAACCTTATTCTCTGCGATTTTCTTGCCATCCTTAATTATCGTGTACTCAATCTTTACTAAGTCACCGTTTTCAACAGGCCCGTCTTTTGGTTCAACTATAGCGTGTTCGTTTCTGAGTTCTTCCAGGCGGTTATTGACGTAGTTCAGAACTACTTCATCCTGCTTTGGAACTTTAAGGTCAAGATTTTCATAGTCCCGGATTTTTACCTCTGGGTCTCTGTGAAGCTTCACCTCAATTACGGCACCTTCACCTTCCATCTTTTGCTCACTGATTACTGCGGGAACCAAAATCTTTTCGTCCTTCAATTCTTCTTCAATTTTATCGGAAAGAACTTCGAGAACCATTTCTTCAAAACTCTCCGCCAAGAAGTTTCTTACAATACTTAGCGGAACCTTACCTTTTCTGAACCCAGGTATAGTGTATTGTTGATTTACATATCTTGCAACATCATTTTCTGCCTTCCGTATTTCTTCCGAATCAAAAGCAAAGAGAAATGTCTCGACATTCTCTTCTTTTTTAACGAAGCTTTTCTCCACCAGAAACTACCTCCATTCACCTTGAACTGATATTTTTGCCGTCTAATTATACGTACCCAAATGAATTTCACGGTTAATGAGATGTTATAATTAAAAATTCATCATCGGAGTTGGATCAACTCATACTCCAGATTGTCCGGATCAATTACAACAACAGTCGGTTTACCCGTGAGATAGCCGCAAGACTCCCCTGGATTTATGATAACAGGCCTTGAATTCAACCTGATATCAAGATGATGCGTATGTCCGTAGAAAAGGAAATCCGTGATTACTGCTCCGCTCAATCCAAAAGGTTCGTGCATCAAAACTACCGAGCGACGATGAATTTTGATCTCTGCGGGCCCCTTTATCAGAGAGCCACCAAGAATGTTCTTCAGCTCGACGATCTCTCCGTCGTTGTTTCCTAATACCACGTGTAGTTCACCTTTGAATCTTGTCAGTGCCTTTGCGGCAAAGGGGGACACAAGGTCTCCGCAGTGAATAAGAACCTCGACACCTCGGTCAGCAGCAATCTCTACGGACTCCGAAATTCTTGGCATATTATCGTGGGAATCGGACATAATCATCCACTTCAACGCTCTCACCCCTTGATGGTTTCACTTTGTTGAAAAGTTAAGGCAGATCAAATACAATTATAACTGCACGCGACCTGAAGAACAAAGGTTTCCTATCTGAGCGTGTCGGAGGTTTAATTGAATAACAATAAACTGGTAGTTCGCTTCTGTTGTGGAGGTTTTCTGCGGTTTCTTTCCCACCAGGAAAGTGCTACAGCAATAGAACGGACAATTAAAAGATCGGGATTGCCTGTAGCGTATACCCAGGGATTTCACCCGAGAATTAAGATCAGTTTTTCACCGGCCTTGCCAACGGGAGTAATGAGTCTCGCTAATTATGTCCTTCTCGAAACCGATGGTCTCAGTCAGGACGTGGTGAATCTGCTGAACTCTGTTTCCAACTTCACTATCAGAGCTTTAAAGGCCTGGTATTTGCCCCGCGACTATGCAAAGATTGATGATTTATTAGATTCTTATAGAACAGCAATAATTCTTCCTAAAGGGAGTTATTACCCAGAGCGATTTGATGCTAGTGCAATAGTCACCAAGAAAACAAAGAGCGGATATAAGAAATACAATGCTGGAGATGTTTTTATGGATCTTTCAGTTACCTCCCTTAGAACAGTCCATGTGGTAAAATATTCCCAGCCGATAGAGTCGATGGTTACAGCGGAGGAAATTCTTAAGATATTATCTAAAGAAGGCACCGCTTCTTACGAAGGGGTAATTGTTTTTGTGGAAGATGGAATGCTCAATGGTAGATATACTTCAGATATTCTGGATGAAATAGGAGGGATATGATATGTCCGGGCACAACAAATGGGCGAATATCAAGCACAGGAAGGGCGCGCAAGACGCAAAGAGATCAAAGGTCTTCACGAAGATTATCAGAGAACTTATGGTCTCGGCAAGAGAGGGTGGGTCAGATCCCAATACAAACACTTCTCTTCGAAGTGCCATAGAAAAAGCCAGGTCTGCAAACATGCCAAAAGACACCATGGAAAAGGCAATCAAGAAAGGCGCGGGTGAACTCGAAGGTCAATCGTTCTCCGAGGCTCTTTACGAAGGGTACGCTCCGGGAGGAGTAGCGCTTCTTATTAGATGTCTTACCGACAATAAGAACAGAACGGCCCAAGAGATAAGACACACCCTTTCCAAGTATGGTGGATCCATGGCGGAAAGCGGAGCTGTCAGCTGGATGTTTGAAAGAAAGGGAGTTATAACCGTAGCAAAGGAGCAGATTTCTGATCTCGAGGAGTTTCAACTTCTTGCCATCGAGGCAGGTGCCGAAGACATTAAGGATGAAGAAGATCCTATTATAATAGTAACTTCTCCAGAGTCTGTATCTGATGTGAAGACTGCACTCGAAGAAAATGGTTACACTCTGTCTTACGAGATGAGCTACATTCCCAGTAATTCTTTGAAGGTTGAAGGTTCAGATGCTGCAAAGCTACTTAAGCTCCTTGATATTCTTGAAGATAACGACGATGTTCAGGAAGTTTACGACAACTCGGATATAGATGAAACAGAAATGGAAGCCCTAGCCGAACAGATGGGTTGATCGGCCGCTTGCTGTTCTTGCGTCACGCGGAGTGATAATAATTGCTGTCTCTTTTGGGGATTACGTTAGCTTTAATAATGGATCAAGTGAGTAAGTACTTCGTGGAAAACGGAATGACTTACTTTCAACGGATAGATCTGATTGGAGAGCTTTTTGGTCTCAGGTACGTTAGAAATACCGGTGTTGCATTTGGGCTTTTCAAGAATCAGGAGCCATGGTTGCTTTCATTTGTAGCCATCGGTATTGTGGTTATGATAGTTATTGTTTCTAATGCGCACTCTTCTAAACTATCCGGATGGGAATCCTTTCTCATTGGTTTGATTGTTGGCGGTGCTCTTGGAAACAATTTGATAGATAGACTGAGGCTTGGACATGTGGTTGATTTCCTTGAACTAAAGGGCTTCCCTGCGATCTTCAATTTTGCGGATTTGTGCATTGTTTTTGGCGCAGCCTTGTTAACACTCTCTGTATATCGAAGGGAGAAGCGTGCTTCAAGAGATAATAGTCTCCAGCCGTGAAGATGGCTGGAGACTTGATAAGGTAGTCGTTGAGAAAGCTCCGCCTTGGGTTTCCCGCACTTTTGTGCAACGGCAAATAAAAAATTCCAAGGTATTTGTTAACAGTAGACCCAGAAAACCATCCTATAAGGTTAAGATCGGAGAGTCAATCACTTTTGACCTTCCCGAAAAACCAAAAGTCGCGTCTGTAGAACCTGAGGCCATCCCGCTAAAGATTGTCTTTGAAGACCGCGATATCATCGTAGTTAACAAGGATCCTGGTATCATTGTTCATCCACTTCCAAGAAAGCAAACAGGTACGCTTGTAAATGCTCTTCTCTATCACTGTAAAGATCTTCAAGGAATAGGCGGTGTAACCAGACCGGGCATTGTTCACAGGCTCGATAAGGATACGAGCGGGATAATCATAGTCGCCAAGAATGACCTTGCGCATGTTTCACTTTCAAGTCAGTTCAAGAGCAGATTAACTGCTAAAGAGTATATTGCGCTCGTCAGAGGAAAGACACCACCGTTCGGAAAGATTGATTACTCAATTGCTCGGCACCCAGTCAACAGACTTAAGATGTCGGTAAATGAGAATGGCAAGGAATCCCTCACATATTTTCAAACTCTCTCGAATTTTTCAAGTATTGCTTCGTTGATAATTGTAAGGCCTAGGACAGGTAGAACACATCAAATCAGGGTGCATATGAAAGAGAAGGGCTTCCCTCTTCTCGGAGATGCGGTTTATGGAAAGGCAAGAGAAGACGAGATTTTTGGAATTAAGAGACAGATGCTTCATGCCATGAAACTAACGGTTTCTCACCCTCGGTCAGGAATAAGAATGACCTTCATAGCCAGGCTCCCAGAGGACATGAAAGAGGCTATAGTTAATCTCTCAGAACTTGAGGCGAAAAGATGAAGACTGCCTTCGTTATTACCAAGTACGAACTTCATGCTTCTGTCCTTGAAGAGATATCGACTACAGCTGAACTGAAAAAAAGGGGTTACGAAAGATGCGTGATTCTTGATTCATCACTTTCTTCCTACGCGAAGTGGCATCTTTCTCTTTCCAGATCAGGAATAGTAGCAGTACCAGGGATTAGAACTGGAAATGATTATTGGATTGCGAGAAATGAAAGGGGTTTTGAAGAACTTCTAAGAAAAGAAACGAATGATTCGGAAAACTTGATCCATATCTCCGGAAAACCCCGAAATCTAGACAATTCTTCAGGAAATCCCATTTGGGAATGTCGCTACCTTGATCATGAAAGCGAGAAATTCCGGGTATATGCGTCGTTACAGCCTGAAATTGAGATAGCTGACTATTCACTGCCAAACGACAAGAATTATCGCGAGCTTGAGCACGATCTACTTGACTTACTCTCAGAACTTCCCCGCAATTTCTCTTTGAAGAGGATTGAGCATGTTTTTCCAGTGAGAGTGTCGGCAGAATCTTTCTCTTCCTTATTGGGTAAAGCTCTTGAGGAGAAAAAAATGGGCGACGAATACTTGTCGAGGCTTAAAAGGGAGCTCTCAGTAATTCTTGCAAAGAATATTCAGGATTACTTCATGACCGTTTCCAAGATCGTCGACATCGCGAAGAGCATTGGTTGCTGGATAGGCCCGGGTAGAGGTTCGGCTGTTGGTTCACTTGTAAGTTATCTGCTTGAAATTACCCGAATCGATCCCGTTGCGGAAGACCTGTTCTTTGAGCGATTTCTTAGCTTGAAGAGAGCTGACCCACCGGATATCGACCTTGATGTTGATGACAAATCAAGACCAGTGCTGCTGAAGAAAATGTATGAATACTTTGGAAATGATCGTTTCTGTCTTATCAGGACACATTCAACTTACGGATTCAAAGGAGCAGCCCGCGAACTCGGGAAAAAATTGGGGATCAGCAAAGATAAGATCTCTAAGCTCATTGAATGGAGTAAAGATGGGAAGCGCTTTCCATATGCTTTTGAAGAAGATTTAGACATGAAGCGGTTGTTTGATATGTCAAAACTCATCGCCGGTCTCTTTTCGGGTTATTCACTTCATGCTGCCGGTGTCATACTATCCGGCATTTCTTTGAAGGGACTGATCCCCGTCGATTTCAGTGAAGATCTACCTGTTTCTCTTTGGGATATGGATTCTCTTCGAATAGTTGGTCTGCAGAAAATTGATATCTTGGGTTTGAAAAATCTCTCTCTTTTGAGGGAAATGACACAAGGTAAGGAACCCTGGGACAATCCCGCATGCGATTCAAATACCTATGAGACACTGGGAAGCGGTTATACTACCGGTATCTTTCAGCTGGAAGCACCTTACGCTACGAAAATTATTAGATCCGTCAAGCCCTCGTCACTGAGAGATCTCTCTATATGCATTGCATTAAACAGGCCAGGGCCGATTAAATCTGGAGTTACAGAGCGTTTCTTGAAGCTTTCGAGAGTTCCCTCTGAAATCGAGAAGATGAGGAAAAGAGTTCCCGTTCTTGCTGAGACGGCAGGGTTTCTCGTTTATCAGGAACAAGTCCTAAAGATCGCTTCGAGCTTACTATCTCTTGAAGCAGACGATGGGGAGCTTCTCAGAAGAGCTCTTTCGAAGAAAGATAGGGATGCCGTTGACAGGTTGTTTAAGAGCTCGCCGGGGTACAGCAGACTTCCAGATGAAAGAAGAGCGAAGTTGTTTTCGTTCCTTCTTGATTTTGCCGGTTATGCCTTCAACAAGTCTCATAGTCTGAGCTACGCTGTGATTTCCTTCTGGCTAGCATATTTCAAGTCAAACCATCCGGAGATTTTCTATCCCCTCATGCTGCGAGAATTACCAAGGACTTCTTTTGGAAGACTAGTCGCCGAAATAAGGGATAGGGGACTCAAATTAAGCATAGAAAATGGAGTTGAGGACCGTAAAATTGTATCGCTTTCTATTCCACAGCTGCTGAATAAAGGTGAACTGAAGCCAAAACCCTTTGAGGATTCCTTCTTCACGTTCGTAAGGAACAACAGATCAAAGTATCAGGCAAGAGACCTTGAGAAACTCATAAAGAGTGGCTACCTGGATTGCTATGGCAGCAGAAACGATCTTCTGAAGAAAATGAATGATGCCCTCACGGGTGTGAACCCCGAACTGAAGTCAATACGATCTGTGTTCGGTTATAAAGAAGAGCTTCAAGAGGCAAGAGAGGAAGACACCCCTGTTGAGAGAGCCATGATGGAGATTGAGACTCTTGGATTCAATGTCACGGAGATTCAGCGACCGGATATTTCATCGGAAGTGACTGACTTTGAAATAACAAGCGCCGTTGCCTCTCTGAGAACAGGGATATCACCCTACAAGAGAATCGATTATCTTGGAAAGAGTTTCGTTACTGACGGAAGGACCTTTATTCAGATAGAAAGCCACGTTCCTCTTCAAGGTTTCGTCTTGTTCAATAATGGAAATCCTATTGAAATGAAGGAGAGAATTTTAGAAGTGAACAGGATTTTTCATGGCCAGATCGATCGGTCATTCTTAGCAGTCGGCTCCAAGAGAGAAAACGTAGTTGTCAAAGTTAGGGGTACCGAAAAAATCATACCTGGGGCAAGGCCAATGGGTGTAGATGCCGATAAGATAATCTGGAGATAATTGGGGAGGAAGCAATGTATATTTATTTTGTAAGGCATGGAGAAACAGAATGGAACAATAGTAACCGCTGGCAGGGAAGGTCCGATATTCCCTTATCTGAAAAGGGAAGAAAGCAAGCTGAAATAACTGGCACATTTCTTAAAAAGCACGTTCCCAGTGTAGCGGCAATCTATTCCAGCGACTTGAAAAGGGCAAAGGAAACCGCCGAGATAATTGCTGTTTCATATGCTGAGACACCAGTTGCTAACCCGGTACTCCGCGAAGCGGATGTAGGACTCTGGAATGGCCTTGAGATAAGTGAAGCATTAAAGTGTTATGGTAATCTGATAGAGAAATGGAGGAAGGATCCATGGGCAAACATTCCGGGAACTGAACCTCTGGGGGAAGTGCAGAGAAGAGCGGCGGGTTTCATCAGATATCTCTCTGGAAATTTCCAGGGGAAACATGTGATTGTGGTTTCGCATGCCTTGTTAATCAGAACCGCAATTTGCTACGCAGCAGGCCTCCCTCTGGAAAATCACTACAGACTTTCCTTACACAACTGCTCGATTTCCACAATTAAGATTGAAGGAGCAGAAATGAGACTGCTAGAGGTCAATCTGTGGCGCCATATGGAGGAGAACTAACATATGTTACTTAGGGTGAATCTTCTTCCACGGACAATTGATGAGAGCACGGATCTCGCTGTAGTAATTGATGTTCTGAGAGCCAGTAGTACTATAACGACTGCTCTTCAACTGGGTGCAGAGAAAGTCATTCCGGTTTCTAATGTCAGACAGGCGCTGGAAGAAAGAAATAGGAATCCCGAGGTAGTTCTAGTGGGGGAGAGGGAAGCAATGAAAATACCGGGTTTTGATCTAGGGAATTCGCCAGTTGAGCTTTCTGAAAGTTTTGTGAAGGGAAAGGAAGTTGTTATGACAACTACTAATGGAACTGTAGCTGCTCTAAAATCAAGAAAAGCAAAGAGGATCACAGTTGCTTCATTCCTGAATTTGGAAAGCATTGCCAAACACATTGAAAGAGAGAAAGGAAGAGTTGAAATCCAATGCGCAGGTAGTGACGGAGAGCCTTCGCTGGAGGACACACTGCTTGCGGGGGCGCTTGTCAAACGCTTGGGAGATGTCGGTATAAACGATAGCTGTTGGATAGCCTCTTTTCTTTATGAATCGGTTAGGATCGATTTGAAAGACTTTATTTCTGAAAACGGAGTACACGCAAAAAAACTTCTGTCTCTTGGCTTTAGTGAAGATGTATCCTTTTGTGCTAAAATCAACTTGTACGATCTGGTTCCTTTGTGGCGGAACAACGGTTTCGTACGGGGGTAATTCAATGGAGTTCGTTTCTAATGCTTTTTTCATTCTAGCAATGGGCGCACTTTTTCTGTCATTGATCTTTTTTGAGATTGGGACAAAGAAGGTACGAAAGCCAAAGAGCGAAGTGAAGCCTGAAGATTATAAACCTTACGATAGGAAAGGCTGGTATTCCCTTCTGGCAGCGGGAGGGTTTCTTGGTTTGTCCTTGTTATTTGCTTTGATCTTATAAGGTCGAGGGGGTTGAAAAAATGCCTAGCAAGCTAGCAGTTGACAACGTTGTATCTAAATTGCCTGGGGTTCATAGTGCAAGAATTGTCTATGATGAAAGCGGAGAAATGGTCGAGATTCATGTACTGGCAGATATTACCAAGCCTGCAAAGCAACTGGTCAGAGATATTGAGACAGCTATTTATGCCTCAACCGGAATCAAGATCGATAGAAAGATAGTATCTATAGCACAGATATCTCTTGATTCTAACGACGAGGATGAAGCTGTAGTAAGACCTTACCAGAAGGAAGAAGTTCAAGGGTACAACTTTCAGCTAACAAGCCTTGAAACTAGGGCCACGACAAGGCGTCTTGATATTACTGTGGTTCTAGATTACGATGGCAAAGAACTTGAAGGCTCTTCGATTGTCGATGTTGGAGATGACGAGAAATATATGGCGATCGTTGAGTCGACTGTGGCTGCCATCAGAGAGGTTATACCAAGTTTCCGTATCGAGTTCATCGAAAAGCTCGAGTACGGTATGACAGAAATTGTTATGGCAGTCGGATCTTCGTTGGTAAATGGAAAGAGAAAAAGAGAGGCTGGCGCGAGACTATGCAAGAAAGACAGCCTGAATGACTTTGCTTTGGTTGTCTTAGAAATAATAAACAAGATATAGATTCTCACAAAAAAAGAATTATCTATTTCGGAGGTGCTCCAATGGATCTGTCGCGCTTTGTCTCTTCCGTAACACCATCGGCCACTCTAGAGTTCAATAAGAAGGCCCTTGAGCTTTCTAAGGCGGGAGAGAACGTTGTCAAATTCACTGCCGGTGAGCCAGATTTTCCTACTCCACGCCCCATAGTTGAGGCGGCCATTACTGCTCTCAACGAGGGAAAAACTAAATACACCAATGCTTCGGGCATAGATGAATTAAGAAAAGCAATCGCTACAAAGATGCTGAAGGAGAACGGCTTAAGCTACACTCCTGATGAAATTGTTGTGTCAAACGGTGGAAAGCAAGCAATCTATAATGTACTTAAGGCCTTGCTGAACGTGGATGACGAAGTGATAATTATCTCGCCTGCCTGGGTGAGCTACGAGGCGCAGATTCTGCTCTGCGGTGGCCATCCGGTGGTTGTTCCATCTGAGCTTGATAAAGGCTTTGTCCCAGAGATTTCGAAGATTGCAGAGGTTATAAGCGCGAGGACACGAGCCATAATAATCAATTCTCCAAACAACCCAACAGGAGCCATATATCCTGAACATTTCCTTCGAGATCTTGCGGTCTTAAGCAAGGAGCGCGACATTCTTGTTATCTCGGATGAGGTTTATGAAAAGCTGGTATATGATGCTGCACATTTTTCCATTGCTTCGATTGATGGGATGAAGGAAAGGACGGCGGTAATAAATGCCTTCTCCAAAAGCTATGCCATGACGGGTTGGAGGATAGGTTATTCGGCAACTTCACTCAGATTGGCCAAGGCTATCTCCAAGATTCAAAGTCATCTGACATCCAATGTCAATACTATCACTCAGTACGCAGCACTGAAGGCATTTGAAGTTGATACTTCTTCAATGGTTAAAGAGTTTCGAGCCAGGAGGGACTTCGTGTTTTCAAGGCTGAAAAAAATCGGTCTGAGATTTCACAAACCGGCGGGCGCTTTCTACTATTTCATTGATATAAGACCATTTCTCGGCGGGAGGTTCAAGAATTCAAACGATTTTGCGATCGCCCTCCTTGAAGAAGAAAAAGTGGGAATGGTTCCTGGAAGCGCATTCAGCTATGAAGGGTTCATAAGAATGTCCTTCTCCAGTTCTTTGGAGGAACTCGACGAAGGACTTAACAGACTGGAAAACTATCTCAGAAAACTTTAATTAGCGACCTGTCCAGTCAAGGCTCCATCTGAAGGATTTAGTCAAGAACTGAACGCTTTGAAGATCGGATCTTGAGAGATCATCCAGCATTCTATTCATTGCATCTCTGAAGGCATACTGTGTATTACCGGAGCGTATTTCCATGAGACACTCAACTGTTGCGGCAAATTGATCGGCAGCCCAAACAATTTTGCCTTCCACTGATTCAAAGGGATCCAGCATTCTGAATTTTAGCTCTTTGATAAGTTCATCTGGCATTCCGTCTAGGAGGTTCTCGGTAACCATCTGTTCTTCAACCTGAGCAATCACTTCCTCGAAGCCTGGAACCTTCTTTTTCGTCGGCGTGATTATATCACCAGTCATGCTTTCGGGAATGTCATGAAGCAGAGCGCGTTTGACAGATTCAACAGGGTTTACGCTGTTTCCTTGTTCTTCCTCAATACATGAGAGTATATATGCGATTATTGTTACGTAGAAAGAATGAGCGGCGACAGTGGTTGGGACATTCCTGTTGAGCCTGTTCCAGCGAATGGCTCTCAAAAGAACCATTAAGGCGTTTGTGTATCGGCTAAGCCAGTTGTTGCCCGTTATCAGACGATATGGATCGAATTCCTCGAAATCTTTGATCCTGGCCTCAAGGTCCTTCAGAGGTCTTTCAAAGAACTCCGGAAAGCTTCTGGCATGAAGACCGGCTTCCAGTTTGGCCGATAGAAGATCTCCAGTCTGGATAATCTTTCCTTCGACCGAATTATCCTTGGAGTGCACCATTGAAAGATAGAAGGCATCGTGTCTCTCATCAGGCAAGTATTCGATAATCTCTTCCACTGTCTTTTCAAAGACATCGTTCCACTTGTCAGGTGAAAGGGATTTTATAAGAACTTTAGTATCGACCGAGATGTCTGAAAGCAAGCATTTAGGCAGTTCTTTTAAGACGAGTCTCTGGAAGAGCTCCTTTTGGTCGATTTCGAAACCTTTCAAAATTGCCATTTCAGACATTAGCAGGCAGTACTGGGCAGAAATGAAGGCGTTTTCGGCCTCGTTGGTTCTTAGAAGAGTCGGTGTGTTGTTCCACCTGTACATTGTGAAGAGATTCGTTGCCAGTTCCAGAAGTTTCACATATCCTTGAAACACGGAAACACCTCCTGAGTACGTTCATGAATCTATGTTGTTACAATTATAATTGTTAGGCCTATCAAATAAAAGGCTTAATGATGGAAAGAGGCGGTTTTATGAATATTGAGAAGTGGATTAACAGAACCTACCCAGTTTTCGAGGAAAGTTCAACTCTTGAGGATGTCTTCAGTGTCAAAGCATTAGCAGGACTCACAAATATAATCTCCGTTGATAAAGAAGGAAGACTGTCTGGGACTGCAAGATTGGATGAGATCGATGACTTTGATCTTTCGAAAAAACTCTCTGAAATTGTTGTTGAGCCAGTTTTTTACTGCCGTGACTCCGATTTCATAGAAGATGCCGCGCTAATGCTTATTGAGAGTCATGACTATGTTCTTCCAGTAGTCAATGACGATTTTGTCGTCGTAGGGGCAATTGGTGTTTTCGAAATTTTGGAAGGTTTAATGGAATTTACTGCTATGGACAGACCCGGTGCCAGAATCTCGATAATTCTCGAGGACAAGCCGGGTGCTCTGAGAGAGGTAGTAGATTTTCTTGCAGAAAAAGAGGTTAACATTCTCTCTATTATCACTTCGACCGCAGAAAGTAAGGAATTCAAGCGAGTTGTAATAAGAACAGATGAGTCAGACATAAGCTTGATCGCTGACATTCTTGGGGAAAAGGGGATCTCTTTTGAAAGTATAAGCGAAGAGGAGGGTTTCAGTGTCTGAAACACTAAGCTATCTAATTCTAGGCGCAGTACAAGGAGCTACGGAATTTCTTCCCGTTTCGTCGTCTGGTCATCTAACAATCTTCTCCAGTTTTCTCAAAGTTCCTCTCGATTCTGAATCAAAAGCAGCATTTTTTGCGGTGCTTCATCTGGCAACTTTCTTTGCCGTTTTGTTGTTCACATTTAAAGATGTATGGGAAATACTCACAGGTCTATCTAAACCTGAAAAGAGGAAAATCTCATTCAGATTCATTGTGCTGCTTCTTGTTGCAACTATTCCTGCAGTTCTAGTTGGTTTCCTGCTAGAGGATGAAATCAAATCTCTCTTCTCTGATGTGGCATTTGCTTCGATAATGCTTTTTGCTACAGCGGCTGCTTTATTCATTTCGGATAGATTGAAGGGTGAACGTAAAATCCTTGATCTTTCAGTTGCAGGTGCGCTTTCAATAGGCATTTTCCAGGCGGCAGCAATAGCTCCTGGACTATCAAGAAGTGGCTTGACGATATTCGGGGCATTAGTTATAGGAATGATCAGAAGTGATGCAGTTAGATTCTCCTTTCTTTTGAGTCTTCCAGTTACCTTTGGTGCCGGTATTTTGGAACTCTCCAAAGTAAGTCTTCCTATATCAACCGTCCTTTTGTCATGTCTTCTTGCCTTTTCAACTGGTATTGTTGGGCTTTGGCTCCTCAAGAAACTTGTTCTGAAGCGACGTCTGAGATTCTTTGGCTTTTACTGTATAATTATAGGGATTGTAGGTCTGATTTTTCGAGGAGTGATGTGATTTGGATTTGAATCTCCTCTTTCCCGGCTCTTTAGTGTACGTGCCGGGAATGATGGATGCACCCACAAGTAGCTGTGTTTTGCTTGTGGAGGATTACAAGAAAATTCTCATCGATCCGGGTGGGTTCGCTTCGATGAAAGTATTAGAAGACGGATTAACTTCTCTGGGTCTCTCCCCAGACGATATAACCGATATATTGCTCACTCATTTTCATCTTGATCATGCTTTCAGCAGTGTTTTTTTCTCTAAGGCGACGATACATTTACATGAAAGCTTCGCCACCAGAGATTACAGTTCATTTGGTCCAATAATTGGATCTGTGTATAGTAAGATCATTGACTCCTGGAAATCTATCGAGACCTTCTCGGGTGGCGAAAGGATTTTGGGAGCAATAGATGTTCTCAGTTCGCCATATCATTCAAGAGATCATGTGTCCTTCTTTCTCCAAACGGAAAATCATGGAAGGGTTTTCATTTGTGGAGACGTCTGCGCAAGACAGATACATTATCACGAAATGCGAAAAGGAATGAGATCAGATCCAGCCGCTGCTTTCGTCTTGAAACACTTTGAGAGAGCAGATGCTGTTATTTTCTCTCATGACCTCCCGCTGTTCAAGAGGTGATTGAATGAAGGTGCTTTTTGTATCTTACGAGGTTTATCCTATAGCGAAGGTAGGTGGTCTTGCCGATGTTGCAGGATCCCTTCCGAAGTATCTTAAAGAGCTTGGAGTCGAAATTGATTTGTTAATGCCATTTCATAAGTCGATAGACAAAAATATGGCTATCAAAACGGATGAGAACATCAGTACCAGGTTCGTCAAAAGAGAGGTTTCTTTTGAGGTTTACAGAGCGAAGTTGCCGAAGAGCGACGTGAACGTTTTTTTGCTTTATAACGAAAGACTTATGGACTCAAAGGAGATCTATGGTGCATCGGATCTTGGTTTTCAGGCAATGAGCTTTTCCGATGCCGCCGCTGGATTTGCAGTTGACAAAGGCTACGATATCGTCCACCTCAACGATTGGCAAACCGCTTTGATCGCAGTATATCTTAAACAGCGTGAAGCAAAGTGCAAGACTCTTCTTTCTATTCACAATCTCGCCTATCAAGGTGTATACGGTAAGGAATATCTAGATCTGTCAGGAATCGAAAAAAGCAATCGGAACGAAATCTTTGAGGCAGGAAAAATAAACTTTCTAAAGGCAGGACTTGTTTTTTCAGATAAGCTTAGCACTGTATCTCCAACCTACGCAAAAGAAATCCAGACGAAAGAATATGGTGCCGGCCTTGAAGACATCCTTTCTAGAAGGCGGAGTGACCTGGTTGGAATCTTGAACGGGATCGATTACTACGAATATGATCCCGAAAGAGATGAACGACTTTGGGCAAACTTTTCGCAGGACAATATTGAGAGCAAGAAAATCAATAAATCTAATTTACAGCAACTTGTGGGTCTTCCGAAAAAAGATGATGCTTTGATTGGACTGATTTCACGTCTTGTAGATCAAAAGGGACTTGATTTGATTGAAGATGTCAAGGACGAGTTGATGAAGCTTCCCATTCAAATTGTAGTTTTGGGGACGGGAGAGAGCAAGTATGAAGACATGTTCAGGATACTTCAAAAGAATTATCCGGAAAAAGTGGCTGCGAGATTGACTTTTGATCTCGATCTTGCCCAAAAAATCTACGGTGGAGCAGATATGTTCTTGATGCCCTCTAGATATGAACCATGTGGACTTGGACAAATGTTTGCGATGAGATACGGGACTGTTCCAATTGTCAGATACACTGGAGGACTCGCCGACACTGTTCATGAATTTGATCCTGAAAACAATGGTAATGGCTTTGGATTCGTAGACTACGATGCGAAAAAGCTGCTTGGAGCTTTGAAGAAAGCCCTCAAAGTTTACTTTCAACCAGAACTTTGGAAGAAAGTAGTTAGAAATGCGATGAGACAGGACTTCTCATGGAGAGTCTCGGCAATAAATTACCTCTCCCTGTATAAGAAGATTCTGGAGGTTAATAACGATGCCTGAACTTAGAAAGGATCCGATAATCAAGAGGTGGGTGATTATTGCGACCGAAAGAGCTCGACGACCTCATGATTTCATAAATGCTAAAGAAAATGTTGAATCAGCCTTTTGTCCGTTTGACTATGGCAATGAACACACCACACCTCCAGAAATCATGGCGTTTAGGCCCGCAGATACTGCTAAGGACAGTCCGGGCTGGTGGGTGAGAGTTGTGCAAAACAAGTTTCCTGCATTGGATTCAAATATTGAGCCCGAGCGATTCGGTCACGGCATGTACGATGTCATAAAGGGGTTCGGGACCCACGAAGTCATCATTGAGACACCGGATCACAACGCTTCAATGGCGACCCTATCGTATGGACAGGTTAGAGAAGTAGTTTGGGCATACAAAGAACGTCTCCAGACACTCGAAAAGGACAGCAGGATAAAGTACATCTTGATATTCAAGAATCATGGAAGAGAAGCTGGCGCTTCGCTTGTCCATTCGCATAGTCAGCTCATTGCTACACCAATAGTTCCAAAAAGAGTCGCAGAAGAGATAGCTGGTGCAGCTGAGTACTACCGCTTCAGAGAGAGATGTGTATATTGTGATATGGTGAATCAAGAGACTCTTGAAGGGACACGAGTAGTTGAAGAAAACAGCGATTTCGTAGCGTTTGAACCATTCGCTGCGAGGTTCCCCTTTGAGACGTGGATTGTTCCAAAGGTTCATAGTCACAATTTTGGAGAGATATCTGCTACTCAAATCGAAAGTTTTTCGATAATTCTCAAGAATACGTTGCTAAGAATCTACAAAGCTCTAGATAATCCACCATATAATTTCATGCTGCACACAGGAATAAGAGGAATTGACGAATCGAATCACTACCACTGGCATCTGGAAATAGTACCAAGGCTTACAAGGGTTGCCGGATTTGAATGGGGATCGGGTTTCTACATAAACCCTATGCCTCCAGAGCATGCAGCCATGTATCTTCGTGAAGTCAGCACTGAGGAGGAATGAAAATGGAAACGAAAGTAAGCGATGAACTCCTTAAACATCTTGAAGGCCTTGCAAAGCTTGAACTACTTGAAGACGAGCGTATTGAACTGAAGAAGGATATTGAGGAGATACTGCAGTATATGACGCTTCTAGATGGAGTAGATCCTGACGCTGAAGAAATGGTCACTCCTGTTGAGAAGAGCCTCGAGCCTAGGGAAGACGAGTTGGTCGAGTTCAAGGAATCGAGACTCATTCGAGATCTCTTTCCCGAAACAGAGGGGAGCTATTTGAAGGTACCAAGGATTTATAAAGAAGAGAAATGAGCAATGAGCAATGAGTCTGGTAAGAGATACGAGGATCTCGCATGCGAATACTTGAAAGAAAACGGATACAGGATAATAGCAAGGAATGTTGCGTATAGATTCGGGGAAATAGATATCGTTGCTCTAGAAGGCAAGATTCTGGTGTTTGTTGAAGTAAAGGGGGGAAGCTCGTTAGTACTCCCGAGATATCGTGTAGATGAAAGGAAAATTAGGAGATTGGAATTGGCTGCCCAGAGATATATTCTGACTGAAGAGCCTAAGTTTGAGGAAGCTAGACTGGATGTCATTGAAATTCTAGAAAGCGGAGCAGTTAATCATTTTAGATCTGTTGGAAGGTGGTAGAGTGCTTAGAGGTGAACGAGCAGTTAACCAGGAGTACAAGAGATGGCTAGATAATGCATCTGATGAGATCAGAGATGAACTGAAGGATCTCACTCCTGAAGAAGTTAGAGAGAGATTTTCACTGGATCTCGAATTTGGAACAGGTGGAATGCGTGGTGTAATGGGTGCAGGTACAAATAGGATAAATTCTTACACCATCAAGCGCGCCTCTTTAGGGTTTGGGCGCTGGATTTCAGAGAATTACAGTGATCCATCTGTTGTAATAGCGTTTGATACCAGACATAAATCTGCGCAGTTTGCCCAAACGACAGCCGAGGTTCTTTCGTCCATGGGAATTAGAGTGCACGTATTCATCGAACCCATGCCGGTTCCAATACTTAGTTATGCAGTGAGAGAGTTGAAAGCTAGCGGTGGTGTCGTAATAACGGCCAGTCACAATCCACCGCAATACAACGGTTATAAGGTCTACACTTCCGATGGGACCCAGGCCGTACCCAGCTATGCAGAAGAGATAATAAAAAGAGTCGAAGCATCGGACTATTTTGAGGATATCAGTCCAAGAAGTGAACTGATAAATAGCATCCCGAATTCCCTTCTTGAGAAATACATCGACACCGTGAAAGAAAACATACTAGGACTTACTTCTGACTATGAAGAACTGAATGTTGTTTACACACCCCTACATGGGAGTGGAAACTTTCCCGTTTACAAAGCTCTTACAGTGCTCGGACACAGAGTGAGACGAGTTGAGGAGCAGGCTATACCGGATGGAGATTTCCCGACGGTGCAGAGCCCAAATCCCGAAGATCCAAGAGCCTTTTCCATGGCTCTGGATGTTGCGAGAGAGATAGGCGCAGATCTTGTAATAGCAACGGACCCCGACTGCGATAGATTGGGGATAATGGTGGCACACAATGGTGATTATGCTCCACTAAATGGAAATCAGACCGGCGCAATAATGACTTCCTTCATACTGGAGCGAATGGAAGATTCACTGCCGTCAGATCCGTTTATTGTAAAAACGATCGTCTCGACTGATCTTGTGAAGAGGATCGCATCCAAATATGGTGTTGAAGTGAAAGAGACTCTTACTGGGTTCAAGTTTATTGGAGAAATAATCGAAAAAGCTGAAATGGATGGAAAAGGGAACTATCTTTTTGGATTTGAAGAGAGCTACGGCTCGCTGTTTGGAAAACATGCAAGAGACAAAGATGCGGTCAGCGCGGCCGCACTAGCCTGCGCGATCGGCGGACACCTTAAACGCAAAGAGATGACATTGATCGACTATCTTGAAGAAATCTATAGCGAGTTTGGCTACTTCCAAGAGGCACTTGTGAACAAAGAGTATGAAGGAATTCAAGGGAAGGAAAAGATTGAGTTAATAATGACAGGACTCAGGCATATTGAGCCATCGAAGCTAAAAGACATGGCCATCAGAGGAATGAAAGATTATCTGAATGGTTATGGTAACCTTCCTCCTTCAGATGTAATATCAATGGAAATGGAGAACGACTGCAAAATAATAGTGCGACCCTCAGGAACAGAGCCGAAAATCAAGTTCTACCTTATGGCCAGGGGAGAAAATAGAGAAGAAGCAGAGAAGAAGATAGAAGAAATGAAAGAACTGGTTGAAAGGATTGCATGCTTATGAACTTCAGGTACGCGCACATTCTTTATAGGGGAGATGACTTCCTTACACCAAAAAGAGCTACTTTTGATCACAGAACAAAAACTGGTTTCATGACCACCTGGTCTACTGATCATTCAGCTGAGTTGCTTAAACATAAATATTGGAATTGCCTTAGTGCTTATGGCCTTGAGAGCGCGATGAGGCGGAAGATCACTTTCGAAAGAAAGCACAGCGACTCGAATCTACTGTACTTTAAGTATGAACTAGAAGTTCCAGAAGCTCTTGAAGGTTATTTCGATCAGACAACGTTTGAGGTCATTTCAAAGAATTTGTCGATTAGGGAAACTACCGAAGAAGTTTACAAGATGCTAAAGGACTACGAAGAAGGATCGCTTAGCTTCAATGACCAAAGGTTCTCATCATGGCTTGCCATGAAAACTGGAGAACTACAGTTGAGTGTAAACGAAAAAAAAGAGCTTGAGAAATCACTAATAAAGTATGTAGAAACCATTGTAGGTAGAATTCTTTGGGCAGTTTATAATGGAGATCTACCAAAAATGGGGAAGGACCTTTCCTCAATCGTTTATCTTTACACTGAAATGCTTGACTTGATAGCTCTAAAATGATTATGAAGAGATTCGCTGCTATAGTGTCTTATGATGGAACAGATTTTTTCGGTTTCCAGAACCAGCCGGGATTACGGACGGTTCAGGGCAAGTTTGAAGAAGCGCTTCATAGAATCCATAAATTTTGCATCTCTAGTCAAGGCGCAGGACGTACTGATACTGGTGTTCACGGGTTCGGACAGGTAATTGCCTTCGATTCTAACCTGGATCGCCTGGAAGCAACTACCATGAGAGACGCATTGAACGCAAATCTTCCATCTGACATGTATGTCAGGAAAGTACATGAAGTCGATGAGAATTTCAACCCAAGATTCGCCGCAAAGAAAAGGATATACCACTATTACATACAAACTTCAAGTGAACCGGATATTTTTAGAAGAAGATTTGTCTGGTGGTTTCCCTATTCTCTCGATATTAAATCAATGAGAAGAGCGGCAGTCAATCTCTTGGGCGAACATGATTTTGCTGCATTCAGGACCGGTAAGGACGATAGAAATCCTGTTAGAACTATTACGGCGATAAGAATAATAAGATACAAACCTTACATCATACTTATAAGGGTTGAAGGCATTTCGTTCCTAAAGAGAATGGTGAGAAACATTGTTGGAACGCTTGTAAAAGTCGGAACAGGAAGTGTTTCAGAAGAATCGGTATCTGAGTTTCTTTCTTCTCATGACAGATCAACATTACCGGGAACGGCTCCACCTCAGGGACTCGTATTTTACAAAGTTATCTTTGATGAATTCGAGACCTAGATTTGATGAACAATTGTTTGAACTAGTGCTGTCTGAAAGGAGAACAGGACCATCAATTTTACTGTGAAGCGGAAAATTCATTATTAATGGTATGATTGTTCTTAAGCCGGGCTGCAAGGTAATTTCTTTGTACCGGATTTTTGTGGGAAGACTTGAAAGGCGAGTTCGTCGGTTAAGTCCAAAAAGAAAGTGGTAGCAATCGGTAGAATTGGTACCTATACTGGAGAGCAAGATAAATCGGGTAGCTCCTCACATAATGGTTTCAATCAGCTAATGCTTGATAGTGCCGCATCTACCTTGGTCTATTTTATTGTGGGCGGAGAAAAGATCAGCCATTGGAAGGAAGGGAGATTTTATCTGGATCTACAAAATCAGAAAACTTGCGCTTGTCGATGCTCAAGAGAAGAAGGTTCACCAGCTGCAGTTTTTTACTTATTTCAACAGCTGGATCAGCGAAACTGCAAGAAGTTTTCTGGGCGACAGAAGTGAACCTTTAGTCTACTAAAGGATCCATTTGAAGCTGTTTCCGGACTGAGAGAAAAGTAATTGGTTGAGGGAGTCGCTATTTTGTATTTCCGAAATTAGCCAAAGCATTTGATCCTTGCTAATCGGTACGAAGAAAGTAAATTTGAGTATCTGCCTCATACAGCAATTAGAAACGAACTCAGTGGCGATTCTAACCGGTGGCCGAAGAGTCGAAAGTATTTTGAGAAGAATGTAAGTCATCAGATTTGAAGGGAGGGAGAACCCCGATTTTACGGTTAGGTGATCGGGAAAGGTTTGAAATCCTTATTAGTTGGTTTGTTACTGATTCTTTCTTTTTCCGGAATAATGGCCCAGGAGATCTTTGATTTCGTGCCTGAAGATGTTGGTTATTTTCTTATACTTCGAGGATTGAGATCGACAATGGAGGCTCTTAGGGATAACACAAATTTTTTTGGAGCCTATCTCGGAGATAATGGATACGGAGCCGAAAGAGCTTTTTATGGAATAATCGATGCGGCAGGATACAATGCTGAAGTCGATACCAGCTTCCTTAAGTCTGCGTTGAACAATGACATACTACTTGCCGGGGAAGGAATCGATCTTTCACTTGACGACCTGTTGATGTTCGATCCTTTTTACCTTCTTGAGAAATTAAAGCTTACTGAGAACAGAGTTTTCATGGCTTGGAGAACGGACAGTTCCTTCGAATTGTTGAAGGCGGTGGCGGCCCTTCTTGATATGGCGATATTTGTTCAGCCCGGCGAAAGCGTCAATGAACTCAGAAGCAACACTGGAACGCTTTTCTATAATGCCGGCGACGATTACCTGATAATCGGTGGAAACAAAGATGCAGTTACACTTGCCCTGAAAACCTATGAAGGTGAAGGAAAAAGGCTTCTAGAATCTAACGGCAAAGGAAGGGAAGTTGCTGAAATGAGCTATGATTACGCTTTGGCCGGTTACATTGATGGAGACCGTTTTCATCTAGATCTGGGGCTGGAATCGACTTTCTCGATTGAAAGCACTATCTTATTTGCTAGGCCAGAAGGACACACATTAACCGCAACAATAGTTCAGGATACTGTTTTTCTCAGCAGTGAAGATCTTCAAAAGATGCTCTCTGTTACTGACACAAAAGAACTGGAGGCCTCTAAAGAGACTTTTGGGGATTACACCGTATTCTTTCCGTCTTCATCCGTTGAAACTCTGAGAAAGGAGCTTGCGCACTGGTTTGAACTTGATTTAGAGCCCTATAGAGAGCTCGCTGATTTTGTTGTACTTCTTTCTAAGGAGAGTATAGGAAACGCAAGAATATATGGAGATCTCGTTTCAGAAACACCCAGAGTGACAGCCGTATTTACGAACAAAAGTTCAGACACTGAGAAATTCGAGAATTCTTTGAAAGAGTGGGGTGCTTTGCAGTCAGCACATAAGGACAGTAGGATCTACGAGCTTGAGAACGATTTTGACACAATTTACTTTATTTTTTCCAACGAAACTACCGTGTTGACTTCCCTTTCGCCCGATGAATACTACAGATTGCTTTCCGATGCAGAAAGTCTCAGTGATAACATTAGCTACGAGTTTGTACGAAATCTTGGCCTGGAAAAAGACATAGCACATGCTTTCATCGACATGAAAAAAGTCTTCAAGTCTTTGATGGGAGTTTCCGTAGACAGTGCTCTGTTCTACCAGCAGACATTTGATGAAAACGGCAATATGATTCACGCTCTCCGCTTCTATTGAGGTGATTTAATGGGATTGTTATCCAAAATATTTGACAAGAATAATATGCTTCTCAAAAAGTACTCCAGGGTGGTTGAAAGCATAAACAGCTTGGAAAAAACCGTGAGTAGGTATGAAAAGGTTGACTTTCAAAAAAAGACAGAGGAGTTCAAAGCTAGAGTCTCCGAGGGCGAAACATTAGATTCATTTCTTCCGGAAGCCTTTGCGCTGGCTAGAGAAGCTGCTAAGAGAACGGTCGGCATGCGGCCATTCGATGTGCAACTAATGGGAGCTCTCGCGCTTGACGAAGGTAAAATTGCTGAGATGAAGACCGGAGAGGGAAAGACACTGGTGGCAACTATGCCTCTCTATCTTAATGCCTTGTCTGGAAGGGGCTGCCATCTAGCAACCGTGAATGACTATCTAGCAAAGAGAGATGCTGGTTGGATGGGGCCGGTTTATGAGTATCTTGGGTTGAAAGCTGGATTCATTCAGGCAGCGATGGAACCTTCTCAAAGAAAAGAGGCGTACGGTTGCGACATAACATATGGTACTGCTAACGAATTCGGATTCGACTATCTTAGAGACAATCTTGTGTATTCCCTGGAGAACAAGGTTCAGAGGGGACACAACTATGTAATAGTTGACGAGGCCGATTCAATCCTGATAGACGAAGCAAGAACGCCCCTCATTATTTCCGGCCCCGCTCAAGACTCATCCAATCTCTATAGGCAGTTTGCATTTTTTGCCAAACGTTTTGTTGCGGAAAAGGACTTTGTTGTTGATGAAAAAGACAGAACAGTAACTCTCACAGAAGAGGGAATAGCAAAGGCTGAGAAACTGCTGCAGATCGACAATCTTTATGATCCAAGCAATTACGACTACATTTTCCATCTGTTGAATGCTTTGAAAGCAATGAATCTATATAAAAGGGAAGTCGACTACCTGGTAACTCAGGAGGGAGAAGTCGTAATTGTTGATGAATTCACTGGAAGGTTGTTGCCGGGAAGAAGGTATTCCGAGGGTTTGCATCAGGCAATAGAGGCCAAAGAAAATGTGCAAATTAGACAAGAATCGGTGACGTTTGCCACAATAACCTTTCAGAACTACTTCAAGCTGTATTCGAAGGTGTCTGGAATGACCGGTACTGCCGCAACTGAAGAATCTGAGTTCATCTCCATGTACAACACACCAGTTGCGATCATTCCTACAAACAAGAAGGTAATTCGAGAGGACAAAGAGGATTCGATTTATAAAACAAGAGAAGAAAAGAATGAGGCAATTATCAATGAGATCGCTGAACGTTATGAAAAAGGACAGCCCGTTCTCGTTGGTACTACTTCGATAGAGAAGAGCGAGTTCTTGAGCAAGCTGCTGCAAAAAAAGGGCGTACCCCACGAAGTTTTGAATGCCAAGTATCATGAAAGAGAAGCAGAGATTGTTGCAAAGGCCGGTGAGCGAAAGACAGTTACAATTGCAACAAACATGGCGGGAAGAGGAACGGATATTAAGCTTGGTGAGGGAGTAGTAGATCTTGGCGGGCTTTATGTTCTAGGTACCGAGAGGCACGAGAGCAGGAGAATTGACAACCAACTTGTAGGAAGATCGGGCAGACAGGGGGATCCAGGGGAATCAAAATTCTTCCTTTCAACTGAAGACGATCTCTTGCGCCTTTTCGGTGGCGAACGCATGCAGTCGATTATGAATACACTAAAGATTGAAAAGGGACAACCAATCGAACACCCGCTCCTAAGCAGGATAATTTCATCTGCGCAGAAGAAGATCGAAGGAATGCATTTTGAAATAAGAAAGAGACTTTACGAGCTGGATTCTGTTATTGACCAGCAGAGAAGCGCAATATATGCTCATAGAAATTGGGTACTCAAAGGTGAGGAAATCGACTCTAATGTATTAGAAATTATCGAAGATGTTGTAGAAAGAAGATTGTCGGGTCTCGATCGTCTCCCTTCTTTTGATGAAATAAAGGTTTCTTTTGGCTTCTTGCCGGCAGGCGACATTGAGAGTCTTAAAAACCTTAAGAGTGTGGAAGATCTTAGGAGCAAAACCCTTTCAGTGCTTCACGATATTTATGAGGAAAAGAAGTCTGCTTTCGGTGATGAGTTTCCTCAGGTCATCAAGTACATTATGCTACGGATGATTGATGAAAGATGGCGAAGGCATCTAGAAGCTATAGAGCACCTAAAAGACTCCGTGGGTCTAAGGGCTTATGGTCAGAAGGATCCTGTGTTAGAATTCAAAAAGGAATCTTTCATACTATTCCAGCAGTTGACCGATTCTCTATACGATGATATAGCAAGCGCCATCGTAAGAATTGTAAGAGTCGACAGCGATAAGGCTAAGCAGAACGCCGATAAGGAATTTAAGAGTCTGCAGGCTGTTCATTCTGATTTCAGCGGAGGCGATAAGAAGAAAGAAGTTGCCGGAAAAAAGAAGGGTACTAAGAGATTCAAAGTTAAGCGTTGAACCGGAGGTGTAATTTGATAAGTTATGAAACTAACTCGAGAATACAAGAGTTGAAGGAGAAATTTGATTCTATCAGGGCTACGCTTGATCTCGAGCGGATAGATGAAAAACTAAAGGAAATCGAGAAGAGGATGAGCGACCCCTCTATTTGGAACGATCAGCGTGAGGCGTCGAATCTGGGAAGAGAAGCGCAGTCTTATCGATCTACAATCGAACTTCTGAGAGATGTGGAAGAGGAATTTGAGAGTATTGAGATTGCAGTAGAGCTTTCAGGAGAAGATGAGAGTTATGTAAAGCATGTTGAAGAACTTGTCAGGTCAGCGGAAAAAAAGGTAAGAGAATTCGAACTTACGATTCTTCTGAGTGGAGAGTATGACATCAACAATTGCTTCATTTCAATTCACCCCGGCGCCGGAGGGACGGAGTCTCAGGACTGGGCCTCCATGTTAATGAGAATGTACATGAGATGGGCTGAGGCTAATAGATTTAAGATTACGATCGTCGATGAGCTACCTGGAGAAGAAGCGGGTATCAAGAGTGTGACAATTAATCTAGCTGGGCCGCATGCTTATGGAAAGATGAAGTTTGAGGCGGGAGTACACAGGTTAGTAAGGATTTCGCCATTCGATGCCAATCACAGAAGGCACACTTCCTTTGCGTCCGTAAGTGTCTTTCCCGAGATGGATGAAGTTCCAGAGATCGAAATCAGGCCCGAAGATCTGAAGATAGACACGTACAGATCAGGTGGTGCGGGTGGTCAACATGTTAATAAAACGGATTCTGCGGTCAGGATTACTCATCTACCAACCGGAATAGTTGTTGCATGTCAGACTGAAAGATCGCAGCATCAAAACAAAGCGAATGCAATGAAGATGTTATATGCAAAGCTTTTTGAGATTGAGATTGAGAAAAAAAGAAGCGAAAAACTAAAATTGATGGGAGACCAGAAAGAGATTTCATGGGGGAATCAGATTAGATCTTATGTCTTTCAGCCTTATACATTGGTGAAGGATCACAGAACTGATTTTGAGACGGGTGATATTCAATCTGTCATGAATGGCGAGATAGATGAATTCATTGAGAAAGAATTGCTCTTCTTCTCATCAATTGAGAAATCCTTGGAATGATTTACGCCGTTAGTTTGACTTTGATGGAAGAAAAATGTTATTATTCTCTTGAGCGGAGTGAATTTAGTGTCCAGGCAGTACGATGAACGCCACAGGAGCGTAATGATTCACGAAGCGCTCCATTATTTGCTTGGTGGACGTTTAACTGGAACTTATATTGATTGTACTGCTGGTGAAGGTGGCCATATCAGAGCAATGCTTGAAGCCACTGAAGGTCAGGCAAAAATCATCGGACTTGATGTTGATAGTGAGGTTCTGAATATAGCGGAGCAGAATCTCAAAGATTACCGGGAAAGCGTTGAATTATTCAATTTATCTTATGTCGACTTCGAAATTGCATTGAGACAGGCTGGTGTTGAGAAAGTAGATGGTTTTCTCCTGGATGTTGGAGTTTCCACCTTCCAGTTGAAAGCAAAGGGTAGGGGTTTCTCGTATGAATTGGATGAACCGCTCGATATGCGTATGAACCTCTCTCAGAAAAGAACGGCAGCAGATGTTGTGAACAGCTACAGGGAAGACGAACTTAGCAGAATAATTTTTGAGTTTGGTGATGAAAAGCGTTTTGCAAGGAAAATAGCTAGAAGCATCGTATCGAGAAGACCTCTGTTTACGACGAAGGATTTGCACGATGCGATCAAGGCGGCAATACCACCGGCCGAAAGATACAAACGAAGAAGACATTTCGCAACAAAGACTTTTCAGGCAGTAAGGATTGAAGTCAATCAGGAGCTTGAGAACATCGAAAGTACTTTGAGAAAAATTCCCGGTTTTCTGAACCAAGGCGGTAGGATCGTTATTATTTCTTTTCATTCTTTGGAAGACGGCATAGCTAAGAGGGTGTTTAGGGAAAAGTCGGAATCGGAGCTGAAAATACTTACGAAGAAACCGGTGCAGCCGTCGAAAGAAGAAGTAGAACTCAATCTAAGAGCAAGAAGTGCAAGATTGAGGGCAGCGGAGCGGATTTGAAGGGAGGAACATCTCGTGCAAGCCATAACAGCGAAGCGGAAGCCGCTGGTTCGCGAAGGCGGCAAAGCCTTGGCAAACAGCGATGTTTGGGGTTTATTTGGTTTTCTGCAGGTGTTAGTGATTTTTCTTTCATTGGCAGTCTCAATTGCTCTCCCGTTCTATTTTGGCAACGAGGTCGACAAAATTTCAGAAGTAGCATCAAGTAGAGAACAGAGCATCTCAGTAATGAAATCGCGACTTGAAGATGTATCTAGAGAGATTTCATACTTGCAGACGGTTGTTGGGGCGAGAGCAGAAAAGTAGAACTTTATCGAGGTGGATCATAAATCAACAAACTTGCTAGCAGGGCAACGCTGTTATATGTGCTTTTGATTCTTTGTGTAGGAGTCTTCGCAGTGAGGGCAGCGTATGTTTCCCTTTTTACTGAACCTGACCTACCTCTGGTTCTTGGAGTCAACAAGATACCGGCTCTAAGGGGATCGATATACGATTCCAACGGTAGGTTACTGGCCAGCGATTCGCTGATTTATGAGGCATGGCTGGACCTCGGATATCTGAGATTGCTTACTTCTTCAGATCAAATAGATAGAGTTCTAAAAAATGTAGAACTTTCCTTTGGAATACCCTTCGAAAGACTGGTCGAAAGCCTTCAGAGCAACAAAAATTTCCTTCTTCTTGGTACCGCGGCTACTTATGATGAAATGCAACGAAGGATCACACCGATCACAAAGAGATATATATCGCTTGAAATGCAGAGAGAAAGACTTAGTTTCAGCGAATATGGTTTGGAAAGAATTATCGGAAAGCTAGATGGAGGGGGAATCCCCCTAAATGGAATAGAGTTGTATTATGACGAAGAGCTTTCTGGGAAAAGAGATGGATTGATTAGGAGAACTCTGACAAGTTCGAGAAGAGAAGAACCGACAAATGGCAGTGACATCTATCTCTCAATTGACATAGATATACAGAAAATGGTCTATGACGAACTGCTAGAGACTGTGGAAAAGAATATGGCCGACGGTGGATTGGCTCTTCTTGTAGAGAGCAAGACTGGAAAGATTCTTGCTTATGCCGGTACCTATGACTGGGACGTTGGTTTAATGGGGATATTTGAGCCCGGTTCCACCATTAAACCTCTTATCTACTCGCTTGCATTACAAAGTGGATCGATAACGGAAACAATGACATTCTATTGTGATGGAAGTATTCAACCCGTACCTGGACTTGACATAATAATCCGCGACACCGAAGGCGAACGCCACGGCCTTCAGACCTTTAGAGAAGCGATTATTAACTCGTGTAACGTGGCCACGGTACAAGTTGGCGGTAGAATTTTGAATACTCTCGGAAAAGAAGAGATGTATAGGCAGTTAATGAGAATTGGATTTGGGAAATTGTCGGGGGTTGACCTTCCCGGCGAGACACCGGGAATTCTTCCCGAGGCGAAAGATTGGTCCCTGATATCTCCTTATCAATTTCCAATCGGACAGGGCTTAGGAGTAAACATCTTCCAGATGGTTAAGGCATTGAATGTCTTCCCAGCTGGTGGTCAGTTTATTACTCCCACCTTTGTCAGTGCCATACGAAATGAAGAAGGCCTGATCAACATACCGAAGAAGGTTGAAGGTGATTTGTTTCCACCGAAGCTTGTTTCTACAATGCTTCCCATTCTTGAGGGAGTAGTTATTGAGGGTACTGGCACAATGGCCAAAGTCGACGGAGTAAGAATAGCGGGAAAAACAGGAACTGCTCAAAAAGCGGGTCCCGATGGCTACAATGAAGAAAGCTACTATTCATTGTTCTATGGTTTCTTTCCAGTGGAAGATCCAACGTATACATTATATATAATGATAGATACTCCAAAAGCGGGGGCATACTATGGAGGTTTTGTCGCAGCTCCAATGTTTGCTTCAGTTGTAAAGAACATCTACGGTATTGGAGTTGAAAAGGAAGTATATGAGGGCGTTTACAGTTGGAAAGCACCTGACCTGAGCGGTTATTCATTGCTAGATTTGAAAGAGATCGCCGCGATCTATGGTTTAGACAATATTATAATACATGGCTCGGGCGGCGTGGTGAGTCAAATTCCAGAGGCAGGAAGGCCCCTTGGAGATCAGTTAGAAGTTTGGTTAGGGGAGCTGAACTATGATATACGAGATGTTGGGGGACAGTGAGGTACTGAAAGATTTCTTCATCCTTGAAAGAGGAGAGGGGTATTTAACAATTAGTGAAGACATGCCCGACAAAGTAAACAGATTCAAAATGGCCGTTTCGACTTCGGGAATGTTCGGAAGAAAGCCAGTTAGGCTTTCCGGATTTGATAGCTGGAAAAAGGAAGAGAAAACTCAGATAGAGAAACTACTTCCTCTCTTTCAAGACGAAATCGATGTCTTCCTGGATGGAAAAGTGAGTCCGAAAGTAAAGAGTGAGAAAAGGTTTTTTGATCTTCCAAAGCCCTGGGAAGAAGAGAAATGGAATGACCACATCATCACGATAAGTGAACGTGCAGGAATGAAGATTTCTAGAGCTGCGGCCGAATCGCTTTTCAGAAAAGTTGGAAGAAGAGAATACAGAATACTTCGAGAGCTTGAAAAGCTTTCCGTATTTTCGAATGAAATCGACCAGCTCATGGTTGAAAGACTAATTGATTTTGACAAGGAAGTCGAAGTCGAATCACTGGCGTTTGATTTTCTTAATCACAAAGAGGACTTTCTAAGTTCTTCGAGGAAATGCATGATCCCATTCTCATATTTTGCGTCGGTTCTGTTGAATATCATAATTGATTTGGGAACGATAATTGATACGAAAAAAGGCAAAATGAATATTTCTTGGTCAGAGATAAGAAAACTCTCAAATACTACTAGCATTGGTACTGCTCGAATTGCCAGGCTTGTTGGATACAGTTTTTCCAGTACTAAAGAACAAAGAAATGATCTTACCAGGCTGTACTCAGCTGAAAGTCTCAAAGGCCTGATCGATCTTCTTCAGGAAATTGATGAGTCAATCAAAAATGGGAAAATCGATAGCGAAATCGCTTTCTTCAAACTACATGAAGAGTCTTTAAAACTTCAGGTAACTCTTGGGTAACAATTTCCACCTGAAACATCCCGTTTAGAATGCTTCAATTGACAGTGCCATCGTTGCATTGTACAATTGCTTTCGGCAAAATGCTTAGAAGGAGGCGAATCGCAACCAGATGCCCACGATAAATCAGTTGATAAGACACGGAAGAAAACAGTTGAAACAGAAATCTGCTTCTCCGGCGCTTGAGAATAATCCACAGAAGCGCGGTGTTTGCGTAAGGGTCTCTACAATGACACCCAAGAAACCCAACTCAGCCTTGAGAAAGATTGCAAGGGTGCGTCTCTCAAACGGGACAGAAGTCACGGCCTACATTCCTGGTGAAGGACACAATCTTCAGGAACATTCCGTTGTTCTTGTAAGAGGTGGAAGAGTTAAAGACCTTCCTGGCGTAAGATACAAGATTGTAAGAGGCACTTTAGATGCCGAGGGAGTAGCAAACAGGAAGCAGTCGAGAAGTCGTTATGGCGCCAAGAGGCCGAAGAAATAAGGAGGCAGTTCTAGATGAGAAGACGTCAGTCTGAGAAAAGAGAAGTGGTACTTGATCCAATTTACAATGACACAGTAGTCACCAGACTAATAAACAAGATCATGATAGGTGGAAAGAAGAGCAAGGCAGAAGCTACCGTTTATGGAGCACTTGAAGTTCTTTCTGAAAGAACCAAGCAGCCTCCTATGGAAGCTTTCAAGAAGGCTCTGGGTAATGTTAAGCCTCTTCTGGAAGTAAGACCAAGAAGAGTTGGAGGGGCCACTTATCAGATACCTTTTGAGGTTCCTGAAAGAAGAGCGGTAGCTCTTGCGATAAGATGGATTGTCACATCTGCCAGAGCAAAGTCTGGAAAACCTCTTAAGGAAAGGCTTGCGCTTGAACTAATAGATGCTTATAATGGACAGGGCAACGCAGTGAAGAAGAGAGAAGACGTACACAGAATGGCGGAGGCAGGGAAAGCATACGCCCATTTCAGATGGTGAAGTTGATTCAGCGGGAGGAAAGATAGTGAAAGAAAGAGCCACAACCCTAGACAAGACTCGGAACATAGGAATAATGGCCCATATAGATGCCGGTAAGACTACCACTACCGAGCGCATTCTTTTCTATACAGGTAAGAATTACAAGCTCGGAAGCGTTGACGAAGGAACGGCAACAATGGACTGGATGGACCAGGAAAAGGAAAGAGGTATCACTATCACTTCTGCTGCAACTACGGCATTCTGGAAGGATCATCGTATCAATATTATTGATACGCCCGGGCACGTTGACTTCACAGTTGAAGTTGAAAGATCTTTAAGGGTTCTTGACGGCGCCGTTGCGGTGTTCGATGCCCAGGCCGGTGTTGAGCCTCAATCGGAGACAGTTTGGAGACAGGCAGACAAGTATCATGTGCCAAGGATTGCCTTTATGAACAAAATGGACAAGATCGGTGCAGATTTTGAGAGCGCCATAGGCACCATGGTTAGCAAACTGAAAGCAAACCCTGTAGCAATTCAGCTTCCAATTGGATCTGAGTCAAGCTTTGAAGGTGTTATTGATCTTGTTGAAATGAAGGCCTTCAGATGGACGAATCAGGAAGGGACAGAGTTCAGTACTTCTCCAATACCTGGAAATATGCTCATTCAGGTAGATGAAGCTCGTGAAGACCTGGTTACACATGTAGCAGAGTTCGATGAAGAGCTTATGGAATTGTATATCGAGGGTGAAGAACTTCCAGTAGATAGACTGAAAGCGGCAATCAGAAAGGCAACACTTTTGGGACAAATTACCCCTGTGCTTTGTGGTTCGGCATTCAGGAACAAGGGAATCCAGCCACTTCTTGATGCAATAGTAGACTATCTGCCGTCTCCGAAAGACTTGCCTCCGGTGGTTGGCGAGATCGTCGATAGCGAGAGAAAAATTGAGGTCTATCCGGATGAGAATGGGCCGTTTGTTGCGATGGCTTTCAAAATCATGGTCGATCCTTTTGTGGGAAAGCTGACCTTTTTAAGAGTCTATTCAGGTTCCTTAGAAAAGGGGTCGTACGTGCTCAACACAAATAAGAATGTCAAAGAGAGAATTTCGAGACTGCTCTTCATGCATGCTGACAAGAGAGAAGAAGTCGACTATATTCGTGCAGGAGATATAGTTGCGGTAGTGGGTTTGAAGAATTCAATGACTGGCGAGACAGTGGTTTCTGGCGATGAGAAGATAATCCTGGAAAAGATTGAGTTTCCTGAGCCGGTGATCTCGATTGCCATAGAACCCCAGACAAAGGATGATGCTTCGAAACTGACAAAGGCTCTTGTCGCTCTCGTTGAGGAGGACCCTTCCCTCAAGAGTTACGTTGACAGCGAGACGGGAGAGACTATTTTGTCCGGTATGGGGGAGCTCCATTTGGAAGTTATCGTTGAGAGGATAAAAAGGGAGTTCAATGTTGGACTCAGAGTTGGAAATCCTCAGGTAGCATATCGAGAGACGATAAGAACCAAAGCAACTGGCGAAGCAAGGTATATTAGGCAAACAGGTGGGAAGGGACAGTACGGACATGTGGTTCTTAGCGTTGAGCCCATAACCGACATGAGCTCAAACTTTGTTTTCGAAGACAAGACTGTCGGTGGAACGATTCCCAGGGAATTTATCAAACCTGTGGAACGTGGGGTAAGAGAGGCGATGGATTCCGGTTATCTTGCCGGTTACCCAATGGTCAACGTGAGAGTTTCTTTGCTTGACGGTTCGTACCATGAGGTGGATTCTTCGGAGATTGCTTTCAGTATAGCTGGATCAATGGCTTTCAAAGAAGCTGTCCGCAAAGCGAGTCCTTCTTTGCTTGAACCGATAATGGCTGTAGAGATTAATACGCCTGAAGAATATATGGGAGACTTGATTGCCGATCTGAATTCCAGGCGAGCCAAGATCGAGGGCTTCGAAACCAGGGCTGGTCTTAAAATTATTAAGGCTCACGTTCCCCTTTCCGAGCTTTTCGGTTATGCGACAGTTTGCAGATCTCTCTCGCAGGGAAGAGCAATTCACATTATTCAATTCTCCCACTATTCGGAAGTTCCAGTGAAAATTGCAGATAAGATTCTTGGAAGATAGAGATCCCAAATAAGTATTTGGAGGAGGGAAACCATGGCTAAGGAAAAATTCGAACGTTCAAAACCACATCTTAACATCGGTACGATTGGACACATCGACCACGGTAAGACTACTCTTACCGCGGCAATCACGAAGAGTCTGGCATTCAAGGGTCTTGCTGACTTCTCCCCGTTTGACTCAATTGACAAGGCACCGGAGGAAAAGGCAAGAGGAATCACAATAAACGTTGCTCATATCGAGTACCAGACTGACAAAAGGCATTACGCTCACATCGACTGTCCAGGTCACGCTGACTATATCAAGAACATGATCACCGGAGCTGCACAGATGGATGGAGCCATTCTTGTTGTCGCTGCTACCGACGGTGTTATGCCTCAGACTAGAGAACACGTTCTCCTAGCGAGACAGGTCAACGTTCCCGCAATGGTGGTGTACATAAACAAGGTTGACGCAGTCGACGATGAAGAATTAGTCGAATTGGTTGAAGAAGAAGTAAGAGAGCTTCTTTCTTCCTATGAGTTCCCTGGCGACGAGCTTCCAGTAATCAAGGGCTCTGCGCTTAAGGCGCTCGAAGCAGACAGTCCAAATGAATGGACAGAGAGCATATACGAACTTATGAATGCCTGCGACGATTACTTCCCGGATCCTGTCAGAGAAACTGACAAGCCTTTCCTTATGCCGGTGGAGGATATCTTCACAATAACGGGAAGAGGAACGGTAGTTACTGGAAGAATTGAGCGCGGAGCTGTTCATGTCGGCGATGAAGTTGAGATAATTGGCCTTTCTTATGAGACGAAGAAAACCGTATGTACCGGTGTGGAAATGTTCAGAAAACTCCTAGACGAAGGGCAGGCCGGCGACAACATCGGGGCACTTCTGAGAGGCGTGGCAAAGGAAGAAGTCAAGAGAGGTCAGGTACTAGCAAAACCAGGATCAATAACACCTCACAAGAAATTTACGGCAAACGTCTATGTTCTTAAGAAGGAAGAGGGAGGCCGCCATTCTCCATTCACAAAGGGTTACAGGCCGCAGTTCTTCATTAAGACAGCAGACGTTACTGGGGAAATCGCGGATCTTCCCGAGGGTGTTGAAATGGTTATTCCTGGCGATAACGTTGAAATGACTATCCAGCTTATCTACCCCGTTGCGATTGAAAAGGGTTTGAGATTTGCAATTCGTGAGGGTGGCAGGACAGTTGGCGCCGGAGTCGTCAGCTCAATAATTGAGTGATTAACGGTCTTTCCAGGAGAAGGGGGAGCAATCTCCCTTCCCTGTTAACAGAAGGAGGGAACATTTAGGCATGGCCAAGCAAAAAATCAGGATTCGCTTGAAGGCTTACGATCATAAACTGCTTGACTTGTCGGCCAAGAAGATTGTCGAAGCTGTAAAGCTCACCAATGCCAAGGTATCGGGTCCGGTGCCATTGCCAACGGAGAGGACGCTCTATACTGTTCTAACTTCGCCACACAAGTTCAAGGATGCTAGAGAGCAGTTTGAGAAGCTTGTTCATAAGAGGTTGATTGAGATACTAGATCCTACGCCAAAGACTATAGATTCTCTTATGAAAGTCGACCTCCCCGCAGGTGTAGACGTGGAGATTAAACTGTAAAGAGACTTCGGAGGTGTGATAGATGAAAGGTATATTGGGTAGAAAACTCGGTATGACAACTATATACAAAGACGGGAAAGCCTTCGGAGTTACCGTAGTGAAAGCCGGTCCATGTACTGTTGTACAAAAAAAGACAAGTGATGGTGGTGAATACGACGCCATTCAAGTTGGATTCGAAGAGCTTACACCGGAAAGAGCAAAAAAAATACTGACAAAGCCTCTGGTGAAGAAGTTTGAAGCGGTAAAGGTCAAACCACATAGAGTTCTCAAAGAGTTCAAGGTTGGTAACATCAATGACTTCAATGTTGGTGATATCATAGAAGCTGGCGTCTTTTCTGAAGGCGAAAAGGTAGACGTAACTGGATTTTCGAAGGGCAGAGGTTTTTCCGGCGCGATGAAGAGATGGAACTTCAGAGGTGGAGAGGCTTCTCATGGTTCGAAATTTCACAGAGAACTGGGTTCAGTGGGTAATCACACTGATCCTGCGAAGATCTGGAAAGGTAAGAAGATGCCCGGTCAGTACGGTAACGAAAAGAAGACTGTGAAGAATCTAACCGTAGTAAAAGTAGATGCAGAGAATGGACTCTTGGCCATTTATGGCGCTGTTCCAGGAGCGAGGGGCGGCCTCTTAGTAATTAAGAGCGCAAACAGATAGCCCCGAAAATGTGTTGGAAGGAGGACGCAACAATGGCTCAAGCCGACGTTGTGAATATGGCCGGCCAGAAAGTTGGCACAGTAGAACTGATAGAAAGCGTCTTTAACGTTGAACCGAACAAAGATCTGATGTTTAGATACGTTAATATGCAGCTTTCAGGAAGACGTGCCGGACTGGCTTCGGCTAAGACAAGATCAGAGGTTAGGGGCGGGGGAAGAAAACCCTGGGCCCAGAAACACACAGGAAGAGCAAGAGTAGGTTCAACGAGAAGTCCGCTTTGGAGACACGGTGGAGTAATTCATGGACCGAAGCCAAAAGACTGGTCGTTCAATATGACCAAGAAAATGAAGAAGGTTGCGCTACGATCTGCTCTAAGTCTCAGACTTAATGAAGGCAATCTAATAGTTTTGGATGATCTCAAGTTTGACAACCCAAAGACAAAGCAGCTCAGAGAGGTCTTGAGTAATCTTGGACTCGATAAGTCGCAGAAGACACTCTTCGTTCTGCCATGGCAGAAAGACGAGTATCAGAACGTTAGACTCTCCGGGAAAAACATTTATGGTGTGAAGGTAATAATAGCTGATAATCCTGGAAATACAGCCGTCACCAGCAAGACAAATATCGACGGACTTAACGTTTACGACATAATAAATCATGAAAAACTTGTGATCACGACTGATCTTGTTCGTAAGATCGAGGAGGTGCTCGGTTAATGACTGAAAAGAAGTATTACGGAGACGTTCTCCTCAGACCGCTGATCACTGAAAAGACAGTTGCTTCTGGTGAGATGAACAAGTACATTTTTGAAGTACATAGAGATGCCAATAAGCATGCGGTCAAAGACGCCGTTGAGAAGCTTTTCAATGTGAAGGTCGAACAGGTAAATATCATGAACATGAAGGGAAAACCAAAGAAACGTGGTGTCTTCATTGGCAAGTCGAGGTCCTGGAAGAAAGCAATCGTTACGCTTGTGACTGGATACAGGATTAAAGAACTCGAAGGCCAACACTAAGGTGAGGTGAGATGACATGGCATTGAGAAAGTTTAATCCCGTCACCAAAAGCAGAAGGTCTATGCTTCTTCCAGACTTCAAGGAAGTTACGAAGACTGAACCGGAAAAGTCTCTTCTGGAGCCAATTAAAAATAACGCTGGTAGAAACCATCATGGAAGAATAACAGTTAGGCATCAGGGTGGGGGAACCAAAAGGCGTTACAGAGTTATCGATTTCAAGAGAGACAAGATAGGTGTTCCTGCGAAAGTCATATCGATAGAGTATGACCCAAACAGAACTGCAAGGATTGCTCTTCTCCAGTACATCGATGGTGAGAAGAGATACATGCTGGCGCCGAAGGGTCTGAAGGTCGGAGATGGTATTCAGAACGGAGACCAGGCCGAAATATCTGTTGGTAATTCCTTGCCACTTGAGAGAATCCCAGTGGGTACGATCGTCCACAACATCGAGTTCTTACCCGGCAAAGGCGGCCAGATTGCGAGAGCAGCCGGAACCTATGCCCAGCTGATGGCTAAAGAGGGAAGATATGCTCTTCTTAGAATGCCTTCTGGTGAGTTGAGAAGAGTAGTGGTGAAATGCATGGCGACGATCGGCATGGTCGGAAATGAGGAACATTCGAATGAGATACATGGAAAAGCAGGCAGAAAGAGATGGCTTGGAGTTCGGCCATCGGTAAGAGGCATGACTATGAATCCGGTCGATCACCCGATGGGTGGAGGAGAAGGACGTTCTAAGGGGCACCTTCCTCAGAGCCCCTGGGGACAGCCGGCCAGAGGTTACAAGACCAGAAGGAGCAAGAAACCTTCAGATAACCTCATAGTGAAGCGCAGGAATCAGAATTGATCAGGGGGTGTAGTTGAAAATGTCGAGATCTAAGAAGAAAGGCCCATACGTACACCCGAGTCTCTTGAGAAAGATTAGAGAGCTGAATGAAAAGGGAGAAAAGAAACCCATTAAGACTTGGAGCAGAGCATCCATGATTCTTCCTGAAATGATCGGACACACAATAGCTGTCTACAACGGAATGAAGCATATACCGGTTTATATTTCAGAGAATATGATTGGGCACAGACTGGGTGAGTTCTCTCCCACCAGGAGGTTCGGTGGGCATGCTGACAAGAAGAGTAAGAAAGGCGAAGTAAGATGAGGGGGGATGCTGAGATGGCGCAGGCGACGCAGAGAGACAAGCGTTCAGTTCTCCATAGGAAGCGCAAAGAAGAAAAGGCAGCAACTCCTGTCACTCAGGCAAAGGCAGTTGCAAAGTTTGTGAGAATCTCCCCTAGAAAGGCGAGATCAGTTGTAAATGCAATAAGAAATAGGGAAGTTGGCGAGGCGTTTCAGATTCTAGAGTTCTCACCTAAGAAGGCCTCCCGTTTGGTTTACAAAGTTCTGCGCTCTGCAGTGGCAAATGCAGAGAACAATTTTGGACTGAATATCGATAGTCTTTATGTCGAGAAAGCTGTCGTCGATGACGGTCCGAGAATGAAGAGGCTGTGGCCGCGAGGAAGAGGAAGAGCTGATATTCAGCAGAAACGATTTAGCCACATAACCGTTGTTGTAGCAAACCGCGAAGAGATTAGCAATCCTCAGGAGTGAGGTGACATAAGTGGGTCAGAAGGTACATCCTTATGGATTCAGGCTTGGTGTCAGTAAAGATTGGAAAGCCCGATGGATCAACGAGAAGAATTACAAAGAATATCTTCTCGAAGATCTGAAGATAAGGGACTTTCTCAAGAAGAATTACATGGCTGCTGGAGTTTCCGACATTTACATCGAAAGACCAGAGCCAGGTAAGGTGGTTATTACCATCAAATGCGCCAGACCTGGTGTGATGATTGGAAAGAAGGGCAGTGAAGTCAAGCTGCTTAGGCAGCGGCTGGAGAAGCTTATAACGAGGCAGTTCCAGTTAAATATCGAAGAAGTGAAAACACCCGAGACCGATGCGATCCTCGTTGCTGAGGATATCGCGTCAAGAATTGAAAAGCGAGCTTCCTATAAGAGAGCCATGAAGAGAGCAATATTCACAGCAATGAGAAAGGGAGCTAAAGGCATAAAGATAATGGTTTCCGGAAGACTGAACGGAGCTGATATTGCCAGGACAGAGTGGTACCTGGAAGGAAGACTTCCTCTCCAGACCCTCAGAGCTGATCTGGACTACGGTTACACCACAGCCTTCACTAAAATGGGAATAATTGGCGTGAAGGTATGGATCTACAAAGGCGACGTACAGGTGTAATTGCAAGAGGGGAGGTAGTTCATAATGTTAATGCCCAAAAGGGTAAAATACAGAAAGCAACAAAGAGGTAAGATGAACGGTAAGGCAAAAGGTGGGACCATTGTTCACTTTGGAGAGTGGGGAATAAAGGCCCTCGAACCACACTGGATATCTGCTCAGCAGATTGAATCCTGCCGAATTGCGATTACGAGAACACTTAAGAGGAATGGTAATCTCTGGATTCGAATCTTCCCTGACAAACCTATTACCTCAAAAGGAATCGGTGTGAGAATGGGGAAGGGAAAGGGAGATGTCGAAGGCTGGGTAGCTGTTGTCAAGCCCGGGAAGATCATGTTCGAAATAGGCGGAGTATCTGACCAGCTTGCGAAAGAGGCTCTTGAAAAAGCGGCTTCAAAACTACCTATCAGAACAAAGATAGTACCGAGGTATCAGATAGGAGGTGAGCTCTGATGAAAGCAGTTGAACTCCAGAAGTTCACAGACGAAGAACTCACTCAGATGCTCGAGGATTCTAAGAGAAAGCTGATGGACCTCAGGTTCCAGCTGGAAATGAACAGGTTGAAGAACCATTCCCAGATAACTGTTGTAAAGCGCGACATAGCAAGGATAAAGACCATCCTTCGCGGTCGTGAACTGGGGATAAGGAGGTAATCCGCCATGCCAAGAAAGACACTAGTAGGAACGGTAGTAAGTGACAAGATGGACAAAACGATAGTAGTGAGTGTTACAAGGACGCACATACATCCCTTCTACGGGAAAACCATGAAAACTACTAAGAAGTATCATGCAGATGATCCAGAAGGTCTTGCTGGAATGGGCGATACAGTTGAAATTGAAGAGTGCAGGCCCCTCAGCAAGATGAAGAAGTTCAAACTCGTGAAGGTTCTCAAGAAGGATATCTACACGGGAGAAATACCCGAAACTCCCGAGACCGTTGAAGGTTCCGGAGGTGACCAGAAATGATCCAGTCTGAATCATACCTGAAGATCGCAGACAACTCCGGTGCGAGAATGATCAAGGTGATACAGGTCACCGGCGGGTACAGAAAGAGATCGGGAACGATAGGTGACATAGTTGTTGCGGCAGTGAGGGATGTGGCACCGAACACAGATTTCAAAAAGGGTGATATCGTAAGGGCCGTTCTTGTCAGAACGGCGAAGGAGATTCGCAGACCAGACGGTACCTACATTCGCTTCGATGACAATGCTGCGGTCATTATCGACAAGCAGAACCAGCCCAGAGGGACACGCGTCTTTGGACCTGTTGCTAGAGAAATAAGGGATAAGGGATTCTCCAAGATAGCTTCTCTAGCCCAGGAAGTCTGGTGAGGAGTGAGCAAAATGAGTAGAGTGAAAAGAGAAGATACAGTAATGGTAATATCGGGCAAAGACAGGGGCAAGAAAGGCAAAGTTCTTAAGACAATTCCCTCGGAGAATAAGATAATAGTTGAGGGAGTCAACTTCACAAAAAAGCATCAGAGACCAACTAATCAATACCGTGAAGGTGGAATCATTGAAAGGGAATCCCCAATATACGTTTCCAAAGTAATGGTTGTCTGCCCCAACTGTGATAAGCCTACGAGAGTCGCCCACAAAATTCTTGAAAATGGTGAAAAGGTCAGATCTTGCAAGAAGTGCGGCGAGATAATCGATAAGGTCTGATGGGGAGGAATTGTTGATGGCATACGAATACGTCCCTTTGAAAGATAAATTTGAAAGTGAAGTAGTCCCTACCATGACGAAGGAATTTGGCTACAAGAACAAGCTAGAGGTACCTAGGGTTTCGAAGATAGTTGTCAATATGGGGATTGGCGAAGGTTCAAGAAATGCCGACCTTCTCGATCTACATGGCAAAGAGCTGATGACGATTGTCGGGCAGAAGCCAGTGGTGACGAGAGCCAAGAAGAGCATAGCGAACTTTAAACTTCGTGATGGAATGCCGGTGGGATTGAAGGTTACCCTCAGAGGGCCCAGGATGTACAACTTCCTGTACAAGTTGATTAATGTTGTGCTCCCTAAGCTAAGAGACTTCAGAGGCGTTGATCCCGACTCATTTGATGGTAGAGGTAATTATGCAATGGGGCTTCCCGAACAGCTGGTCTTTCCCGAAATTGTACCGGATCAGATAAAACGAGTTCAGGGAATGGACATAATAGTTGTTACAACGGCCAGGACTGATGAGGAAGCAAGAAGATTGTTAGCCCTTCTTGGACTTCCTTTCAAGAGAGTCATGGTCTAAGGAGGTAGGTGCATGGCGAAGAAATCATTAATCGAAAAATGGAAACGAGAACCCAAGTTCAAAGTAAGGAAATATAACAGATGCAATCTTTGTGGCAGACCTAGAGCAGTTTATAGAGAGTTCGGTCTTTGCAGAGTGTGCTTTAGACAGCTGGCTTCCGAGGGAAAACTCCCCGGTGTGAAGAAAGCAAGCTGGTGAGGAGGGAAGTGTAATGTGGAGTGATCCCATAGCCGACATGCTCACTAGAATAAGAAACGCCAACGCTGCCTTCAAGGAGAGTGTGGACATACCGGCTTCTAACCTGAAGAAGAAGCTTCTGGATATTTTGAAGGCGGAGGGCTATATAGACGACTATAAATATATAGAGGATGGCAAACAGGGTGTTCTTAAGGTCTTTCTTAAATACAAGGGAGACAGAAGGCACAAGAGCAACGTCATATCCGGAATCGTGAGAATTTCCAAACCTGGCAAAAGAGTTTATGTGAATAAGGATAAACTTCCAAAAGTCAAGTCAGGAATGGGAATAGCAATAGTTAGTACTTCCAGCGGAGTGATGACAGACAAGCAGGCCCGTTCTCAAGGCGTCGGCGGCGAAGTCATCTGCTACGTATGGTAGGGAGGAATTCAAATGTCTAGATTACTTAAGCATTCGATAAAAATCCCTGCTGGTGTGTCCTGCAAAATTGAAGGAAGTGTTATCTCTGTCAAGGGACCGAAAGGTGAGCTCAAACAAGAACTCCTTCCTCTGGTTAAGATCGAGGCCGATGAAAAAGAGATATGGGTCAAGTCAAACGAAGAAGTTGTTATTAGAAAGAGTGATTACAAGAGATTGGCTAAGTATGCTGGTACTTTCTGGTCGCTCATAAATAACATGATTGTTGGCGTTACTCAAGGCTTTGTCAAGGAGCTGGAAATAGTGGGAGTGGGATACAGAGCACAACTTCAAGGAAAGAAGCTTGTAATGAACCTTGGGTATGCACATCCAGTTGAGATTGAACCTCCGACAGGAGTTGAGTTTGAAGTGCCCGCACCTCAAGCAATAGTTGTCAAGGGAATTGACAAGTATCAGGTTGGTCAGGTAGCGGCAAACATAAAGCGCTGGAGAATCCCTATTGTTTATTCAGGAAAAGGTATTCGTTACAAGGGAGAGCAAGTCAGAACGAAAGTCGGTAAGAAGGTCTAATCAAGGAGGCGGCTGGAGTGTTCAAACATAAAGACAAGAAGGAACAAAGGCGAAAGAGGCATCTTCGCGTCAGGTCTACAGTTTCCGGAACACCGGAGAGACCAAGACTGGCAGTCTTCAGAAGTGAGAAGCATATTTATGCCCAGCTTATTGATGATTCAAAGGGAATTACCCTTGTTTCTGCATCGACTGTAGATAAAGACGTCAAGGCTTCAATAGAGAAGTCATGGAATGTTGATGCCGCTAAGAAAGTTGGGGAGCTCCTCGCAAAGAAGGCGAAAGATAAGGGAATAAGCAGTGTAGTCTTCGACCGTGGGGGTTTTAAGTTCCATGGAAGAATAAAGTCACTTGCCGAGGGCGCTCGAGCAGGCGGACTACAGTTCTGAGGAGGTGAAGAAGATGGCTGAAGAGATGAAGAACGACCGCAATTCGAAATCTTCACGTGAAGGAAGAAGAAACCCCAGAGCTTCCAGAAACGCTCCTGTGGAAAAACAGGTTGAAGACAACGAATTTGAAGAAAGAATAATTGAAATAAGAAGAGTTACAAAAGTAGTTGCAGGAGGAAAGAATCTTTCTTTTAGAGTAGTCGCCGTCGTTGGTAACCGTGATGGGAAGGTTGGTCTTGGTATAGGGAGCGCAAGGGAAGTTCCGACTGCAATAAGAAAGGCCGTTCTTGAAGCCAAGAAGAATGTCACGGAGGTCGCGGTGAGAAATGAGACTGTTCCTCACGAGACAGTCGGACGACAGGATTCAGCAAGAATAATGTTAAAGCCGGCTGGTCCCGGAACTGGGATTATTGCGAATTCGCCTGTAAGAGCCGTTGTCGAACTTGCAGGTGTGAAGAATATTCTGACGAAGTCGCTTGGATCATCTAACACACTTAATATGGCTAGAGCGGCCTTGAACGGACTACTAAGTCTGAGATCCCCTCAGGACTTCGCAAAACTCAGGGACATACCCCTAAAGACAGTCTTCCACGGTTTCAGCGAGGAGGCAGGTCAGTAATGGCAAAGAGTTTAAGAATACAATTAATCAAAAGTCCGATTGGCTATAACAGAAGACAGCTGAAGACGGTTAAAGCATTAGGCCTTGGAAAGCTGGACAGTGAGATTGTTCAGCCCGATTCTCCACAGATCAGGGGCATGGTGAATTCCATAAGACATCTTCTTGCTGTCGAAGAACTTGATGACTGAAGGGGGTAGGAAGATGGCTTTTAAAGTTGAAGATCTAAGTCCGACGCCCGGTTCTAGAACAAGCGAAAAAAGAATAGGACGCGGTATAGGTTCGGGAATGGGTAAAACCGCCACCAGAGGCCATAAGGGTCAAGGAAGAGCGACAGGTAAGGTGGCTGCACGCTTCGAGGGCGGACAGACACCCCTATTCAGAAGAACACCGATAAAAGGGTTCAAGAACCGAGGAGCAGTTGTTTATGCTACCGTGAACATTTCGACTCTCGAGGAGAGATTCGAAAGTGGCAGTGAGATTTCACCCGAGATACTCGTTCAGCGAAAGATACTCAAAGATCTTAAAGACGGAGTGAAGATACTTGCGAGAGGTGAACTGACAAAGTCTTTTATTGTCAAGGCAAATGCTTTTAGCGCTACTGCCAAGGAGAAGATTGAATCTGCTGGTGGAAAGGCAGAGGTGATCTGACAATGTGGAATGCCCTGAAGAACGCGTTCAAGATTCCTGAGCTGAGAGATAGAATCCTCTTCACGTTCCTCGCATTGGCAGTCTTCAGACTTGGTGTGTACATACCGATTCCCGGAATTAATATCCAAGCCTGGTCTGCGTACTTCGGCACTCTATCTACAGGCGGTGCCGGAGGCTTCATCGGCTTCTTTGATGTTTTCACCGGTGGAGCCGTTGAGCAGTTTTCGATATTCTTAATGAGCGTTACTCCCTACATAAACGCTCAGATTATGCTTCAACTGCTGACTGCCGTTGTTCCTAGTTTGAAGGAGATGCTTAAGGAAGGCGAAGAGGGAAAGAAGAAGTATGCTCGATACACAAGAATGCTGACGATTGGACTCGCGGGTCTTCAAGGATTCCTGATATCATTCGGTCTCTCTTCGAACACGGCTATCTTGGCGATTCCCAGCAGGTTGCTCTTTGTGTTGCTGGCAACAACCACCCTTATCGGTGGTACAATGTTCCTTCTTTGGCTGGGAGAAAGAATCACGGAAAGGGGAATTGGAAATGGTATTTCAGTTCTGATTTTCGGAGGCATCGTTGCAAGATATCCTGCTTCCATTATGCAGGTAGTGGTAGCTTTATCGCCGTTACAGTGGGGGATATTACTTGCGATCGCTCTGTTCACGGTTGTGGCGGTTATCTATGTTCAGATGGGAGAAAGAAGGATCGAAGTTCAGTACGCAAGGAGAGTTACTGGTAGAAGGGTGTATGGAGGAGTTTCCACGCACATTCCTATCAAGGTTAATCAGGGTGGAGTCATACCGATAATATTCAGTTCGGCAATTATGATGTTGCCACAGTTTATTGCTACGGCTTTCCCCGAGGGAAGTGGCGGTAGGAATATTATGCAGAGTCTCTTTGCTCAGACATCACCCCTCTACATATTGCTTTATGGAGGAATGGTTTTCTTCTTCACGTTCTTTTATAGTTCGCTTGTTTTTGATGTCAGAGAAGTATCGGATAACATACGTAACTACGGAGGCTACATACCCGGAATAAGACCGGGCTTTTCAACTCAGCAGTATATTCAGAGAGTCCTTAACAGGGTTGTTTTCATGGGAGCCGTATTCCTGGTTGTGATTGCATTGCTTCCATTAGTTATAGGCGGGATTTTCAGTATTGGCGGCCTCGCAATTGGAGGAACGTCGACTCTAATTGCTGTTGGCGTAGCTATTGATATATTGCAGCAGATGGAAACACACCTTATGGTAAGGCATTATGAAGGGTTCGTAAAGAAAGGCAAGTTACGAGGAAGGAGATAAGATGAACGTTATTCTAATGGGTCCTCCCGGAGCAGGGAAGGGGACACAGGCAAAGCGGATAGCCCAGATATTTAAGATTCCTCACATATCGACTGGAGATATGTTAAGGGAAGCCGTGGCTGCTGGCACTGACCTTGGGCTGAAGGTCAAAGAGATTATGGATAAAGGGCTTCTCGTCCCCGATGATTTGATGATCGACCTTGTGAGAGAAAGGTTGTCGAGAGAGGATACCAGGAATGGGTTCATTCTTGACGGTTTCCCAAGAACAGTTGAGCAGGCGGCTGCGCTTGATGAAATGCTAGAGGATCTAGGGAGAAAAATCGATGTAGCCTTGCTCGTTAATGCAGATGAAGAAGAAGTCGTAAAACGGATTTCTAGCAGAAGAGTTTGCCCAGAGTGTGGCAAGGTCTACAATCTGCTGACGATAAGACCGAAAGTTGCAGGCCGCTGCGATAACGATGGCGCCGAGTTGATTCAGAGAGATGACGATATGCCTGAGACAGTTCGAGCAAGGTACAGAGTCTATTTGGAGAAAACGGAGCCAGTGATCCAGTATTACTCGAGTAACAAGAGCCAGTTTTTGGAAGTGGACGGGACCGGAGAGATTGATGTTGTGACTGACAAAATTGTGGAACATCTGGAGTCAACTAGAAATGGTTAGGTTGAAATCTCCAGAAGAAATATGTAAAATCGAAATTGCTGCGAAGATTGTCGCAGAGGTTTTGGCTGAGATGGAGTCTTATGCAGTTGAAGGAGCCTCTGCTCTCGATATGGAAAAAGCGGCAGAAGAGTTGATTCATAAACGAGGCGGCATCCCCGCATTCAAGGGATATAGTGGTTATCCTTATACTCTATGCGTTTCGGTAAACGAGGAGGTAATTCACGGATTTCCCTTGAAGGAAAAAATCTTTGTCGATGGCGACATAGTCTCCGTGGATTGTGGGGTGAACAAAGACGGATTCATTGGAGATGCGGCAAAGTCTTTCGTAGTAGGTAGTTACAGGAGTGAAAAGGACAAACTGCTTCTACAGCGAACGGAAGAGGCGCTTCTAAAGGGTATAGAAATGGCTGTCGCAGGAAACAGAGTCGGCGACATCGGCTATGCCGTTCAGAATTGTGTAGAAAGCGCTGGGCTGTCTGTAATAAGAGATTACGTTGGGCACGGAGTCGGCCTCAGCCTTCACGAGGATCCACAGGTGCCGAATTACGGAAGACAGGGAAGCGGGATGCTTTTAAGAACTGGCATGACCCTTGCGATTGAACCGATGGTCGCAAGCGGACACTATAGCTTAGAGATTCTGGAAGACGGATGGACTGCAGTAACTGCGGATAGATCGCGTGCTGCTCATTTTGAGCATGACATTGCGATTCTTGAAGATGGTCCAAAGATTCTTTCTAGTTTGTGAGGAGGATCACTGGTGTCGGATAAGAGCGATATCATTAAGATGGATGGGACAGTTGTGGAATCGATGCCTAATGCGACCTTCAAGGTCGAACTTGAGAACAATCACACTGTTCTAGCTCACATCTCTGGAAAAATGCGCAAGAACTTCATCAGGTTGATCCCGGGTGATAAGGTCGTTGTGGAAGTGTCAATATACGACCTGACCAAAGGAAGAATTGTTTATCGTAAAAGGATAGACAAAGGAGGAGAAACGAATTGAAAGTCCGCGCTTCGGTCAAGAAGAGATGTGAACACTGCAAAGTGATAAGACGCAATGGCAGAATAAGAGTCATCTGCGAAAAAAATCCAAAGCACAACCAGCGTCAGGGTTAAGGAGGGATATAGATGGCACGTATCCTTGGTGTTGAACTTCCTAATAACAAGAAGACTTTCGTTGCCCTGACCTATATCTATGGTATAGGTTATACAAGATCGAACGAGATTCTTTCAGGAACGGAAATCGATGGCAATAAGAGAGCAAAAGACCTGACTGACGAAGAAGTTAGTAAAATTGCGAAGTACATAAATGAGCATTACAAGGTTGAAGGCGAGCTCAGAACTGAAGTCGACAGGTCGATTAAGAGACTAATCGAGATAGGAAGTTATAGAGGTTACAGGCATAGAAACGGGCTTCCGGTACGCGGTCAGAAGACGCATTCAAATGGAAGGACCAGAAAGGGTTCTAGAGCCAGTAAGATTCGTAAGAAGAGCTAAACGGGAGGTAAAAGTGAATGGCAAAGAGACCAGCAGCCAAGAAAAAAAGGAAACTGACAACTGATAGGGGAGTAGTGCATATAAAGTCCTCTTTCAACAACACAATAATTACGTTGACCGACCCAGAAGGGAACACTCTGATGTGGACGTCAGGTGGAACCGCCGGATACTCTGGATCGAAAAAATCAACACCCTATGCGGCTCAACTGGGCGCAGATAAGATTGCTAAAGAGGCCATCAAGCTAGGGATCACGAGAGTTGGAATAGAAGTCAAGGGCCCAGGTTCTGGAAGGGAAGCTGCAATCAGGACAATTCAAGCGGCAGGTCTTACTGTGGAGACGCTCAAAGATATCACGCCACTGCCTCACAACGGTTGCAGACCACGCAGAAGAAGAAGAGTCTGATTTAGGAGGGAGTTGAATGGCCAGATATACAGGACCAGTGTGTAAACTTTGTCGTCGTGAAGGATTTAAGCTGTATTTGAAAGGTGAAAGATGTTTTTCACCAAGGTGTTCTCAGGTGAAGAGGCCTGTCGCCCCTGGACAACACGGAGCCTCCACTAGAAAGCTCACCCAATATGGCATGCAGTTGAGATCTAAACAGGTTGTAAAGAGGATTTACGGTGTTCTTGAAAGGCAGTTCAGACGATATTTTGAAGCGGCTTTGAAAAAGAACGAAGAAACGGGAACTGCTCTGATGAAGATTCTTGAATCAAGACTTGACAATATCGTTTTCAGAATGGGATTCGCCTCGAGCAGGAGGCAGGCGAGACAGCTGGTTAACCACGGACACGTTCTTGTTAATGGTAGAAGGGTGAACAAGCCTTCCTTCAATTTGAGAGTCGGTGACATCGTGGAGATCAAAGAGAAGAGCAGAAGTGTTTTACCGATCAAAGAAGCGGCAGAAGCTGCAAAAGAGAGAACAGCCTATCCATGGGTTGAGGTAGACTACGAGACATTTAGAGGTACCTACCTGAGATATCCTGTAACTGAAGAAGTAGAGATTCCAGTTGATCTGCAGTCGATTATTGAGCTCTACTCTAAGTAAATCCGATTCTTACCTTCTTGGAAGGAGGTGTGTGCCCGAATTCTGGGCGAAACAATGTTGACATCAATAATGCCAAAAAACTTGCGAATTGAAGAAGAAAGAGAGGATGATAACAGCTATTTTACAAGATTCATCCTTTCTCCAATGGAAAGAGGATATGCCACTACTATCGGGAACTCGCTTAGGAGGGTTCTCCTCTCATCGATACCGAGTATGGCAATCACAAGACTAAAGATACCTGGTAAATATCACGAATACGATGTTATTGACGGAGTAAAGGAAGATATTCTCGAAATAATCCTTAATTTCAAGAAAGTCCAGTTAAAACCCGCACTTGAATTCTCTGATGCGGTGAAACTCACACTTGAGACGGCAGGACCAGGAGTCATTACAGCCGGCGATATTAAAACTCCTACTGGGGTAGAGGTAGTCAACCCGTCTCAATACATAGCTACTCTGAACACAGATTCAGTTATTTATATCGAGCTTTTCGCTGAAATTGGACGAGGGTTTGTTCCCGTGTCAGAAATGGAGGTAGAGCACGACGTTGAGATGATTTACATCGATGGGATCTTCAGCCCTGTGTTAAAAGTCAACTTCCAGACCGAGAACGTCCGGGTTGGAAAGAGAACAGACTACGACAAGCTTATCTTGGATGTGTGGACTAAAAAATCGATAACCCCTTCTGATGCGCTTTTGAGAGCAACTGACATACTTATTAGGCACTTCGAGGTCTTCTCCAACGGTCTAGGCAAGCCGGGTCAAGGTCTTACAAGCTCAGCGCTCAAACAGGAAGAAGAGGAAATCATTTCTGAAGAAGCCGAAGTCACTGTCGAAACCCCCCAGGTGGAAGAACAGGACTCGAATTCCCTTGGAGCGAAGAAGGTTGAGGAACTCGATCTTTCGGTCAGATCTCTTAACTGTCTCAAGCGCGACAAAATCAACACAATTGGTGATCTTCTCGACAAGAGCGAAGCTGATCTTCTGAGGATCAGGAACTTCGGAGAGAAGTCCATGCTGGAAGTTGTCAAGAAACTGAGGGAAAAGTTCAACATCGTACTCAAGAAAGAATGATTTTGAGGAGGCCTATTAGCTATGCGCCATAGAGTCAGTGGAAGCAAACTAAATATGCCCCACAGCCAGCGAGTCGCTTTAATGCGAAATCTGGCCAGGGAGCTTTTCGAACATGGAACAATCGTTACTACAGTCACTAGAGCAAAGGAGCTTAGACCCTTTGTTGAAAGCATTATTACTAAGGCAAAGAAGGCTTCTCTACTCTCAGTCGAGATTTCTTCTAAGGGTCCTGACAGTACAGAAACACAGGCACTGAAGTCAAGGAACCTTGCTTTGCATCGAGAGATAAACAGGAACTTCAACGACAGAAAGCTTGTCAAAAAGATCTGTGATGAAGTTGCAGTTAAGTACCACGAAAGAAACGGGGGATACACCAGAATAGTAAAATTGGGTATGAGAAGGGGCGACGCAAGTGAAATGGCCGTTCTTCAGTTGATAGACAACGAAGAAAAACAGGAAAAGAAGCCCGAGAAGAAAGCTGAAAAGAAACAGGACAAAAAGTGATGGCTACCGCAAGGTAGCCATTCTTCGGAGGTGTGGCAATGAAGATATTTCTTGACACGGCAAACATTGAAGACATTCGTGAGGGAATGAAGCTTGGCCTCGTCGATGGCGTGACTACCAATCCAACATTGGTTTCCAGAGAAGGAGTTAAGTTCGAAGACCGAGTTGTGGAGATTTGTGAAACGGTTAAGGGCCCTGTATCGGCGGAAGTAACGTCCACTGATTACGAAAACATGGTATTACAGGCGAGAGAACTCGCGTCACTTAATGAGCATGTGGTTGTGAAAATCCCAATGACAAGAGATGGAATGCGAGCAGTAAAGACACTTTGTGGCGAGGGAATCAAGACAAATGTTACTTTAATCTTCAATTCTCTTCAAGCAACACTTGCTGCCAAAGCAGGCGCAACATATGTAAGCCCATTTGTCGGAAGGCTCGATGATATTGCAAGCAACGGAATGGAAATAGTTGAGGAGATTGTCCAGATATTCGCGAACTACGGTTACAGCACTGAGATAATTGTGGCAAGCGTGAGACATCCTATGCATGTTCTTGAAGCAGCTCTCATGGGAGCTGACATCGTGACGATTCCCTATGAAGTACTTCTCAAACTATTCAATCACCCGCTCACTGATATAGGAATTGAAAGATTCATGGATGACTGGAAACGCTATCAGAAACAGCAAGGCAAATAAGCTTTGATTTTTTCCGCGTAAGTGGTATATTATTTCTGAAAGAACTTGTAGCTCACCGGAGACAGGTCTCCCATGCTTTCTTACAAATATTGCTAGCTTCATATTCTTTATAATTCCTAAAGATACGGAAGGAGGGTAGGTACATTCTTCCAGTGGTGATTGAATGTACCGTCAAATTTGAGCCCAAGAAAGAAGAAAACGGAAGAAACACCGAACGAACTTGATGAAAGTGTCGTGAGTGAGAAGAAGCCGACCAGAAAGAGAACTACGCGAAAGAAGACTGAAGTCAAGAAGCCCGAAAAAAAGGAGGAAACACTTAGCGCTACTTCTAATGAGATCGAAAGAAGCATGAAAGAAAATGAGGTTTCATTAAAAGGAGATGCCGAAAAGAAGATGGATTCGGAATCTGAGTTTCAGGAATCAACTAGTGAGAGCGCTACAGATGAATCGAAGGAGCTTCCAAGAAAGGACAAAGACAAGGACAAAGACAACATAAGGGAAGTCGAAATCGATATCTCACAGCTCCAGGCAATGCCTATCAGAGAAGTCTACAAGCTTGCTAGGAAGTATGATGTCCAAGGCTATACGCAGATGGCAAAGAAAGACTTGATATTCGCTGTTCTTAAAGCCCAAACGGAATCTTATGGTTACTTCTTCGATCAGGGAGTTCTTGAAATCACTGACGGGGGATATGGCTTTCTAAGAACTCTGGATAACAACCTTCTTCCGAGCTCTAACGACATATATGTGAGCCAGTCTCAGATAAGAAGATTCAACCTTACAAGTGGCGATACAGTGGCCGGGCAGGTAAGACCCCCGAAGGAAGGCGAGAAATACTTTGCGCTCTTGAGAATAGAGGCTATTAATCACAAGGCGATAAACTTCGCTGCAGAAAGAATTACTTTTCAGAATCTTACGCCAATCCACCCTGAAGACAGGTTGATTACCGAGACAGATTCTCATATAATGAGCACAAGAATGGTTGATCTCTTCTCCCCAATTGGAAAGGGACAGCGAGGATTGATAGTTTCACCTCCCAAAGCGGGGAAGACCATACTGCTGAAGGAGCTTGCTAACGGAATTGCCGAGAATCACCCAGACACCATAAGAATAATTCTGTTAATCGACGAGAGACCTGAAGAGGTCACTGATCTCAGAAGAAGCACAAATGCTCATGTAATAGCCGCCCCATTTGATATGCATCCAGAGAAGCAAATTAGAGTCGCGGAGATGACTATCGAAATGGCAAAAAGATTGGTCGAATTCAATTACGATGTTGTCATTCTGCTCGACAGTATTACTAGACTAGCAAGAGCCTACAATCTATATGTTCCGCCCAGCGGAAAGCTTCTCTCCGGTGGTGTGGATCCTTCTGCTCTTTACAAGCCCAAATACTTCTTTGGAGCGGCTAGAAACATAGAAGAGGGTGGAAGCCTTACGATAATCGCTACAGCGCTCGTTGAAACGGGGAGCAAGATGGATGAAGTTATTTTCGAAGAGTTCAAGGGTACTGGAAATATGGAACTGATTCTATCTAGACAGCTGGCCAACAAGAGGATGTTCCCATCGATCAATCTTACTCTTTCCGGTACTAGAAGAGAAGAACTACTTCTTCCTTCAGATATTCTGAGAAAGATCTGGATTCTAAGACGAATGCTGTCTTCAATGTCGGAAGAAGAGGGATTGAGACTAATCATGGAGAAACTTCGTGGCACCGGATCAAATGACGAATTCTTGGACTTGATTGAAATGGAAAAGAAGCAGTACTAGATGGGAGATAATGATGGTCAGACGCGTAATAGGAATTGATCTGGGTGGAACAGAGACAAAGATAGGGATAGTTGAGGAAGACGGCAAGATAGTCGAAAAAAAGGTGATCCCCACAAGAGTGTCAGAAGGTAGAACTACTGTCGTCACAAGAATTGGTGAAGCGATAAATGAGCTCCTTGTTCAGTCGGGTATCGACTCAAAGCAAATTATCGGAATCGGAGTTGGTTCACCTGGATCGATCGACCACGACACGGGAACTGTGCTGTTTTCTCCAAATCTTCCCGATTGGTCGGGGTTCGGGCTGGCAGCTATGCTCGAGAGAGTCACTGGAATAAGAACATTTGTAGAGAACGATGCAAATTCCTTTATTCTAGGAGAGTGGGCATTCGGCGAGTTCAAAGGCAGCCAACACATGGTAGGCCTCACATTAGGTACCGGAGTCGGAGGGGGAGTGATAACCCACGGTATTTTGATGACAGGTAGCAAAGGCTATGGAGGGGAACTTGGACACACTATAGTTGAACCGGAAGGACCAGTTTGCGGTTGTGGCTCTCACGGATGTCTTGAAGCTCTTGCTTCGGCGACTGCCATAATAAATCTGGCCAGGGAATATTCGAAGAGATTTCCGCAGTCAACGATATTTGCGTCGCCTGAAATAAACGCTAAAGTGGTCTTTGACGCGGCACGGGAGGGTGATCTCGCAGCAACTCTGATCGTAGAAAGAGCAACCAGAGCCCTGGCTATTGCAATCGGAAATTTCATACATGTGTTCAATCCCGAACATATTGTCATTGGCGGTGGGATCAGCAGAGCTGGAGATTTGCTAATAAACGGGATAAGGGAAAAACTCCCGGCTTTCGTAATGACTTCTTTTAACGGGACCTTCAGCATCACTCTGAGCAAATTGGTAGAGAATGCAGGGATAACAGGTGCCGCGTCGATAGTCTTTTACAGGACTAGTTGATTCTTCAATCGTTGAGTCAGGATATGTGCTTGTCTAGTAGGTTCCGGAATTCTGTACTTTCCAATTGTTCTTATTGATAACCTGAGAGCACTTTCCGCAGTTATTCTATTTCCCGGTGAAATGAAAACCGGTTTTACACTCGTTCTTGTACATAGCGCATATCCTAGCAATCTACCGCCTGGTGAGAGGATTCTGCTGCTTTGTCCTTTCTCTCTCGGGAGGCTTTCGACCTTTCCATAGAGAAGGCTTTTCGCAACGCCTATCGTCGGTATTTCTACGAAAAGTCCAATGTGGGAAGCTATACCAATCCCTCTGGGATGAGCTATCCCGTGTCCATCAAAGAAGAGCAGGTCAACTTCCGGTGATCTAGACAGCGCATCAAGTATAGCGGGCCCCTCCCTAAATGACAATAGACCGGGGATGTAAGGCGTCTCAACCTTTTTAAGAGAAAAGAAATGGTCAACTATGGATAGAGAGTTAAACTCCATAATCACAATTACGGCGAGCGCAATCTCTCTAAAAGGAAAAGAAACGTCTATTCCTGCCACTAGTCTTGGCTCCCGAGAGTAGTCCTCAAATGTAAGCTTGTCCCTGAGTTTCTTTTGTAAGTCTATAGCTTGAACCGGTTCCATCGACCATGAATGAATATATTCGATATTCATGTTGTTCTCTCCCAAAGGAAGAAATCTATCGCTGTTGCTTCTGACAATGATTATGCCACATAGATGTTATAATTTATGAAAAGCTCTTCAAGTGGAGGTGTATGATGAAATTCGTCGCAGCTCGTTCAGAAATCCTCACAAGATTAGAATCGGTTTCTGGGGCAGTTGCTCCGAAAAGCGTGAAGCCAATTCTTTCGGGCATATATTTTTCAATGAAGGATGACTCAACGGTTAAGCTTCAGGCCACCGATCTAGAAACGGCAATTACTACAGAGCTGAGACCAAAGCACATAGATGGAAGGTGCGATTTTGTCATAGATGCGCGTCTGGTACTCGAAATAGTCAGAAATCTTCCAGAAGGAGAAGTTGTTTTTGAAACGGAAGACACAAACGTTATCATTAGGGAGGGAAGTGCACGCTTCACTCTTCCAACAATGGATCCCGACGAGTTCCCCATTGTTGAACCAACCTCGGGAGGACTTGAATTCACAGTGTCGGTTTCATCGATTGAACTGATGATAGATAGAGTGATTTTCTGTGCTGCTAGGGATGAATTCATGAGAAATCTGAACAGTGTCTACTGGGAATTCGAGGATGGTTACCTTCGACTTGTAGCTGCGGATGGATTCAGGATGGCGCTCTCCGAAGAAAGAATTGACCTTAGCATCGATGACCACTTTCTGCTTACGCTTAAGAGCATGAAGGATTTGCAAAACAGTCTTAAAGCTGCAATGTCTGATCTGTTGAAGGTAACCTATGATGGTTCGCGTGTTCAGTTCCTTTTTGACGGCACTGAGATAGTAACAAAGGTTGTGGATGCTGAGTTTCCGGACTACAAGAAGGTTCTTCCCAAATCATTCAAGGCGAGACTTGTTCTTTCTACCGAGGTCTTTTCAGATGCTGTAAGAAGGGCATCGATTGCCGCAAGGCTCGGATCGGATTCGGTCAAGTTTGAAATAGACGATGAGCAGTTTAAGATAGTTGCTAGAAGCCCTGATCACGGGGAATCCATAGAGATTCTTGATGCAAACAAGGAAGGAGACAACATTGTCATAGCCTTTAATCCCAGGTTCCTTTCTGAATCGGCTAAGAAGATTGATTCCGATACTGTGGAGTTGAATTTCGTTGATTCCAATAGCCCTCTTCAAATGAATCCAGTAGATGTCCAGGGTTATACATACGTTATTATGCCTATTAGACTCATATGAGAATCAGGGTGGGAATCGGTTACGACATTCATTCGATCAAGCCCGGAGACAGAGGTATGTATCTGGGAGGAGTTAAGGTATCTGATACATTCTATCTTGTGGGCCATTCTGACGGAGATGCCCTATGTCATGCGATTGTCGATGCGATTCTTGGGAGCACTTCTTCGGGAAACATCGGCATCAGTTTTCCAGAGGATGAAAAAAACAGAGATCGAAGAAGTATAGAGTTTCTGATGGAGGTAGCTGAGTCGATAAGAGGTCGGTGGCGAATTCTAAATGTTGACGCAGTTGTCGTGATCGAAAAGGTTAGACTAGCAGGGTTTGTCAGTTCAATGACTGAGAATGTTGCCAGAGCGCTTGGGATCGAAAGCGAGCAGGTGAACGTTAAGCCCAAATCCGGAAATGGCAGCAGCCCTGGTTTCGTGCAAGTTCATGCTGTTTGTCTTTTGGAGAAGGTGGGGTAAGAGATGCCGGAATTCCGTTATGAAGTTATAAACATCAAGGGAAAGCCCGAGAAAGGCAAGCTTTCTGCCAATTCTAAACTTGAGGCCCTCCAGATTCTTTCGAGCAGGGGATTTATTGTCAGCTCGATCAAACAGTCATCGACGGCACGCAATTATACGAAGGCCTCTCTATTTCCTGCTTCTCAGAAGGAAGTCAGTATCTTCTCCAGACAGCTTGCAACGATGGTTTCTTCCGGTGTTAGGATAAGAGACTCGCTGCAAGTGCTTTCGACTCAAGTTCTTTTTTCAAGAAGATTCAGGAAGATAATCTCCCGTGTTGTTCTTGATATCGAGGGCGGTATGAGTTTTAGCGAATCGCTTGAGAAGACGGGCGTGTTTGAGCCATTGTTTACCAATCTCGTAAAAGCAGGCGAGGCGGGTGGTGTTCTCGACGAGTCTCTCGAAAGGGTTGCAGATTTCTATGAGGGGATGGTTGAGCTTCAGAATCAGGTAAAATCGGCGATGGCTTATCCTCTATTCATGATGGTTTTCGCGGTGGGAATAGTAGGGATGATCTCCTTCTTCATCCTCCCAAATTTGATAAGTGCTTTTGGAGGAAATTACGAGCCTGAAGGAACAATGGCTATTCTTCTTAAGATGAACGACATCCTGAAAAATCATTGGCCAATTCTTCTTGTCCTGTTTTTAGCATTGTCAATAGGGGGCTTCTTCTTTTTCAAGAGTAAGTACGGCAACATTGTCAAGGAGACTCTAGGCAAATTGATTCCTCCGGTCAGAAACCTAAGAAACATGACGGCTATGGAGAGATTCACACGGACGACGGCTGTTCTTGTAGCAAGCGGTGTGGATCTTCCTACAGTTCTGGAACTTGCAGGAGAGGTTTCTCAAAGCCCTAGAGTTATGAAAGCCGTTGGCAATGCGATAGTCAGTATAAAGGGAGGGGAAAGCATCAACGCCGCTCTTGAGAGGCAAAAGGTCTTCCCTCCAATCGTGGTTAGCATGGTTGCAACTGGCGAAGAAACTGGAAAACTTGACGAAGTCATGTTTAAAGTGGCAAACTTCTATCACATGCAAGTCCAGAATGCACTTAAGAAACTTGTTTCGCTCGTCGAGCCAATAATGATATTATTTATTGGGGGATTTATTGGTTTCCTGGCAATAACGATTTATGGTGCTGTATTTGCAATGGAGCAAAGCATTGGATGAGTTTTACCGAACTATTGTGCTGTCTGGTCGTGGTCTCTCTGTGTATCAGCGGCGTGGTACTTGTGTCATCTGACATCATAGCTAGTCTGAAAATTGTTCTAAGCAAAACTGCTTTTGATTCGTTTATTGAAAGCCAGCGTCTCGAAGCAGTTGTTCGTTCGAGGCCCGTTGATGTATTCTATGATTTCAGATCAAGAAGAGTATCATCCACAACTGGGATGGTATTTGAAGACTGTCTCTGGGAGAACCCTGAAAACTTCAGGATTCGTTTTAATGGGGATGGTTCTATAGCTATACTTAGCGGGTCGACAACATTGAACTTTGCTGATGGCAGTGTTTTGACAATCCAGCCGGTCACGGGGAAAGTCAGTTATTGAGACTTGGGGGTAAATTATGTTTCAAAGTATGATTACTGCCGTTAATTCAGACGAGGGTTATACGGAAATCGTCAGGGCTGTCGTTGAAGGTCGTTATTTAAAGCCCGTTTTTTCTGTACTTAAGCTGGGTTCGGATTCGCTTGAAGAAGCATCACGAGTATTCGAGGAAAACAATTCTCTTCCTGCCGACGAGATTTTTGTGACTGCCTTCCACCCAAAAGATGTTGTTTTTCAGCATCTCGAAGTTCCACGGGTCAAATCAGTAAAGAATCTGGTAAGTGTAGCTAGCTTCAAGGCAGCATCTCAGTTTTCTCTACCGCCCGACGAAGTCAATGTTGCCTGCTTGAACTCATTGTCTTCACTTCGAACGGGTCTTGTCCCGGCCTTTATTATCACTAAGAAGAGAGCTCTGTACGAATTCATTGGAGAACTGACGGGAAAGAACTTCCCTGAACCTAACATAGTTGATGTGAAACCCTTTTCGATTTTCAAAATTGCTCAGACCAGCGTCTTTGAAGGGAATAATATCGTTTTTATCGTTGATAAGAGCTACTCGCTTCTATTGACACTAAGAGGAGAGGAAATTGTAGGCTTGAATTACATCAATGACGGGTTTGATGAAGTGGCGAGCGACTTCAAAGAAGATAACTCTCTGTCTCCAAACACTAATATGCAACGAGAGTTTCTTATAGGCTCCAAAGCCTATTATGACTCTTTGATTGAAGAAGCGTCGGAAAGACTCGAGAGTATGATATCGTATCAGTTGAGAATGTACCTCACAAACACTCTGTCTAATTCTCCCAATACATCTGCAGCCGACGAATCACTCTTCAACAGGTTTTTTGTTGCAGGTCAGTCAAGCCTTTCGACAGCTGTTTATTCAAGAGCCTTTCAGCAAATCCTGGGCACTGAGACTGAGGTAGCGAGCATGCCTCTTAAGATGAAGGAGACAAGCGGTATAACATATACATCGGCAGGACTACTCATGAGAGGTGGTGAGTTACTTGGTCGACGTAAACTTGTATTCAAGGAAGAGGCGGGTCTCAAGACTTAAGTACTCTCTGATAGTTCTGCTGATAATTATCTTGCTGATTTTTGGGTCGCGTTTCTTTGTGACCCAGGCTTTCGAAATCAGATTGAGACAGGTTTCAAGAATGAAAGGGTACTTGTTTGACAATACCGGGACTTATTTGACAGGGAATCTGAAAGAAGATATAGACATGATGTATGAAAAGAAGCAGGAGTACATCGCGATAAGAAATAAACTAAGCAGACAGGTAAATGATCTCCGTAAACATGTTGATTTGAAGTCAGTTGAAATGGATGTCTTCAGGACAATAGAGGCCTATCTTGAGGACGAGAACGCAATGAAAACAATTGCCTCCAGAATACAGTTCGAAAGCGGGGTAGGAAACTCTTTCTACTATCTCATTTTTGAAGGAAAAGAGATGTTTTTCCCGACACCGCATACGACTCCAACGCTTCTCGCAAGACCAAGCGTCAGGGGTAATTTGGATTTTGCCGAGCTGTACTCTCTTCAGCTAGTTGATCTTGAGGTAGGTGACCTCAATGAATGAGAAGAACGGATTCAACTTCGAAGAAATGAAAGCACCCGCAGGAGCAGAGCCTTTTGAGGGTAGCGATTCGTTTTTTATCCACAGAGACTACGCAAATAAGCTGAATAGAAGGCTCAGTTTTCTTGACAAGAAAGGAATAAACTCAAAACTTGCCTTCTGGTCACTGATTGCCTTGACTGTTTTGGGTTTTCTCTTCTTGGTTATTCTGTACTCCTACAGCACTTTTGAGAACACTTCTCTGCTCATTGATGAAGTAAATGGTTTAGAAAGCGCCTATCTTGAAGTTCAGCTCCTTTCAAGGGTGAGAAACGAGGCACTTGGTTCAATGAGCACTAGAAGCTATTTGAATGATCTTGAAGAGAAAATTCCGATAGGGTCGAAGCCCGGCGACTACAATGGGATAATTGCTTCGGGAAACTCAAGGGATATTCTCGATCTCGTAGAAATGATTGTAAATGAACCCAGAATACTTGTCAAAAAGCTAGAGCTAAGATCTAATCTTGGGTTTCCGATTCTCCCGGAGTCCAACATTCCCTCGAATCTCTCTCTTGAACTGAAAATTGATCTAAACGTGACTGGAATCTTTTAGGGGGAGCTGAATCTATGGAGAAGTACGTTATGGTAATAGTTATCGCGATTTTCCTTATCGTAACAGGTGGGGTTATTCTGACATTTCTCCTCGAACCCGTTGAAATTGCAGACGTAGCGGCCAGCAGGATCAAGATTGATCCTATAAACACTGATAGAGTTGTTAGTAGCGTAAGTTTGGAGAATCATTTTCTTCCTCTGTATGCCAGTCCTTCTGAAGTAATCAGTTCCATGCTAGAAGTCGGTGAGGAAGCTGAAGGTGTAAGGTATGTCGCATACTATAGATTAAACAAGATTGATTATGCTGTTCTTGAATCTGGGCAGTCTCAAGTTACTGTAAGAGTGGGAGAACAGGTTGCTCCCTCCTACATCGTGTATGGGATTACGGAATTTGCTGTATTGCTGAACGACACTAGCACAAACAGCTTTGTTGTTGTCAAGTATTTCAGGTCGTAAACTCGAGGGTGAATATGGGGTGATTCAAGTGAGAAGAATAGCGGTCTTATTCCTGGTTCTGGGTTTCTTCTGTATCGGTTTCTCTAATCAACTGAATTCAGTCATACCTTCTATGGATGCTGAATCAGTGACGGTGACTTTGATTTTTATGAACGAAGTCACCGATTATAACATTCAGTCTAATCCTTCCAAGACAATATATTCTCTGGCGCTGGACGGAGTAAGCGGCCGTGATATGAATCTGCCGCTAAGAATGGGACCCGTTGAGGGTCTCTGGACCCGCCAGGACCCGAAGCGACTTTCAGTGAATGTCGCCTTGCTGATTCCTGCAATCGACGAGCCGCAAGTCACAATCAGGGAGAACATCGTAACGCTCAGATTTTTCAGATCTAACATTGACGTTGACATCGAGAAGTTCACAACATACGGAATGACTTTGTCAACTGCCATGACCTATCTCTTTTCCGAGGAAATGCTAGACCTTTCCTACATAATATCTCCAAGTGTGAGAGATGAGGAGGTTGTTGTCGGTTTTTCACTTGCGATGCCAGAGGACATCCTCAGAAACATTCTCACTTCTCTTGGAGACAGGGTCGCTTACTCTTATTTGACAGATGGAACCTTCTACCTCGGGACACCTGAAGAAGTACAGAGTCTGGTAAACGCGTTCTGGAAAACTTATATTGGTGTGGAGTTCAAACTGGAGGGTGAAACCGTTTCTGAGCAGATTGAGAGATTGAGAAAGACTCTTCCCGTGAACAGTTTTATTGAGTATCTCCCAAATGAAGCTTCTCTCATGGTTTTCGGAGATCTCCAAACCCATATGAGTCTTTCTGCTGCTCTTACAACTAATACGGTTACGAAGGAATTTACCATTCCGTGGGAGATAACAGATGTGGAAGGCACTCCTCTCAACTCTTATTTAGACCTTGCAAGGAAATTGAATGCAACGCTTTTTTCTGAGAGTCTGACAATAATAAGCATTCCTGAATTTAACAAACTTATTCTTTCCGGGAATGATTCTCAGGTAAATGCTCTTTATGAATATCTAGAGCTGTATAGAGAAAATGTTACATCTGAGGATCTAGATTCAAGTAAAGCGAGAAAAACAATAACGCTACCGGACAACTTCTTTCTCATCGAAGATGTGCTGAAACTAGGCAGTGTTGGCGGGTCCGGCTTGACAGAAGGCAATACTCTTGTTGGCGCCATACTGAGTATTCTTCAAAGTTACGCCCCTTATGAAGAGATAGCTGTAGATAGAGCATTTGAGCCTATCGGAAAGGTAACATTCGAGTTGCCAAACTATCTAGTTCCAGTTCTAGAAAAGACTGTGGATTCTTTTTCGGGAATATCTGCGGAGGTTTCCTACACGATAGTGAATTATCACTTAACAATAGAGGAATCTGTGAGATCTCAGGTGGAGCGAATAACTGGAGCACTGATCGAGCCCTTGGGCGAAAGGAAGGGCTACATTCTTAAAGGCTCCAAGAGTTCAATAGGAACAGCAGAATATCTCCTCTCACTTTTCACTGGGATCACTTTCGAAGATTACTCCAGCACATATCTTGAACTAAAAGCTAATGATTCCTTTGAGGAAGTCTCGGCCTTTCTCAGAACCTTCTACTCGGCACAAGGTCTTGTCCAAGATGAGTACACAGTTGAGCAGATTGCAGATAGATTGGTCTTCATGTATGCCCCTTCGGAAATAATGGAAAAGGCTGTTCTTGAACTGGAACAGCACGAAAGGCAGATATACAGGGTAACAAAAGAATCCATTCTTGAAATCGCTCCCGAAATCTATTCTTCAGGCCTGGGCGAGTTACTCCAGACGATTCTCGTGGAGAATGAAACGGCAGACTTCATTCAGTCGGCAGGATTGCTGGTAGTCAGTGCTTACCCGGAGAGACTCGCCGAGATAGAAACCATTATCGAAGAGAGAATACCTAGAATCAAAGAAATGCTTGAGAATAGAATGTCTAGTCAGGAGAACAGGTTATCCCTGCAGATCGAAGCTATTCCAGGTTGGGATATTGAGAAATTCAGGACATATCTCAACGACTTTCTTGGAACTGAGCTTTTTTCAGAGATTACTCTCACCACATCGGGAAGCGGCTACATAGTCATTGCAGCGGAGTCTGTTTTGGAAGCAATTTCCGCTGAAGCTGAAAAACTTAGAGGATTTGAAGAACCTTCTTACAGACTGGAAACTTCCATTCCGTCACTTGCTCAGTTCGAGCTTCTTTTGCAGAGGCTTGGAATAGCCGTAACAATAGTTCCTGTCGACAACCAGTTCATGATTGTAGGTTCAAAAGTCAATGTCGAAGAGGCTTCCAGGCTTGTAAGACAGCTTAGCAGCGGACTACCCGTTCAAGGGGAAGTTTCGGAAAGTGAGACTGTTTACGAGTATAGATTTATAGACATTCCTTATTCGGAAGTGCAGGGAATAAGTGATCTTCTGGACAAACTAAACCTGTCAGTTGAGTTCGTCAACACGCCATCTGGAGTCGCGATTGTAGCCACTGAAGATAGGCTGAAAGAAGCGATGGTCGTGATTGATTCGATTCTTTCTAGAATCGAGACAATCGAGACGGGGCCTAGAAGTTACAGTTTGATAGATATAGAGCCATCCCTAGTCGATAGCCTTGACGAGATACTTTCGCTGTTAGGGTACGAAATAGATCTTGTAGAGTCACCGGCGGGAGTCATAGGGATTGGTGTAGAGGCGCAGCTCGCAAAGGCAAAGAAGATCGTCGAAGAGATTATGAATAAGGAGGCATCAATACTTCCTCAGCAGGGAGACATTGAAAGCGAGAAATCATATCTGATCATTTTCTCGAAGCCTGAAGTGGAAATTGCCTCGCTCAACTCAATGATAGATGTTTTCGGTATGGATCTTGTTATCACGCCAATCTATGACAAGATTGTCGTTGTTGGAGATAGCGAGGATTTAAAGCTTTTCAACGGATTGTACGATCAGATACTTACTACCGAGAGCGTTGAAGGAGCCTTTGTATCAAGGGAGATTGCAGGGGTTCCTGGATGGGATTCCGAACGTCTTCTATCTTATCTGGGCGTAGTTCTTGGACCAGAAAAGACTGCAAATATCTCCTTCGTCCAGACGGCCAAAGGATACATAATCAGTTGCCCCGAGTCGATCATTGAAAGAGTAGAGAACGAATTCGAGAGGCTGAGGGGAATCGAGAGTCCATCCTATTCGATAGAAAGCAAGATGCCTCAGATTGATGAGATCAATTCACTTCTTTCGAGGCTCGGCATCATTGTCGATATTCTGGAAGTCGACGATTATTTTGTCGTTGTTGGATCGGAATACAATGTTGCACGAGCAAAAGAACTCATATCGAAATTAGTTGAGGCGATCGGAGAGGACCCGGAATCTAAAGAAACTGTATTTGAGCTTTCTACAATCGAAAGCAAGGATTCCCAGGTTTTTGGTGAGATCTTCTCAAGCATTGGGATCGATGTTAGGTTGCTTGAATCCCCTTCCGGGGTCCTTGTAGTAGGTAGAGAAGAAGAGGTTTCGAAAGCAATAGAAACTTCCAAATCGATTCTCCAGAAGAGACCTTCTACGGCTTTAGCACAGGCTGTGTTTGAATTCGTGCCGGCAGCTTTCGAGGAAATAGGAGATTACTCCTTAATACTGGAGAAAATGGGCATCGATGCGGAGTTGCTTCCATCTCCGTCGGGTGTCATCGTAGTTGGATCGTCTGAAGAGGTTTCTAAAGCTAGAACGGCAGTTCAGACAATTCATGATCAGAAACAGGCATTCGATAGTACTGAAGATTCCAAGAACGTGTCTACCTTCGTCCGAAGAGTTGCAGGCTGGAGCGACGAGGTATTCACCAGTTATCTCAGCGACTTCTTGGGCGAAGATTTATATTCTCGAGTCTCTATTGCTCCAACAGTAAGTGGTTACATCGCCGTCGGACCCATTGATCTTCTTGAAACTATTGAAGCCGAGGTTGCGCGACTGAACGAAATTCAGGACCCCTACTTCATTGTGAAGCAGGGATTGACTCCTCTCGATCAGCTGGAACTGCTTATTGAAGCGCTAGGAATAAGAGTCGAAATTATCCCCGTTGAAGACAAATACTTGATCGTCGGAAATCATGACAGTGTTGTTCAAACGGGTGAGTTGATTGATCAGCTCATCGATGCTATATACCCGGAGGGAAAGCCCACAGAGCAGACTGCAACTTCGAAGACATTCATTTTCCTCCCGATCGAACCAGAAGATATTGCGCCACTCGAGACGGTTATGGAGAAACTCGGTATTATCTCCGAATTTGTTCAGATCTCAAATGGAGTCATTGCGGTAGGGTCGACGGAAGAGCTTTCAAGATCTCTTGATGTTGTCGAATCGGTGATGGCCCATTCTGAAAGTGTAACGGCTGAACTGGAAATGGATTACAGGTTTGTTGATGTTCTGAAGGACTCCATAGATCAGCTTCTGCCGATAATTGAACGCTTGAGTATTGGAGTTGAACTGCTTGACACTCCTGCCGGAGTAGTTGCGATCGGAGCCGAACAAGATTTGGATCGTGCGGAAGAGTTGATCAAAGCAATCACCTCTAGAGATACGAAAGAAGTTCCTCTTCAAGAGAAATATGAGAGTTATCTTCTTCTGCCTCTTTCAGCCGGGATTACAGTTGAATCACTACAACCTGCGCTAGAACTTCTAGCTTACAGAGTATTTGCGGTAAGCGTTGCAGACAAACTGATTGCAATAGGCAGCGAAGAAGACCTGCTGAAGTTCAAGGCACTTTACATGCAGCTTCAATCTCAGGAAGTAGACAGGGAAGAACGGATTTCTCTGGAAATAAAAATGATACCTGGCTGGGATCTTACTCGTTTGAATGAATATCTGAGACTCTTTCTTGGAGCCGATGAGTTTGAGAGGATTTCCATTGTTTCATCTTCCACAGGATTCGTTGCTCTTACTCCAAGAGCTCTGGCAGACGTTGTGGAGGCTGAAATATCAAGGCTGAGAGAATTCGAAGACCCTGCATTTACAGTGTTTGAAAGAGTGCCTCCTGTAGATGATCTGGAAGGGCTGCTGGTTAGACTGGGAGTACTCGTTGATCTGGTAGAAATGGGTAGCTCGACGATCGTTATCGGGTCGGGGGAAGACGTAAGACAAACCGGAATAATAATAGAACAGCTTATGGAAAGTGTGAAATTCGATGTTGCTTCACCGGAAGCAATGGAATACAGCGTTCTAGACATCGCTCAAGACGATATCGGAAGCTTCAGTGCAATTCTTGAAAGCCTCACGATAGATGTTTCCCTTATTTCATCGCCCTCTGGTGCCATAGCGATCGGCTCACATCAAGCAGTGGCTAGAGCAAAGACGGTTGTTGAAGATATTCTCAGCAGGAGAACGACTCCGCAGGTTTATGAACCGACATACGCCTTCACTGGGATACAAAGCGCAGATATTGCCATTTATCAGACGATTCTGGACAAACTTGACTCGGGAGTGGAGCTTCTGCCATCCGCTACTGGAGTTATCATGATCGGTGAAGGAGACAAGGTGCAAGAAGCGGTCAAGACAGTCAATGCGATTCTTGAGAGAGAAGCGTTGTTTGACGAATCAGAAGGTCAACCAGACAGGGTCTCAAACGTTGCAGCCATCGTCCCTGGCTGGAACGATGAGAAATATGCAAGCTACTTTGCTGACTTTCTCGGCAAGGACGACTTCTCTAGAATAACCATTACACCGTCTTCCAGTGGTTACATTGTTGTCGGTCCCCAGGAAGTTGTATCAAAACTGGTCAAAGAGGCTTCGAGGCTGGCTGGAATTGAGGATCCCTTCTTTGTTATCGAGAATTCGCTTCCCGCAGTCGAGCAAATGGATTCACTTCTTGAACGGCTTGGGTTGAAGGTAACGATTCTGCCTGTTGAAGACAAATTCCTCGTAGTTGGCAAGAAAGAGAGCGTAGAAGAGGCTGTTGAGCTAATAAGACTTCTGAGTAACGGACTGGAAGCGCCATCAAGTTCAAGAAAATATGATTTCCAAATAATGCCTGCAAGCGAGGGAGCATTTGATACTATACGGCAAGTATTAGCAGAGCTGAAAATTGAAGCAACTGCGCTTAGCTTTGGAGACAACGTCATCCTTGTCGGCTATGATGAGGACCTCGAAAGTGCCGCGAAGGTCGTGAATTCTATTAATGAACGAACGGTAACTCTCGAAACGGATAAAGAACTGAAGTATTCTTTTACGGAAATACCGAATGATAGAATAAATGAGTTTTCAGCCATTCTCGATAGTCTTGAGATGGATGTGCAGCTACTTTCCTCGCCATCCGGAGTAGTATTGGTGGGGACCGAAGAAGAGTCGGCTAAAGCTAATGATGTCATACTATCAGTGCTTTCTAAGGCCGAAGAGGATGAGATGGTTGAATCAAGGTTCTTCAATAACCCTGCCGGCTGGGAAGATGGAAAACTTGTCACTTACCTGAGAAGTTTCCTCGGAGAGAAGGATTGGGCAAAAATCAGTGTGACTCCGGTTCAGTCCGGTTATCTAATAGTGGGTCCAACTGCCATATTGGACAGAATGCACTCTGAAACGGTCAGGTTATCAGGATTGGAGAAGCCACACTACGAAATAGTTGATACTGTTCCCTCGATTCAGAATCTTCAGGGCATGCTCGAAAAAATGGGACTTGCGGTAACTGTAGTTATCGTAGATGGGAGATCGATGGTCATTGGACCGGAAGATGACGTTATTCAGACTGTGAGGATTTTCAGCGAGCTTTCCGAGGGAGTTGTTTTGCCCAAGGGAGAGGAACCCGATGTATTTAACTTCGTAGAAATCCCCACCGAAGAAGTCGAAAGCTTTAGAGCAATATTCTCGAGATTAGGAATACGCGTTGATCTACTGAATGCCCCCACGGGCGTAATCGCTGTAGGTCAGGGTGAAGAAGTAGCTAAGGCCGTTGACACTATAACTTCTATACTTTCAAGGAGAGAGGTTCAGGTGGTTGATGGTGAGAAGAGCTACCTGGTAGTTGAAGTCGCGGACGGATTCGACCTGGCTGCAGCACAGTCAATTGTTTCGGCATTCAATATAAACGTCTTCCCGCTTTCGGTTGCAGGGAAGCTAGTAGTAATCGGGAGCGAGAACGAGATCATGAGGTTCGCAGAAATAAGAGAAGATATAATCAGCGAACATAGAGTAACGGTGATTGTTCCCCGCGAGGTCACTCTCGAGGAGCTTACAGGGATTGTAGATACTCTGGAAATGGAGATTTCCGTTCTAGAGATCAGGGACAGCTTCGTTGTCTACGGGAAAGAAAAAGACATCGAGCAGATCAGGGCTATTCTTTCCGAGCTTGTTTCCGAAAAACCTTCTGAGGAAGTTCGCCATTCGAGGATATTCACCGGAATCTCCCTTAGCACCGACTTCCTTAATAAGCTCCTCTCCAGTATGAATTCCTCGCTCACAATTTACGGAGAGGGAGACAAATTAGTTGCTGTAGGTACCGAAGATGACATTGAGATGTTTGAAGGTCTCTTGAAAGAGATTGGATCTGCCCCGTCTACTGAAGAACTGACGGCGCAGTTCTACCCCAGAATTGAAGGATGGACGGGAGAGACACTCTCCGGATTCTTTGAGGCTATGAATCTGGCGGTTCAGGTATTTCACGAAAACAGTCAGGGATACCTGTTGATTGGACCGGAATCTGAGCTTTCCAAGCTGCCCGATATCATGGAGGGCCTCGAACTCAAGACGAAGAAGCTTACAACTCTCTACCCTGTTCCTTCAGGTATGACATTCGAAGAGCTGAGAGAGATACTGATTTCGGCCGGGTTCAATCTTTCCTATACAAAACTTGGACAGAGTATGTCGATTTCCGGTCTTGAAGAAGACGTCGAGCTTGCAGTTGCCCTGCTGGACGAAGTGATAAGAAGCAATCTTGGCAAGGGGATCTCTTATAGGCTAATCAAGCTTCCTGCAGATTTGACACTGGAAAAGTTTGAGAAAATCATGGGAGATATGGCGCTAGGCATATCCTCTGTTCAGGTAGATGGAGAAGTTATGCTTATTGGTTCCGACAGTGATTTGAGAACTGCCAATGAAATAGTTGAGTATCTCACTCCGGAAGGTACTCCTATTGAGGATGAAGTAGTCTACTCTGTGATTCCTATCAGTGAAGAGCTTTCAATGACGGAGATCGCAGCTCTGGTCGAAAAGCTTTCGCTTAATGTAGAGATCCTTCCAGTCGGTGAAGACCTATTCGTGATTGGAACTCAAAGAAACGTAGATAGCTTCAGGGAGTTAGTCAATTCCATTTCGGCGACCCTCGGGATAGAGGAAGTCCAAAGCCCCGAATACACAATCGTTGAGTTCGTTGAAGAGATCTCACTGGATCAGTTCAGAGAATTGCTAGCCTCCCTCAATATCTCGGTAAAGATTGTGGAGGTTGGAGATTATCTCGTTTTCATAGGTTCAGGTGAGGACAATTTGGAAGCCGCTGAGCTTTTCACCAGATTTGAGACGAAGGATACAGAACCGGAATCTGAGGAGATTGAGTTCGAAGCTCTTTCGTTCCCTGAGGGGTTTGACATAAACTCTCTCACAACTGTTTTCGAAAAGCTCGATCTAAGAGTCGACATAAACGCCGTTGGCAACGTCCTCCTTATAATTGGAACGAGAGAATCGATAGAAAACGCAGTTACAATAATGGAAAAACTCGTACAGGTATCGACGGGCGATTCTGGTGAAGGAAACGTCTTCAAAGTCCTTGAATCAAAGGAGGGAGTCTCTTCCGAGCTTTTGAGTCAGCTCTTCAGATTGATCGGGGTGGAGGTAGAGATTCTGGAAAGCGAAACGGTCTTTGTCTTCGTCGGAAGCGAAGCCAATGTAGAGATGGCCGTAGATGTGTATGATTCTCTTGGAGAGAGTGCCGGTGTAGACGAAGGACCGCTCTCTTACACGATAACGATTCTCCCGAAGAATCTTACTCCCAGTCAGCTCCAAACCGCCTTCACATCGATTCAGATACCTGTAGGTGTAATCGAGGCGGGTGACTATGCAATAATAGTCGGGACGAAAGCGTCACTTGCTAGAGCGCAAGAGCTGGTTTCCTCTCTTCGTATAGGAATCGATGCGAGCGGGACTTCTGCCGACGGTTCCGTCTCTTACATAACCTTTGCGCTGCCCGAGGGCACGGAGATCAACCAGTTCGAATCAATTGCCGGTTTGATGGAGCTTAAACTGAAATTCGAGCCTGTTGGAGAGAGAGTCTTTATGATCGGAACGGCTCAAGACATAGGTGAATTCGAACAGGTTCTCAGTGGTTTGGTTAACGAAAGATCGGGAATCGTCAACGAGTTCAGATTTGTGAAGAAACTATCCGGTGTCGATGCAGAGACACTGAAGACTTATTTGTTAGCAAGAGAGATTGAGCTTTCGGGGGTTTTTGATGTGAGTGGAGGATACCTCCTGATAGGAAGCGCAGACTCATTGGACGGTGCACAAAGCATAATCGACTACTTGCTGGATAACCAGCAGGTCCATTTCGCTTACATCGATCTACCTGCAAGCATAACTCCTGAGATCCTCCAGGCGATCGCTAATGACCTTCTACTTGAGATCTCATTTGCCCAGATAACGCCAACGAGGTATTTATTTGTCGGAAATATGGAGGATGTAGAAAGTTTCAGGGACATACTTGCCAAAGCGGTGACAGAGGATACTAAATTCCTGTCTTATTCAATTGTAGTCGTCGGGCAAGCCTTTAATGACGATTTGTCAAGAGTGTATGGACCTGAAGGCAGTCAAAGGTCTGGAATGGACGATCTGAAAGACGCACTGGAGAGCATTGGAGTATCGGTTTTCATAGGCAAATTCGACAATAGGCTTCTAGTGGTTGGAGAAAGCGTACATGTCGATCTTGCAAGACAGTTGATAACGGAGTTGAATCAGACCATTGGTAGCACTGAAGGAACTGAAAAGGTGAGGATCGAAGATCTTCCACCCGTCAGCGGTTGGAGCATAGAACAGATAACACAGTTCCTTGAGGCTGCAGAGATTCAACTGAGATCGATTATCGAATACTCTGGAAGGCTTATCGGAATAGGAACGCAGGTGGGTCTGGAAAATGCGAGAGAGGCTTTGAGTATACTTGCAGTTGATTCGAAGAGAGAGTCGGTGAGAGTCGAAAAGAGCCTTGTTTCAGATAATCAGCTTCAGGAGATAATCTCAAAGCTCAGTCTTGAAGTTGATTACATCGACCTCGACAGACAGTGGTTACTTATAGGCGATCCCGAGTCGCTGATGATAATTACTAGGACGATTGAAGAGGCTGCCGCCGATAGAGAGATCTCGAGATATATTACCGATCTGACCGTCAATCCGCAAGAACTTGCAGATCTTTTGAGAGAGTCAATCGAAGGAATCACCGTTCAGACCTTCGCAGATCTCCAGATGCTGCTTATCAAGTCAAAGAGTTCGGCCCTGCTAGACGCAGCCGAAGAGATGGTAAGAGACGTTCAGGAGTCTAGAAAGGCGATCGATCCTCTCGAGAAAGGCGTTGTTGTTAAAGATTCGATGGTGAGCATAAGGGTGACTGATCAAGATCTGGAAGCACTTCTGAGAACTGTTTCTGAAAAACTGGGAATATCGCTTCTTTTCGTTGACAAAATCGTCGAGAATATCACTATGTCGATAGAAGACCTCAGCTGGGATAAACTGGTCAAGGTGATCAATGCCACGAAGCCAGTCGAAATAGTCAGAATCGATGATATTTATGCTGTAACCAAGAAGGAGCAGAAAGCCGGAGAGGAACCGACGGATGTCGAGCTCGTCTACCGCGTCTATCATAATGTCGAAGAGTTAACGAGACTCATTGAGTTCTATGGGGGAGAAGTCCTTTCCGATCCCGTAAACGGTTATATAGTCGTCAGAGGGCTTGCAAAGTCTAGAGTGGACAACATCTTCGATGAAATCGGTTCAGCCCTTTCACAGCCGAAGAAGCAGGTGAGAATAGAAACAAGGCTTGTTGATGAGTCCCTGATTGACGAAATACAGCGAGAGATCAAAACTTCTATCGGAATCAACGCTCCCGAGATCCTCATCGAAAACGGTTCCGTCGATCTTGATTTTGGCATTATCGATTATCTAGATATCACACAGCTGATCGATGATCTTGTGAATACCGGAACTGTGAAGATAGAGGCTGATCTCAGCGATAGAGACAACGATTCTGACCTTATATCAAGTCCTTCTATAGTTTCGATGAGTGGTGAAGAAGCCAAGATTCACATTGGAGATACGATTCCTTACCTCGTGCGCACAATTGAGTATGTCGATGGTAACCCAGTGGAGATAGAGACTATTGAATACCTGAATACAGGGGTGGAGCTGAGAATAACTCCTACGGTAAATGATGATGGGAAGATACTCCTTGATCTTTTCATTAAGGTAAGCGAACCGGAGAAATACGTTGACGGGACTAGAACTCTTTATGGTGAGAAGACTAGAGAGGCAAACAGCAGGCTGATTATTTCAGACGGAAACACACTGACAATTGGAGGTCTTGTTGCAAATAAGGATACCGTTACGGTCAACAAGATGCCTTTTCTTAGTGATCTACCTTTTATTGGAAAGCTGTTCACCACCGAGAACAAGACCTCTGATAAGAGAGAACTGGTTATCTTCATCACAGCGGAGGTGGTTGAGCCGTGATAAGGAGACCCGTTGTTAGCGGTAAGTTCTACGCTGATAACGAAGAGGAACTCAAAAGTCAGATAAGGAACTGCTTTTTCTATCCTGTTGGACCGGGAAGTCTTCCACATGGCTGGGAGAAGAATGAAGGACCTATCGGTCTGATTGTGCCGCACGCCGGTTATATGGCTAGTGGTCCGGTAGCCGCATGGTCATACTGGAGGGCGGGCGCGCTCGTTAAACCATCAACGGTCTTGATTGTTGGACCAAACCACACGGGCTTGGGTACGAAGCTGTCGTTGTGGCTCGAAGGGGCTTGGGAAACGCCTCTGGGCAGCGTCGAGATAGATCACGAGTTTGGCAGATCACTGATGGCTGAGTCAAATGGAATGATAATGCCAGATACTTCTGCTCATTTATATGAGCACTCTATTGAGGTCCAGCTACCATTTCTGCAGTTTCTTTACTCGGATTTCAAGATTGTTCCTTTGATAATGACGGATCAGAGAGTAGAAGTTGCTTTGAGTCTGTCGGAGATCATAAAGAAAGAGTTGAGTAGGAGGAATGATGTTTTGGTGATTGCCTCTTCTGATTTGAACCACTACGAGGCCCATGAGGTAACGATGGAAAAGGACAATGAGCTTTTAAGCCTAATTTTGGATGGGAAGTACAGAGAGTCCTACGAACTCTCGCAAGAAAAGAGGATAACGGCTTGTGGGCTTGGACCAATTGTAGCAGTGAGAAATTCTTTTGAATCGATGGAAGTGCTTTGTAGTACAACGAGCGGTGAGGTGATGGGAGACAGGTACAGGACCGTGGGATATGTTGCGGCCCTGCTCAGCTAATACTTTGGAAATGGTAAGAGAGAACGCGTTGCCTTCGCAACACCACCAAATAGCATGCTATAATTTCGATGAACTGGAGGTGTCGTGTGAAGGCTGTAATTTCTTTGCTGATAGTATTTCTGATGAGCTCTTTAGGTCTAGCTTCGTTAATTATAGATGGAATTCACTATTCGGGGTTCGGCTCTGAAGATAAACTGGTATATGATGGAATCAATGTGGCTTATGTATTAAGCCAGACAGGGAAGAATTCTCTTGAGCTGGGAGGCAATTTCTCCTTTGTTTCTCCAGTTTCATCAGAGGATTTCTACATAAATGGTCACTTCAATACATTGCTCAAGCTCTTTGCCGGTCAAGCATATGATTTGACAGAGGAGTCGGCTGTCGGACTAAGAGTTGTTTCAAGAGCGGGTCTGATAACAACTAACGTTGATAAGTTTGGTATTTTCTTCTCGATTACTCCCATTGCATACGTTCGGGTCGGATTTCTCTCCTTCGGAGCAGCAGTTGGCCTGGAACTGGAGAAGTTCTTCGGAATGGAAACACTTCCAGTTTTTCACGCAGGTGGTGAGATTAGTTACCGCTTCTAGCGGAGGTGGACATGAGAGAGTTAGCTATTGTGAAGGAGCTTAAGGGAGATGTCGTGCTCCTTGAAAAAGCTCGTACAGAGGCCTGTTCTACTTGCGGATCAAGGAGCAGTTGCAGTATTTCTTCGAGCGACAAAAAGATTACGATAAGGGCTTTGCATAACGGTGTGGAGGTTAATCCAGGTGACACCGTTGAGATTGAGATGAGCAACATGAGTGCTACTAGAGTATCCATGATAGTTTACGGTATTCCGTTGGCAGTCTTTCTCGTTACTTTGATAGTAATGAATATGGTCTTGAAGTCTGAAGGATTGGCTCTTGTAGTTGCCTTTGCTTCTATTGCCGTTGTCTATGCTTTAATCGCACTCTACGATAGAAAGAACAGAGAGAAACTGATGCCAAAGATTGTCAGAAAGGTGGAACTGCCCGATGGATTCATTGTTCGATGATTCGATCCGGCTGCTGGAATTCGATTCAGTTCTTGCTGACATCGCTCAGAAGGCAACTTCCAAATACGGCAAAGAGAGAGTGAAATCTCTGCGACCTAAGGCTGAGGACGCAGAAATTCTATACACAAGGTCTAGTGAGTTTAACGAAATACTTCTTAGGGAAGCGGAACCGCCTTTCACGGTTTTTCACGATCTCAGCGACTATATTACAAAAGTGAAACGCGGATTCAGCCTTGGTGCCGAAGAGCTTTTCCGAAGCGCCGTGACTATGGATAACGTTTGCCGTTTAAGAGAGTTCTTCGATCGGGTCTCTCCAGATTTCCCCGCAGTTTATGAGGTTGCCGCTCTTCTATCCTGCGAACGTGGTTTTATAGGTGAGGTAAGAAAGAAGATTTCTGAGGATGGTCAGATCAAGGATAATGCTTCTCCTTTACTAAAAGAAATCAGAAACGAACTGAAAAACCTTAACAGAAACCTCAGGGGAAGACTTGATTCAATAATGAACAGATACAAAGATAGCTTAACTGATAGTCTTATTTTGACCAGAGAAGGCCGCTATGTCTTGCCGCTTTCGGCGAGCAAGAAGAATGAGCATCAAGGAGTTATTCATGGTGCCTCCGGTAGCGGTGCGACGGTATATTTCGAGCCTCAGGAGCTTATCACTCTAAATGATTCTATGAGGATTCTGTTATCCAGGGAAGAGGAGGAAATCAGAAGGATACTGAGAGAATTGACGACTCTTTTCTTTAGCACATTTGAAAGGCTTGAGCCTTCGCTTGAGGCACTTGGCGTTCTTGACGGTCTTTACGCAGCATGTAGATACTCAAAGAGTCGACGGGGTGTCTTCATAGAGCCGTCCCCTTCAAGACATTTTCTTCTTAAAGATGCGAGACATCCGTTGATCGATGATGAAGTGGTGGTACCGATCACCTTCACCATGGAAGAGGGGGTTAACGGTGTTTTTATTACCGGACCGAATACTGGAGGAAAGACTGTTGCAATGAAGACGATAGGTCTTTCGGTCCTCCTGATGCTATGCGGTCTTCCTGTTCTTGCAGATGGGTTGTCGAAGATTCCACTCTTTAGTAGACTATTCGCCGATATTGGAGACGAGCAATCGATTGAGCAGAGTTTGAGTACATTTTCATCACACATATCCAGAATAATCAGAATAATTAGAAACGCCGATGAAAATTCGCTGGTTTTGCTCGATGAGTTGGGTGCAGGTACCGATCCCGTTGAGGGATCGGCTCTATCAATAGCAATCATTGAAAGACTACTGGAGAGATCCAGGCTGATCCTTACCACTCACTTGACCCCAATCAAGCTTTATGCAATGGAGCGTCCCGATGTTGTTAATGCCAGTGTTGAATTCGATATATCCACTCTTAAACCTACTTATCGTTTATTAATGGGTATTCCCGGTTCTTCAAATGCTCTTGAAGTCTCGAGCAGGCTTGGCCTCCCACAAGAAATAGTTGATAGAGCCCGCTCCTATATCGATAGTGAAGCCAGAGATCTCGAAGCTGTAATTGGAAAGCTCCATAGAGAGAGATCTTTACTGGAAGAGGAAAGAAGAGATCTCGGCAAAACTAAAAGAGAACTAGAAGGAAGGACAAAGGAGTTCGAAGAAAAATTATCGATGATAAAGGAGAAGAGATACAGAGAAGTAAGTAAGGAAATCGATGAACTGGAAAAAAAGCTGGAATCGATCATTAAGGATGTTGAGATGGCTATAAGCCTTTCAAGGGCTCCCGGTGAAAGAGAGAAAGTTGAAGCTGTGAAGAGACTTAACAACCTGAGAAGAGAGGTCAGGAATTTTGGGGCATCTTATCCAGAAAAAACCGATTCTCAGATTCCGGAAGTTGGCGACAAAGTTAAGCTTCTGGAAAGCGGAGCTGAAGGGATCATTAGCGAAATAGATGGTGACAGGGTAGTGATAGATTCGGGCAAGATTACCCTGAAAGTTCCGTTATCACGTGTCCGATTGGTCGGAAAGCCGGTAGTCGAATCAGAAATGTCTTCGTTTGAATTAGATAGTGGAAACTCGAGCCAGGAGATAGATATTCGAGGCAATATCACTGAGGATGTTCCAATTCTCATTGATGATTTTCTTCAGATGCTAAAAGCCAGCGGGAAGAAACAAGGCTACATAATTCATGGGAAAGGGACGGGCAAACTTGCCGAAGGTGTCTGGGCTTACCTTAGGCGTTCAAAAGGGGTGAAGAGTTTCAGGATCGGAACACCCTCAGAAGGCGGAAGCGGTGTGACAGTTGTGGAGGTTTGAACCTGAATATTAGAACAGGAATCGACATAGTAGAAATCTCTCGTATGACTGAATCTATAGCACAAAGAATTCTCGGTAAAGATGAAAAAGTTATCTATGATTCTCTAGGCGGAGAACGGAGGAGAATGGAGTTTGCCGCCGGTCGTTTTGCGGCTAAAGAAGCCTTTGTAAAGGCTCTTGGTAGAAAAGACATCGAATTCTCCAAGATTCAGTTTCTCACTGATGAAGGAGGGAGACCAATTCCGTCCGATGAACTGAAGCAATTGATAAAGAACTCTGACCTTACAGTAAGCATATCCCATGAACGCGAGTACGCGGTCTCGATTGTTATTCTTTTCGGGAGGGATCAAAATGATAACGTTTGAAGAAGCTAGAAAGCGAATCGACGAGTTGAGAAAGGAAATAGATTATCATGCTTACAGGTATTACGTTTTGGACGATCCCGAAATCCCTGATTCCGAATACGATAGCCTTCTTAGAACACTCATTGATCTTGAAGAGCAGTACCCTGAGCTTAAAACGCCTGATTCGCCAAGCATTAGAGTTGGTTTGAAACCCGTTGCTTCTTTCAAGGAAGTAGTTCATGAATATAGACTGTTTTCTCTCGATAACACATACTCGGAAGAGGAAGTGCTTCAGTTTGACAAAAGAGTAAGGGAAGAGCTCCAGATCGAGATAGTACGCTATATGTGCGAGTTGAAGATCGATGGCCTTTCAATCTCAGTGAAGTACGATAATGGCCTTCTTGTGAGAGGTGCCACAAGAGGAAATGGCTTTGTTGGAGAGGATGTCACCGAGAATATCAGGGCTATTAAATCTATTCCCTTGCGTCTCAGGCAAGATCTTTCAATTGAAGTGAGGGGTGAAGTCTATCTTCCAAAGGATGTATTTCACGAGATCAACAGAGCTCGTTCGAAAGGTGAACTTCAGGTCTTCGCCAATCCTCGGAATGCGGCGGCCGGAACTCTGAGACAACTCGATCCCAGAGAGGTCGCTAAGAGACGATTAAATGCCTTCTTTTATCATGTCGTTGAGCCATCAAAGTTTCAACTGAAAAGTCAGAGCGAACAGCTCCAATTCTTGAAGAGTATCGGCATGAGAGTTGAGCCAAACAGTGAATTAGCTGAAGGTACAGATGGTGTGATAGCGTTTTGGAAGAAATGGTCGGAGTCGAAATCTAGTCTCAATTACGCGGTAGACGGCACGGTAGTAAAAGTTGACGATCTCCATGCTCAGGAGGAATTAGGATACACGACAAAAGCACCTAGATGGGCTATAGCGTTCAAATTCCCTGCCGAGCAGGCTATGACAAAGTTGATTAATGTTACCTTCGGGGTTGGCAGGACTGGAACTATAACACCGGTTGCTGAGCTCGAACCGGTTCAACTTGCAGGTACTACCGTAAAGAGAGCAAGCATGCACAACTTCGATTTTATTAGTGAGAAGGACATAAGACTCTTTGACACAGTAATAGTCCAAAAAGCTGGAGAGATCATCCCGCAAATCGTTAAAAGTATTCCGGAAAAGAGGACGGGTAAAGAAAAAAGGATAACCCCGCCTTCTAGATGTCCTGTTTGTGGCGGAGAAGTGGGGAGAGAGAAAGAAGAGGATGTTGCTCTGAAGTGCCTGAACCCCACCTGCCCAGCGAAATTAAGCAGAAGAATACAGTTCTTCTGTTCCAGGGATGCGATGGATATCGAGGGACTGGGCGAGAAACTGGTCGAGCGAATTGTTGAGGCGGGCCTTGTGAAAAACCCATCGGATCTCTATAAGCTTAACAAGGATGATCTTCTTAGTCTAGGAGAGGGCATTGGTGAGAAGACGGCAAGCAATCTGATTGAAGCCATCCAGAAGAGCAGGAGCAATCCCCTCTTCAAGCTGATAACCGGCCTGGGTATTCCAGGAGTGGGATCAAAGACATCAAAAGATCTTGCGAACTACTTTGGCAGTCTTCGTGGACTTGTCTCTGCAGACGAAAAGGAACTGCGAAACGTTTCAGGCATCGGTGACCAGCTGGCCAAAGATATCAAAAAGTACTTCTCTTCTCCGGAAGTCAAAAAAGAGGTCGAGGAGCTATTGAAATACGTTAACATTCAGGATGAAGATTCACGTGGGTCAAAACCGTTGAAGGGAATGAAGTTTGTGGTTACGGGAACGCTTCCGGGATACTCTAGAAAGGAAATACAGGAGAAAATTATCAAACTGGGTGGAGAAGTTGCTTCGTCGGTCTCAAAGAATACCGATTTCTTGCTCTTAGGTGAAAATCCCGGTTCAAAAGAACAGAAGGCGCGCGACCTCGGAATCAAGATCATTGATGAAAGAGATTTCGAGGAGATGATAAAATCCTAATGCGTTATTTCGACAACAATGCCACTACCAAAATGGAAAGTGATCTCGCGGAGAGATTCGCAAAACTGTGCGTCGAAGAGTATGCTAATCCGAATTCCATGCACTCTTTTGGGCTAAGAGAGGCTCGGTACCTCGAGGAAGCACGCCGAAAGATTGCCCGCTCGCTTTCTTCAGATCCTAGGGAAATCTATTTCACTTCTTGCGCAACGGAAAGCATTAACTGGATTCTAAGATCCAGCGTTCTTTTCAAAGGAAGAAAAAAGAGAATCGTTACTACATCGATCGAACACAAAGCAGTTCTGAATACTTTGAAAGACTTAAAAGCAAGTTCAGACATTGATTATACAACGGTCGGACCCGAGAGAAACGGAATTGTCAAAGTTGCAAAGCTTCTCGACGAGGTTGACGAAGAGACTTTTCTTGTCTCCTTGATGGCAGTAAATAACGTAACCGGCGCTATTCAACCCTATGAGGAGATTGGCGAAGAGCTTAGGAAACGGAACGTTCTCTTTCATCTGGATGCCGTTCAAACGATTGGGAAGATCCCCATTGATTTCGTTAGCTGCTTCTGTGACTACGCCTCTTTTTCTGCGCACAAGTTTCATGGTCCCAAAGGTGTCGGAGTCACTTATATTAGGCAGGGAGCGCCCATTAGACCATTAATTACCGGTGGCGGTCAGGAGAGGGGAATGCGTTCGGGAACACAGAACGTCCCCGGTACAGCTATAGCCGCTACAGCCTTGCAGCGAGCCGTTGAGTGCACACAAGAGTCATCTTCCAGGTTGAGAGAGTATCAGCATAGGATAAAAGAAACCGTTGAGGAACTAGATGGAGTTGTGAATACACCGGAAAACTCTATATCCAATACAGTCAACGCTTCTTTCGCAGGAATCAGATCCGAGGTTCTGGTTAACGCGCTTTCTGAAGAAGGTGTCTTTGTTGGTACTTCTTCGGCATGTTCTTCTAGAGGAGATGGAGGCCAGTACGTTCTCGATTCTATGGGACTTGATTTCTCACTTGCCTCCAGTTCAATTAGGATCAGCATGTCACGGTTCACAACCGAGGAAGATGTGGCGTTTTTGATAGAAAAACTGAAGAAAACGGTTCCTCTTTTGAAATTTTAGCCACAAACGGTTATAATTGACTGTAGTTTGACCTAAACGCCTTTGAGGTGATAATAATTGCTCAGAAGCATGACCGGATTTGCGAGGGTCGAGAAGACCGTTCGCGATGTAAATGTATTTGTTGAGTTGAAGACAGTCAATTCAAAGTACTTGAACGTGGATGTGAACATAGGAGATGCTTTCTCTGAGCTTGAAATGAATGTTACCAGGGTTATTAAAGAGAATCTCAAGCGGGGAACTGTAAGGGCGAGAATCGATATTTCTCTGGTCAACAGTGATGATCTTCTTCAACCAGATTTCGGAATAGCCTCCTCTGTCTATAATTCCTTGAAATCAATAAAAGAGCGCTTTGAGCTTGCGGGGGACGTGACTGTTGATTCAATGGCGAGGTTCAAAGAAATTATGCGAAGCAAGCCATCGGAAGATCTCGCGAAGAAAATCTGGAGTGTAATTGAAGAACTCCTAATGGAGGCAATTAGTGTCCTCAACAGTGATCGAGAAAGAGAAGGTGAGAATCTCGCCTCAGCATTGAATGAATACCTGTGCGAGCTCGAGTCCATTGGAAGGGAACTGCAGGATAGTTCTAAGGATATGGTTCTCTATTATCGTGACTTTCTGAAGAAGAAGGTAGAGCAGATTTCTGATAGTCAGCTCGACGATAACAGACTGGAGCAAGAGGTGGCGCTCCTTGCAGAACGGGCAGATATTTCTGAGGAAATTGTAAGGCTTATCTCACACATTGAATCATTTAGAGAAGTCATGGCTTCTGAGAAGGAAAGCGGTGTGCAGCTCGATTTCATCTGTCAGGAAATGCATCGTGAACTCTCGACAATTGCTTCAAAGTCAAAGAAGCTGGCCATAACAAATCTCTCAGTTGAAGGAAGGACGCTAGTAAACAAGATTAGGGAGCAAGTTCAGAACATAGAGTAGGAGGTGTTTCACTTGTACGGACTCATTAACGTCGGGTTCGGGAATGTTATCATCGGAGACAGAGTCATTGCGATAGTGAACCCCGAATCGGCGCCACTGAAGAGGTTGAAGGAAGTTGCGAAGGACGAAGGAAAACTGATTGATGCTACATATGGAAGAAAGACCAGAGCGATTGTAATAACTGATAGCAATCACATAATACTTTCTGCGATTCAGCCCGAGACAATTGCTTCCAGATTTATGCAGACTTTCAGCGATATCGAGAAGCTTCTGGAAGATATCAGAGTTTCTGGACAGAATTTCGAAGAATGAAAGGTATAGTCTTTGTGATGAGCGGTCCTTCAGGGGCCGGAAAAACCTCTATACTCAGAGAAATACTCCGATCCAACAATAATCTCGACTTTTCAGTTTCTTATGCTACGAGGGAAAGACGACCTGAGGAAGTTCAGGGAAAGGATTATTTTTTTGTCACTCTGGAGGAATTCAAACGACTTCAGAAAGAAGATGAGTTTTTAGAATGGGCAAAAGTCCATGGGAATTATTATGGGACCTCTAGACATCAGGTCAGCAAGAGCGTAGATTTGGGCAGAGATATTCTGCTTGATGTGGACATTCAGGGGGCCATGTCATTAATGAGCAAACTCCGAGACGCCGTCTATATATTTGTCGCACCGCCATCTTACGAAGAGCTGATCAGTCGCCTTCAGTCAAGGGGAACAGAAGACACTCAGTCTCTAAGAACAAGGCTTGAAGATGCAAAATGGGAACTTGAACAGGTGAAGAACTTTCAGTATCTCGTTATTAATGATAATTTAAAGCATTCGGTAAGTCAGTTTGAAGCAATCATCACCGCCGAAAGGTTGCGTGTTGATAGAATGGTCAGAGAAAAGGGAGAAAGATTCTTGTTTGAGGAGAAAACATATGATAATTAATTACGATTTGCTTCTTAAGAGAATAAGGCACAAGTACGCTATTCCAGTAGCCGCTGCCAAGAGAGCGGAGGATCTGGAGGACTTCGGTAGACCGAAGCTTGATCCTTCTACTGTAAGGGCTGCCGGGGATAAGATCACGATAGCCCTGAAGGAACTTGAAGAAGGCTACATTAGAATAAGAAATGAAGAAATGCTAATGATTCTCGTCCCGAAGGTTAAGTAAACTATTAGTAGTGTGGACTCGCTTCGCAGATAAAGAGATTCTTTATTTGAGTTGTTGACAGGGATAAAGTGATTAGATATAATAGGTATCGTGCGTCGGGCCAACGTAGCTCAATCGGAAGAGCGGCTGATTTGTAATCAGCAGGTTGGGGGTTCAAGTCCCTTCGTTGGCTCCATAGGTTAACTATCGGTGGTAAGGTGCCCGAGTGGTCAAAGGGGGCGGACTGTAAATCCGCTGGCGGAACGCCTTCGGTGGTTCAAACCCACCCCTTACCACCATTAATTTTGCTACTGTTGAGGTGCATGCAATGGCAAAGAAAACAAAGGGAAATAAGGTCCTTGTAACATTGAAGTGTTCCGAGTGTGGTACTAGAAACTATTACAGGTTCAAGAACCGCCAAAAAAAGTACAAATTGGACTCGAGTAAATACTGCCCAAAGTGCAGGAAACATACCGAGCACAAAGAATCCAAGTAAGGTTGAGTCGGCTCAACTGAGTCAGGAGGAATCCCATGGCCAAGGCAAAGTTTTGGAAGTTCCTTTCCGAAGTGAAGAACGAAGTTAAGAAGGTGACATGGCCTAATAGGGAGCAGATGATCTCTTCTACCGGTGCCGTGCTCGTCATACTGATTGCAGTAGGTGCGTTTTTAGCACTTCTAGATGTTCTCTTCACTAATGCGATCGGATCACTTTTGAATTTTTTGACAGGCGGCGCTTAATGCTGTTCGATGTTGGTGATTAATTGTGCGAAAGAAATGGTTCATAATTCAAACATACTCAGGCCTTGAAAACTCTATCAGAGAGGCAATTCAGATTAAGATAGAGTCTTTCGGTTTTTCGCACATGTTTGGTAAAATCCTAGTTCCAGAGGAGACGAAGCTTGATAGAACGAATGTCGCGGCAGAAAAATACATAGTTCCCGCAAACGCAAGGCTTCTCGTTAAGGATAATGAAGATGTGGCCAAGGGGGATCCCGTCGCCGAAGAAGTTGAGATAAAGGTCAAGAATGATGGTACAGTCGCTGAAGTCAAGAATTATCGCGTGATATTCATTGAAACTGCCGACAGGCGTTACACAAAGACTTACTACATTCCTGAGAGCGCAAAGATAGAGACCGGGATTAAGGCGGGCGCAAGAATAAGGCAAGGGATGCCTCTGGCAAAGCAGGGTGAATATTTCTGTGAGCTTGACGGAAAGATCGTCTATACGCAGAAGATGAAACGGATTGTTGTCGACAAAGAGAACGGAGAAGAAGACGTCTATCTTGTTCATCCGGATAGCTATGACGCCAAAGTCGCAAAGAAAGGCAACCATGTGAAGCGTGGTCAGATGTTTGGTGAGACGAGGAGAATATTCTCTAAGACGGAAGGTAGAGTAGAGATCTCCGACCTTCCAGGACGCAAAGAGATCAAGATCTTCAAAATAACCAGGACAAGGCTTTATCCCGGATATGTTTTTATTGAAATGATAATGAACGAGGAAACATGGAATCTCGTCAAGAATACTCCGAACGTAGTCAATTTTGTTTCAGTTGGCGGTCAACCCGTTCAACTTAAGGAAAAGGAAATCAAGGCTCTTCTTAGATTGGTTGGCATTGAAGAGTATGAAGAACACATGGGCGGGCCGGTAAAGATTGAAGTCGAATTTGACGTTGGCGAAGTTGTAAGGATAAACTCTGGCCCATTTGAAGATTTCGTTGGAAAGGTAACGGATCTAGATCCGGACAGACAGGAACTTAAGGTTGTTGTCAGCATATTTGGAAGAGAAACACCCGTTATTCTCAGTTTATCTGAGGTAGAAAAGATTGTTTGATTCTGAGAAAGAGTGGGAGGGCTAAGCCCGTTGACCACAAGGAGGTAGGCAAATATGGCTAAGAAAGTGATAGCCCAAATCAAGCTCCAGCTTGAAGCGGGAAAGGCTACACCGGCACCTCCTGTTGGACCGGCTCTCGGTCAGCATGGAGTGAATATTATGGGTTTCTGTAAGCAGTTCAATGCGGAAACATCCGACAAGGCCGGTATGGTGCTTCCAGTAATTATCTCTGTCTACGCAGACAGATCCTTCAGTTTCATCCTCAAGACCCCGCCAGCAAGCTTCTTGCTACTCAGGGCTGCGGGTATTCAGAAAGGCTCGGGAGTTGCCAATCGAGACAAAGTAGGTAAGATTACCCGTGCTCAGCTTGAGGAAATTGCTAAGATTAAGATGCCCGATCTCAATGCCAGAACAGTCGATGCCGCTGCAAAGATAATTGCAGGTACAGCCCGTAATATGGGCATCGAAATAATAGGTTGAGGGGGGATCTGAATGCCGGTTAGATCAAAGAGGTACATTCAGGCAAGAAAGTCCGTTGATAGAAACGTTAGTTATTCAGTGGATGAGAGCATAGATTTACTGAAAAACTTTCCACCGACGAAATTCGACGAGACAGTCGAGATGCATTTGAAGTTGGGCATCGACCCCGCAAAATCTGATCAGCAGGTTAGGGGAACGATTGCATTGCCAAATGGCACCGGGAAAGACGTCAGGGTTTTGGTCTTCGCCAGGGGGGAACAGGCTGAGACTGCAAAACGGTGTGGTGCGGATTTTGTAGGATCAGATGATCTTGTTCAGCAGATTCAAGGTGGTTGGACTGATTTTGATGTTGCAATAGCAACTCCGGACATGATGAGAGATATTGGAAAACTTGGAAAAGTCCTAGGGCCACGCGGACTAATGCCGTCACCCAAGGCTGGAACTGTGACCGCTGACGTTGAAGATGCCGTTAAGGGTTTCAAGGCGGGAAGATTAGAAGTGAAGAACGACAAGACTGGAAATCTTCATCTTCCCATAGGGAAGAAGTCTTTTGACAAGGAAAAACTGCGCGAGAACTTTGTCTCTGCACTCAATCAGATTATGAAGATGAAACCGGCTGGTTCCAAGGGGAGATTTGTGCAGAGGGTATTCCTGACCACAACGATGGGTGCAGGTATAAAAGTCGATTTTGCAAGAGAAACCGAGAAATAACTAGTCTAAACTGAGATATATTTTCAGTGCCAGAGACAGTAGGTATTTAAGAGCGTAAGCCACCTACCGAGGCGTGTAGAAGATCTACCCTTCTGCGGCCTCGTTTTGGGGCCGCTTTTCTGAAAGGAGGTGCGAAAGTGCTAACAAGAGAGAGAAAAGAAGAAATCGTCGAGAGTCTTACAAAAGCTTACAAGGATTCATCATTGATTCTATTCGCGGACTATAAAGGCATGAAAGTAGAGAACATAACTACTTTTAGAGACAAGCTCTATGAAAACTACAAAGAGAGAGCTCAGTTCACGATAAAAAAGAATACGCTGGTAAGACTCGCTCTTAACAAGGCCGGATTCGAAGAAAGCGAATGGAAGGACTCGATAAGCGGTACAACGGCAGTGCTAACTGTTGAGGATGTAGATCCTATCGCGGCCCTAAAGATAATCACCGACTTCAATAAGAATAACAAGACTCTTCCGCTAATAAAGGCTGGATATCTTGAAGGAAGATTCTTCACAGGTGACCGGGCTTCAGACCTCGCAAAGCTGCCGTCTCGTGAGCAGTTGATCGCCATGGTCGTAGGCGGATTTGCTGCCCCAATTACCGGTTTTGTCTATACTCTGAATGGAGTGCTCACAAAGTTCCTGTATGCTTTGAATGCGATAAAGGATAAAAAAGTTGAATGATTCACGCGGAGGTGTGGTAAGATGACAAAGGAAGAACTTATAAGCGCAATAAAAGAAATGACAGTGGCAGAACTTTCAGATCTTGTTAAAGCCCTTGAAGAGGAATTTGGAGTGAGCGCGGCGGCTCCAGTTGCAGTTGCGGCAGCTCCTGCAAATGGTGGGGCGGCAGCAGAGGAAGAAGAAGAGCAGACAGAATTCAAGGTAGTTTTGAAGTCTTTTGGTGCAAAGAAGATCGATGTTATCAAGGTAGTAAGATCAATAACTGGACTCGGACTCAAGGAGGCCAAGGATCTTGTGGAAAAGGCTGGAACACCGGAGGGTGTTGTAAAGGAAAACCTTCCAAAGGCGGAGGCAGAAGAACTGAAGAAGCAACTCGAAGAAGCTGGCGCCGAAGTCGAACTGAAGTAATTGAGCAATTGTCTGGTTACATATTGTCTGTATAATAAATATACCCACATCAGGGAGACGCTCTGATGTGGGTTTGGTGTGCTCAAACATACGAGAGGTGATCTAATGAGAAAGGCCAATTTTGGCAAACGTGAGCGGTGGGTCTTTGGAAGAGTGTATGAACCTCTTGAAATCCCGAATCTCATTGAGATCCAGACTCGTTCCTTCGAGTGGTTTATCAATGAAGGTCTTCTGAATGTTCTGAAGAAGTATTCCCCCATCAAGTCGCAGATCCAGCGTTCGGACCTTAAGAAGGGCGAGAAAGGCTTCTCTCTGGATTTTGTAGCAACCAGAATCGGTGAGGCAAAGCATTCCATTCAGGAGTGCAAAGACAAGGGTCTCACTTATTCGGTTCCACTTTATGTAACGGTAAGAATCACTGACCTCTACACTGGAGAGATCAAAGAGGAAGAGGCCTTCTTTGGATACTTGCCTTATATGACTGATAACGCCTCTTTCATAATCAACGGCGCTGAAAGGGTAATTGTTAATCAGCTTGTAAGGTCTCCAGGCGTTTATTTCGTGGATGAGCCTACAAAGGCAGTTTCTGGTTCTTTGCCAATCTATGTAGCTCACTTCCTTCCCGTTAAGGGAGCTTGGTTCGAAATTCTCTTGAATCCTAACAAGCAGATCATGCAGGCGAGGATTGACAGAAGAAGGAAACTAAACTTCTTCGTATTTTTGAAAGCCCTGGGTTATGAAAACGACCTTGACCTTCTGAGGCTTTTCGAAAATGAATACGACGGGTCTGACGAAGATGAATTGCTCGCAAACGTGGGGAGTATGATCCTGGAGGACATAAAGACGCCTGGTGGTGATTTGATTGCAGAAAAAGGGACGCTGCTAACCGAAGAGATTATTGCTAGAGCAATTGAAGCAGATGTGAAGACCATAAAGATGCCGCTTCCAATTGCAATGAAAACGTTCAATGCTTTGCAGAAGACATACGGCGAAGGTATGACTGAGGACGACGCTTATATAGAGCTCTTCAGAAAACTGAGGCCTGGCGAAATTCCAAGAATAAATGCCGCAAAGAGCTACATTGCCAATTTGTATTTCAGCCCTGATCGCTTCGACTTTTCCGATGTAGGAAGGTACAAGGTAAACAGCAGGCTGAAGAAGGTCTACCAGGACTATCTAAAGGAAGTTGAAGGAAAGAAAGTCTCAAAAGATACAGATTACTCAGAAGAATCCTCTATTCTCACTGTCCTTGATGTCGTTCTTGCTGCAAGACATCTGACCGAGATTGAAAGCAGGCCGGAGTTGCTTGACACCAAGGACCATCTTGGAAACAAGCGTGTGAGGACAGTCGGTGAGCTCATGGAAACTGAGTTCGAGAAGGCTTTCATAAAAATACATAAGCTTCTGGAAGAAAAGCTTACAATATACACATCGTTTGACAAGATTTCTGTTCAGAGCCTTGTTAACGTAAGAACTTTAATGACTACGCTTCATCAGTTCTTTGCGACAAGTCAGCTTTCTCAGTTCATGGACCAGGTTAATCCTCTTGCCGAACTGACTAACAAGAGGAGACTGTCTGCTATTGGACCTGGTGGACTTAAGAGAGAACACGCAAGATTCGAAGTTCGTGACGTCCATCACTCGCACTACGGGAGAATGTGTCCAATAGAAACCCCCGAAGGTGCCAATATCGGGTTGATGACTTCAATGGCGACCTTTGCAAAGATAGATAAGTACGGTTTCCTTTTGACTCCGTACAGAAAGGTTCAGAAGGGAGCCGTTACTAACGATATTGTATATTTAGCCGCAGATGAAGAAGAGCGTTACAATATCGCTCATTCCACTGTAGATATGGACGAAAAGGGTAATATCCTCGATGAAAATGTTGAGATTAGATATGCAGGTGAAGTGAGATATGTTAACAGGGAGGAAGTCGATTACATGTCGGTTTCGCCCAAGCAGATAGTCTCTATCTCGACATCTTTGATACCCTTTCTTGAAAATGACGACGCAAACAGAGCCCTCATGGGGTCTAACATGCAGAGGCAGGCCGTGCCTGTTGTCAAGGCCGAGGCGCCAATTGTAGGAACCGGTGTGGAAGGAGTTGCAGCGAGAGACTCGGGATACGTGGTTCTTTCTAAGCACAGAGGAAAGGTGGTTAGTGTAGACGGAAGAAGAATAATCGTCCAGAGAATAGATGAAAAGGGCAAGCCAGAACTCGACGATAGAGGGAAACCTATAGAAGACGTATATACGTTGCACAAGTTCGTAAGAACAAATCAAGACACGGCAGTAAACCAGAGACCAATAGTTTCCGTTGGCGAGATCGTCCAGACAGGAACTCCGATTGCCGACGGCCCATCAACTGAAATGGGAGAACTTGCTCTTGGAAAGAATGTGCTTGTGGCTTTCATGCCCTGGGAAGGATACAATTTCGAAGATGCTATTCTTGTCAATCAGGAGCTATTGGAAGACGACACCTTTACAACCATACATGTCGAAATGTACGAAACAATTGCCAGAGACACTCAGCTTGGTCCAGAAGAGATTACTGCAGACATCCCGAACGTCTCTAAGGAATCGCTGAAAAACCTTGATGAGAGCGGCATAGTTAGGGTCGGAGCTTATGTGACTTCTCAAGACATTCTAGTTGGCAAAGTCACTCCCAAAGGCGAGTCTGAAACCACTCCCGAGGAAAAGATAATCAGATCAGTCTTCGGTGACAGAGGAAGGGACGTCAAGGATTCATCCCTAAAACTTCCTCATGGCGTCGAAGGTAGAGTAATAGATGTAAAGGTATTCGAAAAGGAAGAGGTATCTGAACTGGGTTCCGGCATTAACAAGCTTGTGAAGGTTTTCGTCGGCATTAGAAAGCCACTCGATGTGGGAGATAAACTTGCCGGTAGACACGGCAATAAGGGTGTCGTTTCGAATATTATCCCGAAGGAGGACATGCCATTCCTTCCAGACGGGACGCCAATTCAGCTTGTTCTATCACCTCTGGGAGTTCCATCAAGAATGAACGTTGGTCAGGTTCTGGAAACCCACTTAGGATGGCTTGGAAAGCTCACTAATCGTTATTTTGCAACTCCAATATTTGATGGAGCTACTGAAGAAGAAATCATGACCGAACTCTACGAAGCGAGAAAGAGGTTTGGCCTTGAGGACGGAGACAGTGAGGATCTGAAGACCGGTAAAGTCACTCTGAGAGATGGACGAAGCGGCAATCCTTTCGACTATCCTATTGTTGTGGGAGTCATGTACATGCTTAAACTTGTTCACATAGCAAAGGATAAGATACATGCCAGATCTACCGGGCCTTACTCGCTCATTCATCAGCAACCCCTTGGCGGGAAAGCTCACTTCGGAGGGCAGAGGTTTGGAGAGATGGAAGTCTGGGCGCTCGAAGCTTATGGAGCAGCTCACACTCTGAACGAAATGCTGACAATTAAGTCGGACGACATCAAGGGAAGAAACGATGTCTACAAAGCGATACTTAAAGGGATAAACATCCCGGAACCCGGGATTCCCGAGAGTTTCAAGGTCCTTATTAAAGAGCTACAGGGACTTTCACTCGACGTTAAGGTTTTCGATCAAAACAATGTCGAGCTGGATGTGGACAAATTATGAGAATCAATAGAAGGGAGCTACCCCTCAAGGAGGGAAGCAGATGCCAGTAAGCACATACAAAAGAAAGGTCAACAAACTGGAAATCGATATCGCCTCACCGGAACGAATTAGGAGCTGGTCAAGCGGGGAAGTGAAAAAACCCGAGACAATAAACTATCGTACCTTCAAACCGGAGAGGGACGGGCTTTTCTGCGAGAAGATCTTTGGACCGACGAAAGACTACGAGTGCACATGTGGCAAGTACAAGGGTAAGAAGTATGAGGGTACCGTATGTGAACGCTGCAGCGTCAGAGTCGAATCTAAAGAAGCACGCAGAAGAAGAATGGGCCACATTGAGTTGGCCGCTCCTGTGACACATGTTTGGTACTTGAAGAGTGCACCCAGTGTTCTTTCTTCGCTTCTGAACATTCCTGCGAAGGATCTCGAGAACATCATCTATTATGGATCGAAGAGGGTAATCGAAAGGCTGTATGTAGTTACCGACCCGAAGGATACCGACTTTTTCCCAGGTATGACGATGTACCAGACGGAGTACGAGATATACACAAAGAAGCTCAGCTTCGAAGTCGAGCAGGGTTACAAGGTGAAGGTTCCCCACGGACCGGTTACAACGGATATCGACGGGAAAGTCAGGATAGAAAGACTTGACAGCAGTACCGAGCGAGAGCTCAACTGGGTAGTCGTTACAAACGAAACGGGAATAGAAAAAAAGTACCCTGTCTTCGAAGGCTCACTTATATACGTCCAGAATGACGATGAAGTCCATAAGGGTGATACTCTTGCCGACAGATTCCTTTTTGAAGATGAAGTCCTTTCGGCAACGGAGTACAAGATCTTCGATGAGTACTATCCCGGGAAATTCGAAGTGGAAACGGATACAGAGAGCGATAGGCCAATAGTCATAATCACTGAGATCGACCCAACTGTTTCTGAGGAGACTGGGAGAAGTATCGGTGAAGTCCTCATAGAAAATGAATATGAGGCCTACAAAGAGCTCTATCCTGGAAAGGTAACCTGTGATTACGGAGCTGCTGCGATTAAGAAGTTGCTGCAGAGTATCGATCTGGAAGAGCTTCAGGTAGCTATAGAACATGAGCTGAAGACCATCCCCAAAAGCAGTGCGAGAGCTCTGAAGCTTCTCAGAAGGCTTAAATACGTCAAAGACTTCATAGCTTCAAGCAACAAACCCGAGTGGATGGTTATGGATGTCGTCCCGGTAATCCCGCCGGACCTACGTCCTATGATTCAAATAGAGGGCGGAAGGTTTGCCACCACCGACCTCAACGACCTTTACAGAAGGGTCATTAACAGGAACAATCGGCTTGCGAAGCTACTGCAGATAGGTGCTCCCGACATAATAATCAGAAATGAAAAGAGGATGCTTCAGGAAGCAGTCGACTCCCTCATATACAACGGCAGGGTGGGGAAGGCCGTATCCGACAAATCTGGACGTCCACTGAAATCGCTCACCGATCTGGTGAAGGGTAAAAAGGGACGATTCAGAAGAAATCTGCTTGGAAAGCGAGTAGATTACTCAGGTAGAGCGGTTATCGTCGTCGGACCCGATCTGAAGATCCACGAGTGCGGAATTCCCAAGAGAGTGGCTATGGAGCTATTTAAACCTTTTGTTCTTTCGAAGCTTCTCCATGGAAGTGAATCGAGCAAGACAGCGAGAAAGCTAAAGAAAACAATCATAGAAAAGGAAATGCCGGAAGCCTGGGAAGTCCTTGAAGATGTGATAAAGGGACATCCTGTCCTTCTTAATAGAGCACCGACTCTTCACCGGATATCTATTCAGGCATTCACACCCAGACTGGTTGAAGGAAACGCTATTCAGCTTCATCCGCTTGTCTGTGCGCCATTCAACGCAGACTTTGACGGAGACCAGATGGCCGTCCACGTTCCACTATCGGCCGCAGCGCAGGCAGAAGCAAAGTTTCTCATGCTCAGCAGATACAACGTGATTTCCCCTGCCAGTGGGAAGCCTATTTCGATGCCCGGTAAGGACATAATCGTTGGCGTTTACTATCTCACGACAGTTGACCACGAATATGAAAAGAAAGAAAAAGAGATCATGGATTACGATGCAAGACTCCGTGAAGATGAGGAAATTTCCGAAGTAGAAGCAAAAAGAAAAGTGAGAGAAAAGGCTCTCGAATGGGTCGATTGGAAGTTCTCATCTGCTGGAGAGGCTCTACTGGCATACGACTCTGAATATATCTCTCTCCACGATCCCATTCTAGTACAACTCGATCCCTCCTCAGGAGAACTGACGCTGACAACGGTTGGAAGGATAATCTTCAATACAATAGTACCCGAAAAACTTAGGGACTACATGAAAAAGTTCAACAAGAAAGCCATAAAGAAGTTGATCTACGACTGTTTCCACGAATATGGAATCGATAGAACGGCAGACCTTCTGGACGATATGATGTCGCTCGGGTTCCATTATGCAACCACTTCCGGTCTCACAATATCCATTAACGATATAGTTGTGTATCCTCAGAAAGACAAGATTATAGAGGCTGCGCAGGAGAGGGTAGATCAGATTGAGAACCTGTATAAGTCGGGATTCCTAACTGAAGAAGGAAGAACCGAAGAGATAATTAGAATCTGGTCGGATACCACTCAGGAGATAATGGAAAAGACATACACGGAGTTCGAGAAGTATCCATTCAATCCGATTTACATGATGGTCGACTCAGGAGCCAGAGGCAACATTGACCAGCTCAAACAGCTGGCCGGCATGCGAGGTCTTATGGCCGATCCATCCGGGAAGACTATTGAAGTGCCAATAAAGTCGAATTTTAGAGACGGTCTTACCGAGCTCGAGTTCTTCACTTCTACTCATGGCGCTAGAAAGGGTTCTGCCGATACGGCTCTCAGGACCTCTTTTGCAGGTTACCTTACTAGAAGGCTGGTAGATGTTTCGCAAACGATTACTGTTACAACGCCCAACTGCGGGACTCATGAGGGAATTGAGGCAGTAGAACTCATGGCCGACGGGGTAACGATCGAGAAACTGGAAGAATTCCTCTTCGGAAGAGTTCTTGCAGCCGATGTCATCAACCCGTTGACAGGAAAAGTCCTTAAAAACGAGAAAACGGGAAAGGAATACTTCCGAGATACGATGATCAGAGATGAAGATGCAGCATTCCTCTCTGGTTATAAGGCAAAGGTTGAAGTGGCGCGTGAAGAGGTTCTAAGCATCGCGAAGGTAACGAGGCTGATTAACTACACAGAGCTTGATGAAGATATTAAGATTAATGACAAGGAATACAAGAAAGGAACCCATATCGGCAGTGACCTTCTGCATCAGCTTAAGAACTCAGAGATTGAGGAGATAAAGGTAGTCGCATTTCCCTGTGTAAACCAGATCTTTGTAGGAGATCCCATAAAGAACGGTTCTAAAGAAATGCTTGTAAAGTATCAAGAGAAAATCGACGAGCTTACGGCCAAGAATCTTCAGAAAAACGAAATCGAGAAGGTATTTGTTAGACCCACAATAAAGGTAAGATCTGTTCTGACGTGTGAATCCGACAACGGAGTATGCGCCATGTGTTACGGAATGGATCTTTCAAACCATGAAATAGTCAATGTCGGAGAGTCCGTTGGTGTAGTCGCTGCCCAGTCAATCGGTGAACCCGGCACACAGCTGACGATGAGGACATTCCATACGGGTGGAATCGCGACCGGACAAGACATAACCAGAGGTCTTCCGAGGGCTGAAGAGTTGTTTGAGGCCCGAAAGAAACTCAAGGATCCCGAAGCGCTCTTTATTGAAAAAGGCGATAGTGGTTTCGTTAAGGATCTCGTCTCTGATGATAAGGGTAGACGAAAGGTCTACATAGAAACAAAGACCGGAGGTATCAGCGAATACGATCTTTCCTCAAACATCAAACCGAAGATAGAGATAGGCGACAAGGTCACTGAGGGAGAGGCAATTACCACGGGAACCGTTAGGCCTAGGAAACTAATGGAAAAGCTTGGCCTTGTTCAGACCGCTCTGTATTTGCTTACCGAGATAAAGAGGGTCTATGCCGAACAGGGAGTCGAGATTCACGACAAGCACTTTGAGCTAATCATTCGGCAGATGCTTTCTAAGGTCGAAGTGACAGACCCAGGTGACACGGACTTTTTGCCTGGTGATCTGCTGGACATTGTAGAGATTAGAAAGATAAACAAGTCGATAGAAGAAGCCAACAGCAGAGTTGGAGAGAACAGAGAATACGTGATCGGCAAAAGGCTGGCAAGAAGGGTCCTTGGCGAAGACGAAGATGGAAAGATACAGAAGATAGCGGCCGAAGCAGAACCGATAAGTGAAGAGCTTCTGGAGAAGATTCTCAAAGGCGGTATAAAGCAAATACTGATATATGACGTCGATGAGGACCATTATCAGAAGCTCGTAGACGACTTCAATCCCGACACGGTAATTCCCGAGAAGAACATTCAGATAATGCCGAAGGATCCGATTAAGTTCAAGCGAAAGCTTCTAAGGATTACGAAGGCGTCTCTTGAGAGTGAAGGTTGGTTATCTGCCGCGTCGTTCCAGCAGACACCTCAGATTCTGACCGAGGCCTCCGTTGCAGGCAAGTCCGACTTCTTACAAGGGTTGAAAGAGAACGTCATTGTAGGGCAACTCATACCTGCCGGAACTGGTCTTGATATGTACGCCAATCTTCAGGTTGAAGAGGCGGTTGTTCCGTCACAGTACCAGGAAGAAGAGTTGGCTTGATTTGATTGTTTAGCTTAATAGGAGCGGAAAGCATCTAATGCTTTCCGCTTTTCTTTTGTAATGGTAACATTGTTAAGGAATTGAATTTTGAAAGTTTGGGGGCACATTTGTCTAAGCCTGTTTTGGAAATAAACGACTTAAAGAAGACCTATGAAATTAGCGAAACAAAAGCTTTAGATGGAGTCGCTTTAACTCTATTCTCCGGAGAGATAACCACTCTGCTTGGAGAAAACGCGGCAGGAAAGACTACGCTTGTGAAGGTCATCATGGGGATTGAAAAGCCCGACAGTGGATCGATGGTCTTCAAAGGCGAGAAATACCTTCCATCGGGTCCCCACTTCGCAAACGAGAAAGGTTTGGGAATGGTCCCTCAGAGCATAAAAGTCGTTGATAAGCTTTCGGTGATTGAGAATCTTATTCTCGGTTTCAGAAGTAACCAAAAGAAAGTTAGGATGAAGGACTACAGAGAGAGTCTTAGAGAATTAATGAAACAATACTCTCTTCAGCTACCGCTAGACAATGAAACGGCGTCGCTTTCCACAGGGCAAAGACAGAAGCTAGAGATTCTTAGAGTGCTCCAGAATTCGCCTGATGTGATAATATTCGACGAACCCACTACTCTGATTTCCAACAGAGAAAAAGAAGAACTTTTCGAGATCATCACAAGACTGAGATCTCAGGGAAAGGCGATAATTTTCATTACTCACAAGCTTCGTGAAGCTTACTCCATTTCGGACAAGATTGTTGTGCTTCGCTCTGGAAAGGTTGTCTTTTCAGAAAGTAGGTATAAGACTTCCATAAAAGAGCTTCAAGAACTCCTATACGGCGGGGAATTCTGTGCACTTCGTGTTCAGTCCCCTACGTCCGATGAATCTCTCTTACGTGTTCAGGAAGTGAGTGTTGAAGGTTCTTCTAATAGTGAGGCCGTAAAAGGGGTCTCCTTTGAAGCAAGAAGGGGAGAAATCCTTTTTGTTTCAGGAGTTGCGGGAAATGGTCAAGAAGAGCTTCTAGATGGAATTTTCGGGATGAGAAGAGTTCTGTCCGGAAGAGTGATTCTCGACGGAAAAGATATAACGGGTTTGAAACCTTTCAAACTTCGTAAACTTGGACTGGCAGCTCTTCATTACGACAGAGACAATATTGCCAGCTGTAAAGGCTCATCCATAAGGGACAATCTCCTTGTATACTCAATAAGTAACGGGGAGTGGGTTGTTGAAGAAAAGAAACATGTGTTCTCAGCAAGAAAACTTCTTAGGGATTATGGCGTGACCTTCGGGAAAATTCAAGATCCGATTTCCTCACTTTCAGGTGGAAATCTTCAGAAGTTACTGCTTGCAAGAGAGATAAGCAGCGATCCAAAGGTTCTTCTACTTGGAGAACCATTCAGAGGACTTGATGTCAAGAGTCTCGAGAGCGTGAAATTCCTTCTAATGGAGGCAAAGAAGAGAATTGCCATCGTAGCTTTTTCGGCAGATGTTGACGAAGCACTCACAATTGCTGATAGAATACTCATCATGTCTGAGGGAAGAGTCGTCTTTTCTTCTGACATCAGGCCGGGATTAAGTACTCCTGATCTGAGAAAGTATCTCTTCGGAGCGATGGAGGAGATAGAGTGATTTCAAGACTTCACAACCTTGGACGATCACTGCTGGTTATCGCAATTTCTTTGAGTGCGGGTCTTCTTCTAGTAGTGTTGATGAGTGACGATCCTGGCCATGCCGCAAGGGCCTTCTTTCTCTCAGTCTTTTCTAATCGTTTCTACTTTGGCAATCTACTTGCACATTCGATACCGTTAATGCTTACGGGATTGGCCGCATCAGTTGCCTTCACAGCTTCCTGTTTTAATTTGGGAATGGAAGGTCAGGTTTATCTGGGAGCGCTGGCGGGTACTTCGGTAGGCATTCTTATATCCGATCTTGTACCTGGAGCAATTGGAATTGCCTTCATGTTTACAGTCAGTTTCTTCTTTGGGGCTTCGGTGGCAAGTATTTCCGCTATCCTTAAGATCCGAACTGGAGTTAGTGAGCTGATTTCATCTCTCCTTCTCAGCAATGGAATAGTGCTTGTAGTCGATTATTTTGTCGAAGGACCACTAAATGACAGGGCTTCTGGTCTTGCGGCATCCATAAGCCTTCCTGCAAAATTCAGATTCAATGGTCTTATGCTGCCTTCTGGTTTACACACAGGGATCTTCTTCTCTCTTTGTGCTGCCTTTTTATTGTGGTTCTTCCTATTCAAGACTAGAGAGGGTTTCAAGATCAGAATAGTTGGGAAAAATCGAGCTTTCGCTTTTTATGCTGGATTGAAAACGAATAGGTTGCTATTTTGGGCTCTGTTTCTGAGTGGTGGATTGGCTTCTACAGCGGGAATTATAGATGTTGTTGGAATTCATGGACGTGTAATGAGAGGTTTTTCGAGCGGATATGGGTGGAATGGTATCGCTATCGCATTGATTGCAAGGAATAATCCAGTGATGGTTATACCTGCCGCTCTTTTTTTTGCTTACCTAGAGAGCGGAGCACAAATTGCAGCGCTTGAAGCAAATATCACACCTGAATTTGCCAGAATAGTTCAGGCCGTGATCTTCTTCTTGATAACCGCTGAAGCGCTTGTTCCCAAACACCTCGGGAGGAAACGATATGCTTGAAGCCATCATCAGGGATACGATAAAAAACTCCACGCCGATTGTCCTCGCAGCGAGCGGCGGTTTACTGACGGAGGTATCTGGGTGGCTAAATATTGGTCTTGAAGGCACAATATTGTCAGCGGCTTTTTTTGCGGTTGTAGTTTCGTCGTTCACTGGAAGCGTTATAATCGGAACTCTTGCCGCCATTCTGGTGGCGATGGCCCTTTCTTCAATTATCTTCTTCGCTGTAAGATACTTGAAGGCCAATCTCTTTGTTGTTGGCATAGCTGTTAATCTTCTTTCGGTGGGAATTACTGTCACGCTTGCTTACAACTGGTTTTTAAGCAAAGGGACTGTGGTCTTCAGCGATTCTCCAAGACCCGTAGTCCTTTCTTTGGATTTCCTCACCGGTTCGGGTTTTGGTTGGCTCAACGGACTGAGTTTATTCGATCTATCGGCGTTTGTAGTACCTTTGTTTCTTCTTCTGTTTTTCAAGAAAACGTCCACAGGAGTGAAGTTGCGTTCTTGTGGATTCGACGAGGAAAGCGCTTTTTATAGCGGAGTTAAAGTAAACGACTTAAGGTTTCTCGCATACACTGGGAGCGGTATTCTTTCAGGACTAGCTGGGGCTGCCTTGTCCATTCCAATGGGGGCCTTTGTTTCCAATATGTCTGGAGGAAGAGGTTGGTTAGCACTTGTTGCAGTTATCATGGGAAGAAAGAATCCCTTAATAGTCCTTTTGTCCGCTTTAATGCTAGGGTTCGTCACTGAGCTTTCAGTTTTCCTGCAGGTTGCCACTGAGATCTCTCCTAAACTTCTTCTATCTTTACCGTACTTTGCCTCTTTCATTATCCTGGCGATCTCTTATGGTGAAAACAAGGACAAGAGGTTCATGGACTGGTAAAGATATGTGCATGATATAATTCTTCAAATTGGAGGTGTAGTTTTGAAGCTTATAGATGAACTTAGGTCGAAGTACTCCGAAATCACTTATCTTCATAGTGCTGCCGCTCTGATAACGTGGGACATGAGAACGTATATTCCACCCAAAGGCGCTGAGATGAGATCAGAGGTTCTAGGGTACGTCTCGACTCTCGCATTCAGAAAGGCAGTTTCCGAAGAGATGGGAACTTTGCTGAGTCAACTGGCCGAAGGAAAAATTGAAGAGGAATTAACAGAAGATGAGAAAGCAATGGTGAGAGTGGCAACTAAGGCTTATAACAGAGTCAAGGCCATTCCACCGGACCTATATCACAGATTCTCTGTTTTATCGTCAAAAAGTGAAAAGGTATGGGAAAGGTCGAGAAATGAAAACGATTTCAAGAGTATAGCGCCTTATCTAGAGGAGATTATCGATTTATTGAGAGAAATGGCCAGGCTTTACGGTTACGAAGAGAACCCTTATGACGCGCTTCTGGAAGGCTATGAAGAGGGGATGACAGCCAAGAAGCTGCGAAAGATAATAGAACCACTGAAATCGGAACTGATTCCTTTTATTAGGAGAATTGTAGAGAAAGGCAAATCCCCGGATACTGGAATTCTTAAAGGCAGATTCAGCAAGAAAGCTCAGGAGAAGCTGAGTAGAAAGGCTCTGAAATTAATAGGATATGACTTTGAAGCAGGTAGACTTGATGAGACAGTTCATCCATTCACGATTGGTATCGGTGTTAATGATGTAAGGGTAACCACGAAATACTTACCTGATGAATTCACACCGTCGCTCTTCGGATCTATTCATGAGGGGGGCCATGCGATTTATGAACAGGGATTGCCGATTTCGCTCATCGATACGCCTCTTTACGGTGCATGTTCTTTGGGTATCCACGAATCGCAGTCGAGAATGATGGAGAATATGGTGGGAAGAAGTATGGAATTTCTATCTTTCTTCTACCCACAGATTCAGAAGGCATATCCATCGAACTTCAGACATGTATCTCTATGTGAATTCTACAGAGCAATTAACAATGTAGAACCTTCTCTGATTAGAATAGAGGCAGATGAAGTCACCTACAACCTACATATAATGGTTAGATTTGAACTGGAAGAAGCACTCATCAAAGGTGATCTCAAAGTCTCAGATCTTCCGGAAGCATGGAATTCGAAGATGAAAGAATATCTTGGAATTGAACCTCAAACAAACAGAGATGGCGTTCTCCAGGATGTACACTGGCCGTCTGGAACAATAGGATACTTCCCTTCTTACATGCTAGGGAATCTCTATGCTGCTCAGATGTTTGCAAAGGCAAAGGAGGACATCCCTGGTCTGGAAAAGAGGATTGAAAAGGGAGATGTGCTGTCCCTGGTAGATTGGTTGAGGGATAATATCCACTCAAAAGCCAGGCGTTACGAACCTGAAAAACTTCTAAAAATAGCCACTGGGAAGGAGCTGGATCCCAGCTATTTCCTGAAGTATGTAATGGAGAAGTATTCGAAGATCTACTTCACTTAGTTTTGGAGGAACCAATTTCAATAAGGAGAGCTTCAATACTGGAGAGCCTTTCTTGAGACAACTTGAGGCTCTCCTTTTTGTCGACCAAAAATCCAACAATCTCAAGCGGCTCAGTCAAGCCCATGTCCTTCCAGATGAAGGATAAGACTTCAGGATCAATGAGATCATGTGCAGCAAGTGCATAAATGGAATTAGGGAGTGTGCTTTTCAAATCAGTAATCTTCTGAATTTCAGAGCCATGAAGGAACTCAAGAGACTTCTCTACTACAGCTTTTCCGATTCCCTTTATCGACGAGAGAGCTATGATATCTTGACTTGAAAGCTTCCCCGAAGTAAGGTTTGATCTGATAGTTTTAGCGGCAAATTCGTAAGTTCTTATTTTGAATGGATTGTCCCTGGCTACCTTCAAAAGTCTCGACAGAAGATCGAATTGTCTTGCAAGATCTTCTTTCTCCACTCACTTCACCTCTAACTATATTTTATAGCAGAAACCAGGGATTTGTCCAAATGATAGGATGAATCAACAAAATTTCTATTCTACTTCTTTTTGCGAAGTACAGCGTCGATATTCTCTTTGGCAGTTCCGACGAACGCTTCGTAGAATGCAATTCCGGCCGCTTCAATTGCTTGAACTGCATTCCCTCCAAGATGAAAGGCAATCAGTGCGCTTATACCTTTCTTTGTGAGCATGTTCACCGCCATCGGTCCGGCTCCGTGCGCTACACTGTTGTCAGGTTCAATGTATTCTTCACTTCCAGTTTCGGGATCGTATATAAGGAAATACTTTGCCCTGGCAAATCTATCGTCCGGAATACTATTCATACTCTTCTCTTTCACTGGAACAGCAATTTTCATACTCATCCTCCAACTCCACTGATTTTTCGCTTTAGCCTTTGAGCAATACGCACAATTGCTTCTGCTGCTTCTGAACCTTTTATTGAAACGACTGGCTTACCCATAATAGTAGCTTTCTCGACCTGCTCGTCAAAAGGGATTTTTCCAATTAGCTCAATGCCGTTTGCTCCGCACCAAGACTCAATGAAGGAGCTTTTCGATGTGTTAAGATCCCACTTGTTGATGACTATTCCGAAATCCCTCTTGAAGTGTCTTATTGTTTCGACTATTCTGGCCAGGTCGTGATTACCGGAAACTGTGGGTTCAGCTACTACCAGAACGTAAGTAGTACCGGTTATTGAAGATGTTGCGGGACAACCAATTCCTGGGGCTCCATCTATGATGATAACTTCCTTCTTTTCCTCTTCGGCAACTTTGATGGCAAGCTTTCTTACCTCCGCGACAAGTCCACCAGATGTCTCCTCTCCGGGAGTGAGAAGGGCATGCACAAGAGGAATGCCGTTTGATTGGGACAAGAAGTAATCGCCAGATTTGTTGTCTTTGAGTGTAATAGCATCAGCAGGACATACTGCGACACACATCCCGCAACCTTCACAGGCATAAGGATCAACCGAATAGGGCCCCCCTCTGATCACTGCATCGAATCTGCAATACTTTTCACAAATTCCGCAAGAAATGCACGAATCAGAGATCTCAGCCTTCTTTCCACCGAAGTATTCATATTTCTCAATCAGCTTGTTTTCCAATATTAGATGAAGGTTTGGGGCATCCACATCACAATCGGCCATAACAATAGAATCAAACAGGACAGAAAGTGATCCCGAGAGTGTTGTTTTCCCCGTTCCTCCCTTTCCGCTTACAATTGCTAGCTGAAACATCATGACACCCCCGCTGAAGAAAGGATTCTCTCCGCAAGCGATTTGAATCTTGCTTTCCAGATTGGCGAAGTTTCAACAAAGAGCTTGCCTTCAGAATAAGACTCAGCTATACCGCGATCAAAAGGGATTCTTTCAAGAACGGAGAAATTCTCTTCACTGGCGTATTCATCTACAAGAGTATAAGAACCGGTATCCCTGTTTATTACAATGCCAAAGGGAATATCCATTTCCCTAACAATTTCCACAGCAAGTTTTAAATCGTGAAGACCGAATGGCGTTGGTTCTGTTACGAGTATAGCGTAGTCGACATTTCTGAGAGTTTCAACAACTGAGCAGGAAGTCCCCGGAGGTGAATCGATTATTACTATTCTATCCCTGTTTATGTGCTTCTTCAGTGTTCTTATAACCTTTACAGGAGAAGGCTCGCCAATTTCTAGTATTCCCATTCCAAAGTCAATCTTTTTGTTTATCTTTCCGGTCTGAACCTTTCCGATTATCTTTGGTCTCTCGGTAATGGCCTTCTCGGGACAAATGAATGTGCATAAACCGCAACCGTGACAAAGCGATTCAAAAACCATGACTCCAGCGTCAAAAACTGAGAGAGCGCCAAACTGGCATGCTTCAGCACATTTTCCACATCGGGTACATTTTTCGTTATCTATTAGGGGGAGAAGAAGTTCTATCTCCTCTTCCTGGTTGATATCCGGCTCGAAGAAGAGATGCACATCGGGCTCTTCAGCATCTGCATCGAGAAGCTGCACTTCAAACTCGTCGGAAATTGCTTCGGCAAGATTAGTGGCAAGGGTCGTCTTACCAGTGCCACCCTTGCCACTCAATACTGCGATAACCAAGGCTTACCACCATCTCCTGAAGCCGTAACCCATGCCTCTTCCGGGACCAAATCCCGCTCCAAAACCCATTCTTCTCCCGAGAAAGAGCCTTCTCCTCGGGAAAAACCTGTACGAATAATTTCTAACCGGGTAAGCGGGCCCTACCACTCGGTCTCTGGGTGCACAGTTGCCCATGCCCCAACCGGTCATTGGTCCGTAGCCTTCAGGACCTGTTCCATCTCTCCACGGCATAATGTCACTCCTCCTCCGCACTGGTTGTGTTCTGAAGTGTCTCAAGCCTTTTCTCTATTTCTCTAAGTTCCTCATTGATCATGTCGAGTTCCTTCTTTAGGAAAGCTTGATACTCTCTTAAATCTTGACGTTCCATTTCCGGAGAAATCTCTACGTCGTAATCGTATGGTCCGTAATAACCATATCCTCTTCCGGGGCCAAATCCCCTTCCATATCCCATACCTCTTCCGTATCCCGCTCCGTACCCTGGGCCATATCCATAGAATCTGCATGACCCGTCTCTAAACCTCATTGGACCTGATCCATATGGCATATAGTCACCTCCTATATATGCACTTATCATATATATTATACAAATTCAGATATAAAATGTCAAGACAAGCATCTCGTTGTAGAATTATGCTTTATTTCTGATAGTATCTAGATAAGGAGGATCAATGGGAAACAGGGCTCACGTATTACTTTTTACATTAATTGCTCCCTTTTATGATGTTGCGTTCAAGTCGCAGCTAAAGAGCTATCGAAAGTTGCTGAAAGAACACCGATCTCTGCTTGGAAAAGGGATAAGAAGTGTCTTAGACATTGGTTGCGGAACTGGTGCCCTTGCGCTGGCATTTAGCGAGCTAGGGTATGAAGTGACTGCCGTGGATGCCTCTGCCGCCATGGTTATGATTGCCAGGCACAATTTGAGGGGTAGTGGTGTATCGGTTGTTCAAGGTGATTTCTTTGAGAAACTTCCTTTTGAGGACAGCAGTTTTGATCTTCTTGTTGCCTCTTATGTCACTCACGGTCATAAACGTGAAGGTAGAGAAAAGTTCTACAAGGAGAGTCGAAGAATTTGCAATAAAGAGGTCTTGATCCATGAGTTTTTTCCGAACAGAAATCCATTGATCTCTACTGTTGAGTTTTTCGAGAGAAGTGATTACAGAAAGTTTGTGCCAAAGGCTTTCGAAGAGCTGAAAGAGTACTTTCCTGTTGTAGATAGAAGGAGGTTATCTTCCTCTACTGGGTGGTACATTTGTCGTTGTGAGTAAGATGTTCATTGAGTTTGTTCAGGAAGGTTCAAGGATTTTAAGCCCTACGGTGTCGTATTGCCGATGTAGTTTCTTGAGAAGAGGATTCTGGGGGTAGACACAGGTGAAGAAATTTATCCCGTACCTATTTATAGCGCCTGCGGGCCTTATAATAGCTTTCTTTATGCTTTACCCACTGTTTTATTCATTTGCAATAAGCCTTTTCGAATGGGATCTTTCTCCAAACATGACCTTTGTAGGTCTCAGGAATTATTCAGAGATTCTCTCATCGAGTGAATTCTGGGATTCCATGCTTTATACTGCTTACTATATTCTCGGCGTGCTGCCCTTCTCGCTCCTTATAGGATTTCTCATAGCAACCTTGTTGAACGACTCCACAATGAAGGGAATTGGCTTTTTTAGGATGATTTACTTTCTTCCGGTAGTGACTTCGCCAATTGCAGCAGGCATGGGTTTCAGTTTTCTGTTCAGCACGGAACTGGGATATGTGAATCACATAATTGCATCGCTTGGAGGAGAATACGTGAACTGGTTGACAAATCCAGAAGGGATTTTTCAGATCCTCCTGAACTGGACTGGAATTACACTTCCCAAAGTACTTCAGGGGCCGAGTGTGTCTCTTTTTGTGATAATCCTTATGGGAATATGGCAAAATATTGGATACGCAATGGTCGTTTATCTTGCAGGGCTTCAGAACATCCCAACGACATACTATGAGGCAGCCTCGCTTAGTGGAGCTAGCAAATTCCAGATGCTTAGGAAGATCACCGTTCCTCTCTTATCGCCAACAACATTTTTTCTTCTGATAATGTTTAGCATAAGTTCCTTTCAGGTCTTTGGACCGATAATGGTTATGACTCCCGACGGAGGACCACTTAACACAACTTCGGTAGTTGTTTTTCGGCTCTATCGTGAAGCCTTCTCTTACTATCGATTCGGTTATGCCGCTGCAATGGCCTTTGTTCTATTCCTGTTTGTTATTTCGCTCACTGTATTTCAGGTTAGAACAATTGAGAGGACTGTTCATTATGAGTAAAAGGGTCGGTAGAACTGTCAAGTATGTAATTCTTGTGGTGGGAGCCATTGTAATGGTCTTTCCCTTCTTCTGGTCTTTTATGACATCATTCAAAGATCTAAAGGAGATACTTAGGGATCCGTTTTCACTGATACCCAAAGAGTTTACAATGAAGAACTACGTAAGTGTCTTTACCAAAGTTCCATTTGCTAGGTATCTTTTAAACAGTACTGTTGTAGCATTGGCAACGACTTTCTTGCAGCTCTTGACGGCTTCCTTGGCAGCATTCGCTTTTGCTAGAATGAGGTTTCGTGGCAGAGATGTGATATTCTATGTTTTTCTGGCAACTATGATGATTCCACAGCAGGTTGTCATGATTCCTCAATACCTGGTCGTCATGAAACTTAACATGGACAACTCTTATCTTGGATTGATTTTGCCTCATGCCTCGACCGCTATTTCGATCTTTTTTCTGAGGCAGTTCTTTCTAACTATTCCAAGAGATCTGGAAGACGCAGCAACAATTGACGGTTGTGGTCCTCTACGCACTTTGGTCAATGTCTTTTTGCCACTTACCAAACCGGCTATAGCAACAATTGCTGTCTTTTCGTTCATGTGGTCGTGGAACAACTACTTTTGGCCGCTTCTGGTAATAAGTGAGCCGAAGATGAGGACCGTGCAGCTCGGTCTCGCGATGTTTAAATCAGAAGGGGGAATTCAGTGGGGAGAGTTCATGGCCGCCACCGTTGTAGCTACACTTCCGATTATGATTGCGTATTTCATAGCTCAAAGGCAGTTCGTTAAGGGAATAACTCTTACGGGACTAAAAGGATAGTGAAAAGGAGGAAAAGATGAAAAGAATAATTACTGTATTTGCCTTGTTAGTTTTCTCGCTTACTGGGTTGGGAGCCGTGACACTTACTTTCTGGCACTCGATGTCCGATTATCAGAAACCAATAATCGATAAGCTCGTTGCGGATTTTAACAGGTCTCATGACGGCATCGAAGTGAAGGCAATCTTTCAGGGTTCATACGATGAGACTGTAACAAAGTTGAAAGCTGCTCTGCTAGCAGGAAAGGGTCCGGATATTGCACAGGTAAACATTGAACATATCCAAATTTTCTCCAAAGATGGATCGTTACAAGATCTTACAGATCTGATTTCAAATGATCCCACACTCAGTGCAGAAGATTTCGTCGAAAGCTTCTGGCAGACTATAATTCGCGATGGTAAACCTTATGCATTGCCCTTCAACATAAGTGCTTTAATGCTTTTCTACAACAAGGACCACTTCGAAGCAGCTGGATTAGACCCCAATAAACCTCCCAAAAACTGGGAAGAACTGGAGGAGTATGCCAGAAAGCTTACAATCAGAAAATCATCAGATTCCAGGCCTTCTCAATACGGTCTTTTGTGGGGAGTAGACACCATGTTTTACCAGTTTGAACCTTTAGTCTGGCAAAATGGTGGAGAGATTTTCAATGAAGACATGACTGAGTGCATCATCAACTCTGCCGAAGGAATCGAAGCTTTGGAAACATGGAGACGTTGGTTTGCAGAGGGCCTTTCCCCAGCAGATTTAACAATCGATGAAGGTATCCAGTCATTCACAATGGGTAGAATCTCTATGGGGCCAATGACCAGTGGAGGAATCCGCTATGCACTGGAGAACATCCCTTGGGATTTAGGGGTAGCTCCACTTCCTGAAGGAAAGCAAAAGGCAACAACACTCGGTGGTGGTTCGCTTTCCATCATGTCGGGACTTTCGGAGGAGAAGGTTAAGGCTGCATGGACCTTCATCAAGTGGATGGTCTCGGAAAAGAACACTTTGTTCTGGTATGAGGGGACTGGATACATGCCTGTTCTCAAGTCGGCTATGGATTCTCTGGAGATTCAGCTTATCTGGCAGAGGTTCCCGCAGCTGAAGGCGCCTATAGAATCAGTGGTTTTTGCCAGGCCAAGACCAGTACATACGAACATTATCGAGATCAGGAATATTCTATACAACGCAGTAGAACAGGTAAGGAAAGGCGTTTCGGAACCCAAACCAGCTTTTGATGAAGCTGTAATCAAAGTCAATGAGCTGCTGAAGTGAGGTGATGATATGAAGCGAGTAATTTTGGCAACAGTGCTCTTATTATTTTCATTGACAGCTTTTGGTGCGGACAGAATTGTGGGGATAGAGGTTACAGGAGTTCATAAAACAAACCCGCGAGTAGTAATAAACATCTCGGGGCTACAGATTGGTGAAGAGCTGGATATCGAGAAAGTTTACAGGGCGAAGAGAAATCTTGAGGATTGCGGGCTTTTCACAGATGTCTACCTCCAGCTGAATGATGCCGATGGCGACTACAAACTAATAATTTCAGTTCAAGAGCGCAACACTATCTACCCGTACTTTGGCGAGTATCTGTCATTGGGGGTTGGAGACAAGAATTTTTTGGGTTCAGGTGTCAACCTCTATGGAGGTATCAGGTTCCTGAGATTTACCGATGAAAAACTACTGGGGGTTCTTCCCAAACCTCAATTCTTCTGGGGCGGTCTTACTTTGGGTGCAAGCACTTTTAGTGCCTTTGGAAGCGGGTTAGATCCTTTCTTGGAACTGACTCTGTTCAGAGAAGTTCCCTGGAGGGACGATTTGATTCTTACGCTGGACTCGTTTAGTGCTGGAACAACCTATCCCTTCGAAGACTTAGTTGTCGGGATATCTTACACATATGAAAAGGCGACGTTCGATACTACACCGTTGAATAACTACTCGCTATCAATCCTTTCAGGGGCCTTCGCGTTTGGAGACGAGGAGAATTATGAAGAGAAAAGAGGGAATTTCTATGGTCAGACGGCCCTCTCCTACGGGTTCGGAAAAGGAATCAATTACCTAAATCAAAAAGCTTCATTCACGTACTGGTATAGAATAATCGGTAGAATCTACGTCCAAAGCGATACAATGGCAGGATTAACTTATTTCGGCCAGGCGCCTGTGACGAAACAGTTTTATCTCGGCGGTAATCTTGATCTCAAGGGGTGGGAACCTTATTCCTTCAATCCGAGATTTTTCCTGTTAGAAATACTGGAGGCCGGAATCCCTCTTACCGAGAGTTTTGGTATCTCCCCTTCCGATGAAATGAGCGTCTTTATACCGAAGCTCTACCTCATGGGAGCTCTCGGTGATAATGAAACTCTTGGGATGTCCATTGGAATCGGTTTCGAATGGAAGACACCGCTTGGTGTTGCGGTAGAACCTCAATTATTCTTTGGAGGAAGTGGACTCAAATTCTATCTAGAGTTGAACTAGACGAGTCGAACATTCGTTATTCCAGCAAATAGCTTGAAAATGTAATAGAAAAGCACCGGCCGCTGTACGCGGCCGGTTGCTCTGCACTAGAATCTCTTTACTCTCTGATTATTACTTTTTGCGCATGATCAGAAATCAGGTCGGCAAATCTTTTAAGAACGCTTGAGGGATACGGTGGCGTTTCACATAAGCCGGCAACTGGTTTGTACTGCTGAACTGAAACTAACGATGCTCCTCCACAGATTTTAGATAGCTCTTCAAAATCATCTTCGGGAAGATATGGGGGGAACATTGTAATTCTTATCTCATGATTTGCGAATCCCTTCGCTATTTCTATGCTGTCTTCGATCTCTCTCAGATTCACAGGTGAAAAGATTTCGTAGTGGAGTGACTTCAAATCGATCGCAACATAGTCAACGATCTTAAGAAACTCCTGCAGGATATCAGCATTCCAGCCGTTCGTGTCGATCTTCAGAAGGGTTTCTGGAAACCGTGATTTGAGCCTCCGCATAAACGGCAACAGTTCACTGGCTCTTAGGGTTGGCTCACCTCCGGTTATGACCACTGCGTCCAAAAGCTTTCCTCTTTTGTCGAGGTAATCGAAAACTTCCGATTCCCCCAATTCTTCCTTAACCCTTTTTTTCAGTTCTGAATTGTGGCAGTAAGCACAATCAAAATTACAACTTGAGGTAAACAGTGTCAGAGCTACTTTCCCCGGATAGTCCACTAGGCTTACGCTCTCTATTCCTGCGAAATTCATCTACTCCTTCTCTCCCCACTCTGTAAGTTTCTCGTGTCTTAAACTCTTCTTGCTTTCCAGTATTCCAATTTTGTACAGGTCGGTAATACCCCGTTATTCTTGAATAAACCTCAGTTGGCTTTCCGCATTCGGGACAGGTAAAGTGTTCTCCCCTTATGTACCCGTGATCCGGACATATTGAATAGGTTGGTGAAATTGTGAAGTACGGTATTTTGTAATTCTCAGCTATCTTCCTTACAAGCTGCTTTGTAGTTTCCCAGTCTGAAATTCTCTCTCCAAGGAAGGAATGAAAGACTGTCCCACCCGTGTATTTCTGTTGAAGCTCTTCCTGGAGGTCGAGTGCACTGAAAATGTCTCTAGTGTAGTCAACGGGAAGGTGCGAGGAATTCGTGTAATACGGATTCTCCTTTCCCGCAGTAATGATCTGAGGGAACTTTTCCTTGTCTGTCTTAGCCAGCCTGTAGGCAGTTGATTCTGCCGGAGTTGCCTCAAGATTATAGAGATGGCCAGTTGCCTCCTGATAGTCCATCATTTTGCTTCTCATAAAGTCCAGAACCCTAAGTGCAAACTGGTAGCCCTCTTCTTCTGAAATCGCCTTTTTTATCCACCTTGCATTCAAGCTCGCTTCATTCATGCCCACCAAGCCTATAGTTGAGAAATGGTTGTCAAAGTTCTTCAAGTATCTCTTTGTGTATGGATAGAGACCTTCGTTATTCAATTTCTCGACTACTGCTCTCTTTATTTCTAGACTCCTACTCGAGAGGTCCATCATTTTTGAAAGTCTTGCGAAGAACTCTTCTTCGTTCTTGCTCAAATATGCGATTCTCGGAAGGTTGATCGTTACAACTCCAATCGATCCAGTAAATTCGTCTGAGCCGAATAGACCTCCGCCCCTTCTCTTCAATTCTCTCTTGTCAAGCTGAAGCCTGCAGCACATGCTTCTTACATCGTCGGGATCCAAATCAGAGTTGATGAAGTTCTGGAAATACGGGGTACCATATTTGCTGGTAATTTCGAAAAGAAGCTTTGCATCTTCGTCTTCCCAATCGAAGTCTTTCGTAATATTATAGGTTGGTATCGGATACTGGAAGCCCCGGCCGTTAGCATCTCCTTCGTCCAAAACTTCAAGGAAGGCGCGATTTATCATTCGCATCTCTTCCTGACAATCTCCGTATGTGAAGTCCAGGGCCTTCCCACCGACAATTGCAGGCTGTGTCCTCAACTTCGTCGGCACTACCCAGTCCAGCGTGATGTTTGTAAAGGGTGCCTGCGTTCCCCATCTCGAAGGAGTATTTACTCCGAAGACAAACGACTGGATGTTTTGCTTCACCTCTTTGAGAGAAAGGTTGTCAATTTTCACAAATGGTGCCAAATAAGTGTCGAAAGAAGAGAAAGCCTGAGCGCCTGCCCATTCATTCTGGAGTATTCCGAGGAAGTTTACCATCTGGTTCACCAGGGTTGATAGGTGTTTTGCCGGTGATGAAGAGACTTTTCCTGTCACCCCGCCCAAGCCTTCTTCTATTAATTGCTTAAGACTCCAGCCAGCGCAGTAGCCCGACAACATTGAAAGATCGTGAATGTGAATGTCTCCCTCACGATGAGCATTGCCAATCTGAGGATCGTATATTTCTCTCAACCAGTAATTGGCAGTTACCGTTCCACTGTTGTGAAGAATCAGCCCGCCTATTGAGTAGGTCACCGTGGAATTTTCGTGAACTCGCCAGTCAAGCATGTCCAGATAGCTATTAACTGTTTTCGAGAAGTCAAGCATCGAGGAATCGAGTTCTCTCAGTTTTTCACGGTGTCGCCTATAAAGAATGTAAGATTTGGCAACATCTGTGAATCCAAGACTTTCAAGCGTTCTTTCCACAGAGTCTTGAATATCTTCGATGTCGATTAGATTATCCGTGGCTTTAGGCTGAAAATCGGCCACAACCCTCAACGCAACCCGCTCAAGTATGTCTTCGTTATAATGGGTTTCAGTTGCATCGAATGCTTTTTTCATAGCGTTGATTATCTTATCTAGATCGAAGCCTACTATGGCTCCGTTTCTCTTTCTCACATTAAGCATCACGATACCTCCATAAATATGATAATGAAATATCCCCACAAATTGTGTCCAAAGTTGATTGTACCACAATATATTGTTATTTCAAAAATAGACCCCCTATAATTATCTCAGTTGGGAAGTTTTATTATTTTCTAGGGAAGTGATAACGGCTGTCTAAGCACGAGTTCCTGAGAGACTTTTAGAATTCATAGGAACTTAAGGTTTGAAGAAAGTGAAATGTGTTAAATGTTGGGTTTCTTTATGAAACGGGTAACGTTATTTGTACCAATTCTATTTAACATCGCAACGAAGGCCTCGGCAGTTGCCAGTGCGTCACCTAATGCTCTATGTCTCGATTCAGGTATAATACCCAATCTTGCCAAAAGAATATCAAGGTTGTTTCTCCCATATCTGAAGACGGCCTTTGAGACTTCTATTGTGTCGATAAATTGATTCCGAAGCTTACCCAGTCCACATTTATCACCATAGAAGTTAATGAAGGAAAGATCAAAAGGGGCGTTGTGAATTACCAGTGTTGCGTCTCCAGCAAAAGAATAGAAGCCTCTGAGAACATCGCAAACTGTTGACTTGTCTTTCACGGTCAAGTTGCTTATTCCAGTAAGGGCAGTTATTGCTATTGGAATTATGCATTCGGGATCAATGAGAGAATCAAAAAAGTCATCTCTGCATAGTTCCCAGTTCTTCACACGAACGCCAGCCACCTCGATGAGTTTGGCTCCTCGGTATGGATTCATCCCGGTTGTCTCTGTGTCTATCACTACAAATTCCAAAGGACTTCCCCCTCTTCTCATTCTATAACGAAAGGATCTCTTTCGGAAAGGATGTCAAGTTGGAAGTGCGAAGAAATCAGAAGATCCTTTACGCTTTCTTCCCAGTTTGTGGGCGGTCAATAGAGTATAATTTCTATGAGGTGATCCACAGTGGATGACAAAGTAAACCATTCCGAAGAGGAAATAACGGAACGCTATAGGAGGGCCCTTGAATCAGCGGTTCAGAAAGCACCGATCAGATCGGGCGAGAGGCTTTATCTTACAGATCTCTGGGCCATTACCTCTATTCCCGAAGAAGTCATCGTAGAGACTCTGGGTTCTTCCGAAGTGAAGTTACCCGAAGGAGTATCATGCATTGTTGACGATAGAAGGAAGAAGAAGAGGATAATATATGGGAAACGGGAGCCAAACGAAAAGGGTAGCAATCCTAAGCAGTCCAGAATACAAAAAGTGCAGGGAGAAGATCAGTGAGGGGCTAGATCTGATCGGTTTCGACGAAACTCTCCGGGGAAAGAAGGTTCTTCTGAAAGTCAATCTTCTATCGGCAAGATCACCGGAAAGTTGTGTAACCACGAACCCTTTGTTTGTTAGAGCAGTTGCAGAATTATTTCTTGGAAGAGGAGCAGAGGTGAGCGTTGGGGATTCTCCCGCTAGCGTAAGCACTTCTGTTGCGGGATATGCTTCTGGAATCTCCCAAGTGTGCAAAGAGTTGGGAATACCTCTGCTGGATTTTGATGACCCCGTTCAAATCGTCTTTGACGAGGGGACATACAGGAGTTTCCTTATTTCAAAACCAGTTCTTGAAACTGATCTCCTGATAAATCTGCCTAAGCTCAAGACTCATGCACTAACTCGGGTTACACTAGGGGTGAAGAACCTTTTTGGATGTGTTCCTGGTGCAAAGAAACAGGGCTGGCATTTCAGAGTCAGAAACATGAAGGAGTTTTCGAAGATGCTGTTAGATCTCGCCGTTCATCTGAGGGCAGATCTAACCGTAATTGATGGTATAAATGGGATGGACGGTAACGGTCCCTCGAACGGTAGGATTATCAAACCAGGAATAATTGGGATGTCAAGAGATGTTTTTGCACTGGACGATGCTATAGCGGAATTATTCGGCGTCAACCATTCAAAAGTTCCGATACTGCAAATAGCTAGAGACAGAGGCCTGGTCGGTGACTATGATATAGTTGGTGACGAAGTACACCCTGAGAAACTCCTTCTTCCCGAAACTAACTTCATTGGTGTCTATGGCGCAGCTATACTGAGAAGAATAGTTACGAAATTTCCGAAGATAGATAGAGAAAGATGCAGGAGCTGTCGTGTTTGCGAAAACGCGTGTCCAGCAAAAGCTATTGACATAAACAGATTTGCCATAGACTACAACAAGTGCATAACATGTTACGTCTGTCACGAGCTTTGTCCCGAAGATGCTATTGTTTTTACGAGACGTCTTTTTAAATAGGAGGGGTTTGATGAACTACATTCTTGCTATCGATCAGGGAACAAGTAGCAGCAAAGCGGTCCTTTTTGATCATGAGCTATATCAAGTTGCGGTTGCGCAGGAGGAATTCAAGCAGATCTATCCTAAACCGGGATGGGTGGAACATGATCCTAGAGACATTATTCTCAGTACTATGAGCACAATTGAGAGAGTGGTCTCAGATGCAAGAATTTCATTCAGGGAGATAGCGGCTATAGGTATCACAAATCAGAGGGAGACGGTTGTTGCCTGGGATGCTCTCACGGATCAACCGCTTTACAATGCCATAGTCTGGCAAGATAGAAGAACTGCCGGTAGATGTAAAGAGATAGAAAGCTCTTATGGAGAGTTAATTAGACGGAAGACGGGACTCAAACCGGATCCATATTTTTCCGCCACAAAGATGGAGTGGCTGCTAGAGAATGTACCTGCCGTTAGAGATGCAGCAAATAGGGGAAGATTGAGATTCGGAACGATAGACTCGTGGCTGGTATGGAATCTAACGAGGGAGAATCTTCATGTGTGTGATTTCTCTAATGCGTCTAGAACAATGCTATTTAATATAGAAGAGCTGAAATGGGATAATGATTTGCTCAATCTCTTTGGTGTGAAAGAGGAATATCTGCCAACAGTCGTTGAGTCCTGTAAGCTCCTCGGCCCTTCGATATATGGTCCGAGGATAGGTGGAATGGCTGGAGATCAGCAGGCTTCGCTCTTTGGGCAAACTGCATTTCAGACTGGAGACGCAAAGTGCACTTACGGAACGGGCTCGTTCATTTTGATGAACACAGGGAAAAAGCCAAAGATATCTGAACACGGTTTGCTGACCACTATAGGATGGAAGTCCAAGGAGGAAATTGTTTACGCTGTTGAAGGGTCGATATTTGCTACTGGAGCTTTGATAAGCTGGTTAAAAGACGGACTTGGAATAATCGACAGTCCTTCCGAAACCGAGTCTCTTGCCAGAGAAGTCGCCGATAATGGTGGTGTGTTCTTTTCCGGAGCGCTTACAGGTCTTGGAGCGCCCTACTGGAATTCTTCCGCCAGGGGTATGATGATCGGTTTAACTAGAGGAACGAGGAAGGCTCATATAGTGAGAGCGGTCCTTGAATACATTGCCTTCAGGACAAGGGAAATACTAGATTTGATGGAAGAGGAAACGGGTATTAGATTGAATAAGCTACTCGTGGATGGAGGGGTAACCCGAAACAATTTTCTCATGGAGATGCAGGCAAATGTATTGAACATTCCCGTCGACAGATCTCTCATAAAAGAGACAACAGCGCTTGGAGCGGCAATGCTTGCAGGAATATGTACAGGCTTATGGGATCTCGAGAGTCTTAAGAATAAGAGAATCAGCGAGGTGGTGTTTGAACCATCAGGTGACAGAATGGAGGAAGAGTTCAGAAGGTGGAAAGAGGCGCTGAAGAGATCTATGAATTGGGCGAATTAGATCTGAGGGAATTCGAGAGAATTGCTAAGAAAATAGGAGAGATGCTCGAAGGAGGAGAGACGGTTCTCCTCTTTGGCGACCTTGGAAGCGGGAAGACAACTTTTGTGAAGTCGATGGCCGATGGATTGGGTATCGATCGCGACTACGTTAGGAGTCCGACCTTTAACATTGTCAATTCCTACCCGCGACTATCATCAAGAAAAGAGGACAATGAAAACCCGGTGGAAGTGGAGAGGCCTGGTCTTATTCATGTAGACCTTTACAGGGTTGAAAGCGAAGAAGAGATGTTAGATCTTGCACTTCACGACTTGGTGGACCTGGATACTGTTGTAGCGGTGGAGTGGCCTGAGCTTTATGTCAAGTATGTCTCTCAACCTTACTTGATTGTAAGGTTGGAACACTGCGACGAGTCGACACGAAGCGTGAGAATAGAGCCTCATGGTCGTAAAATGAAGTCACTTTTGAATCGTCTGGTTACGATAATTAATGAAGATGAAAGAAGGGAAGGTGAATAGATGGCTCAGAAATTTGAATTACTGGAAAAGGCGGCCGTTGGTAGCGAACGGAAGATAGAAATTCCGGAAAAGTTGCCAGTGATTCCCACGAGAACAAACATGCTTGTCTATCCTTCGGCAGTTATGCCGTTGTATGTGGGGCGTGAAAAGTCGCTGGCCGCTCTGGAAGAATCAATTGGTAAGTTCAATCAGATGGTCTTTCTCGTATCTCAAAGGGATATTACGAAAGAGGACCCGGAAATTGAAGAGCTTTTCGAGATAGGCACTATTGCCAGAATTGTTCAGCTCATGAAGATGCCCGACGGAAATTACAAGATACTTGTTGAAGGCTTGACAAGAGCGAAGTTGGTTTCAGTTGAAGAAAAGGAAAATTCACTGATTGTCGTGGTCGAAAAACTAAAGGGAAAGGGTAGAAAGAGCAAGATGCTTCAGGCGCTAGTAAGAAAGGTGAAAGAACTTGCGCTCAGGTATGTCTCAATGAGCAGACGTTTTCCCGACGAAGCAATAATGGCTCTAGAAGACACATCTGATGCGGACAAGTTTGGAGATTTCGTTTCCTCGATGATGCCTTTTTCGCTTGAAGAGAAACAGCGGCTTCTCGAGGAGATTGAAGCGAAGGATCGTCTCAACACCCTGATGGAACTACTCACAAGGGAGATAGAAATTCTCTCTCTGGAAGAAGAGCTGGATAAAAGGGTTAAGGAAAAGATCGAGCAAGGACAGAAGGAATACTATCTCAGGGAAAAAATGAGAGCTATTCAAGAGGAATTAGAGGGCGAAGAAGATGAGGAAATAAAAGAGCTAAAGAACAAGGCAGAGTCAGGGGAGCTTCCGCAGGAAGTTAAAGAAAAAGCGGAACAGGAGATATCACGACTTGAGAAGATGTCGCCATACTCTCCGGAAGCGACAGTTGCAAGAACTTATCTTGACTGGTTGTTGAATCTTCCGTGGCAAGAAGAGACCGACGACGAAATAGTGATCAGAGATGTTAGAAAGACTCTTGACAGCAACCACTATGGACTCGACGATGTTAAGGAAAGAATACTCGAGTTTCTTGCTGCCAGGAGATTTTCAAAGAATCTCAGGGCTCCAATTCTATGTCTTGTAGGTCCTCCGGGGGTTGGAAAGACCTCACTTGGAAGGTCGGTCGCTGAAGCAATGGGCAGGAAGTTCGGCAGAATCTCTCTTGGAGGGATGAGAGACGAGGCGGAAATAAGGGGCCATAGGCGTACCTACGTTGGGGCGCTTCCGGGACGAATAATGCAGATGATAAGAAAGCTGAAGACAAGAAATCCGGTAATTGTCCTTGACGAAGTCGATAAAATGGGGATCAGCTTTCAGGGTGATCCGGCCTCCGCTCTTCTTGAAGTGCTTGATCCAGAACAGAACAACAATTTTACCGATCACTTTTTGGAAGTGCCCTTTGATCTTTCGAGAGTGTTGTTCATAACCACTGCTAACGTTCTTTATTCAATTCCTGCTGCGCTCAAGGACAGGATGGAAATAATTGAGATTCCAGGTTATACGGAATCGGAGAAGTATCACATAGCAAGGGATCACATTCTTCCAAAGCTATTGGAAGAGTACAACATGGATTCAAGCAAATTCAGGATAACGCCTGCGGCAGTGAGGGATGTGATAAGAGATTATACAAGAGAGGCAGGAGTCAGAGAGCTCGATAGAAATCTTGCGAAGATAATCAGAAAAGCGACGCTTAAGATTGCAGAAGGCAGCGATTCGATCTCTGTTGGCGTGAATGAACTCGGTGAGTTTCTCGGGGCGCCGCTTTTCAAAGAGAGCGATTTCAGAAAGCATCCCGAGGTTGGTGTCGTGACTGGTCTGGCCTGGACTTCAGTGGGAGGAGAAATCATGTACATAGAGGTCTTGCCCGTTGCAGGAAAGGGAAAGACGATCATTACGGGTCAGTTGGGCGATGTTATGAAGGAGTCGGCACAGATAGCGGCATCGCTGGCCAGAAAGCTCTGCGATGATGAGAGGTTCTCAGAGGTTTTCGAAAAGAAAGACTTCCACATTCATGTTCCGGAAGGAGCCGTTCCAAAAGATGGCCCCAGTGCAGGAATAACTCTCACCACGGCGATTGTCTCTGCCGTTACTGGAAGAAGGGTGAGAAATGATATCGCAATGACGGGGGAGATTACTCTTCGTGGTAAAGTACTGCCTATTGGAGGTCTGAAAGAAAAACTGATGGCAGCTTATCGGGCAAGGATGAAAAAGGTTCTAATCCCGCTGGCCAACAAACGAGATCTCGAAAAAGTCCCCGATGAAATAAAGTCAAAATTGGAGTTCGTTTTTGTCGAGGACATCGGAGAGGTGCTGAAGGAGGCGCTGATCCCCGGTGACGGTAAAGAGTACTGAGCTAGTGAGGACGGTTTTTGCTAAGGGTGAATACCCCCCTCCTCTTAGAAGAGAAATCGCCTTTGCCGGTAGATCTAACGTCGGTAAGTCTTCTCTCCTTAATTCGTTGTTTGGAAGAAAGCTGGCGAAGACGAGCTCAACTCCCGGAAAGACCAGGTCGATCAACTTCTATGGCGTAAATCGAGAGATCTACTTTGTGGACCTGCCCGGTTACGGGTATGCAAAAGCCTCGATGTCAGAGAGAGAGAAATGGAAGAAGCTGATTATCGATTATTTTGAATCAAGAGAAGAGCTCTCCCTCGTCGTTGTTCTTGTCGATATAAGGCATCCGCTGCAGCCGGCCGATATACAGATGCTCGAATGGGTTACATACTATACTATACCTTTTATTCTAGTCCTTACTAAGGCCGACAAGCTCTCAAGGAACCAGCAGATAATAGCCGAGAAGTCAATTAAAGATGAATTGGCTTCACTTGGAGTCTACCCGCCTGTATTTGTCGTGTCGGCGGTCAAAAAGCAGGGAATTGAGGAGTTATTGATTGCGCTTTTATAGATATTCAGGAAAAGGAAAAAAGGCGGGGATTCCCCGCCTTTTGTTTTAATTGCCTGTTATTTGAAGACAGCATAAAGAATAACAAGCGGGCTTATCAAAGAGGCAACGAGTGAGATAACCGTTATTAGCGTGTTAAGCGAGGGCCCGGCGGTGTCTTTGAAGGGATCTCCCACGGTGTCACCAATGACAGCCGCTTTGTGTGCATCGGAACCCTTCCCACCGAAGGCCCCATCCTCGATAAATTTCTTTGAGTTGTCCCACATTCCTCCACTGTTAGACATCAAGAGCGCGTTGAACAGTCCGGAGAGGATCGCACCACCCAGGAAACCGCCAAGGGCATGTATTCCACCTATGAATGCCACAAGGAGGGTAATCCCAATCGCTATTAGACTTGGAAGCATTAGCTCCTTCAGAGCTCCGGTTGTTGCTATCTCTACGCATCGAGCATAGTCCGGTTTGGCCGTTCCTTCGCTCAACCCTTTGATCTCTTTGAACTGTCGCCTGATCTCGGCTATCATTCGAAAAGCGTTTTTGCTAACCCCAAGCATGATCATTGCGGAAAAGAGTGCAGGAACGCAAATACCAATCAACAACCCGAGCATCACTAGAGGGTTCATTAGATCAAATGTTATGGTAAAGCCAGTAATTGCTGCAACTCGTTCTTGATAAGTTGCCAGCAGAGCAATAACTGTGAGTCCCGCCGCGCCAATCGCAAAGCCTTTTGTAATTGCCTTCGATGTGTTACCCGCGGCATCTAGTTTGTCCGTCATTGATATGACCTCCTCGCTGAGTCCCGACTGCTCGGAGATCCCCTTGGCATTGTCGACAATAGGCCCGTATGCATCACTAGAAATTACCATTCCTACAATTGCCAACATGGAAACAGCGCTTATCGCAATTCCAAATACGCCGCAAAGCGCAAAGGCAACTCCCGAAGCGACTCCGATTCCCGCAAGCGATGGTAGAAGACTCATTAATCCGTAAGAATAGCCGGTGAGAATGGTTATTGCTGCTCCCGACTGAGAAGCTTGTGCAGTCTTTTTAACGAAACGCCTATCAATAGAAGTGAAGTAGTCGGTAGTAAACCCTATGACAGTACCGGCTACGAGTCCCGCCATTGCAGCACCCCAGTACTTTAGATCGTATGACATAATTAAGGAGATTACTAGGGTGGTCAAAGCAAAAACAGCCGATGTTATGTAGGTACCAAAGTCCAGTGCACGTCCGGGATTCTTCTCCCTTCTAACTCGAACACTGAAGATTCCAACCACCGAAGAGACGATCCCCACCGAAGCGAGAATCAGAGGTAGTACGACCATCTTCACACCCAGGGTTTGTCCCAGAACCATTGCAGCCACTATACTTGCAACATAAGAATCAAATAGATCAGCCCCCATACCAGCGACATCGCCCACATTGTCACCAACGTTGTCCGCAATAACAGCTGGGTTTCTTGGATCATCTTCAGGGATTCCTATTTCCACTTTACCAACTAGGTCGGCGCTAATATCAGCAGTCTTGGTGAAAATACCACCACCGGCCTTTGCAAACAGTGAAAGAATGCTAGCTCCGAAACTGAAACTAAGTAGTATCTCTGGCTTCAAAGTGATAGCGTAAATCAAGCTCACACCGGCAAGTGCTAACCCGACGACGAGAAGGCCCATTACGGAACCACCACGAAAAGCTATTAAAAAGGCCTTACTAAGACCTTCTTTATCTGCTGCCGTAGCAGTTCGAACATTAGCTTTGAGAGCTACTTTCATTCCCAGCAAGCCGGCGATAGCAGAAGAAATCGCCCCAACTATGAAAGCTATCGCTGATGAAAGCCCCAAGAAAATCGCGAGAAGGGCACATATGGCTATCGAAAAGAACATAAGAATTGTGTACTCCTTCCTTAGAAAAGCATTGGCTCCTTCACGTATTGCTTCGCCGATTTCTCTGAGACGATCACTACCAACAGGGTGCTTACTGACCCATTTGAAGAGATAGATACCAAGTAATACTGAAAGGAGTGAAATAACAGCAGCAGAAATTGCAGAGATCATTTCCATACTTGCAAACGCCTCCTCATGGACGAACTACAGTAGGTAATATATCAAAGTGATTCTAGCACTGCAGAGCGAGTAAAGATCATTAAGCTTCAAGAAAGACTTGATTTCACAGTCTCTTTGGGTAATAGTTAAATCGCTCCCAATAGCAATGAATACAGTTAGAATTTGCCTCCAATTATTTTTTTGGTAACGGATCTCTAGGGTCGAGTTCCGTTGTTAATAATTGGTTTGCTGAATGCTCTATTTGAAGCCGTTATTGCATACCTTGAGTCTATTGTATCTGGAAGGGCAAAAGATGTCACGGTCAGCAAAAATACCACTGAATATGGGCCATAAGGTATATGCATACTGCATAAAGACTAATATGTGTGAGAAGCCAAATCCATGGAAAGCAACATATCTCATTGTTTACATGTTCCAAGTACTCCGCGCCAAAACTGCGGAAGTCACCGAGTTGAAAACGTGAATTCCTTCGACTGATCACCAAACTACTGTAGGTTCTTTCTTTAAGTATCAGAAATTTAATTTTTGTTAGGAGAGGCTCTCTCGAATGAAATCCCTGAACTTGTCGGCACTACCACGGGGTCTAAGTTCTAGATTTTCTCGCACCGTTTCGTAAAGCCCGAACTTCATCGAATAACCTTCCTTCCATTCGAAATTATCCATTAAAGACCAGTAGATGTACCCAAACACTCGGGCACCCTTATCCATTGCGTTTCTAAGGCTCTTTAGGGCTGTTTCTATGTATTCCCATCTTCTCTTGTCTGTACCGTCGGCTATACCATTTTCTGTGATCATGATCGGTAATTCATACCTGTTGTAGGCCTTCAGTACTACGTCTTCAATTCCCTGCGGAAAGAATTCGTAACCCATCTCTGTCTTTTCAAATTCATCTCCGACAACGATCTCGGGAAGCGGTTTTGCATATTTAGCAAACATTCGGGTGTAGTAATTTATTCCGAGGTAATCTAGCTTTGAGGATATCCCCGATACTGCTTCTCCGGTTCCGAGAGGTCTAATCATCTTCCCATTCTTCAGGCTGTCCAGAAAGCTGTAGTTGTAAACCCTGTCAAGATACTTTGACACAATTCTGTCTCCAGGGTGGAACGTTCTCAGAGGAAAGAAAGGCATCATGTTTACTGCCACGCCCACCATAGAGAGGGGATTGGACTCTTTTATGACATCGTACGCCTCACTATGAGCGTAAAGTAGATTTGCAAGAACCCTCATCGCTCTCCCCATGTCTTTGATTTCCGGGGGCCATTCTCCCATGAGGTATGACATTACCGCATAAACATTCGGCTCGTTTATTGTCACCCAGTAATGAATATTCTCACCCATAGATGAGACGATTCTCGAGACGAAACGGCGAAAGTAAGGTAGATTTTCTCTGTCCTCCCAACCCCCAATTTCAGAGAACCACTGGGGAAGCACGAAATGATTGAGAGTGAGAATGGGCTGTACTCCGTTTTCAATTAGCATCGTTACGAAATCTTTATATCTTTCTATTACACTGTCTTCAAATCTGTTGACTTTGGGTTCGATTCTCGCCCACTCAACTGAAAACCTGTACGCATTCACACCCAAAGGCTTTATAGCTTCCAAATCTCTTTCGAGATGCTCCCAACTCCCACAAGCGACATCGGATGTGTCTCCATTTTTCACCTTACCTTGATGTTCCCATGCGTACCAATCAGAAAATACATTGGCCCCTTCTATTTGATGACCGGCCGTTGCAACACCCCACATGAAGCCGTCTGGAAACGAAAGCATATCGGAAACCTCCTAAGTATGTTTTGTGTACACTCATATACAATTATAATCATGAAGGTGGGCAAAGTAAAAACTACTGGAAAGATGAGGTTGGTCGCATGAAGATTTCTATTGTAGGCAATGTGAACATAGACCTAAGCGCATTTATAAGCGAAAGCGGGAATAATGAAGAAAACAGGATCAGCGAGATGAGCTTTGCCATCGGAGGAAGCGCCTCGAACACATCAATAATGTTAAGCAGGCTAAGGAAGAGCATCTATCTGCAAGGTGCGGTTGGGAGCGACTTGTTTGGAGAGATGGCGCTTGAATTGCTGAAAAGAGAAGGCCTCAACACCGATTATCTTTTAAAGCTGAATGGAAAGACGGGCTTCTGTTTTTCAGCGATCTCTGAAGATGGACAAAGGCATCTCTTCACGTATAGGGGAGTTAACGAAAAAGCGTACCCGATTGAAGATGGGTTTGACTTCTACCACTTTGGAGGTGTAACTCCCGATCAGATTGAAAGGTTTATAGATAAAACTGGCGAAGTAAGGTTTTCATACAACCCTGGAGGCATAGTCACTTTTGAGAAGACAACTGGAGTTGCGGCTATTGCAGCAAGGTGTGAAGTGCTGTTCGTTAATGAGAGCGAGTGGAATCATCTTGAACATTCGCTCACCGGAGAGCCAAAGGAAATTGTCGTAACTCAAGGAGCGAGAGGATCGAAAATCAAGAACGGCCCAGAAGAAGCTGCTTTTCCGGCGAAGGTAATTGATACAACGGGCGCCGGAGACTCTTTCATTGCAGGATTCTTGCACGCATATCTTTCAGGAAAAGATCCGGTACAGTGCTTGAAACTGGGAAATCTACTTGCATCTATGGTAGTATCAAGGCCGGGAGCAAGTCCTGCTTTCACCTACAATGAAGTAAGTGATCTCGCAAATATGTATCACGTATACTTGCATTAGTTGTATATAGTTTAATAAATATACTATACTGAATATGATGAAAGTAACTGTGTATATATGTGCATAGATTATGTATGGATTTGTGTTGTTCTATAATAGTTTATACAAAATATTTTGTGTATATAAAGCTTAGGTCAAACATGAACGCTTTCGTGATAGTATATTTGTAGAGGTGATTTAATGCCAGCACAAATTGCATCGGTTGATGTTGTAAGAATACTTGGTAAGCTGAGTGACGATGGAGGGGAGCAATCAAGTAGAAATAGATTCATACGCGAGTATCTTTCAAAGTACACTTCTCCCGAATCCATCATCAGTGACATCGAGGGCCTACTTGAGGCCTATCCTACATTTGATGGCGATTCTGAGAGTCTCGGAAGAGCTTACGCCGATCTTGTTAATAGACTTGCCGAGCTATCGGGTTTCTCCGTTGACTATGTGAAGTACTCCGGAAGAGAGAAGATAACGGGAATCTGGAAGGTGGGTGAGGCTAGTCAGATCAAAGTCGCGGCGATTATTTGTACTGATTTCGAAGAGGCCAAGGGAGTTGCGAGGAACGCTCTCCTAATTCTTCCCGAAGCGATTGATCTCGGGAGACCGTTTGTTACAGTTGGACGTCTAGGTATGTTGTTTTCAATGATCGAGCAAATCGAGCTTCCGGTTAGTTCAGTAGCGTCGATACTTGTTACAGATGATAACTACGACAAAAGAATATCATCATTTATGGAGTTAATGCTATTAGCTTTCAAAAAGGAGCTGGCAAGAAAACCCCAGATATCGCTTCAAAAAGAGTGGTCTAAAGAAGAACTTGAAGAATTCATTATGGAAAGACTTAAGCTGCCCACCATAGGGATGCTGTTTTCCTTACTCGATTCGCCCATGTTGAGTGAAGACTTGGTAGATAGAATAAACAGTTTCCTGGAGGAAAACGAGAGCGAACTGGTGAAAGGGCCTATGGCACTAGGTGCAATAATGGGTGCTCTTTCGAAACACTACTCCGGGATCAAAGAAGAGCTTGTATTGCGCGAGGGAAAGAGATATCGACTGGCCGACAAATACAGACCTTTAATATCCGAAATTAAAGCACGCTTTGAAAGCGGTGTTCAGGCACGCGCGCGTTAAACGGCTCATATTGCTTGTTTCTTCTGGCAAGAATATAAATAGATACGAAAGTGAAGAAAAATTCAACACAGGGCATTTTAAGAGGTATCGCGCTGTAACCCCTATTGAATGGAGCTTACACGCGTAGCATTGAAGAAAGCCATGTGCTATAATACGAAATATGAGTCATAATGACTATTATGACTCATATTTATGATAATCTGGGGGTTGAAAATGGACTTTTCCGAAGCAGTTGAGAGATTCAAAGAGAACATGGAATTTGTGAGAAATATGTCTTCCAACACAGTTGCCGCTTATCTTTCCGATCTCCATCATTTCGAGCTCTTTCTTAATGAGCGTGGAATTGACTACAAGTCGGTGAAGAGAAAAGACATCGAGCTGTTCGTTAAAGAGTATTCTCAGGGGAAGTATTCGAAGAAGAGACCTTCTGCAACTACCGTGGCCAGAAATCTTTCGACGATCCGATCATTCTACACGTTTCTCTACATAAGTGGAACGGTAGGCAAGGTTCCCACGGAGCTGATCAAGAATCCGAAGACACGGCGTAGAATCCCTGATTACATAACGCATGATGAGGTCATGGAGATCCTTTCTTCCTTCAGAAGTACCAACCTGGGCAAAAGAAACAAGGCTATAGTTGCAGTAATGTACTTCTGTGGATTGAGGGTAAGCGAAGTGTGCAAATTGAGGCTCGGGGATCTCAGAATGGGCAATTCGCCGGCGGTGAGGATCATGAGCGGAAAGGGGAACAGAGATAGAGAAGTACCGATGAACGACCAGGTTCTCTCCATTATGAAGGAGTATCTCCAAATAAGAAGAGAGTTTCCCGTGAGTGAGTATGAAGACCACGTCTTTATAGGAACACGGGGAGAGCCAATGGCAAGAAACGTAATTCCAAAAGTACTAAATACACAAGTAAAATATGTATATCCAGAAAAACGAGTACATCCACATTTATTTCGACATAGTTTTGCTACACAACTTCTACAAAAAGGTGCAAGTATAAAGATTGTACAAGAATTGCTGGGACATGCAAATCTTAGCACTACTAGTATATATTTGCATATTACAGATAAAGAGAAGAGAGCAGCTGTACAATTGCTATCGGACTGATTTGCAAGTGAATATTGTGGAGTTGTTGTATGATAGATATTCACAATCACACTACGTATTCCGACGGAAGGAATACCGTGGAAGAGGTAATACAATCGGCAATGAAGGAAGGTCTTCAGATAGTCGGAATCTCCGATCACTTTGATCCATATGTCGCTCAAGAGGTCTGTCTTCAGCCCGAAGAAGTAAGCGTGTATCTAAAAGAGATAAGAACTTTAAGCGAAAAGTATCCAATAAAGGTTCTTGCCGGGCTTGAGCTTGGCCTGCAATCGGAAGGAATTCTCTGGCCCGGTGAAGAAATGGACTATTACATCTACTCTGTTCACACCGTTCCAGGGAGACCCGATCTCAAGACCCTTGAAAACCCTTGGGATATATACCTTCAAGAGGCTATCAGTGCGGTAGATCTCATTGACAGACCTGGCTTTTTTGGTCACCTTGATTTTCTGCGAAGGCATATCCCGAAAGCAAAGCCTCCCAAACCTGGGCAGCTTATGGATACGCTTCTGATGAAGCTTGTATCGAATCACGTTGGACTCGAGTTGAACACCTCTGGCTGGATGTACGGAATTGGGGACCCTTCTCCCCAGCCATGGGTAATAGAGAGATATATAGACCTGGGGGGCCGCTTTGTTACGGTAGGTTCAGACTCGCACAGGGCCTCACAGATCGGAAATTTCACTGTGAAAGCGCTTTCTTTGCTTAGGCAAATGGGGATTAAAGAAGTGTTTTATTGTGAGAATGGTAGTTATATTCCCGTTCCGATAATGGAGGCAAAATGAGTGAAAAGAGGTTCGAAGGTTTTTCCGGCGAGACACTTTCATTTTTGATAGATCTCGGGATTAACAACAACCGATCATGGATGGAAAGAAACAGGGATCGATACCGTATAGAACTGTTGGAGCCATTCAGAGCTCTTGTAAAGCAGCTAGGCCCTTCCATGGAGAGAATCGATCCATTTATAGACGTTAGACCACAGGTGGGAAAGACTATTAGCAGGATCAGCAGAGATGCGAGACGTAACAAGGGAAAACCACCATACCGAACTAATATGTGGTTCACTTTCAGAGTTCCAGGACCCGACTGGAAAGACTCTCCTGGGTTCTTTTTCGAGCTTTTTCCAGACTGGTACCGGTACGGAATGGGTTTCTATCTGCCTTCCCGGGCGACAATGGTTAAGCTTTCTGAAGAGATCGAGAAAAACCCTGTAAGGTTTGTTGAAAAGACAGAGGTTCTGAGAGATAGCGAATTTTCTGTCTTCGGTGAGAAATACAAGAGAAGGAGGAATAGGAAGGGAGTGTCTGACAGCCTTTCCGAATGGCTTCAGTATCGAGATTTCTACATCGCCTCTAATCACGAAATCGATGAGATTCTTCTATCCTCCAGACTTGTCGGTCACCTTGAGGCGGCCTTTTCCGCGCTATCGGAGCTTTACGAATACTTCTGGGAGTTGAAAATGAGAGATGCCTAAAGCTTAGAGTAGGGAGCATTATCTAAAGGTTCTCGCAAAGATGCTTCAAGATTCTCTTTGATGCAGTACCGTCTCCAAACGGATTTTTTGCGTTTGCCATTCGCCTGTATTCATCAGAATCTCTTAGAAGTTTGACTGTCTCATTGAAGACGAAATCTCTGTCTGTTCCAACGAGCTTCGCGGTTCCTGCCTTTATGGCTTCCGGTCTTTCCGTCGTTTTTCTTAGCACCAAAGTTGGTTTCCCCAGAGCTGGAGCCTCTTCCTGAATCCCGCCGGAGTCGGTCAGTATTATCCTCGCCTTTTCCATCAACGATACGAAAGGGAGATAATCGAGTGGATCCGTTAAGACGATTCTGTCATGTTTCTCCAGCTCAGGATAAACAACCTCTCTTACGGCGGGATTCAAGTGAACGGGAAATACAACTTTCATCTTCGGAAACTCTTTAAGTATGTCCTTTATTGCTTTCATGACCTGTCGCATCGGCTCGCCCCAGTTTTCTCTTCTATGCATGGTTACCAGTATGTACTCATCTTCCTCTACACCGAGTGCTTCTCTAAAACTCGAAGTGAGTACGGATCGATTCTCCGTTACCCAGAGCAAGGCATCAATCACGGTGTTGCCAGTTACCAGTAGTTTGTTTTCAGGAACTCCTTCTTTCAGAAGGTTGTTCTTCGCATTTTCAGTGGGGGGATAGTGGAATGATGAGATGACTCCGTTTAGCCTTCTGTTAATCTCTTCAGGAAAGGGGTCATATACGTTTTCGGTTCTGAGTCCTGCTTCAACGTGACCTACGGGAATCTTATGATAGAAGGAGACAAGTGCTCCTGCAAACGTAGAAGTTGTGTCGCCCTGAACCAGAGTCGCATCGAAGACGTTCTCTGAGTAAATCTCTTCGAGTTTGCTTATCAACCTTGAAGTAAGGCCTGCCAGTGACTGTCTCTCCTGCATTATGTTTAAGTCAAAATCCGCTTCTATGCCAAATAAGGATAAAACTTGATCGAGCATCTCTCTATGCTGTGCCGTTGCTATAACTACCGGTCTAATTGGTGAATTCTTCAGAGCAAGATACACAGGGGCCATCTTCACAGCTTCAGGTCTCGTCCCGAAAATTAGCGCTACCTTTTTCATCTTCTTCAGCCGTCTGGCCGTTCCCTCCTTCTTTCCATTCACAAAAGCCATGTTCAGTATATCACAGTTTCCCGACTCAACATCTTAGAGAGTATCGACGAGCACAAGCTGCTCACCGACACATTTCATGTATTATAATCTTGTCTGGAGGTCTCTATGACGGCAAGCACTGTGAGAAGCACCGCTATCTTTGCCATAGCAACTATGTTATCCAGATTAACGGGTCTCGCGAGAGACTCCCTCTTTGCAAACTACTTTGGTACTTCTGCTCAATATGATGCATATCTTGTGGCAATAATGATCCCCTTCTTCCTCAGAAAGATATTCGCAGACGGCGCCTTGACCATGGCATTTGTTCCGGTTTTCAACGAAAAGCTCAAGATTTCAAGAGAAAGGGCCTTTGTCTTTGCTTCTACTGTCATTGTCTTTGTAGTGATTGTTGCTGGATCGATTTCCGCCGGAGGGATGGTTTTTTCAGAGGGGGTAGCCTCAGTATTTGCCGGGGGTTTCGATAAGGATGCATTGGACCTGACATCGAGATTAATTCGAATCTCCTTTCCATTCATAGCGCTTGTTTCTCTATGGGCAGTTTACTGCGGAGTTCTCAACAGTCTCGATGCTTTCTTCATTGCGGCGGTTTCTCCAATGTTCATAAATCTCTCAACTATCGCAGGGATTCTGCTTTCAGAAAGGTTTTCGCCACCAATTGTCGGACCGACTATAGGTTTCCTGGCTGGCGGGGTAATCCAATTGGTTGTTGTAGCTCTGGCGGCCAAATCGAAGGGCTTTGTCTTCAAACCGGGATACAGCAAAAGTGATGTGAGGGAGTTCCTTATTCTTTTCCTTTTTTCGGCCGTATCTCCGGCTATAAACGAAATCAATTCCTTTGTAGATGTAAGAGTATCCACTGAACTGGGTCGAGGCGCAGTCTCTAGCCTGGGGTATGCTCAGAGGCTTTATCAACTTCCACTGGGCGTCTTCGCCGTTGCTGTCGCCACTGTAGCACTTCCAAGATTATCGAAACTCTCCGGTTCCGATGCGCGAGACCGTTTCAGGAAGGCTCTGTGGGACTCATTGACTGTGCTCGCCTTTCTTATCATACCTTCGACTCTGGGTCTTCTGGTCCTGGGTGAAGGAATAGTTCGGATTCTCTTTGAGAGGGGTTCTTTTACACCATCCGATACTGCGTTTACCACGTCTCTTCTTTACGGATATACTCTGGGATTGCCTTTCTATGGATCGTATGGGGTTTTATCAAGGGCTTACTATGCGAGAAAGAGTCCCAGAACTCCGACTATCATCTCCGCAATCATGGTAAGCGTCAATGTAGCACTAGATATTCTGCTTGGTTTTACAATTGGGCCGCTTGGCGTTGCATTGGCAACAAGTGTGGCCGGAATCGTTGGCACAGTTACCGTTTCGGTTGCACTGTTTAGGTGGAGCGGATACGACAGAGAAAAGATTATTGCTATTTTGAAGATAATACTTGCTTCGCTTGTCATGTCATGCGTCATGATTGTTGGGAGGACTTTATTTGGAACCGGATTCATTTCGACTTCGTTGACTCTTGTTGCAGGAATAATAGTGTACTTTCTTTCCGCGAGGATACTTCGTGTTGGGAATCTCTTCAGATTGAGAGATCTCTTGCGGAACAAAAGAAGCAGCTCTCAATAAATAGTCAACGCAACGGGTTTGTATTCCATCTTTTCACAGTAAAAGACCTCCTTGAACCCAATGCTCTTCAGCAGAAGTAATGCATCGGAAACGTGACTACCTACGTCCTCCCTTCTATGAGAATCTGAACCTATTGTCACAAACTTCCCTCCACATAGAAAGTACTTCTCCACAATCCAGCGTTGCGGTGAAGGTTCTTTGTAAGGATAACGCCAGCCCGATGTGTTTATCTCAATTCCGATACCGGCTCTTATGAGCTTCCTCAGTAATTCGCAAAGAAGTTCCTCGTTGTCAAGAGCTTTATGACCGGGAAGATATCTTCTGAGAAAATCGATGTGACCGAAAAAACCCGGTCTGTCGATACCGGAAATCGCCTCGATTGCCTCTTCCAGATAAAGCGTCCAAACGTCCCCGGAAGTCAGGTCTTTAATTCCGGGAATTCCGTGAACCGAGTAAATGAAGTAATCAAAGTCACCTTCAGGTAAGGTCTTTGCGCATGACTGAAGCCCGACTTCTAGACCCGCCAGAACCTTGATAACTGAATTCTCTTTCATGCGAGAAAGGCTCCTCAAATAGATTTCAGGATCTTTCATCCTATAGCTATCAGGGGAGGAATCGTCAAGATCATCATGGTCGGAGATTCCTATAACTTTCAGTCCTTTAAGAATTGCTTCCTCAACGATTTCCTCCACAGGTGTCTGACTGTCAGGGGAAAAGGAGCTGTGGTTATGCAGATCTACAGACACTTCTCAGTCACAGTCACATAGAACTTTTAGAAGCTCAGCTCGCAAAGTGCTTTCGATCCTTCCTCTAAAAGCAGCCAACGTTAAGGGTAGTTTTCCTGATAGCGTAACAGTAGAATCGGCAAACTTCACAGAACCTTCTGTCTTCATTCCGGCCGCCTTCAACCTGAATCTCAGGGAGTCGTCTTCCCAGGCCGAGTCAAGGGCGAACTTCCCTTCATATTCACTCTTCAGCTCTTCGATTTTCTTATTCAATCTCTTTATTGCCTCTTCAATTCCGAGTGTGTGCTCGATGATAACGGAAAGTTCTTTCAAATGAATCACCTCTCTCAATTGTATAGTAAAGAGGAAGCCGGTAGTATAAGCGGTCTCATGGTAAAATTTTGACGGAGGTTTAGAAATGAAAAAGATCTACTTAGTCATTGATACAGAAACAACTGGATCCAGTCCCCTTGAAGGGGATAGGATTCTTGAGATTGCAGCTATTCCGGTCTATGGAAACAAGATCTTGCACAATCTATCATTTCAGTCGCTCGTGAATCCGCTTGTAATGATTCCGGCGCAGATTACAGGCATTCACGGGCTGAAAAATGAGGATGTGTTAGATGAACCGACAATGGCAGAGGTCTTCCCAAGATTCCGAAATTACGTTGGAGGAGCCACGATTGTAGGTCATAACATCGTTAATGACATGACTTTTTTTGATATTGCATCGAAAGAAACCGGAATACTGCCCTTAGCAAATAACTACATTGACACTATTGACATAGCTCATGAAGTCTTTTCCGAAGGGCCTTATGGTCTTAAGAGCATTGCGAAGAGGTTGAGAATAAGAGATGTTCCGACTCACAGGGCGATGGACGATGCCAGGGTAACAGCAAAAGTCTTTCTGGCATTGGCAAGAAGACTCGGGGGCATATCTCAAATGGTCAAATACGAAAAGAAGTGGAGGGGTTAAGTTTGATAAAAGACTTTATACTCGATACCAATGTTCTTGTTCATGATCCATACTGTTTTGACAATTTTGAGGACAACAATCTAATCATTCCATTTCCCGTTCTTGAAGAGATAGACAAGCTGAAAAAAAACTCGGGATCTGTTGGCCAGAATGCTAGAAAAGTCAACAGGTTTCTCGATTCGTTGAGATCTAAGGGCAGACTGACCGAGGGTGTTAGGCTGGAGTCGGGCGGCACGCTGAGAATAGCAGTCTTCAATGAATTCAAGAGCCAGCTTCCGCCTTTTGCAGCAAGCGGGTACAAGGATAACGCTATCCTTCTATATATGAAAGAACTTGAACTCGTAGATAAACTTCCTGTGATACTTGTCAGTAAGGATATCAACATGCGAGTCAAAGCCGACATAATGGGGATGAAGGCTGAAGACTACCTTCACGATAAAGTTGAAATCGACGACAAGCTCTCAGGAGTTAACACGTTTGACGACTCAGCCCTTAGAGACAAGTTCATAGATAGGGACGAGCTTTCGGTGGATGAACTCTCCGATTCCGTTGGGGCAAATGAATTTGTTGACTTCGGAAAGGGAATATTCGGAAGGGTAACTCCCGACGGCGAAATGATAGTTCCTCTTGAAGTCACAATGGATACAAGCAACTGGGGGATAAAGCCCAGAAATTACGAACAGATGATGGCCATGGAACTGCTTTTGGACGATAGGGTGAGGGTCGTCTTTATACCAGGAATTGCCGGAACTGGTAAGACGCTGATTTCGCTTGCTTGTGGTCTGAGGAAGGTTGTAGATGAAAAGAAGTATGAGAGATTGCTTGTTGCAAGGCCTATTATCCCGATGGGACAGGATATAGGTTATCTTCCCGGCTCGATGGAGGAGAAGATAGATCCATGGATGACTCCAATTTACGACAATCTCTATTTGTTGTTCAGCAATCGCCATATGGACATGGACTCATTCTTGAAGAAGAGAGAACAATTGGAAGTTGAGGTCCTAAGTTATATTAGGGGGAGGTCAATACCTAACCAGTACTTCATAATTGATGAGGCTCAGAACCTTTCTCCGCATGAAATCAAGACGATTATAACGAGGGTGGGGGAGAATACCAAGATCGTCGTTATCGGTGATCCCTACCAGATAGATAATTCCTATCTCGATGCTTACAGCAATGGCTTGACATATGCGGCGTCAAGATTTAGGGACAAAGAACTCGCAGGCCACATCACTCTGATGAAAGGTGAGCGATCAGAACTTGCAAGTCTGGCCGCAGATTTGCTATGAGGTTTATGTATGGGTGAGATATTGGAATATGATCTCTTCGTAAAAATCAGGCCAGAGGACATTCATGTGCTTTGTTATATTGCCGAGGCAGAAGACAATCTGATGAACATCAGGCATGTTACTGACGAAGGACTACTTAAGATAATCGTCCCCGCCGATCTGCTGGAGGAAGTCAAGAGTTTTCTTCAAAGCATTAAGAACCGTATTGAACTGGAAGTGGTGGAGATTCGTGCGAATCCTGGACATACTTGATAACGCAGTACCGAACGAAAAGGCAGAAAACGTAAGAGAGATAGACTACGAGAGGCTCCGAAAACTCGGTTACAGTACGATTCTCTTCGATTATGACAACACAATTGCTGTATGGAGAGAACCTTTCGACATGAGGAACAAGCCCGTTATAGATAGCTTGATTTCATCTGGAATGAAGGTTGGAGTCGTTACTAACGGACCACAGTCGAGAGTCAAGAACCTGAAGGATCTCTTCGGAGAAGACCTGAAAGTGTATCACTCGATGAGGAAACCCGGGACAAAGGAGCTGAGGAAAGTTCTCAGCGAGATGAAATCGAGACCCGAAAAGACAGTAATAATTGGCGATCTTTTCTTCACGGATATAATTGCGGGAAATAGAATGGGTATGTACTCAATTCTGGTATCCCCTTTGGTGGATATCAGCCATAAATGGTATAAGAGACTTCTGGGGAAGGTCACAATTGCGGCCTATCTCGTTTTTTTCTTCACTGTTGGTTGGATATTCAGAACCGGAAGACTAGCAACGCCCCACCTTTTCGCAACGACCGTTATGGATATTGATTTTGATTCACTTAAAGATTCTGGTTATAGACTGATAATATTCGATTTTGACAACACCCTCGAAAAGTGGGGAGCTACCAGCGTTTCGAAGGAGAAACGATTGCTGATAAGCAGAGTAGAGCGGCTTGGCCTTGAAGTGGTTTTGATTTCAAACGGGAAATCAAATAGACTTGGAAAAATCGAAAGAGAACTTGGTAAGACAAAGGTTATTAGTCGGGCAAGAAAACCTTTTACATTCAAAGCAAAACGTGTATTGAAAGATTTCGGTATACCTCCATATAAGACGGTAATTGTTGGTGATCAGCTATTCACAGATATCATCATGGGGAACTTATTGGGTGCTTATACGGTTAAGGTAGAACCGATTTCCGACAGGGAGTTCTTCTGGACGAAGCTTGTGAGAAGAGTAGAGAGTCTCATATTGAGCAAGATGAGGAAGCATCCCGAAGTGGAGGCGTTGGATAGATGAAGTGTGGTGGTTGCGGTGCTGAGCTCCAGCATGATGACCCAGCCGGTTTAGGTTACATATCCAGATCGGTCATGGAATCCAGGCTTCAGTCGGGGAAACAAGTTCTGTGTCGTAGATGTTTTTTGATCAAACACTATGGTTCTCTTTCTGAAGACGATAGAGTCGTTCATTCAATCGACAACCTAAAAGAATACCTCGATCTTGCGCAAGATGTTATCTACGTCATTGATATTTCAGATTTCGACGGGACCTGTAGAAGAGATATCTTGAGACTCCTGAAGGAGCACACCGTTCACTACATACTGAACAAGATAGATCTTCTGCCTAGGGAGGTTAAAATCGACGAGATAAGAGACTGGGCGGCCAGTATGCTTAAAGTACCTAAGGAAACCGTTAGACCCGTTTCTGTGCTGAAAAATCATGGTCTTAAATCACTCTTCTCTTATTTGAAATCGGCTTCCGAGGAGTTTGTCTCCGTAGGAGTGACAAATGTTGGGAAATCCTCTATTCTTAATGGTCTTATACAGTCTGAAGAACTTACAGTGAGCCGATTCCCTGGAACGACTGTGAAGGTAGCTTCTAAGAAAGTCGGCGGCTCCGCATTCACCGTTTATGACACGCCCGGAATCTTCACAAAGGACAGGATAACAGACCTTCTGAGTGTAGAAGATCAAAGCAGATTCCTTCCACGCAAGAAGCTTAACAAATCGACGATTCAGTTTCACGATGTTCGTACAGTTTTTCTTGGTGGATTTGTTAGGTTAGATGTAAAAAATGAGAGCGATCCGGTCGGGATATTCCATGTCTTTGTTCCTGAAAGTGTAACAGTGCACGAGACCAATTCCGATACGGGAAACGAAGAGTGGGACAGATGGTATGGAGGAATCTTGAAACCTCCTTTTTCGGAGTCGATTCGAAGCAATTACAAATGGAAAAGCGAAAGATTCAGACTTAGAACCGGTCAAGAGCTTCATATATTCGGAATGGGATGGATAAATGTGGCAAAAGGTCCTCTGACGATCGCTGTAACTACCCCAGAGGGTGTTGCCACAAAAGTAAGAAAGGGACTTATTGGCGCGAAAAAATTCAAGAAGCAGAAATAACTGGAGGTGTTTTTGTGAAACTCAAGCAACCGGCAATCAAGACAGGCGTTTCAAACCGTCATCTTCATCTTAGTGCAGCAGATATCGAGAGTCTTTTCGGCAAGGGTCATGAGCTTACTCCAGTCAAGGATCTTGGACAACCTGGCCAGTTTGCATGTGATGAAAAAGTGATTCTCGTGGGTCCCAAAGGTGCGATCACAGGAGTAAGAGTTCTTGGACCTGCCAGAAAGGCAACTCAGATAGAGGTATCTAGAACGGATTCCTTTACTCTTGGCATAAAGCCACCAATTAAGGATTCCGGCGACCATACGGATACGCCCGGTCTCACGATTGTCGGTCCTAAAGGAACGGTAGTGCTGAATTCTGGAGTAATGCTGGCTAAGAGGCACATACACATGACGCCTGAGGACGCCGAAATCTTTGGTGTTAAGGACAAGGATATCGTTATGGTGTACGCTAAAGGTTCCGGAACGAGGAAAGTAGTATTCGACGATGTTCTAGTTAGAGTTCATTCCAGTTACGCTCTGGAGTTTCATGTAGATGTAGACGAAGCAAATGCGGCCATTCTCAACAACGACGATCCGGTATACATTGTTGAGGAGCTTTAAGTGATTTATCTGGGGACGAGCGGATACTCATTCCCCGACTGGGTGGGTACTGCTTATCCAGCGGAGATAAGCTCTTCTCAGATGCTGAGATACTATCACTCTGTTTGGAGATTCAACTCAGTTGAACTAAATTTTACTTATTATAGAATGCCAACATATAAGACAGTTACTGGAATGATTAGAAAGATACCTGGTGAGATGATCTTTGCAGTAAAAGCGCCGGGAAGAGTGACTCATGAGATATGGAAGAACGGTCTCAACGAGCTAGAAGAGATCTCGGATGAGTTCTATAATGCTCTTTTTCCAATGAAAGAAGAGGGAAGATTGGGCCCGTTGCTTTTTCAGTTTCCCTGGTCCTTCAAGAACAACAAAGAGAATATGTCTTACATTAAAGCAGTCGCAAAGACTTTCAGTTCAGATAAGAATTTGCTCGCTTTCGAATTCAGGCACGAAAGCTGGGCAGCTGAAGAGGTCTTCGAAACCATTGACAGATTGGGTGTGGTACCTGTAACCGTTGACGAACCTTCATTTGGTGGATTGTTTCCATATCTTCCGAGATCAGGTTCCAGGGGTGCTTATTTCAGGTTTCACGGGAGAAATCCCGATTGGTTCAACAGCAAGGGCAGTGAGAGGTACAACTACGATTACCCGAAAACTGATTTGAGACGTTTTGCACTCGATGTGCTAGAATTTCATAAGCATGATGTACCGGTCTATGTATTCTTTAATAATTGCTACATGGGAAGAGCAGTTCGCAACGCTCTTCTGATGAGAGACATCTTAGGAGGTGCCTGAATAAAGAATGACCTTTTCTGATTACATAAATGTGGTTCTCAGAATGATAGCTGAGGGAAACGAAACTCATGAGATCTATGAACAGCTTCAGAAACTTGGCTTGAGGGAAGTTGAGATCACCGAGGTCTATAATGCCGTTATTAGCATGATTACTTCCGGTTCTGAATCAACGGAAGTCATCTTGGACGGTTATTACGACCCAAGGAAAAGAGTCTTCCTTGATGAAGAGCTGAAAGCGATAATTAGCGTTCCAGGTCTGTATAAATCTCTTTTGTGGGGAGATATTTCCCCCGGTGATTTTGAGAGAACATTAAGCGATTTTTCTTCCTACAGTTGAAAAACCCGCCATTAGGCGGGTTCCCTCTACGTAATCCATTTTGCAACAGGTATGAAGTATCTGTGAGGTAGTCTTTCGGGGTTGGGAATTACTCTAACAGTGTATGCAAGCTGCCCTTCTTCAGCTACGGTGAATTTGCCTCCATAGACATATTCGCCGTGAACATCTTCCTTAACTAACTTCATGGGGTAAAGACTAAACCCGTCCATTTCTCCTTCGTCATTCATCTTTGCCACGAAGATCTCGACCTGAACCTCAGAAGGATCCATAGTACCGAGATATATGTTCGCTGAAACAGAAATCTCCTGTCCTACCTTAACGGACTTTGCAGAAGTCTCACCTATCATATTGGGCTTGATTCTTATGGCATTCCAGCTCGAACTGAATTTGTCTTTCCAGATGGCAACACTCTTCGCGAGTTTGAAATCATCTTTTTCGACTTCTTTGGAAAGATCGGCGACTGGAAAATATAGATCCTCAGCATAGTCTGCGATCATCCTGTGAGTATTGAATTTGCTTCCGATTTCTTTGATAGAGTTTTTCATTCTCTTTGCCCACTCTTTGGCAACTCCCTTTTCGTCTCTAGAGTAGTAAAGGGGAATTATCTCCTTTTCAAGTGAGCTGTAAATGGAAACGGAATCAATTCTATCCTGGAGCTCGTGGTCCTCGTAATCTCTATTGTCGCCGATGGCCCAGCCGTTTACTCCGTTGAAGCCTTCTACCCACCAGCCGTCTAGAACACTGAAATTCAGAACTCCATTCATACCAGCCTTCTCACCACTGGTTCCACTAGCTTCATGAGGTCTTCTTGGCGTATTGAGCCATACATCGACACCGCTCACCAAGTGTCGAGCTATGTTCATGTCGTAATTTTCGACTATAATGATTCGACTTTTAAATTCAGGAGTCCTGGAAATTTCATAAAGCTTTCTTATCAGTTCCTTTCCAGGGTCGTCTGCAGGATGAGCCTTCCCGGCAAAGACAAACTGAACCGGTCTTTCAGAGTTCGTTATTATCGACTTCAGCCTGTTGATATCCTTGAAAATTAACGTCGCCCTCTTATATGTGGCAAATCTCCTTGCGAATCCAATCGTAAGAACATCCTCGGGAAGAGCTTCTTCGACTTCCATAAGATCTTCTATGGTTTCGCCAAGTCTCATTCTTTGCCTCTTGAGCCTACCTTGGAGAAAGTTTCTGGCCCTGGATTTTAGCGACATATGCAATTTCCAGATCTCCTCTTCGGGTATTTTGTCCACTGCCTCCCAGATTTCGGGGTCGTACACTTTTTCGTGCCAACCGACAGGCAAATATCTGTCAAGAAGTTTGACCAGATTTGGGTTCAGCCAGGTCCAGATATGTACTCCGTTTGTAACATGAGATATTGGAACCTCGACAGCCGGCAGGTCGGGGTAGATATGATTCCAAAGGTTTCTGCTTACCCTTCCGTGAAGTTTGCTGACTCCATTAGCTAGAGCGGACAATCTAAGGGCTAGAACGGTCATACTGTATTGCTGGCCTCCGCCCGGAAGTCTTTCAATCCCGAGATTTATGAATTCATCTCTCTCGGCTCTTATTGTGCTCCAGAAATCGCGGAAGTATTTGTCGATTATCTCGAGGCTGAACGTGTCATTTCCGGCGGGCACAGGAGTGTGAGTAGTAAAGACGTTGCCTGATTTGACAATCATTGAAGCTGTGGATAAATCTATCGAATTCTTCTGAACCAGCTCTCTGATTCTCTCGAGAGAAAGGAAGGCCGCATGCCCTTCATTCATGTGCCAAACATTCGGCGAATAATTGAGCATTCTGAGAGCCCTCACTCCGCCGATGCCAAGGAGAATCTCTTGTTTTATCCTAGTTTCCCGGTCACCGCCATAGAGTGTAGCAGTTATGTTTCTGTCTTCCGGCTCGTTTTGGGGAATGTCTGTATCAAGTAGATAGAGAGATGTTCTTCCCACGGCTGTCTTCCAGATTTTCGCCCAGACTTTCCTGCCTGGAAAGTCGATGTTAACAAATATCTCATCTCCCGAGTCATCCTGTGCGGGAACTACGGGGAAGTCTTCAAATTCATAAGAGTGGTATATGTTCTGTTGCCAGCCCGACTCGTCGATTCTCTGTTCGAAATAACCGTTCCTGTATAAAAGACCGACGGCAACGAAGTTCAGTCCCATATCACTAGCAGTCTTCAAGTGATCTCCAGCAAGAATCCCAAGACCCCCGGAGTAGATCGGGAAAGATTCATGAAAGCCATATTCGGCACAGAAATACGCGATACATTGTTCCTTTCTGTCCGGATGTTCTCTATCCATCCATGTATCTTTCCCACCCATATATTCATCAAACTCTCCTACAACACTTTCATACATCTCAATAAATGGTTTGTCTTCGGAAAGCTCATAAAGTCTGGTTTGACTTATCCTTCGAAGAAGCCTTATGGGACTCCTTCTTTCCTGATACCACATTTCTGGATCCATGTATTTGAACATCTGTTGAGCGCGGTAGTTCCAACTCCACCAAAGGTTCTTTGAAAGTTCTTCAAGTCTTCTTAGCTTCTCCGGTAATCGTGGTACCGCCATCACTCTTTCGAGGAAGTACATAGCAATAACCTCCTAATTCTGGCAATTCTGTCCAATTATACCTTTTTATGCAAGTCTGTGCTTTCCTACTATCATTTCGCTCGCCATTTCTACGAATTGCTAGCAGAGCTACAAAAAAGGGAGCCTAGCTCCCTTAATTCTATCTAACTTTCGCTCTTCCATTATGGTCTTTTACGGATACCTCTTTTCTTGTCGAGTCTTCTCTTATAGGCAGAAATCTTCTCGCCGCTATCTCTCATGAACTTGGCTAGTTTCTTCTCGAAATCCTGGCTTGTAGGCGCCTCTTCTGAACCTTTGCCTTTCAAATCCTTTATAGACAGCTCCCACTTTCCGTCTTTCGTAGTTCCGAGAACCTTTGCTTCCACTTTCTGACCAACTTTGAGATAGTCTTCAATGTTCTTCACGTACTCCCTTGCGACTTTTGAAATGTGGATGAATCCCTCTTCTCCGCCTTCAAGATTTACGTACGCTCCAAATTTCTTAACAGAAGTCACACTTCCCTCAACAACGGTACCCACTTTCACACTCACATGACTAACCTCCAATTGACTATATACTTGAGTTTGCGCAAAACGCTTGCTCAGTAATTGTCTCCGTATTTGTTTCTGAACTTCTGTACTCTTCCCTCAGTGTCGAGAATCATAGAAGACGCATCTCCGCGGAAGAAGGGATGGCAGCTCGAGCAAAGGTCGATCTTGATATTTTCCTTTGTTGAATAAAACTTGTGCTCCGCGCCACACGTACACTTTACAGTCACTAGCTTCATCTCAGGGTGCATTTCTTTTTTCATCGGGGCTTCACCTCTTCATGTTGTAATTTGCACAGAATTCATTATATCATAGAGAGGAAAGCGTGTCAAAGACTTAATTATGGCTGAATGCTGTACTGGAACGGTGAGTAATGATGATTGACGATATATTGAACTTTGTGAAAGAGGCCGCTTCTTCCCAAGGATTTTACGCCTTTTATAGTAACAGAAAGGAGCGTGTCGAGAGTTTAAATAGGGCTCTAAAGAGAAGCCCTGTAAGTAGTACAACGATTGCAAAAATCCAAAGGAGCATAAGCGGATTGGCCCATCTCTCTTATGAAGAGGTCGAATTTTCGATCGACATACTCCGCGAAAGAGACAGGGCACCCGAAGAAAGGGTTGAATATGCTTCTACACTGTCCAAAGCATCAGTCTCAGATATGGGGCACCTGCTTTTTTTTGTGGATCCGAGAAACAATCCTCCAGTTACTGGCCCGGTAAAAGAGAGAATTCAATCAATCGATGATTACAAAGAATGGCAATCCCTAACTCGCTCAGTTGGTGAGCATGGGATTCAGGATTTCGTTATGCTCGAAGCGGCTTTGCTTTTCGAAAGGGAGGAGAATGATAGAAGCTCCAATCTCTCTGAAAGACTAATAAGAGCTTTATACACAGATATCTCAGAAATGAAGACCCTTAGAAATGCAGTAACTTCTCTTTCGAAATCCGAAAAAAGGTTGCTTAGCAGTCTCAGGTTCACACATCCCTACGTTAAGACGGCCATTATGTCGAATCATTCTAGACCTGTTGTTATTGACGGCAGCAATGTTGTTTTTTCGATGACCGATCATGCCGATCTAAAAAGAATCGATGATCTCTTCCTAAGAATGGCTCTTTGCAGGATTGCTTTGTTCCCTTATAGGATAGTGTTTGATGCAAACATCAGATATACTATCGGCGGCTTTCAGCAGGAGAGTCTCAATAGGCTTCTGTCACTTCCTCAAGTCGAGACATACTCTCCTGCCGATGATCGGCTAATCTTTTTGGCGAGAGAGGGCGGTTCGGCAGTGATAACCTACGACAGGTTCCTGGACCATGCTGCTGAAGATATTACGATTATCAGACCGGAGGAAATCGATGAAAGTCTCAGACTATGATTTTGAGCTTCCGGAAGAACTGATAGCTCAGAAACCAGCCATTCCAAGAGACAGTTCCCGGCTATTGGTTATCGATAGGGAGACATACTCATTCGAGCATAGAGTATTCGCAGAAATCGAGGATTTTCTTCATCCGGGAGATGTTCTTGTCTTAAACAACAGTCGTGTTATTCCGGCAAGACTCCTCGGCAAAAAGGAAACAGGGGCCAAAGTGGAGGCCGTCCTTACGGAAAAGCTTGGCGGGGGCCTCTGGAAAGCCATAGTTAGGCCCGGGTCAAAAATCAAACCTGGAAACGTGCTCTTGTTCAATAAAATTTCCTGCAAAGTAATAGAACACTGCGATGATTCAAGCAGGATACTAGATTTTGGTAGCGTAACAGATGAAGACGTAAAAAAAGCAGGCCTCTTGGCAATTCCACCTTACGTCAAATACTACCCAGACAATCCAGAGTCGTACCAGACGGTCTATTCTCGGCCGGAAGGCTCCGTAGCTGCCCCCACTGCGGGATTGCACTTTACGGATACTCTTTTGGAAAGACTTAGGAAGAAAGACGTCGATGTTCAATTCATTACTCTTCATGTCGGAATTGGCACATTCAGACCCGTCAAATCAGAAACAGTAGACGGCCACAAGATGCACAATGAATTCTTCTCCGTTTCTTCGGAGGTTGCAGAGAGATTGGAGCGAGCCAGAACCGAAAAGAGAAGAATAGTAGCGGTTGGAACTACTACCGTGCGAACCTTGGAGAGTATAGTTGCTCGCCACGGTTGCATCGTAGGTGATAGCGGTCATACGGATATTTTTATCTATCCTCCTTATACATTCAAAGCGACCGACTCTCTCATAACTAACTTTCACTTACCGAGATCTACCCTTCTTATGCTCGTTTCTGCATTCGCCGGGAGGGAACTGATTCTCTCTGCCTACAGAGAGGCCATTTTAAAGAGATACAGGTTCTTCTCGTTCGGTGATGCCTGTCTGATACTATAGAGAAGCGGCTCTGAGATGCTAGAAATTCCCAAGCTGAAGTCTTATACGAAAGAATAAGGCGTCTTCTTTGCGGGAAAAAAGGTGCCCTACTGCTCTTCTTCTTCGAGCATTGGAGAGAAAAAATGCATCCACGTCATCTTAAGGACTATCGCAAAAGGCACGGCAATAATTGCACCAAAAAGCCCCCAGAGCTGTCCGGCGATAACTATCATCAAGATAATTATCACCGGGTTTATCCTGTTGTATCCCTTCATGAATACCAGGAAGAGTATAAACGCAGATGCGTGTACAATCACTAGTATTATCATTAAGGTAATCACAAGAACCAGGTCTTGAGTAGACACTGCCAGCAAGAAAAGAGGAATGAACTCAAGAGGAACACCGACAATGGGTATTAGATTTGTGAAGGCGGCCCACGTACCCATCAAAAGACTGTATTTAAGTCCCATAGAATGCACAACAATGCCAACCACCACCCCAACGATCAAGGCGATTACTACCACTGAAATTACATATCGCTCTAGATTCTTGTAAGTATCTTCGAGGAAGCTTATAGCTATTCCACGCACTTTCTTGGGGTAGAATCTGGGAATAAAATCCTTCACAGTGAGGAAGTAGTAACTCAGGTAAATCGCGCCTACAATGGTAAAGAATAGAACAAGTCCCGTACTGGTTAAGAAGCTTGGAATCTTTTCAAGTATACCAGGCAGAAATTTCATTAGGCTGCTCTGCACTTGAATGAGGAAGTTTCTCACACTTTCGTAGGTGGCTCTTTGTGTTGATGGGTCGATATTTTTCGGCATGAAGTAATCAACTACGTTGCGCCACAGTTCTTGTGAATGAACTACCATTGCATTATCCAGAACCGAAGCTGAAAGCAGTTCCGCCGCTTCTGGGTTAAGATAATTCGAAATGATTTTGTGTATCTCTTCATATGAAGCGTTTTTTTGCTTACTGCTGCTGATAATTACGACATAATCGCTTCTGTTTTTCAGGGTCTCCTCAAGTAAGGCAAGATCCTCATTCAGGTCTTCCGAGTCTGCGGTGATCGGGTCCATGATATCTGAGTAGTAACGTTTGAGATCTTTTGACAGCAGATCCAAGGATTCAACCTCTTCTGGAGAGAGTTTTGAAAGAAACTCCTCTTCGGAAAGAAATCTATCTATGTTTGCATTTACTTCGAAAGAAGTTATTTCGGTCTCTTCAGCGGAGGGAAAGAAGTCTCTCACTATGTTATAGAACTTGGAAGCTTCTTTTGCAACGGGGGTAGTAAGGAACACGATCAGAAGCGTGAGACCCGAAAAAATCACCGCCAGCCCTATGCCAAGAGAGATCGACCTTTTAATGCGAAAACTTCTTTCTGCAAATCTCGCCCATGGCTCCAATATTATGACAACCGTGAAGGTTGCGAAGAGAATCATTGCCGTTTGCAACGAAACTGAGAATACCATAAAAAAGAGAGCCAGGTAGAACAGGGTGAAAATTGCAGCATTGAAACGAGGTTTTTTCAAAATCTCACGACTCACTTTATGCCCCCTTCAAAGGGAGTTTAAAGAGTCTTTCAATCTCCGAAATCTCCTTTGTGATCCCCATAAGCACTATGAGTTTTATTCTTGCTTTAATCGGGGATAGTTCCTGAGCGAAGATTGCACCAATATCGGCCAGACTCTTTCCTCCACCAACATATCCGTAAACTCCAAGAACACGGCCTTTGAAGCACCTTGAAGTAATGATTACCGGAACCCCTTTCTCCTCTATTAGGTATTTTACTACGTGATAGACTTCTACAGGTACATTTCCCCTTCCAAATGTTTCAAGAACTACCCCTTTGAATCCAAGATCGGGAAGTATCCGCAGGATCGAACCGTCGTCTCCTGTAAAGGTCTTTACAAGGGCTATTCTCGATTCGATCTTTTCTACATTGAATACTGCCCTCAACAAAGGCTTTCTAAAGAAAATCACCGTGTCTTCATCCACGATTCCCAGTGGTCCATGACCGGGAGAGTCAAAAGTAGCAACATTGCTAGTGTATGTCTTTGTGACTTCTCTGGCGGCGTGGATTTCATCGTTAAGGCACACCATTGTCCCCATTCCAATCGCAAGGGGACTAACTGCAACTCTAACTGAGGACAATACATTTCTCGGACCATCGGTTCCCATTTCGTCGATGTTTCTCATTGCAGCAGTACAGATAATTGGTTTCTCGCTTCTGACTGTCAGATCTAGAAAATACGCAGTTTCCTCTAGCGTGTCAGTGCCGTGTGTAATAACTACTCCACAAACTTCCTCTCTATCGAGAAGCTTCTGAACTACCTTGGAAAGCGCCCACATCGTCTCGGGATTTATGTATGGGCTTGGAATGTTTGAAAACTCGTAGTGCTCGGTACAGGCCACATCTTTAAGTCCGTCGACGTCCGCCACGTGTTTGTTCAATCCCTGAGCCGGTACAGAAGCACCAGTCGCAGGATCCGTAATCATTGCGATCGTACCACCTGTTGTGACTATAACGACCCTCTGTTTCATAGCCACTTTCCTCCTAGTTTTGTCTTTATTAATGACAGTGTCTTGTGAGTTTCTGGGCCAACAATCTTGATTAGCTCTTCTCTTGTTCTTGGTCTCTTTATCACGAGGGACTTTGCCCTATCCCTTCCAATTCCAGGGATGAACCTCATTTCTCTTTCACCTAGGTTGTTGAGTTCTGTTCCAACTGGAAGACCTGTAACGGATCTCATCCCGTGGCCTATGACTACAAAATCGGTTCTATCCTCAAACCGGACGGGGCTGCCGACAAGAATAGGATATGTACCGAGCGGTCTGCCAAAGTAGATCATCCCCTCGCTAAATTCAGGGATTACACCACGGATGATCGCTCCCAGTGGGAAGGTTTTCTTCAGCATTTCGGCGTCTATTTCCCTTCTTATACGATGTTTGTGTTTTTCGAATAGTCTGTGGTCGATTCTTGGTCTAGTCATATTGAATATCCGGGCGCCAGGAAAGATCATTGTCTGTCTGATGTTGATTCTTCTCAAAAGAAGACCCCTTTCTTGAATTCTGACAAGCTCATCGTAGTCAATGTCGAAACTCTTTCTGCTCTGTCCTGGAAGGCCGTAAAGTAAATTGATTCCCGGCAAGAGCTTCGGCACTCCTTCAACTCTTTCTTTGCCGATTTCGTTCACCAACTCGATTGAAAACATTATGTCTTGTACGCTGCCACCAAGATTGTTCAAGGAACGGACTTCGTCGTCGAAGCTCTCAACCCCGAATGATATGGTGTCGCCGACTGTATTATACCTAACTACGGATTCTATGACCGATCTTGATTCTGACGGATGATGAGCAATAAAGATTGGATTTCCATTGTCAATATGAAAGACTTCAGGTTGGATGATACTCCTTGCTGATTTGAAGAGCTCTTCACTCAAGGATGGATCAAGAGTGTCTCGTCTACGGTCATACCCATATGCAATTACATTTGCACTCCTTCCGAATCTTATTGCCTTAACTCCAACTTGCTTAAGCTTCTCGAATTCAGCGACAATTCCTTTTATACTTCTCCATTCATAGGGGCCATAGAGAATGGATTCAGTACAAAACGAGCAGTATCCATCCAACCTCTCGCAACCAGAGGAAATATCGATTTCAACCATCAGATCCGGGAAACAAGGATGAAGCCTGATTACATCGGCGCCGGCCGGATAAAGTCTGTTAAGAAGAGAGTAACGAGACCCTCCCGAGTCTAGGCCCAAAAAGTCTGCAATTTCAAACTCATCTCTCAAGAGGTAATCTGCTTCTCCAAAATCAGGGGTGAAGGCCGTGGTTCCACCTCTCAAAGTGTACCCAACAGACACCACTGGACCGCTGACGATTTTCGTGGGATCGGAATTTGATTTGAGCAGAAGAGATATCTCGGAACTTGAAATCGGAGTTCCTCCAATATACCTTCCTGAAGTAGTGACTCCCCCAAACACGATTAGGAAGTTATAATCATTGCCTTTCTCCCAGAGTCCTTCTTGCCTTACAGAGTCGATAGTGAGATAATCCGTTTCGATACCTTTCAACAGAAAGGCTCCTGCAATAGCGCGGATCCTTGGAGAAATATAGGGTGGCACACCGAAAGCTGCCGGTTCATCGGTGTATCCGTCTATAATAAGAGCATTCATCGATTACCTCCACGTGCGAGCTATCCCTTTCCAGTGTATAATAAAAATAGCGATTAATGGGAGGGAAAGTTTTGCCTTTTGAAAGACATTGCTCATTTTGTGGAAGATCTGCTGCACAGGTGAAGAAGCTTATTTCAGGAACAGAAGGGTACATTTGCAATGAATGTGTTGATCTGTTTCACGACATTATTCAGCAGGACCAGAAAGCTAAGAAGGAGCCTGGCAGAAAGCTGCCCACCCCAGCAGATATCAAGAAAGAACTTGATAAGTATGTGATTGGTCAGGAGAACGCAAAGAAAACGATCTCTGTCTCCGTGTACAATCACTACAAGAGAGTTTTCAATGATGTAGATGACGTTGAAATTGAGAAATCCAATATAATGCTAGTTGGGCCTACCGGTTCGGGAAAGACTCTCATTGCTAGAGTGCTGGCCCGTATTCTGGATGTTCCGTTTGCAATCGCCGACGCTACCCCTCTTACGGAAGCCGGATACGTTGGTGAGGATGTAGAGAATATTGTTCTAAGACTTCTTCAGTCTGCGAATTACGATGTTGAGAAAGCTCAGCTAGGAATCATTTATATCGATGAGATAGATAAGATAGCAAGGAAATCTCCGAATCCATCGATCACGAGAGACGTATCGGGAGAAGGGGTTCAGCAAGCCCTTCTCAAGATTGTCGAGGGAACTACTGCAAATGTGCCACCTCAAGGAGGCAGGAAGCATCCCTACCAGGAATTCATAAAGGTAGATACAAGCAACATTTTGTTCATAGTGGGGGGCGCTTTTGATGGCCTTGACAGCGTAATAAAACAGAGAGTTCTTGATTCCTCAATGGGTTTTGGAGCAAAGGTAAAGGGTAAGAATCAGCTTAGGCTTGGAGAAGTCCTTCAGCAAGTAGTACCGGATGATCTGATTCAGTACGGCTTGATTCCGGAGTTCGTTGGCAGATTCCCGGTTTTGGCGGCTCTGAATGATCTTGATGTGGAGGATCTGAAGAGGATTATGAGTGAGCCGAGAAATGCGATTCTCAAGCAATACCAGAGGCTTCTGGGACTGGACGGTGTAGAACTTGAGTTTTCGGATGATGCCATGACCGCGATCGCAGAAAGGGCTATGAAAAGAGGGACAGGCGCAAGAGCGTTGAAAAGCGTAATTGAGCAGGTCATGCTTGACATAATGTTCGATATTCCTACCATGAATAATGTTGAGAAGGTTGTTATCAACGAGGATGTGATAAGCAAAAACTCTTCTCCCGAAATAATCTCTAGAGAATCTGCCTGATGAAAGTTCTGGCTCTAGAGAGCTCATGTGATGAAACGGCGGTGGCCATCATCGAAGATGGCCGTCTTTTATCTTCACAGATTTCTTCGCAAATAGATATCCACAAGAGATTTGGTGGGGTGGTTCCCGAAATAGCTGCCAGAAAGCATCTTGAAATCATAGATAGAATGGTTTCCCGTTCGCTCGAAGAAGCCGATCTGGATATCAAAGAGATAGATGTATTTGCTTCAACTATGGGTCCCGGACTTGTGGGATCTTTGCTGATTGGTCTTTCTTTTGCTAAAGGAATGGCGATCGCGATGAATAAACCATTTGTCGGTGTTAACCACTTATTCGGTCATGTCTATGCAAATTTCCTTAGATATCCGCTTCTCAAACCTCCCTTTATGGTTCTTCTCGTTTCTGGTGGGCATACCGAGATCCTAGTTCTTAAAGATTGGGATAGGATCGAACTTGTGGGGAAGACTCGCGACGACGCTGCAGGAGAAGCATTTGACAAAATTGCAAGGCTGCTTGGACTTGGGTATCCTGGAGGGCCGGCAATTCAAGAGGCCGCTGAGAAAGGACAAGCTAGGTATCATTTTCCTAGGCCACTTCGTGAAAAGGGGAATTTCGATTTCTCCTTCAGTGGTCTAAAGACTTCGGTGCTGTACTTCATGAAAAAAAATCCTCTGGCTTCAGTTAGTGATGTTGCCGCGTCAGCTCAGGAAGCAATTGTCGACTCTCTCGTTACCAAGGCATTCGACGCAGCTGAAAGTTTACATCTAGATGAAATAGCCTTTGCGGGAGGCGTCGCTTCGAACTCACTTCTTCGAGAATGGGCAAGAGTGCAATCTGAAGTTAGCGGGATCAAGGCTTACTTCCCACCGGTAGACCTGTGCACAGACAATGCTGCAATGATTGCATTAGTGGCACATGAAAAAGCTAAGAGGGGGCTATTCTCCCCTCTTTCGACAAATGCCGTACCTTACCTAACTTTGGATTTCTTCTAACTATTCAGACTTGCTGGTAGAAGTTGAAGGTTTGCTACTACTTTTAGAAGCTGATGACTTCTTCGAGTCGGTACTGTAGTAGCCCCCGCCTTTAAAAACAACTCCCACATTATTAACCAGTTTCTTAAGATGTCCCCCGCATGCTGGGCAGATCGTAAGGGGTTCATCGGACATCTTCTGGAAGGCTTCGATTTCTTCTCCACAATCCTCGCACTTATACCTGTAAAACGGCACGTGAGTCCCTCCTTCGCATCGAATTTTTCTATTAGCTGTATCTATTCTATTCCTCATCGGCCGAAGATGGAATCACACAGAGAAATTCCAGATCTCCGTTTCCCGTGTTCCTGAACTGGTGCTTTACGCCGGAGGGAACAAAAACATAGCTCCCCTTACCAGCATTAATCACGCCCTGGTCAGTAACAACGGCCGCTTCCCCGGAGATGATAAAGACTTCATGTTCCCATGGATGGCTATGGTGAGGACTATATCCTCCTTCTCCGACAGTAAACAGTCTCATCACAAAATTCGTAGCGCCCTTCTTTTTACCAATAAGGACTCGCTTTGTAACGCTCTTTACATTTTCGTTGTCGAAAAACTGAGGCTCGACATCAAGCGCTTTGCCTACCAGAATTCGTTCTGACATTTTCATAGCGCCTCCTTTTCGAATCAAACGCTTTATCGTATGAGTATTTTCTGTCTCTGTATTCGACCACAACTTTTCTGTAAGGTTCGAGTCCTACTGAATAGCTCTTCAGATCTTCATACTGGGAAATTACTTCGTGAACGAGCCTTCGCTCAAAGGCGAACATCGGTTCCATTACGATCTTGCTTCTCCTGGATATTGCGGACTTTGCCGTCCTATGTGCTATCTCTTCCACCAGTTTCTTTCTTTCAAGTCTGTAATCACCGATATCAACGGTTACGTTGACTTTGGTAGGCGCCATCCTGTTTGCGTAAATGTTTAATATGTGCTGTAAAGCGGCAACAGTTTTACCATGCTTCCCGATAAGTCTGGCAACCTCTTCACCTTCGATCCTGACTCTATACGTTCTTCCAACAAGCTTTACTTCGGAAAAGGTCTCTTCATCGAAATTCTTAAGTATACCCTTGAGGAAGTCGTGAAGCTTTCTTTCCCAGTGTTTGTCCAACAAGGAAACTTCAATTATCGACTCCCTGGATCCAAATATCCCTAGGAAGCCCTTGGAGCCTTTCTCTTTCACTGTGACTTGCATTTCATCGTCATAAGCACCAAGATCTGCTTGAGCTAGCCTGATGGCTTCTTCAACGGTCTCGGCTTTGTATTCAACTGGATTCATTTTGTTTAACACCTCCTGAGCTGGTCTAAATCTACTTCACAGGTTTTTCCTGTAAACCTAGCATCTGTCTTAAAGTCAGCCCCTTTATGCCGTTGCGCTTGTATACTACCCAGCTTATGAAGAACTGAAGGACACTCTGGGTTGTCCAGTAAAGTAGCAATCCAGATGGGAATGTGGCGAAAAGGATCGGAAAGATTACTTGCATGATTACTCCCGATCTCGCAGATCTTGCGTCCTGAGCTGTGAGCAATGAACTGAAGATTCCTACAACTACCGTGATTATTATGAACGGTATGTTCAGTACGAAGTTACCTACTGAAAGATCCTTCCAAATAAGAAAACCAGGCGTATATGCCATTACTTCGCTGAAGTATCGAATGGCATTGTATAGAAGTATCAGTACTGGCAGCTGAAGGAGTATTGGAAGACATCCGGAAGCGGGATTGTATCCCTTCTCCTTATACAGAGCCATCATTGCCTCCTGTTGCTTTCTGGGGTCCTTATACTTTTTCTTGATCTTCTCTACTTCGGGTTGAAGCATCCTCATCATTAGCATTGACTTAGTTTGAATGTGATATAAGGGGTAGAGGATGAATCGGGTAACAATTGTGAAGAGAATCAGTGCCCAACCGAAGTTTCCAGACCACTGATATAGCCAGAACAGGAAGTAAACTATTCCATGATAGATCCAGGAAAAGAAGGTAACTCCTCCAAAGTCTTGCAAGTCCTTCACAATAGCATCATAATGCTCCGGAAGAGCTTGTCTCATGTGGATCAACCTCATAGGGCCAGCAAAAGATTCAAGAATTCCCCTACCGGTTTCAGATTCGTATCTCTGGAATTTGAATGTTCCTTGCATTGCAGTAATTGCGAAGAGCGTCTTCTGACCGCTGAACTTATCATATATCAAATAGTATGAGGAGTCGGGTCCTATCGTCTGATTCTGGTAAGAAATAAAAGGCAGAGCGACCTCAATCTTCTGATTGAAATTCAGTTCAACTCTGAAATCATAGTAAGGACTGTTCAGGATAATAAACGACTTGCTACCTTGCTCATAGTTGAAGCTAACTATTACATTGCCTTCTTCATCTTTGTCGTATGAAAAGGAGGTAGGCAGAAGCTCGGTACCCTCTACGTCAAAAACGTTGAATCCATCTTTTCCAAGGCTTTCATTGTACACATAAAACTCAACCGTCTTATTATCGGCATAACTTGTTACTCCTAATACCAAGCCATTTTTGGTGTCCAGAGTTACCTTTAGAGTTTTACCTGAAACTATGAGCGTACTGGTACCTTCCTGAGTGGTAAGTTCCTTGCCCGATACCGAGAGCGTGAATAATGTCACGAAGATCAAAGTCAGAATTATCGCTCTTTTCATTTTTCGTGCCTCCTCAATAGCGTGAAATGATCTGGTACTTCGTCGAACCCCCCTGGATTGAAGGGATTGCATCTGATTATTCTCCAGATGCCTAGAATTAGCCCTTTCAGAGCTCCAAATCTTTCTATTGCCTCATATGTGTATGTTGAACAAGTGGGAGAAAACCTGCATCTTGGGCGGGTTCTAGGGGAGATCTTTTTTCTGTAGAAATCTATCAGAAACAGTAGTATCTTTTTCATCGGACGTTTCTCCAATTTTCTCAGCGATTCGTTTAATGATCTGTACAATATCAAAATATCCAACTTTTCTCTTCTTAAACAGGTCGGATAGATCCTTTCTTGCAATGAAAAGTATATCATACCCTTTGGGAAAGACTTGTTTATTAGTTCGGTAAACCTCTTTAACCAATCTTCTGAGGCGGTTTCTCAGGTGAGCCTTTCCAAATTTCCGTCTTATAGATATCCCTATACGAGAAAAAGGCAGACCATTCTTAACATACAATACAACAAAAAAAGGGTCAACAATTGATTTTCCCTTTTTGAAGACTCTGTCGAAGTCTGCCTTTCGTCTTAGCCTTTCGGTTTTACTAAGGGACTGATCTCTGAGGTTCACACAGAAAGTCTCTTTCTTCCCTTTCTTCTTCTACTTGCCAGCACTCTTCGGCCTCCGACTGTGCGGGATCGCACAAGAAAGCCGTGTGTTCTGTTTCTTTTGACTCTTGATGGTTGGTATGTTCTTTTCATGATTAATAACCTCCAGTAAATGCATCACAGTGAACATTATACGGAGTGCAACCTTCACTGTCAAGGCGATAAAAGGATGTGAAATTAACTACAAGCGTTCCCGAAAGAATTTCTTATGCAGCTGCTGATGAATAGTATAATGGATTGAGGGACTGGATAGATGAAAGTTACCTTTTTTGCTGTTGATGGAGGGAGATATGCTGCTTTCGCTGGCAGGGAAAGACTTTCTGACTTTTAAGGATTTCTATGTTGAGTTCTCAGGCGGTATGAATGCCATAACCGGTGAATCGGGGGCTGGAAAGACTGTCTTCCTTAAGGCCCTATGGGCGGTGTTGGGCTTTCCCCCGCTATGGGATAATGACGGCTCGGGCAGTGTTGAAGGTAACTTTGCGGTTGATGGTTCATTGCTTTCTAAACTGGCAGACATGGGAGTAGAGATCAATGGTGATCAGCTTCTTGTAAGTGTAAGCTTCACAGGACAGCGAACCATATACAGGATGAATGGAAAAATGGTACCCAAACAGATTGTTCAGTCAGCTTTTCGTGACAGAGTCGAGATTCATTCTCAGCATAGTAGTATAAGCCTGTTGGACGAATCCAAACACCATATAATTCTGGATCACGCGCTTGGAGGAGACACAATCCTTACCCGTTATTCAGAGCTGTATGCAGAGTACATCAAAGTAAGACGCGAACTGGATTCCTTTATTGTAGATCCTTCTCAGATTGAAAGGGAAAAGGACTTTCTGGAGTTCCAGATCAGGGAGATTGAACAGGCAGATCTTCAACCTCATGAAGACGAAGCCATTGAAATGAAATATACGAGATACAGAAACGCCCAGATGCTACTTGAGACATTTCAAGAACTCACTGATCTTCTTAAGGATGGCGAACTATCAATTTATAATTCTCTCAATGACGCGCGAGCAACTGTCGAAAAAATAAGGAACTTTGGTTACAAGGACTGGCTGGATAACCTTCAGATTGCTCTAGAAGAACTCGATTCGCTTTACACTAAGATTGAGGAAGAGAGAAGCACTCTTGAGATCGATGATGAGGAATTCAATGCAATTGAAAGTCGTATTACCATTATCCAGGGTCTGAAGAGGAAATACGGAGACTCTGTTGAAAAGATACTTGTGAGACTAGAGGAGTTCAAGAAAGAGCTAGGAACTCTTAAGGAGCTGGAAGGTAGAAAGGAACGCTTGAAGAAGAACGAAGAAGAGCTTCTCTCGTCTTTGAAGGAAACGGGAAGAATCCTTGATCAGAAAAGGTTGGTTAGAGCAAAAGAGATCGAGGAGCAGATCAGGGTACACCTTGAGGACCTCAGAATGAAGGGAGCGGAGTTGAGGTTTCATCTAGAGCCTGAATTAATGCCCAGAAGCTACGGGACATCCAAAGTCACGATGGTTGTTAAGACAAATCCCGGTATGGATTTAATGGAGATTGGTAGTGTTGCGTCGGGAGGTGAGCTTTCCAGGTTCTTATTGGCTCTTGAATCCGCCTTAAAGAATCAGCTCGATCTCAAAACAATAGTCTTTGATGAAGTAGACTCTGGAGTTGGTCAACGACTTGGAACAGTAGTGTCAGGGAAATTAGAGGAAATCTCAAGGGAGATTCAGACTATTGTAATAACTCATCTTCCGCAAATCGCATTGAGTTCAGATCGGCATTTTGTTGTTAGAAAGCAGCAAGTCTATAACGAAACGATTTCCATTATCGAGGAGCTTCATGGCAGCTCCAAGGAACGGGAAATCGAAGAAATGAGTGGTCAAATTCCAGATTAGGAGTATGGGTAATGGAAAGAGAAGAATTGATAAACAGGATTGTCGAAGAAAAAGGAGTGGAGGCCGCTCCAGTGCTTCTCAGTCTGCTGGTTAGCGAAGACAGCGAGACAGCCCAAATATGTTTTGATGCTTTAATTCAAATGGGTAAGGACGTGGTTCCTTTTCTTATCGAAAAGATGAGATCAGAGGATATCGACCCCGTATCAAGACTTTATCTAGCAGATTTGGCAGGGGAGATCGGTGATATAAGAGCCGTGACACATCTTTACGAGCTTCTGAGTAAGTACAGTGATGAAAGATCACAGATAGTAATCTACGAAGCTCTTGCTCGATTGGGGGAAGGCGAGAAAGTGGTAGATGTTTTGGCCCTGATGCTTGAGGAAAACTATGACGCTGAACTGCAAGATCAACTAATCATGGCACTGAGCAACACCGATTCTTCGGTTGCCGTTAAGGCTCTCGCAGGATTTTATGGAAACAAGTTGGCCGATAAATCTGCAAAAGCCTTTGCGCTGGAGGGGATCCATTCGATACTTGCCAGAAGACATGAACTGAAAAACTATCTCCTGAGCCTTCATAATGGTAAGGAAATTGCTGAAAGGCTTTATCAATGGCAGAAAGAAATCTAACTGATTACTTTAATTCACTCTATTTGGCTGGAGCGGATGTAAGGCTCGAAGAGCCGCTTGAATGGCACACGACAATAAGGATTGGTGGTCCAGCCAGAGTATTCGTTTCACCGTATTCTGTAGAGTCTCTGAGCGAGATCCTATCCTTGTTGAAGCGGGAAAAACTTCCGTACAAAGTCATCGGAGGCGGTTCAAATGTGATCTGCCCTGATAAATATGAGGGTGTTGTTGTTTCGACTAGGAATCTGAATTTACTCAGAAGCGATGGGGACAAGGTTTTTGTTCAGGCGGGAACGAGTATCAACTCTCTCATCTGGCATTGTTTGGCAGAAGGGTTAACGGGCATTGAGTTCTTGACGGGACTCCCAGGTTCAGTTGGTGGTGCCGTATTGATGAACGCAGGAGCCTTTGGGGGGGAAATCGGCGATCGGGTGACTAGAGTCTCTTATCTTGACGGGAGGGGTAAAGTAATAGATGTTGACTCCAGGAACGCCGGGTTTTCGTATAGAAACAGCATATTCAAATCAGCAGATGGAATCGTTGTCGGTGCTGAATTCTTGCTGAAGAGGGGTGAAAGATCCGAGATCGAAAGTAAGATGAAAGAAATCCTTGCAAAGAGAATTCAGAAGCAACCACTGGAATACCCTAGTGCCGGCAGTGTCTTCGTGAGACCTAAATCGGATTTCTACGTTGGTTCAACTATAGAACGCTTGGGATTGAAGTCCTTAAGAGTGGGAGGAGCTGAAGTTTCGGAAAAACATGCAGGATTCATTGTGAATAGAGGAGGCGCCTGTCAGAAGGACATTCTGACTCTGGTAGAGATAATTAGAAAGAAAGTTGAAGGGGCCACAGGCGTTATTCTCAATACCGAGATAGAAATTTGGAAGGAGGTTGAATAATGGTTGATGTAAGAATCGAGGAACCTGAAGATAATTTTACCGGGAACGGAGGACCAAAGAAAAGCTTTTTCTGGTCCGGCCTCTTTGTATTGCTGGTTATTGTCGCAATCGTTGCCGTGTATTTCTTGAGCGGCTTCTTTCTGGTTGGTCCCGATCAAGTGGGGCTGATAAAGCGGTTCGGCAAATTTACGAACAGCGTAGGGCCAGGACTTGGGTATCACCTGCCCTTTCCCATTGAAAGTGTAGTCGTTATCGACACTTCGAATTTGAGAAAACAGGAGATTGGGTTCAGGACGATCAGAACTGGGACCTATCAGACCTATGCAAACGAGTCCCTAATGCTTACCGGAGATGGAAATATCGTCTCGGTCGAGCTGGTTGTACAGTACTACGTGGGTGATCCTGCGAAGTTGGCTTTCACTATTGTTGACGACGGAGATATCGTAAGATTCACGACCGAATCGGTTCTCAGGGAGGAAGTTGCTTCGAGCACCATTGACTCGATATTGACAACAGAGAGGGACACTATTTCTATAAGGACTGCGGAGAGGGTTCAGGAAGAACTTGATAGACTTGATACAGGAATTATTGTGAAAAATGTTTTCCTTCAGGAGGTCGCTCCGCCGCAGCAGGTTATCACAGCCTTCGACGATGTGAATAGTGCCAAGCAGGACAAGGAAAAGCTAATCTACGAGGCTGAGAAATACACTAACGACATTATTCCAAAGGCCGAAGGAGAAGCTGCCCAGATAATTAAGGACGCCGAAGGCTATGCCCAGGAGAGAATCCTAAATGCCGAAGGAGAGGCCGAAAGATTCCTCGAAATTCTCGAGGAATATGAAAAGGCTCCAGACGTAACAAGAACGAGAATGTATCTTGAGACCCTTAACAAGATTCTTTCTGAAGCAAGCAAGACAGTTGTGCTCGATCAGAGCAGTGTTCTGAAACTCCTTGATCTTGAAGGGAGCGTGAGGTGATGAAATACAAAGTCATAATTTCCGTTGCGATCATCGTGGTAATTGCGATCATACTTCTGCCGAGTTTCTTCTTCATCATCGATGAAACTGAACAGGCCGTTGTTTTGAGATTTGGCGAGATTCAGAAATCCATCACCGAGGCCGGCCTTTATACTAAGACACCTTTCATCGACAACGTGAGAAAATTTGACAAACGTATACAGATATACGACGTAGATGCCGAAAGGATATATTCGAAGGACAAGAAGACGATTCTGGCCGATACTTTTGCTTTATGGAGAATAGTAGATCCGAGGAAATTCATAGAGACAATGAAATCAGAACTTACTGCTCTTACACGAATTGATGATGTAGTGTACTCTCACGTGCGAAACACATTTGGAAAACTCGATTACGACGAGATCATTTCCGGAAATAGAACGGATGTCCTTGATGAAATTACCGCTCTCGCTGCAAATGATATGAAGGACTTTGGAATTCAAATAATATCTGTTCGCGTTAAGAGAGCCGATTTGCCTGACGAAAATAGGAACGCCGTCTTCGAGAGAATGAAGTCGGAGAGAATACAGGAGGCTTCGCTGATAAGGGCCGAAGGGAATAGAGAGGCACAGAAGTTGAGAGCCGAGGCGGATAAAGAGGCGCAGATTACGATCGCCAAAGCCCAGAAGGAAGCAGACATAATAATCGGAACAGGAGATGCTCGAGCGCTTTCAATCTATGCCGAAGCCTTCAACAGAGACCCCGATTTCTATGAATTCATGAAGAGACTCGAAGTCTACGAGAGCACTCTAGAGGATGCGAACTACATTTTGGGTCCTGCCATGGATTTCATTGACAAACTATCCAAAGGAGAATAATGAGCTGTAAGAAGTCTCTTCTTGAACCTGGACACTTTGAAATCAATGTCAGAAGATCCAGGTTCGTAGGTGACGGCGCAAGATGCGAATGTGAAGAAGAAGCAAAGTCCTTTATCAAGTCGCTCTCTCAAAGGTATGCGAACGCCGACCATTGTTGCTGGGCATACCGGATTTCCCTTCAGGGAAGGGAAATCGCTAATTACTCAGATGCGGGAGAACCTCATGGATCTGCCGGTAAGCCTATTCTCGGAGCTATCGAAAGTCTTGAACTTACGGACGTTGTCGTGGTAGTTACCAGGTATTTTGGCGGAACAAAACTAGGAGTGAGAGGTTTGATTGATGCCTACGGAGAGACTGCTGCAGGAGCGCTCAGGGCCGGGAAACTGGCCCTGTACTGCCCTGGGCTAGAGTTGGTTGTAGAAATGACTTATAGTCAGTGGAACGATTTTATCAGGCTCTTCGGTGAAGATAAAGACTATTCGGTCCGAAAAGTCGACTATTCAGAAAGGGTTTTTGCATCACTTGCTGTTCAGGAAAAGAACATAGAAAGAATTATGGGGTTTCTTGAAGACAGAAGAATCTTTCACAAATCGGGGGAAGAACTGAGCTTTGTCAGCCCGGTCGAGTGATTCTGCTGCATGTATTCCTGCAAGTAATAGTCCATTATCTTCCTGGATATCTGTGATGCCAGTCCGGACCCATAGCCTCCTTCATGAACGAAGACGGTTACCACTATTTCGGGCTCCTCAAGTGGCATGAAGCCGGTAAACCAGGAATGGGTAGGTTTTGAGCCTCCCTGTTCCGCTGTACCAGTTTTGCCGGCTGCCGTTCCTTCGAAATTCCTGAAGGCCGAATAGGCGGTTCCCGCCTCGGCAGCTCCACCCCCCTTGCTTATGACATTTCTCAAAGCCTCTGTAAGCAAGTTCCAGTCACTTTCACCAAGCTCAATTACTGCCCTGTCACTCACTCTCTCTGTACCAATATAGGGAAGTATTTCGCGGCCTTTAGTAGCAATTTCACCGGTCATCTTTGCCAGCTGCAAGGGAGTGATGCTTAGATAACCCTGGCCTATTGAAATCTGAATAGTATCCCCGGGAAACCAGTTTTCTTCGAGTTTTTCTTGTTTCCATGAGGGACAAGGCATTAGACCTGTTGATTCCTCAGGTAGATCTATGTTTGTTGGCTCGAAAACCTCCCATATTTCGGCATAATTGCTGATCGTGTCAATTCCCAACTCAAGCCCCAGCTGATAGAAGTATACGTTACATGAAACGGTTATGGCCTTAGACAGATCTGTCATGCCATGGCCGTAAAGATTCCAGTCTCTGTAAACCCCTTGAACTATGCCCTGACTGTCTTTGTACTGGAAACTTCCTCGACAATCTATTTGTTCAGTTGCATCCTTTCCTTCTGCCAAAGCTACCATTGCAATGAACGGCTTAATCACAGATCCTGGCGTAAAAGGAGTTAACGCTCTATTGACAAGCGGTCTGGAGGGATCGAGATTCAATCTTTCCCAATCTCTATTGGAGATTCCCTTTGTGAAAGACATGTTTTCAAAGCCGGGGACCGATACCAGGGCAAGGATCTCTCCGCTTGTTGTCATCACTACTGCTGCGCCGCTCTTGCCGGTTTCGTTGATTAATTCATAAATGTATTTTGACATTTGAGAGTCTATGGTTATAGTAAGGTCTTTTCCCCCTACAGGCGGCCTTTCACCTTCAAGACTTATCTGGCGTCCTAGCGCATCGACTCTTATTAACTGCTCCCCTGGAGTTCCTCTCAACAAGTCATTGTACTGCTTTTCTATTCCCATTACCGGTTCTCCGTCAGCTTTTATGTATCCCACAACGTGCGCAACACCGGGATTGTTTTGATAGTATCTGATAACTCTTTCAGAAACTTCCAGCTCCGGGAAGTCGTTGAGCCTTTCTGCGAGAGCCGCTGGAAGACTCGCCTCAACACTTCCAAACATTTCAAGGTTTTTTATAAGTGTTTCTGCTTTCTGTTTGTCGTCGAAGGCATCAATTATCATTCTCTTCAGGTCATCAGGGAGAAACACCACCCTCTTTTCAATATTGTAGTAGGGTGCATCCCACGCAAGCGGAATTCCATTTCGATCCAAAATCATACCTCTTTGAGGAAGCAAAGAGATCGATCGATGGCTAATGCTTTCTACTTGTGCCGCGTATTTATCAGAGCTCACAATTTGGTAATCGTACAATTTATAAATGAAGAGTCCCACTGTTAGAATGAAAAGTACGAAGAAGAGGTCGAATCTCTTAATCTTCAACGCTCAACCTCCTCAATATGAGAAATGTTGCGAAGAACGAAAAGAGTACACCGAAGCCGGTACCGGCAAAACAGACTCCTGTGATTCCTATTGCCGCCGCAACGAGAGCACCAAAACTTGGTGTTCGATAACGGTCCTGAAAAGCAACTGCAGAAATAACAAGTATTATTGCAAGGGCGATTACCATACCGATTCCGGAAAGTGCAATTCCAACTATCCATGAAAGCAGTAATGCAAGTGAAAGCGCAAATGCGACGTTTCTCGTCGGTAGAAATACCAGGAGCGTTAGATATATGGGATATAAAGGGATCAAGTCTCCGAATCCGAGATCAAAGAATAGAGCCGGTACTATCAGAAGCAGCCAAATCATTCCTGCAACTCCAGAAAGAGAAAGTAGTCACCAAATACGTTCGGATTCTTTACCAGGTAATCGCTTCCATGGCGACCTGCGATTTCGCCTATTAGATCGAGCTTCATTGCTTTGTAGTATCCGTACCCTGGAACCGTCGAAGCAATTCTGACTGAATCACCCGCCTCTAGATAATACGGATCAAATGTTGAGAAATACAGTTTTCCCGCGTCTGAATAGACCACGCCTTCAATAACTGTCTCCTCTCTGTGAACAGCGGCCGAAATTCTAGTTCCCGGAGATGTGAGCGGAGAAACAAGTAAGTAGCGTTCATTCGAGCTCTTAACCACACCATAGATGGTCGATGAAAAGAACGAAGCAACGGGAGTTCCTGGCAAAGCCGGTCTGTTTGTGGTCATAACGGCTGTATTGTTTCTTTCAAAACTGAAAAACGCAACTCTCATTGGAATTGGAAACTCAAACTTGTCACTGAATGAATCGGCGTATCTATTCAGATCTCTTATTACACGATCTATGCTTCTTGTTTGAAAGAGCGCCCTGAAAAAGTTCTCGATATCCACTCTCAGATTTATAAGGGGTAATGCCATATCATCAAAAAACTCACTCGCTCTTCTGTTGGTACCCGTCACTTCTAGAATCGATGACAGGACAAGAAAGATCATTAAGATTACAACCGCCACTTCAGCAAACTTCACTAGAGAAGTCTCCTCTATCTCAAGTTGCCTTTTTCAATTCTTTCAAGTATGGAGACTCTCTCCAGAACCTGACCAGCTCCTCTCGCCACACAAGTCAAGGGATCATCGGCTATGACAACCATGATTCCAGTTTCTCTTTGAATCAGTTCCTGCATTCCGTTTAAGAGGGAACCTCCGCCCGCAATAACAATACCGCTCTGCACGATATCGGAAATGAGTTCGGGAGGTGTGTTTTCCACAGTGAGTTTGACTGCCTCAACAATTCTAGAAACCGGTTCTGCAATCGCCTCTCGAATCTCTGAACCGGAGATGGAAATCTTACGCGGGAGACCTGAATTCAAGTCTAGACCAACAATTTCCGCATAGGAACCGTCGGCTTCTTCTGTTTCGACCACATTTCCAATTTCCATTTTGACACGTTCCGCTGTTTTCTCGCCAATCATCAGTCTGTACTTTTCTTTGATGTACTGAACGATATAATCGTCCATTTCGTCTCCGCCAACTCTTATAGATTGGCTCAAGACAATGCTGCCGAGGGAAATCACCGCAATTTCAGTTGTTCCTCCGCCGATATCAACTATCATATTCCCCGTAGGTTCTTCCACATTCAGGCCGGCGCCGATTGAACTAGCCATTGGTTCTTCAATTAGGAAGACCTTCTTTGCTCCAGCTTCTATTGCGGCATCCACAATTGCCTTTCTCTCCACTTCGGTCGCCCCGGAAGGAACGCCAATCACAATTCTTGGTTTAACAAAAGTTCGTCTGCCAATAGCTCTTCCCATAAAATACTTCAGCATCGCGAGGGCAATGTCGTAATCTGCAATTACACCATCTTTCAAGGGGCGAGTAGCAACTATACTGGCGGGCGTTTTACCCACCATTCTTTTTGCTTCCAGGCCAACTTGAAGGATCTTTCCTGAATTCACATCGATTGCAACAACCGAGGGTTCATTAGTTACTACTCCTTGGCCTTTTACATAGACCAGAGTGTTGGCAGTTCCCAAATCTATACCCATGTCTTGCCTTAAGAACATTCGAAGGCCTCCTGTCGGGAAAGTCTTTATTCTCAATTCTACCATCAGGATGAGGCCGAATGACGAAGCGTTTGAAATTCCACGTCATTGTTCAATAACCTTCTGGAGAAGGTATTATACAAGTTTGACTATGCCTTAATCAAAGTGATAGAATCCATGTGGCCTCGCCAACGACAAAGTAAGGGCCTATTTTTCACTATTCTAGAGCTAGATGAACTATTTTTTGATGAAGTTCGATGAGATGATTGTGATGAAAACACGGAGGTGAAGACATGGAAGATAGAGAGTTAAGAACGTTGAACCATCTCATGTACATGGAATACTACACAGGAGGAAATGCAGGACTCTTCATGAAGATGAAGCAGCTCGTGTATTCATTCCAGAGTCCTTTTCAGAGAATAGATATTTTCGAACACCCTGAGTTTGGAATGGTTCTTGTGCTAGATGGGATAACAATGTTTACTGAAGCCGATGAATTTATGTATCATGAAATGTTGGTCCATGTTCCACTTTTTACACATCCGAACCCAAAACGGGTTTTGATAATTGGTGGTGGCGACGGTGGTAGCTTGAGAGAGGTCCTAAAACACCCCTCTGTCGAGGAAGCGATTCTATGTGAAGTAGATCCATATGTAATCGATGCGGCGAAGCTCCATCTGAAGGAAATGTCGGTGGAACTAGACAATCCTAAGGCATCTATTTTTAATGAAAATGGAGCGGACTTTGTGAGGAAGAACAAGGACTATTTTGATGTAATAATTGTGGACTCTACTGACCCAACGGCAGGCGAAGGAGGGCATCTCTTTACCAAGGAGTTCTATTCAAATTGCTACAAAGCTCTAAGAAAGGACGGAATATTCTGTGCGGAAACTGAAGACCCTTTCTATGATAAGGGGTGGGTTGCGATTGCTTATAACAGGATTTCCTCCGTATTTCCCATTTCAAAGATGTACACTGGTTTCATGACGACTTATCCCTCTGGTATGTGGACTTATACAATTGGATCTAAAGAACTGGATCCACTCGAGGATTACGATGAAGAAAGGGTTCTTGATTTTGGAGCGCCCCTTAGATACTATAATACTGAAATACACAGGGCCTCGTTTGCTCTTCCTACGTTCCTTAAAGAGCTGACCGGTCAGTTTTGATACATGGCTGCGAAGTTTTACATTTGATGTATTGTGAATAGGATTTCTATAGTTGAGAGAATGACCTACAGCATTTTGCTGGAGTTGTTCTCCCTTCTTTTGTTGAATTTAACCCGGTTTACCCGTGCCGTGATAGAATCATCCTTGATCGGCAGGAGGGAGTATTAATGTATAAGAGAGATCGTATTAGGAACATATCTATAATTGCTCACATTGATCACGGGAAGACGACTCTCGTCGACAGATTCTTAGATATCACCGATACTGTGGACAGAAGAAACAAAAAGGATCAGTTCATGGATTCCATGGATATTGAGAGAGAAAGGGGAATTACCATAAAGTCTAAGCCCTTGAAGCTGAATTACCTTGCTGATGATGGGATTACATACGAGATCAACATTATTGATACACCTGGTCATGTTGACTTCAACTATGAGGTTTCCAGGAGCTTGGCTGCCTGTGAGGGAGCGATTTTGCTTGTTGACGCTTCTCAGGGTGTTGAAGCTCAAACGGTTGGCAACACATATCTAGCAATCGAGAATGATCTTGAGTTGATACCTGTACTGAACAAGATAGATATTCCAAATGCAAATATCGAGGAAACACTTGCGGAAATAGTCGATTTGATAGGCTATTCTCCTGAAGACTGCCTTCAGGCGAGTGCAAAGACTGGTCAGGGGGTTAAGGAGATTCTGGAAGCAGTTGTCAAGAGAGTCTCACCCCCGTCGGGAATGCTAGAAGCACCATTGAAGGCATTGATTTTCGATGCGATTTACGATAAGTATAGAGGCGTAGTTATTCACGTAAGAATCTTTGAAGGAAGTGTAAAAGCGGGAGACAGAATTCAGATGATGGCTTCCGGTGAAATCTTTGAAGTAGTCGAAGTGGGATACTTTCTTCCTCAGATGGAAATCACCGATTCTCTGGATGCAGGTGAGGTTGGTTATATCATTGCCGTAATAAAAGACGTATCGAGTGCCAAGATAGGAGATACCGTTACTTCTGCCAATAATCCTACTGATACTGCTCTTCCCGGTTACAAAGAGGCGAAACCTATGGTCTACGCTGGGATGTTTCCGGGAATGCCCGAGTACTACGACGAACTGAGAAAGGCGCTGGATAAGTTCAAACTGAACGATGCCTCGCTCGTTTTTGAACCGGAGAACTCTCCCGCTTTGGGCTTTGGCTTCAGGGTGGGGTTCCTCGGTCTACTTCATATGGATGTAGTTAGAGAGAGGCTCGAAAGAGAATTCGAAATAGCCTGTATTCTTACCGCCCCTAATGTTGTTTATCGGGTCACTTTACAGAACGGTGAAGTTGCAGAAATAACAAATCCCGCGAGCTTTCCAGAGCCCGGTGAGTTCCTGAGAGTTGAAGAACCGTTTGTCGACCTATCTATAATCACGCCTTCGGAATATATGGGCAACCTAATAGGGTTCATAACTTCCGAAAAGAGAGGCGACTTCAAAGCAGTGGAAAACGCTGGAAAGAATCGGGTTGTTCTGCGTTTTGAGGCTCCGTTGTCGGAGATAATGTTTGACTTCTTCGATAGGATGAAGGCAATTTCGAGAGGTTACGCATCAATGGATTATGAAATTCTCGGCTATCGTGAGTCGGATTTGGTGAAAGTGACAATCCTTGTCAATAAGGAGACTGTAGATTCGCTTTCATTCATAGTTCATGTAGACAAGGAATATCCTGTAGCAAAAAAGGTAGTGGACAAGTTGAGCGAACTAATACCGCAGCATCAATTTCAGATTCCGATACAGGCGAAATCAAGAGGTAGGATAATTGCTAGAAGCGATATAAAGGCATTACGAAAAGATGTTTTGGCCAAATGCTATGGAGGAGATGTTACAAGGAAGATGAAGCTCCTTGAGAAGCAGAAAGAAGGAAAGAAGAGAATGAGAGAAATCGGTCAGGTAACCATTCCACAGAATGCCTTCCTGGCGATTCTGAGAATCGGTGACGAAGAGTGACGAGGTGAGAACATTGATAAGACTTGGGGCACATATGTCCATTTCTAAAGGGTTCGATAAAGTTCCCGGGGACACTGTAGGAATCGGCGGAAACACTTTTCAGATCTTTCCTCACAGTCCAAGGATGTGGAAGGCCTCTCCTCCTAAGAGTGAAATGTCAGCAAGCTTCATATCTGAAATGAAAGACAAATCTCTAGATCCTTTCAATTGTATGGTTCATTCAGGTTATCTCGTGAACATTGCTTCTCCTAATGACGAGGTATGGGAGAAGTCTGTGAATCTTCTCTCTCTAGAGATGAAAATCACAGCTGCTTTGGGTTTGAAGTATTTGAATTTTCATCCCGGAAGTCACCTGGGCGAAGGTCTTAGTGAAGGACTAGAAAGGATTCTTAAAGGAATGGAAATCGTTCTAGGTGAGAATCAGGACAACGATGTGATGCTTCTTCTGGAAAACGTTTCTGCAAAAGGCAATCACATTGGCAGCAGTTTTGAGGAGCTTGCAGCGATAATTGACGGTTCTGTTCAGCCTGAAAGGATTGGGATAACATACGATACCTGTCACGGGTTTGACTCGGGTTTCGACATAAGGGACTTAGAGGGAACCTTGAAGCTTATTGACAAAATCGATTCGACGGTGGGCTACGAAAAGCTGAAGATGATGCATCTCAACGACAGTAAATATCCGCTCGGAGCTGGCAAGGACCGTCATGAAATGATTGGCAAGGGTTACATAGGTATGAATGGCGGATTCAAGGAGTTTCTTTCAAACGAAAAGATACAGGAAATCCCGTGGCTTCTGGAGACGCCTGGAGACGATGCAGATCATGCTTTAGAAATTAAGTATGTGAGGGAGCTAATTGGATAGCGGAGGAAAGCAATCGATGAAGAAGTATGTTGTGGTAACAGGAGGCGTAATCAGTGGAATTGGTAAGGGGATCCTTTCCGCCTCAATTGCTAGAGTTATGAAGGAGTGCGGAGTAGAGGTGAATACTCTGAAGATAGACCCGTATTTGAACCTCGATGCAGGTACAATGAACCCAAACCAGCATGGTGAGGTTTTCGTTACCGAAGACGGTTATGAAGCGGATCTTGATCTCGGCCACTATGAGAGATTTCTTGGCAAGAACATGAGAAGAGAGAACAACATGACGGCGGGGCAGGTCTTCAAGTCAATAATCGACAAAGAGAGGAAAGGTGACTTTTTAGGAGCCACCGTTCAGATGGTTCCGCATGTAACTGATGAGATCAAGTCTAGAATCAGAAAAGTGCCGGGTGATCTCATAATGATAGAAATTGGAGGTACTGTTGGCGACATTGAAGGAGAGATATTCCTCGAAGCGGTACGCGAACTGTGGGTCGAGGAGGGGCCGGAGAACTTCCTCTTCATACATGTAACCTATGTTCCCTATTTGCGTGTCACGAACGAGTTTAAGACGAAACCAACACAGCAGTCAGTTCAACTCCTAAGAAGAATTGGAATTCAGCCTCAAATGATTGTTGTTAGATCAGAGCTTCCAATTGAAGAAAACGAACTCGGAAAGATTGCCCTTTTTGGCGGAGTAGAAAGGCAGATGGTTTACAACCTACCCGATTCAGAAAACGTGTATGATGTTCCCAGAATTGTTTACTCCCATGGGATTCACAGAAAGATCGCATCCTGGCTAAACATTGAAATCGAAGAACGGTTCGAATGGAACTATCCCAAGTCGTTTGCTCCAACCAGGGTAGTAATAGTAGGCAAGTACCTTGGGACAGACGATGCTTACAAGAGCATTTCTGAAAGCATTACTCTCTGCGGAGCAAGCAAGCCGGAAGTCATTGATTCACAGTGCTTTGAGGATATGACGGAAGCACAGATAAAGGCCGAGCTTCGCAAATACGACGGAATAATCATACCCGGCGGTTTTGGCAAACGAGGTATTGAAGGAAAGATTGCCGTGATAAAGGCGGCCAGAGAAGAGGACATCCCGATTCTCGGTATTTGTTTGGGAATGCAGCTTATGGTTATCGAGTTCGCAAGGAATATTTGCAAGTTAGAGAATGCCAACTCGACGGAGTTCGATCCTTCTACTCCATATCCAGTCATCGATCTAATGGAAGAGCAGAAAGCAATATTGAAACTTGGCGGTACGATGAGACTTGGCGCTCAGGAGACTCCAATAGAAGAAGGTACAACTCTTTACGAGGCGTATAACGAGCGTCTAGTCTATGAAAGACACAGGCATAGATATGAGGTCAACCTCGAGCGTTTTCCCGATCTTTTCAGGACGCCAGAAGAAACGGATGAAAGTAAACTGAGAATATCCTCTAGAGCGACATTCGTTGAGGCGATAGAACTTCCTGAAAAGAGATTCTTCGTCGGTATTCAATATCATCCTGAATTCAGGTCGAAGGTGGGTAGGCCCAATCCGATATTTGAACTCTTCCTGACGAGAGTAAGAGAGAAGAGAAGGATTCAACAGTGACATTCGAAAACGGGAGAGTACTAGATCTTTCGGAACCGCAAATTATGGGAATACTCAACATTACCCCCGACTCCTTTTTTCCGGGAAGCAGATTCATTGACATACCGGTTGCTCTGGATAAAGCTCTCGAAATGCTTGAAAATGGTGCAGCAATAATAGACATAGGTGGAGAATCCTCAAGACCGGGAGCTGAAAAGGTAGAGTCAAAAGAGGAAATCGCAAGGGTTCTACCTTTAATAAGGCAGCTGCGAAGCAAAAGACCTGATGCAGTCATCTCAGTAGACACTTATAACAGTGAGACTGCGAGTGCTGCACTTTCTGAAGGGGCTGACATGATCAACGATATCACCGGGCTCAGGTCGATGAAGATGATAAAGGCAGTCTCTGAAAACCATGCAGCTGTTGTTATTATGCACATGAGAGGCGATCCTTCTACCATGAGTCGAATGACAGATTACCGAGACGTAGTTGGAGAAGTTTCATCCTGGCTACTTGAAAGGGCCAGGCGGGCAATTGATTTCGGAGTAGATCCTGACAGGATAATACTTGATCCCGGTATAGGTTTCGCCAAGTCCGCTGAACAAAGTATTGAGATTCTGAAAAATATAGAGAAGTTTAAGAAGATGGGTTTCCCTATTCTTGTAGGGCATTCCAGAAAAAGCTTCATATCGAAGATTACTGGAACACCGGTTGAAGAGAGATTGGAAGAGACTATTAGCATTTCAACATACTTATACCTTAAAAAGGTAAACATAATTCGCGTTCATGATGTACAGGAGCACGGTCGAATCTTTGGTATACTTAAGACATTGAACCCATGCGGAGAGTATTGGGGGGAGTGATTTGCCCTATAGTAGACGCTCAAAGAAATACTGGAAGGAAACCTGGAAGGCGTATCTTTTTCTGCTGCCTTCGATCATAATTCTGGGAGTGTTTGTCTTCTGGCCAATCGGTTTCTCGCTTGTTCTCAGTTTCTTTAAATGGGACTACACATCGACTACTCGTTATTTCATAGGTTTTGACAATTACAAGGAGCTCTTCAGGCTAACCTATCCCGTTTCCCTAAGTTTTGTGAACTCGCTAATGAACACTGTTGTTTATGTTGTTATCGTCCTTGTAGTAGTTCAACTCATCTACTATCTTCTTGGACTTATGAGTAAGTATGATAAGACAGACAAGAGTCATTCGTTTTTATATGTCATTTTCATTGTTTTGCTTTCCGGATATGTTCTTTTGCGTAATACCAGTATTGGTCTCACAACTATCGGGCTGTTTGCAGGATTGGGCTTGATGGGTTTTGGACTCTATGTACTTCTTCGCAGGAAGAGTAGCATTCAGAGCAGAAGGATGAAATCGAGCCAGTGGTCAACCCTTATCCTGTTTATTGTCGTCTATTACGTTTTTGCCTACCAAATCCTCACTCAGAGCGCTGACTTTGTTCAGTATTTCACTCTGGCAAAAGAAAGCTCGGACTTTCTTAAGTCTATCTACAATACGGTCTATTATGTTCTGCTGTCAGTTCCAACTCAGATAGGCCTGGCTCTGATTATTGCTATGCTTTTAAACAAGAACATAAAGCTGAGATCCCTTTTCAGGACTGCTTATTTCATCCCTTTTGTTACATCTGTTGTTGCCGTTTCACTTGTGTGGCAGTGGATGTTCAACGACCAGTTTGGATTGCTCAACTACATTCTTTCAATCTTCAACCTGCCGAGAATTGCCTGGCTAAAAGATGAAGTTTGGACAATTCCAACGATAGCTATAGTCTCTGTATGGCAGCATGTTGGATACACTACCGTGATCTTTCTTGCCGGTCTTCAGAATATCGATAGGTCCTATTACGAGGCCGCCGATGTTGATGGCGCAAGCGGGTGGCAGAAATTCAAGTTCATTACCTGGCCGCTCCTCTCGGGCACCACTTTCTTCATAATGATAATCACGATGATAGGTTCGTTCAAGGTATTCTCTCAGATCTTTATTCTTTACCAGGGGCTACCTGGGCCGGTCAATAAAAGCGGATTGACCCTTGTATACTACGTATTTGATGCATTCTACAATCAGCAGAGAATGGGAGTAGCGAGCGCGGCAGCATATGTGCTCTTTATGATTATTCTGGTCTTGACAATGGTGCAGCTAAATGTGGGTAAGAAGCGCGTTCACTACGAAGGTTGAGGTGTTCAGATGACTACATCGTCGACTAAGATTATCTCGAAAATTCTACTCTACGTAGTAATTGTCGGTGGAGCCTTTCTGATGCTGATTCCATTTGCCTGGATGGTTGCGACCTCCTTCAAGGCGCCCAGTGAAGTTTCGAGTTGGCCCCCTGTATGGACGACAAAGAACGCAGCAAGTTCCTTCACGTTCAAGACACAAATCAAGCAGAAGAGCGCAAGTGCTTCGGTAGATCTCTCGGCTTTGAGTCTCAGCGAATTCAGAAACTTCGCCGCCCTTATGGAGGAGTCTGCAAGTTTTGATACAGTGACCGTTAATCTTGACGATGACCCGATTAGAAGAGGCGAAATCGAGATCCAGCTCTTGGAGACAAACGGTTCTCCTGCCGACTATTCGACGGAGGTTGATCGGCAGAGATTCGAATCTCTAGTTGAACGGTATCATACACTTGCTACCAGTTTCCCGGACTCAGTTTCGAGAGATTTGAAAGATCTTCCTGTAGATGACGTTGGCCGTTTTTTGGACAGCTTCTTTAACGTGGCTGTGTATGGAGATAATGGTTTTGTTAGGCGAGTTGTTCTCGTAACGTCGCTCAAAACGGAGTATTCGAAAGCAATCGAAAGACTGGCGCAAAGCGTTGAAACTACAATGAAAGAGTTGCCAATAGATACTGATGAAAGCAAAGCGATCAAAAAGAGAATCCGGGAAGAGTCGGCCAGACTTTTCGAAAACCCGGTAGTTGAGCTTACGCGTTCAATAGAGAATCTCGAGCCTTATAGAACTGGGAGTACTGGGGTCACCGATTTGACCGAACTGGAGAAAGTGGTTGAAGATTTGAGAGACAGCATTAATACTATCAGGAATGTTGCTTCTGAAGTGGTCACGCTTTCTCAAGAAATCTCTGCTGGAGATTCCAGAGTCTCTCTTTCGGTGAGGCAGCTCGAAAGATCTCTTGAAGCCGCACCTTCTGGACTGATTCAGTGGATGGACTTGTTGAATCTGTATTCCGACTTGAGAATTTTCTACGACGAATCACAGAATGAGAGTCTTTCAAGCGCTTCAATAGTGGGAAAGATACGGACCGATTCTGAAGTGCACTCCTTGCTGTCCGACTTTGTGAATCGGTGGGATATTGATGAGGAAATGAGAACCCACTTGCTTACCAAGGTTAATCCGTCTAATGTACGGAACGCAGTTGCAATCCTCCTGAACTATCTTGATAGCAATTTTAAGGAGAGTCTTTCAAAATACTTCTCGGATGTGCAGACACCACTCGAAGCAATCAATGATGCCATGAATTTCCTGAGAACTTCGCTTCTGGTTGCTTCTGATCCAGTCCTCGATGAGAAAGTCAATAGCGCGATGGATGAAGAGACACCTTATTCGAGTCTCATCACACTGATTAAGGAAGTGGCCTCAGAGGCAGGTCAGACGATTGGAGTCGGGGGCGTTGTAGCGAGCCTGGATAGGCAGGCAAACATCAGTGGCCACGAACCGTTTGCAGAATTGATAAGACGAAGATGGAGAGAGACCGACTTAATAGGTACTTTCTCCAGAGTCCATTCCGATATATTCAGCGAACTTGATCTCTCAAGTAAACCCGATGAAGTTGAAAGAGTTTACTACAGGGGTATCATTTCCCCGTCCGGTGCGAAATCTTTCGACATAAAGCTGAAAGGAATTCCTGCGGTCTGGCTCAAAGACGACCAATGCGCCGGCAAGGCGAATTTTACTCTGGGAGAGACTATTAGCAACTTCTTTCAAAATTATGTCACAGCATGGAACGCTGCCCCTTTCGGCAGGTATTACTTCAACACTGTGTTCGTAGCTACCGTGACAACATTTGTTGAGATAATCTTTGCAGCTATGGCGGCCTTTGCATTTGCAAAGATGGAGTTCTTCGGGAAAAATCTCTTGTTCACTCTCTTCCTGGCGACAATGATGGTCCCCGGAGAAGTACTCCTTGTGCCCAACTACATCACGCTTACTGCCCTTGGTTGGATTGACTCGTATTACGCCCTAATTGTTCCGTGGGTAGTTTCCGTTTTTGCCATATTCTTGTTGAGACAACATTTCATGACTATCCCGAACGAACTATACGATGCGGCTATGATTGACGGCCTTTCTAAGTGGCGCTTTCTATGGACAATTCTAGTTCCGCTTTCTAAACCCGCTGTCATAACCGCTGCGCTTCTGAAATTCGTCGGTAGTTGGAATTCCTTCCTTTGGGTCCTTATAGTTACGAAGAGTCCCGAGATCAGGACTTTACCGGTTGGACTTCAGAATTTCAGTTCTGCAACGGGAAGTGATTACCATCTACTGATGGCGGCCGCTACATTTTCCATAATTCCGGTCGTAATTCTCTTTCTGATTACCCAGAAGTACTTCATTGCCGGAATTGCCAGGAGTGGTCTCAAATAAAAAGCAAGAAGAATAGGGCGAGATTTCCGCTTGGATTGTTCATCTTTCTGGCGCTGCTTTTTTCGCTCCTGTTAATCAACAACTATAACGCAATAGCACGTTACAAGCAGGCTCAGAGAAAACTCGAGAACCTCCAGAGGGAGTATGATGCTCTCGAGAAAGAAATCGAAATCAAGGAATCTGAACTGGAGCTCTTAAGGCAACTGGCTCCGGGAATGCCGCAAAATGACACTGGAGGAAATAGATGAGATTCGTAGTAACAACCTCTCATAAGCCTACTAGAGAAGAAGTCGTGAATGCCAGAACTCTGGCAGAGGAACTGGGAGTGAAGTATGTTTCGAGAGGCCGACTTAGGGAATTTGAGAAAGAGAGTCCCGTTGATTTCTATTACGTGTTTGATAAGAATGGTCAGCTTTCCATAAAGGCTGGACAATCTGTTTTCTTCTTTCACCCGGGAATGTCGAAGGTCAGATACAAGAACATCAAGCTTCAAAATTCTGACTACCTGATAAACAGCATGGAGCTTTCAGGGGAAGAAGTAGTCCTAGACACTACTTTTGGACTGGGAAACGAGGCGCTTCTCATTGCACACTTCTTGCCTCGGGGCAAAGTTGTTGGCCTTGAAGCGTCCGAACACATATTCAGAGTAGTCGCCCATGGCCTTCGAAACTACCCTTACACTGATGAATGGATAAGAGAGGCATCAACAAGAATCGAACTTCATAATATTAATCTGCGGGAGTTCGTAAAGTCTTGTGCAGACAACTCTTACGATATTGTTTACTGTGACCCTATGTTTGACAGACCCCAGTTGAGTTCCCATTCAATCAATCCGCTAAGACCCTTTGCCGTATATGAGAGAATAATAAGGCCTGATGTGGATGAAATGATACGGGTTGCTTCGAAGAGATTCATAATTAAGAGCAGAACGAGAGACACGCTTTTCGAGGAGCTTGGTCTTCACTTCGATAGACTCTGGGGAAGTAAGAAAAGTGGAGTATTATATGGGGTGATTGAAAAGAAATGATCCCTTTAGTATTAGGTCCAACTGCCGTAGGGAAGACTTCACTTCTGCTGGAAATCGCTGGAAGACTTCCAATAGAAGTGATTTCCGTGGATTCTCGTCAGATTTATCGCTTCATGGATATTGGTACTGCAAAACCAACACGTACAGAACTATCTCTGCTTAAGCATTGGCTGATAGACATTCGAAATCCCGATGAGAGTTTCGACGTGATGGAATTCAGGAAGCTCTCTCTCGAATTCATCGCGGAGATTAAATCAAGGGGTAAAATCCCTGTTTTGGCCGGTGGGACGGGCCTGTATGCTGACGCCCTGATCAGAGGATTGGCGGATGTTCCGGCGAGAGATGAAAATATTCGTGAAGCCCTGCTACAAATCGAATCACAAAAAAAGGGGTTCTTAAGAGAGCTGCTCCGGAAAGTCGATCCCAAAGCCTTTGAAACGATACACGAAAATGATTTGAAACGTACTGTCAGATATCTTGAGGTTTTTCTCAGAACAGGGAAACCGTTAACTGAATTCCATAAAGAGAGCGAGATGTCGGGAGAGTTTGGTATAGTGATTTTACAGAGAGAAAGGGACGAGCTGCACAGAAGAATCGAGGCACGTGTCCACAGGATGATTGACTCTGGTCTTGCAGAAGAGACGGAGAGGCTTCTCGAGATGGGTTATGCTCCGGAACTCAACGCACTGAAGACAATAGGTTACGCTGAGATGGTACAATATATAAAGTGTGGAGTATCCCTTACGGATACCAGTGAGCGGATTATCGTAAACTCTAGAAGATACGCTCGTCGTCAGATTATTTGGTTCAGAAGATACAGAGAAGCTTTGAGAATTGACCTGTCCACTCTCGGAAATGAGGCGGCTCAGGTTCTTGAAAATACGATTCTCTCAGTTTGGGGGGGTAAGAATGGCTGAAAAGTTCAATTTGCAGGATCGTTTCTTGAATCTTTTAAGGGTTAACCGGATCGAAGTCAAGATCTATCTCGAAGGTGGGTTCCAGACGAAGGGGATGGTCAAGTCTTTCGACAATTTCACTGTGCTGCTTGAAGATGGTCAGGAACAGACTCTTGTTTACAAGCATGCTATCAAGATGATGGTTCCTCAGAAGTATGTGAAGTTAACGAATACTTCGGGCAAGAAGGAGGACTGAAGAGAGTATAGACACTTTACTTGTCGCTGTTTTTTCGTCTGAAGAACAGGATATGAAAACAGAAATACTGGGCGAGCTTCAAGAGCTGGCCCGAACTGCCGGTTATTATGTAACGGAAAGCGTCGTTCAGAATCTTGATTATCCCGATCCAAGACACTACCTTGGAAAAGGAAAGGTTGGCTTTGCGAAGAGAATGATTGAAGCCTTTGGTGTATCTCTTGCGATAACGCGACATGAGTTATCGCCGTCTCAGGCGATGAATCTTGAAAGACTGCTGGGGATACATGTCATAGACAGAACGCAGCTGATTCTTGAAATCTTCGCTGAACATGCAACAACCAAAGAGGGAAAACTCGAAGTAGAGCTCGCCAGCCTTAAGTATCAACTTCCGAGACTGAAGGGATTTGGCAGGATGCTTTCACAAACCGGAGCAGGTATAGGTACAAGAGGGCCTGGGGAGAAGAAACTTGAGATAGATAGACGGCAGGCTCAGGACAGAATCTCTCGCCTCAGAAAAGAGATCGAAGAACTCGCGAAACGGAGAGAAATATCACGCAAGAAGAGACAGTCATCTTCGGTACCTCTTGTTTCTTTTGTTGGCTATACAAATGTTGGGAAATCATCGTTAGTCTCCGAGATTAGCAGCGAGGATCTAATCATAGAGGATAAGCTTTTCGCAACGCTCGATACCCGAGTCAGGAAAGCGAAGTTGCCGGCTGGAATGCACTTACTGGTTTCCGACACCGTTGGATTCATAAGAGAATTGCCACACGAGTTGATGGAGAGCTTCAAATCCACGTTGGACGAAGTGAAGTACTCCGATATCCTCGTGGTAGTTTCCGATGCATCTGACATGGCAATCAAAGACAAGTACTCCGTAGTAGACCGTACTCTACGTGAAATAGGTGCGGGAGAGATCAGAAGAATTCACGTTCTGAACAAGATTGATCTCTGTACGAATGAAAGACTGGCCGAACTGGAAGGATTCTTTCCAGATTCAGTAATGGTAAGTGCACTGAGAAGCTACAACATTGAGGGCATACTTAATGAAATCACAAGGAAACTCTTTGGTGAGAAGTCCAGAAGAACGTTGAGATTGACTCCTGCCGAGTTTTCGAATTTCATGAGATTTAGAAACTCCGTGGAAGTGCTTTCTGAGAGCTTTGACAGAGAGCTCATCGAGATCGAATATTTGTCCTCCGATGAGATAAATGAACGGCTCATTTCTTCTATATGTGAGGAGGGAAGAAAATGAAGAGGTTATTATCGGTCATACTGGTAATTCTGACTACTGGAATGTTGTTTTCGGCGACACTTCTTTTTCCTTTGAAGAGGGCACCGGAGATAACGGGCTATTTTGGCGAGTTTAGGGGGAATTCCAAAAATATCAACTATCCCGAGCATTTCCACATGGGAATGGATTACTCAACTGGAAGTATTGTGGGACTTGATCTTCGTTCTCCAGACGATTCGTATGTGCACCAGATCTATATAAACCATCCTATATATGGCATTGGGATAGCCCTTACGCTTCCTGAAGTCACGAATATTCTTACTAATGAGGAAGGTATCAATGTGATCTTTGCGCACGTTAATGAAGTCGGGGACACTTCTACGTTAACGGGAAGAAAACTAAATGATCTTTATCACCAGCTAATTTCTGAGTTTGGAGATCAGTATGTCGAAGTAACCTTTGACCCTAGAGAGCTTCTTTTCAGAAAGAGCGATGTTGTCGCAAAGTCAGGAAACAGCGGTAATGTTCCTCCTCATCTTCATCTGGAGGTTAGGGATTCAACAATGCAGACGATAATCAATCCGGGATTCTTTTTCGATACAGGTTCTCCAACTCCAGCAATTGAAATACTTGACATAAGAGCGGGCGGAAAAACGTACTCATTTTCGGAAGGTAAACCAACGATAGAAATGACTCCGAACACTCCACTGGATCTTCACGCAAAGGTGCAGCTGAGGCATCCGATAAGTCCCAAGACTATTGAGCTGTACGTAGAGAACAGTTTGATCTACCAGATAGATTTCGTATCATTTGAATTGGACGAAGTCGATAAGGTTCGCGAAATATATTCATCACCATCAACGGAATCGGATTATTGGTTCAACTTAAACTCGAGGATTTCGCTCAGTGTCCTGCCAATAAACATCTGGGATGACATCGACTGGACAAATCCTAGAGATGCGAGAGTGGTAGTTCGAGATCACTGGGGGAACGAGGCTTCGAAAGACTTCAGAATTGAAATGAGGAGGTAATTCAGATGTTTTTCAAGAAGAAGCCGCGCGATATTGGCAGGAATCCCTTTTACGACAACGGGAACACTGTGGTTGTGCACTTTCAGTGCAACAAGTGCGGAGAGAAATTCAGAAGCCATCTTAGAAAGTATTACGATGTCAGTGTAAACTATGGAAAGGGTAAGGGTGCTTACAGGCTCGACAAAGAGTTCATTGGCAGCAATTGTCAGAACAGGATTCAGATCACTGCTGAATTCAATAGAGCTTTCAAACCTTTGTCTTTCGAAATTGTTGGCGGTAGATTCATTTCCAAAGAAGAATATGAAGAATAGATTCATTTTGTAGGAGGCAGTTATGAAGACTTGGTTGTTCACCAGTGAAAGTGTTACGGAAGGCCATCCCGATAAGATGGCCGATCAGATTTCCGATGCAATTTTGGATGCAATGTTAACTCAGGATGAGAACTCGAGGGTCGCAGTTGAGACTCTTCTTGCTACAGGGGTTGCAGTAGTTGCTGGAGAGGTAAGTACAAAAGCCTATGTCGATATTCCGAGAGTTGTCAGAGACACAATTCTCGATATTGGATACAACAGGGCTAAGTTTGGTTTCGATGGGGAAACCTGTGCAGTTCTCACAAGTATAGACGAGCAGTCACCGGATATAGCTCTTGGAGTTGACAGGTCCTATGAGGCAAAGAAGAATGATGTAGATAGATACGCACTTATTGGAGCCGGTGATCAGGGTATGATGTTTGGTTACGCAACGAACGAGACGCCGGAAATGATGCCTTTGCCTATCGTTCTCGCCCATAGACTTGCCAGAAGACTCAGTCAGGTTAGAAGGGATGGAACCGTCCAAGGCTTCAGGCCTGATGGAAAGACCCAAGTTACCGTTAAGTATCAAGACGGAAAACCGGTTGGTGTGACTGCTATTGTAGTTTCAACACAACATGATCCCGATCTGACCAGTCACGAAATCGAAAGACTTGTCGTTGACAATGTGGTAGCTCCGGTAATCGAGCATGATCAATTGCTTGAGGGCGTCGAAATCTTCGTGAATCCAACCGGGCGTTTTGTCAAGGGTGGACCTTCGGCCGATACTGGTTTGACCGGGAGAAAGATTATTGTCGATACCTATGGAGGCTGGATACCTCATGGCGGAGGCGCCTTTAGCGGTAAGGATCCGACGAAAGTCGATAGGTCGGCCCATTACATGGCCAGATACACCGCGAAGAACATCGTAGCCGCCGGATTGGCGGAACGAGTAACACTTCAGTTGGCTTATGCAATTGGAGTTGCAAAACCCGTGTCGTTCATGATAGATGCTCACAATACGGAGAAGGTGGATCTCGAGAAATTAAGAAAGGCCGTTCTAAAGGTTTTTGACTTCAGGCCCGCCGCCATTATAGACCGTTTGAATCTCAGAAGACCAATCTACAGACAGATAGCCGCATTTGGTCATTTCGGCAGGATTGACGTTGATCTTCCCTGGGAAGAAACCGATGCGGTAGACCAATTGAAGAAAGCACTGGATTGATGATACAATAAACAGGTAAATCTCGAAAGGAGGAGAAGTGATAAGTGCCTAACAATGCATCAGCAAAGAAGAGAGTAAGACAGACCGCCAAGAAAACAATGATGAACAAGGCTGTCAGAACGAAATTTAGGAATGCTTCAAAGAAGCTGTATAAAGCTATAGAAGAGGGTGAAGATCCAAAGCTCGTTTCGTCCATGCTCAGTGAAGTATATTCTACTCTCGATAAGGCGGCTAAGTCCGGGACGATACACAAGAATACGGCTTCCCGTAAAAAGGCTAGATTGACCTCAAAAGTGAAAACATACGTCGAGACGAGAGGATAATACAGTCAAAAAATGAAAAAAGGTGGCTTTAGCCACCTTTTTTTGCTGTCAACAGCAGCAATCAAAGATTCTCTGGAGCTGCGTCCTGATGTGTCCCTGCGAGGACGTTCTCTTCAGTCTCAGGATCGAACAAATGCATCATCGACATATCGAAAACAAGATCCATCTTGTCACCGGCAGCCGCTCTGCTCTTTGGATCTACTTTCGCCACAATGTCATCTCCGTGAATGTTAGCATGGATAAGCGTTTCGCTACCTAGAGGTTCAACAACGTCTACACTGCCCTTGACTGTATACTCATCCTTTGGCGCGACGGCGTACATCTTGTCGTATATATCCTCCGGTCTTATGCCGAATGTGATGTCCTTACCGACCAAACCTTTAACTTTGTCAACCTTGTCTTCAGGGACCAGAAGTTTCATGTCTTCTTTGACGACCCAAACACTACCGTTTTCGGATACAAGCTTTGCGCTTATGAAGTTCATTGCTGGAGTTCCTATAAACCCCGCGACAAACTTATTTCTTGGTTCAAAGTAGACCGAATAAGGATCACCTATCTGCTGAATAATGCCATCTTTCATTATGACAATCTTGTCTGCCATTGTCATTGCTTCAACCTGGTCGTGAGTGACGTAGATGATCGTTGCCTGTAGATTCTGGTGGAGCCTCTTCAGTTCCGCCCTCATCTGCACCCTCAGCTTCGCATCCAGGTTGGATAGAGGTTCGTCAAAGAGGAAGACTTTTGGCTTTCTAACTATCGCTCTTCCAACGGCAACCCTCTGTCTCTGACCACCGGAAAGCTGCTTTGGCTTTCGATCAAGTAGCTGCTCTATTCCAAGGATTCTGGCAGCTTCCCTGACTCTTTCCTCAATCTCGGGCTTGGGTGTCTTCCTAAGTTTCAATCCGAATGCCATATTCTCATAAACAGACATGTGTGGGTAAAGAGCATAATTCTGGAAAACCATAGCGATGTCTCTATCCTTAGGTTCGACATCGTTAACGACTTTACCACCGATTTTTATTGTTCCCTCGGTGATTTCTTCCAATCCGGCTATCATTCTCAATGTCGTTGTCTTTCCACAGCCGGAAGGGCCCAGTAAAACAAGGAACTCTTTGTCTTTTACTTCCAGATTTGCATCCAAAACAGCTTTGACTCCATTTGGATAAGTCTTACCTACCTTCTCGAGGATAACTTCTGCCATCTTACACCTCCGTCAATCATCATCGACTTGAACAATAAGATCCTTTATTTCAACATCCATCGCTTCATCGCCAGCGTCCATTAAATAGAGATCATAAACCCTCTCAAGAAACCTGTTGAAGAGCACGTACTTACGATAGTCCATCACTACAGCCTTGGGAAGACCGTTTTTTGTTATAATTATATCGGCCTTCTCACAATCGTCAACGACCTTTGAAAAGTGTGTTTTTGCTTCGGCCAGAGAAAAAAAAGAGAGCTCATGTAATCTTGACAAAGGAACCACCTCGGGACCATTATACAGCATGACCATAATTATAGTCAAGCTTTGGAGGTGCCAGAGATGGCGAAGAAGTTTTTCTTGAAACAACCAATGATGAGAAAGGTAATCTACGCTCTCCTTCCAATTCTGATCTTCGCTGTCGGTAATTTCGGCTGGGTAGTGTTTTCCAAGGTGTTTCTGTCCATTCTCATCTCGGTTTTTGTCGAATGGTTATTCGAAAAGAAAAAGGGAAAACCCGTCAGCGAGGCCTCAATAGTCACCGGCTTTCTGATTGGCCTGATTCTTCCACCGGCAGTGCCCTTCTGGATTGTAATTGTTGCCTCTTCATTTGCGATAATCTTTGCGAAAATGGCCTTCGGGGGTTTCGCGAAGAATCTCTACAATCCGGCCTTGGTAGGAAGGGCCTTTGTCTATATTAGCTTTCCCGCAGCCGTTCAACAGAGCTGGACGCCGGCGGTTCAAAGCTGGGGACAGGGATTCGTTCGCTGGATCAGCTCCGATATCATTACCATGGCTACTCCAGCGAATGTCATCAGAAGTGGAGGAAGTGTAAGTGCGTGGAGAATGATATTTGGCAATATCTCCGGCTCATCAGGTGAAACAGCAAAGTGGTTGATAGCAGCTGCAGCTGTGTACCTTATTATCACCAAAGTTGCTTCGTGGAAGATAATTGTCTCGACGCTTGTGTCAGCATTTGTCATGTCAGGGATTGTCTATATATTCGACCCTTCTAAAATGAGCCCGTTTCACTGGATTATTGGAGGTAGTATATTGTTTGGGGCAGTATTCATGGCCACCGACCCTGTAAGCGCTCCGAAGAAAGAAAAGTCGAAATGGATATATGGAGCTATGATCGGTTCACTAGCGGTGATAATAGGGTCTTTCTCTCTTTTCGGTGCGGGTCTCATGTTTGCTGTTCTCATTGCAAACACATTTGCGTCTCTTCTAGATTACCTTAACACCCCGAAGAAGGTGAGGGCATGAGTGGCAGATTGTACTCAGTAGTATTTACCTTTGTTCTCACGACGATCTTCGTTTTATGTCTTGCTGGCATTAACGCTTTGGCTTCCGGCACGATCGAGAAGAATGAACAACTCGAGTTCCAAAGATCTCTCGTTTACGTGTTTAATCTCGCAGAAGACATCGACTCAGTCTCAGATGAGGAAATTCTAGGGCTTTATGGCAACAGGATTGAAGAGATCACCGGGGATCAGACAGTTTACATTGTCAACAAAGATGGCTCAAAGGAGTTAGCCTTTACAGTACAGAGTCCGGGTTTGTGGGGGACAATTACGGCACTTATTGCATTCAATGAGGAGGGAACGAGGATTACCGGAATAGATTTCGTCAGCCACTCGGAGACGCCCGGTCTTGGAGGTAGAATTGACGAAAGTCGGTTCAAGGAGCAGTTCAGAGGAGAGCAGATCTCTTCAGATCCCTCTGCAAGAGTGGCTGTGGTTACGGGACAGGATACTGTCTCTAAAGAAGATGCTCGAGTTGACGCAATTACGGGAGCCACCAGAACATCTGAATCAATACAGATCCTCTTGAACAAGGCGATTAATTCTGTATTACCCGTCGTTCGCGAGGTGGTGAAATAAAATGGCTGATTCCAAGAAGACGGTCTTTCTTGCAAACATCTGGAAGAATAATCCGGTAATAGTGCAGATTCTGGGGATCTGTTCTGCTCTAGCAGTCACAAACAACCTGACAAACACTCTGATTATGGGAGTAGGTCTAATCTTCGTTACCGCTTTCTCTTCACTGACCATCTCCGCTCTCAGAAAACTGATTCCAAGAAACGTGCGGATGATGATTCAGGTTCTTATTATTGCAACTTACGTGATAATTCTCGATATTGTCCTCAAAGCATATCTACCCTCTATCAGCAAGGCTCTTGGTCCTTATGTTGGGTTGATAATAACGAACTGTATCATTATGGGACGAGCAGAAGCCTTTGCCCAGTCTCACGGTCCGATTCTTTCCTTTCTCGACGGCGTCTCCGCGGGAATTGGCTACTCGCTGATTCTTCTTGCCGTAGCCTTTATAAGAGAGCTTCTGGGTTTTGGCACGATTTTTGGAGTGAGAGTTATGCCGGAAAGTTTCACTCCTTGGGTGATAATGATAATGGCTCCCAGCGCCTTCTTTATTTTAGGTGCGATAATCTGGATCGCGAGAACGCCGATCGTCAAGAAGAAGTAAGGGGGGGTTTAGATGGGAGTTCCACTTAATCCATTTGTAATAATGATAGCGGCGGCATTGACAAGTAATATGGTGCTGAGCAATTTCCTGGGGATGTGCTCTTTCATATCGGTTTCTAAAGACATAAAAACTGCCAATGGGCTTGGTATGGCAGTGACATTCGTTCTTACGCTTACTTCTGTTCTCAACTACATAGTCTACTATTACATATTAGTTCCTCTGAATCTCGATTATCTTAGGTACATAGTGTTCATTGTTGTAATCGCTGCTTTTGTGCAGTTCCTGGAAATGATCATTGAAAGATTCTCTCCGGCTCTCTACATCAACTTGGGAATCTTCTTGCCCCTCATCACAGTCAATTGCGCAATTCTCGGTGGAGTTCTCTTCATGATAATCAGAGAGTACAGCCTCATCCAGTCTCTGTTCTTTGGGTTCGGTTCTGGTGCTGGCTGGTGGCTTGCGATAGTCGCACTGTCTGCAATGCGCATGAGAATGAGAGAGAATGATCTACCTCCTCAATTGGTTGGCCCAGGCATTACAATGATAATTATCGGAATCATGGCACTTGCCTTTATGGGTTTTTCGGGCATGTTGCCCGTTCAATAAGGTGGTGTTTTGATTGCAAATAGTCATATCAGCTCTTTTGATCGGAGGAATTTCGGCGCTGCTTGCTGCAATTCTCACTATTGCGGATGCCCTTGTGAACAACTATGGAGAAGTTAGTATAAGAGTAAATGATTCGAAAGACTTGAAAGTGAAAGGCGGAGCGACGCTTCTGTCTACGCTTGCAAGTGAGAAGATCTTCATTCCCTCTGCATGCGGAGGAAAAGGCAGCTGCGGACTTTGCAGGGTAAAGGTTTTGACAGACGTCGGGCCCATTCTCCCGACAGAACTACCATATCTTTCCGAGAAAGAGAAGAAAAACAACATTAGGCTTTCGTGTCAGATTAAGGTTAAGAGTGATATATCAATCGAGATCCCTGAAGAATTGTTCAATATAAGGGAATACATCGCTAGTGTTTCATCGATAACGGATGTGACACACGACATCAAGGAAGTCTTCTTTGATTTGGAAGATGAGATCGAATTCAAGGCAGGTCAGTATGTGCAGCTAATAGTTCCAGCTTATGGAGATATCAAGGGTGAGACAATGAGGGCATATTCGATGTCCTCGCAACCCTCGGTTAAGAGCGGTGTTGAATTGCTGATAAGACTTGTCCCGAACGGGATTGTCACAACTTACGTTCACAAAATGCTAAAAGTTGGAGACAGAATTAGGATTCTTGGGCCTTTTGGTGATTTTTACTTGAGAGACACCGATTCAGATATAATATTCATTGCGGGTGGCTCTGGAATGGCTCCCATCAAATCAATAATTTATGACATGATGGAAAGAGAAGTGAAAAGAAATGCCTATTATTTCTTTGGAGCAAGAAGCAAGAGAGATCTGTTCTACCTTGAGGAGATGAAAGAGGTTGAAAGAAAGATGCCCAGTTTTCATTTCATTCCAGCACTGTCTGATCCACTGCCAGAAGATAATTGGGAAGGGGAAACTGGATTGATAACAGATGTTGTGGACAGGTATCTCTCCGAGCAAGGAGACGAGATTGACAGAGAAGCGTATCTCTGTGGCAGTCCGGGAATGATAAATGCCTGCATACGTGTCTTGACTAGACACAAAGTACTCGAAGAAAAAATATTCTACGACAAATTCGGATAGGGTGGAGGTGAGAAAATGAAACAAACTCCGGATTTCGACAGAATTCAAGAAAATATGAGAGCGGGAAATATCACCGGTCCTGGTTTTTTGGGTGATGATGACAGGAATCTTGTTGATATAATCAGTGAAGACCAGATAACCGTCAAAGAACTTGGCCTTACAAACGAGATTATCGCAGACAAGCTGGAAATGCTGATGAAGGAGGGTGAAAGAGGATTCGGCTCCCCCGTGAAGGTCGACGATCGTTTTGTAGTGATTGTGGAGGAAAGCAGAGGTTACATTCCATGTCCATTTCGCCATGGTCATCTTTCAAAAAAGGTAAACGTCAATGTGAGAAATATCGCTCTGAAGGAAGAGATCGATTATTCACCGATCTCCATTCACTTAATACGAGAACATGGATTTTTTCAGGGCAAAGGTTCACCTTATAGACTTGATCCCACAAGAATTGCGAAGATTCTAGAGCTGGTTTGACTGCAGATGGGAATTTTGAATTCGGGCAAGAACGGTAAGAAATATTCCTCGAGAAACAGAGCCCTGTTTACAGTCTTCTTTGTGGTATTGCTTATTGCCTTTGTATCGTATTATGCCTTTGGATACAAGATAGAAGTTGTAGTTCCTTCTGAAGAAGTGAACCTTTCCGATTTGACCTTCAATGACGATGTTTTCTCTCTTCTTGGAGAAGCGCCGTTTCCGCCTGACCAGGGTCTCGCAAACGGAGTCTCTGTGGACCGAGAAGACGGGGAGAGCATACGCGTATTTTACCCACCTGAGGATAATTCGGTTGTCTGCCTTCAGTTTGAGCTGAATTCCAGAAATATCAATGTGTATATTTGGAAGACATTTTCAGTTGATTCTGCAAGAAGCGTTTGGGACACGTTGTTCCTCGTGGAAGCGTCTGTGCTAACCAGGGATCTCGGAAGGATAAAAAAACCAGACTACTATTACGCAAAAATCGTCAGATTTGGGGGACGGGATCAAACTCTCATCTGGCAGAAAGGGAAATGGGTCGTGCTGGTAAAGAGTCCAGGATTTACGCTTGAAGAAGATGAAGAGCGGCTAATTCTAACGGAGCTTTTCGATTCTAGTATAAGAAGTTAGTCTCATCTTCAGAGTAGACTTCGATACCGTTCTTTAGAAGAAGTTCCGCAGTGATTCCCATACCGTCAACCATTACTCCACTAAAGGTTCCGTCATAAATGCCCCTGCATCCACAAGAGGGGCTTCTTGATTTCAGTATAGCTATGTTAACTCCAGATAGTTTGGCTATTTTTAGCACCTCTTCCGCCCCCCGTAAATAGTTTTGAGTGACATCATTTCCAAACTGATCTAACACCAACTTCGCTGCCCTCCAATCAGCAGAGGTTGTGACTTCCGCTCTTGGACGAGGTGTCGGAAGTCCTCCAAGCTGTTCCGGGCATACTGGCAAAAAAACAAACCTGTCAACAAGCTCTAAAAGCTTTAAGGATAGGTTATTATCTCCACGGTATGTGCAGTTCACACCAATCAGGCAAGCACTAACAAGTATCTTTGTCATTTACCACCGGCGGCAGTTCCATCGTCCTCTCTTCTAATTACGTACATCAGATCACGTGTGGGAAGCATTGATAATGGATTCATTGTGTTGGCTCTTGGATCTCTTACTTCGAAGTGAACGTGAGGCCCCGTAGAGACCCCAGTGCTTCCTACCCGACCGATCAGTGATCCCGCATCAACCCTCTGACCAACATAAACGCTGATTTTGCTCATATGACCGTAACGTGTCAAGTAACCGTTATCATGTTGAATCTCAACCATGTTTCCGTAGCCGCCATTTACACCAGCAAAAACAACCGTACCTCCAGAACCCGCAAATATCGGCGTCCCTTCTGGTGCGGCGATATCAAGTCCTGAATGGAAAGAAGGTTGCCCGGTAACAGGGTGGGTTCTCCAGCCGTAGTCTGATGAAATGACTCCGTATATTGGCCACCTGAAAGGCGAGCTTTGGGGAATATATTGGTATAGATTGACCAACGACATAGGAATGAAGATTCTTTGTCCCGGATTGATAACGGAATCAGGCCTAAGATTGTTGGCTGCAATTAGTTCATCAACGGGAGAAAAGAAAAGTTTGGCGATATAGTCAAAGGTGTCGCCCGACTGAACTTCATAGATCAAACCATCCGGCTGGGGTATTCGAAGCGTATCCCCGGCCTTTATACTGTTGGGATTTTTAAGACTGTTGAAATCAATAATAGTTGAGATGCTAACGTCCAAGTCTCTCGAAATAGTATGAATCGAATCTCCCGCTCTAACCACGTATGTAACAAGAAAATACGCGAAACTGCGAGTCATCAACAGCGAAGACATAAATAAGAATAACAGAATGACCCGACGGTTCATTCCCTGCCACCTCCAAAAAGCCCTAAAGAAAAGAAGACAACCAAAATGATTATACCAAAAAGCAGTCCAACGGCAAAATGCGAACCAAAAATCGTTTGTAAAATAATGGATAAACCTATCAGTACTGAGACCGCACTTCCTAAGAGTACCACGGAAGCCGCTGTGTCCTTCAATACTCGTACTCTTTCGTCATAGTACGGTCGCAAAATGTCTGCAAGCTTCTCTATTAGAGTGTTAATTCCTTCCAGTAGTAATACCATAAACGTACAGAAAAGCAGCCAATAATAATCATTCTTATCTACTTGGATCAGCGCACCAAGAGAGAGAATAACGGCCCCAATCACAAGCTGGATCCTGAAGTTCCTCTCTCTTAGAAGATGTTTTATACCGTTAGTAGCGTTCCCAAGGCTTCTAACAAACTTTCTCATTCGAATCCCCGGCCGACAGAATCGATTCTTTCTCTTCTAATACTGTAAGACTTCTCTATTAGTGAGTAACCGAAATCAATCGCCTGGGCATTCATTTCAACATATTTCGCTTTAATATGTTTCGTCATGGCCTCTTTAAGGGACTGAGTAGTCACGAAACTTCCCGCTCTGGCTATTAGGCCCAATCCGACCATGTTTGCTGGAAGAGTGCTGCCAAATTTTTTTTCAGTAAGCTCGGTGACTGGTTTCTGAATAATCTTTCTGGTCATTCTTACTCCTTCTTTTGGAATAGAACTGACCAGGGTGGAGTCGACTATCAGTACTCCGTTCACATGTAAGAGAGGGACATGAGCGTTTACAGCCGTCTGATGCATCGAGTAAATTAGTTCGAAGGAATGAGCTTTGGGATAGTCGATTGGTTCACTGTTAAAAAGCACATCACAATACGAGAGTCCGCCCCTCACCTGAGCCCCGTAGGATTGGGTTTGAACTACCCAATTTCCTTGAATAATAAGGGCTTCGGCAAGAATTATTCCCATCAATACGTTGCCTTGGCCTCCAATACCCGAAATCCTTACTGAATGAGGTTGTGTGAACGCTTGTTTCATCCATTGTCACCTCTTTCTGCCTTCATCAATTCCTCGATCTTTTTTCTGTAGCTATCGCTGTATGTATCAGCATTCTTGTTTACGAATTCACCGGCCACGATTTTATCGGCCAATTCCTCAGGAGACATTGTCCTAGCCTTGTTAATTTGTACTGTGTTCTTCTTGAAATAGGCAAGCATGTCTTCAGGTTGTGACATGGCGTTATATCTACCGTAGTATGTGTGACAGTTGGTCATTATTTCTATTACTGCCATACCTTTGTGATCGAGGGCTTTCTGGATGAGTTGAACCATCTGTGCATAGTGAAAGACGGTTGATCTTGCGACGTATGTCGCTCCCGAGGCAAGTGCCAGATTGACAATGTCAAATGAGTTCTCTACATTGCCGTACGGAGAAGTCGATGCGATTTTCTCATGAGGTGTGGTTGGAGAGTACTGCCCTCCGGTCATTCCATATATATTGTTGTTGAATATTATCACCGTTATATCCATATTCCGTCTGCAAGCATGAATGAAGTGATTTCCGCCAATTGCGAGAATATCTCCGTCCCCACCCATCACAACAACTTTAAACTCAGGTCTAGCAAGCTTTACTCCCGTTGCGAACGCAATTGCTCTACCGTGAAGAGTATGCATAGTATTGAAGTTAAGATAGCCCGTTACCCTTGAAGAACAACCAATTCCCGAGACAACAGAGACTCTGTCTGGATCGAGGGCATTTTTGTCGACAGCATCTATGAATGCTTTCATAATGACACCGTTCCCACAACCGGGACACCAAACGTGAGGCATTCTATCCTGCCTCAAATACTTAGTTAGCCTTGCGATAGCCATGATTTCCTCCCATTCATTTCGTAAATTGTGTCATCGTGACATTTGTTTTTTCAAACATGAACTCGGTCAATGGGTCAGGATATCCCTCAGAAAAAACGACCCTCTTTATTCCAGCATTTATGATAAGTCTAGCGCAAACCGAACACGGACGATGAGTTACATAAATAGTTGATCCATTGGTCGCTATTCCAAATTTCGCTGCTTGTGCAATCGCGTTTTGCTCGGCATGGGCCGCATAGCAAATTTCCTGGTTTTGACCGGAAGGTATTCCAAGAGCGTCTCGAATGCACTCGGTTTCATCGCAGTGTGGAAATCCCGAAGGTGGCTGGTTATAACCCGTAGATAGTATCCTGTTCTCTCTAACAATCAAAGCTCCGACCTTCCTGTGGTGGCAGCTGGACCTTTCCCGAACCTGGTAGGCAAGTCTCATGAAATATGAATCCCAGCTCTCCGTTTTACTTTCCGGTTTGTGTGTGGAGAAACCCTTAAGAAAATCCGACAGATCTTCTGCAGACATCATATCATTCCCTTCAGAAGTTCAATATGGTTATTCTCTTCTTTGATAATCCTCTTAAGGGCATCTGCTGTGGTAAATCTTGCGTTTTTTTGAATGCTTTCGTAGAATGCTATGCTTTTCTTCTCAGCTTCAATTGCAAGAGAAATTATCTTCTGATAATCGGAACTGCTCATAGAATCATGAAGACTTCTGGAGAAAACACTACCATTTGCCAGGTCTTCAACGTATGCCCCTGAATCATCCCAGTTTATGAGTTCGAGGGAATCCTCTTCAAATTTCCTTAGCAGAAACTTGAATGTTTCTGCATGTCCTTCTTCTTGCTTCGAAAGATATCTAAAGAGTGAACGCTTACTTTCATCCTCAACGTTTTCTGCAAGTTCCCTGTAAAAGCTTACCCCGACTTCTTCGATTTTCATTGCCAACTCAAGTATTTCATGTGGAGAAAGCAATCACCATCTCCTCCTTGATATCGATAAGCTTCTCCAGAACGCTTCTAGAAAAGTCCATTCCATTATTGTTCAATCTTATTCGACTGTTATCTGGCGAAAGGTAGTCACCAAGATGAGCTCTAAGCTCGGAGACCAAAGTATTATTCAACTCATCAGGAAGTTCCAGCTTTGATAAATCAACGCCTTCCATCAGTCTTAGTCCCATAAAAAGCGTTTCAAAAACCTCTTGAATAACTGAGTTCTCCCTCAATTCAAAAACCGGTCTCCTTCGAAGATTAACAAGATATCGATACTCAAGGAGATCGGAAGTATTCACGTACCTCTTTCTATCGAAGTGACTACCGGCTGAAACGCCAAAGCCCATATATTGCTCGTTTCGCCAATACTTGAGATTATGAAGACACTCACGACGTCCTCTCTCCCATGATGAGATCTCATATCTACTGAACCCCATTTTGCTTAAAGAATCAAGAATAATATCGTGAAGGCCTTCTACTATTTCTTGTCTCGGTAAATCAATGATATCATCATGGACAAGCCGCATCAATTTAGTTTCGTGGTCAGAATCAAAAACATAGTACGATACATGATCCGGATTTATGGCGCTAATCATTTCAAGGTTTCCGGCAACGTTGCTTTCGTTTTCTCCAGGCAACCCTAGAATGAAATCGAGATTAAGGTTTTCAAAGGTATCTCTGCTGGCCATCAGTCTGTCTCTGAGATTCTTAGGGACCGGTCTATCGCATCGTTCGAGGATCTCCCTTTCCGATGATTGTATACCGATCGAGAGCCTGTTGAATCCAATATCCCTCCACTGCTTAAGGTTTTTTAGATTGAGTTCCCAAGGGTTGGCTTCTATTGTAACCTCCACTGGCGCGGCATCAAATGAGCAGGAAATGAACGACATCAAATCCCTAAGAAGCTCAACAGGATATAAGGAAGGCGAACCTCCTCCAAAGTAAAGAGTCTCAACCCTCTCTGAAGCTGGATACATTTCTACTTCCTTCTTCAGCAAGTCGTGGTATTGTCGTACGAGATTACCATCATACTCAACCGTGCAAAAGTCGCAGTATGAGCATCTCCTCGCGCAAAAAGGAATATGGATATAGAGTCCCATACCCATCAGAAAATAAGCCTCATGAAGATCCCGTTGAGATTGAAGTTTGTTACCGAGATTCCAGCAAAGATTGAATCATCACTCCCGAGTTTCGAGATAAGTATTTGAGCGTCAATTCCACGCATGCTCACCATTACGGTAGGAGAAAGCATAAGCCTCAAATCGCCTGCGGGAACAATAAAGCTGCCTGCGAAGGCCAGTCCGGGATCGAAGGACAAGTAGTTCATTCCTATACCTATACCATATCCAACCTCGCCTAGCGAGTCGTTTGTTTTAAGGTCAACAGTTGCGACAACATTGCTTTCCATGTTTCTAATTCTAAGACTTCGCTCATATTCTTTTGCATAAAGGTATAGACCAACATCGTTGAATGAAAAAGAATCCTCTCCGTGAAGAAAGACACTTAATCCTCCGTTAAGCTGACCTAAAGGGAGTCGAACCCAGTTTCTTACAAGATACTTCATCTTACTAACCGTCGAAAGTTCCAGTTCAAGAGCTGTGTGAGAGAAGATAGGAATCTGATTAGTGTTAGACACATACCTGACTCCCATAAATAAACCTTCGTGACTGGCCAACAACGATCCTCTGAAAACGCCGTCCTGGATTTTCAACTTCAAAAATCCGGTAGAGTACTCCTCCCAACTGTCAACATACGTGACACCAACGTAGGGAATTCCCGTAGCCAATGCTAGAGTCAAATAGATGTCCTCGTAAGCCCTGATATCTGCTGAAACACTCCATCCTGCGTTGTTGAGCTTTAACTGGGTTTCGGAAAGAAGAAGAATCCCAGAAAGCAATACAAGTGACAAACATAAAACTCTCTTCAACCTTTGAGCACCCTCCTTGCGATTTCATTGACTTTTGATGGATTTGCCTTACCTCTCGTTGCCTTCATTACAGCTCCTACGAAGTAACCAAGAACACCTTCCTTCCCCTCTCTAAACTGCTTCACGGCAGCGGGGTTGTTAGCCATGGCCTTTTGAAGGGCATCTTCGATTACCTCAACATCGTCTATTTGTTCAAGCCCCTTCTCTTTTACTATCTCTTTGGGCGACTTCTTTTCTTCAACAACTGTCGGGAAGATATCTTTGGCGATCTTGTTGGAGATCTTTCCTTTATCCATTAAATCGAAAAGCTCTTTGAAATGCTCCGGACTTACCTTAACCTCTTCGATGGTAAGTCCCTTGTCATTCATGAGTCGCATTACCTCTCCCATTATCCAGTTCGAACTCTCTTTCGGCTTTCCAGTGACCTGAGCGACTTCTTCGAAGTATGAAGCGATGTCCCCGTCTGAAGAGAGTACACTTGCGTCGTACCTCGGGAGCGAGTATTGCTCAACAAATCTGTCGATCTTCTCCCATGGTAGCTCGGGAAGACTCCCCTTGATCCTTTCGATGACTTCATCACTGACTACCAGAACTGGAAGATCCGGTTCAGGGAAGTAGCGATAATCGTTTTCTTCCTCCTTCGATCTCATTGAAAAAGTCTCTTTGGACGAAAAGCTCCAGGATCTTGTTTCTTTTGCAACATCTTCCCCAGAAGCGAGCGCCTTTGAGATTCTCTCCTGCTCGAATTCAAGCGCCTTCTCAACAAACTTGAATGAATTGATATTCTTTACCTCTACTCTGTTAGAGCTTCGTCCCGTTTCATCTACCATCGAGATATTAGCATCACAGCGTAATGCTCCCTTCTCCATATCTCCAGAGCATACCTCCAGCGCCCTCAGAGTGTCTCTAAGAAGCTCCATAAAGATTCTGGCTTCGGCGGGACTACGGAGGTCGGGCTCGGTTACGATTTCTATCAAAGGAACACCGCATCTATTGAGATCCACGAAGCTTCCCGATGATCCGGTTATAGAATCCGTTCCCTGATGCACCATTTTGCCAGCATCTTCTTCAATGTGTATCCTGCGAATCCTCACTTTTCTTTTCTCTTCCTCGTTCTCCAGATAGAGATAACCGTGTTCTGCAATCGGAAAGAAATACTGTGTTATCTGGTAACCTTTTGGTAGGTCAGGATAGAAGTAATTCTTTCTATCAAAGACAGAACGTTTGTTTATAGTGCAGTTCATAGCGATTCCCGCCAAAACTGCGAATTCTACTACTTTCTTGTTAAGCACCGGTAGAGTACCTGGCTGCCCTGTGCACACTGGGCAAATTGCAGTGTTAGGTTCGAGATCGAAAACATCGGCTCTACAGCTGCAAAAGGCCTTCGTTTCTGTTTTCAGTTGAGCATGAATCTCCAGTCCGATAACAGTTCTGAGCATTACTCTGTCCACCTTTCTGCTATGATCGCCAATCCATTACTAAAAGAGGGAGACAAATCCTCAATTCCTTTGGCGGCATCAAGTATGGAGACATCACTGAATCTCTTGCCCGTTATCAAAACACCTACTGGCATTCCATTAACAAGACCTGCAGGAACTGAGATCGAAGGCAATCCAGCGACATTTGCTGGAATCGTATAGATGTCCATCAAGTAATACGCCAGTGGGTCGGTTATTTCGCCTATCCTAGGAGCGACTACAGGAGAAGAAGGATTCAAGATGAAATCATACTCATCTAGCACTTTGCTAAGTTCACCGGCCATTACTCTTCTAGTCTTCAAAGCCTTTCTATAGTAAGCATCATAATAAGTCGCACTCAAGGTGAATGTACCAAGCAGGATTCTTCTCTTAACTTCCTTCCCAAAACCCCTATCTCTGCTCTTGCTTGTCAGACCTTCATAATCCTCCGACTGCTGCCTCGGCCCAAACCTTATTCCATCATAGCGTGAGAGGTTTGAACTGGCCTCTGCAGGAGCAATCAGATAATATGTGGCAACGGCGTATTCGACAGAAGGTACGGATATTACTTCAACATCGGCACCCGATCTCTCTATATCTCTTGTTATGGAAAGAAATTTTTCCTTCACCTCTTCATCTAGACCGGGATAGCTAAGCATTTCCGAAGGGACAGCGAACTTCAGGCCCTTCAAATTTCCTCCAAGCGAAGTATCGAAGGACAGAGCGTGTCTTATTGTATTTGAGTCACGAGAATCATGTCCAGAGATCATCGACATCACGTCTGCGGCGTCTTGCGAACATCTTGTCATTGGGCCTATCTGATCAAGGGAAGAGGCAAATGCAACCAGGCCATATCTCGATACAAGTCCGTAAGTAGGTTTAAAGCCGACGATTCCACACATGGAGGCCGGTTGCCGGACTGAACCGCCCGTATCGCTTCCAAGCGCAAAAGGTGCGAGACCTGCCGCAACTGCTGCGGCACTTCCTCCACTACTACCACCCGGTATACGATTCAGATCCCAGGGATTTCTCGACGGTCCAAACGCTGAGTTCTCGGTTGATGAACCCATTGCGAACTCATCCATGTTCGTCTTGCCTAAAAGCTGTCCACCTTTGGAATTCAATTTCTGAGTTACTGTTGCGTCGTATGGTGAATCGTAGTTTTCGAGTATTCTGCTCGCACAAGTCGTCCTTGTCCCTACCGCAAGAATATTATCCTTTATGGCGTAGGGAAAGCCCTGTCTTTCTTCTGAAAAGGTTCTTACCTGAAGGAATGCATTGAGTTCATTGTTGTATTTGTCAATTCTCTCTCTGTAGAACTTGTAAGTGTCTCCGAGAGAAATGATTTCCGAGAGCCTCAGATTTAGCGGGTTCTTTGTCACAAAAGCCACCTCCAGATATTCATGACAATTCTAACATTTTCAGGACACTTCTAACAGAAGAGAGCAACTCGAATATACTGAAGGCCGGAAGCTGAATCTTATTACATCTACCAATAGTGAGAAGTTATCAGCTGCTATGTGCACGCTTTAACGAAACTCTGTTAGTTGCGCTCGAAAAGGGAATAATGGTTCTCGGTTGTCCTGACAAGAGCGATGCCATTTTTCGGCGCATTTTCCGTAGACGACTATCTCTGGTAATGGCTGTGGTAAGCATAAGCATCTGGCTTCCATTTTTTGCCATTCCATTAGCGAACCTAACTCCTCGGAAAGGATCTTACTCGGTTGATATTATCGAAAAGAGATGCTGAAACAAGTTCAGATGACCGAATCAAGAGGATTCTCGCATTCCACCGGAGGACCAACGTTGATCGTGAGCCAGTAATCACCAATGGCCCTGGCTACAACGAGGAATTCCTTGAAATTAACTGGCTTGACTAGGAAGGAGTTTACTCCACTGTCATAACAGATAGCTCTGTCTCCTTCTTCTCGGGAAGAAGTAAGAACGACAACCGGTATTCTTTTCGTTAGTTCGCTTTTCTTCATCTCTTGAAGAACCTCATGCCCGGAAATGCCGGGTAGTTTGAGATCTAGCAGAACAAGATCAGGCAGTGGAAAAGCCTCTCTATCACTGAAGGGTCCGTTACCGAATACATAATCGAGCGCTCTTTCCCCAGTCTTTGCGATTTCGACGTGATTCGTGAGCCCCACCTGCCTGAAGGAATCAAGAGTCAACTCAATGTCCATCATCTTATCTTCAACCAGAAGTATGATCGCATTTTTCATGGCTAAACCCCCTTAATCTTCAAAGTGAATTTCGAGCCTTCCCCGGGTATAGATTCCAGAGACACGTCTCCTCCCATTAGCAAAACCGATTTCTTTACAATCGAGAGTCCAATACCAGTGCCTGGAAACTCCTCATCAGTGTGTAGTCTCTGAAACACATTGAAAATTCTTTCGTGATACCTGTCTTCTATTCCGATCCCATTGTCTTCTATCGTTAGAAAGACCCAACCTTTGTGATGTTTGGAGGATATTTTTACTATGGGGCGCGACCCGACATTGTGATAAGTCAACGCATTCTGAAGGAGATTAGTTACTGCTCTTTTTAGAAGAGATTCGTCTGCATAGACCGTTGGCAAATCCGTAATTATGCTTACCTCTGCCCCTTCCTCTTCAATTCTCCGGTTCAACGTAGCAATGCAGTCGTCAACGATACTCTTCAAAGGTAGTTCGTTCAGGTGAATCGATGATCTACCGATTCGGGAGTATTCTAGAAGGCCGTCTATGAGATCGGACATATCTCCTCCTGCTTTCGATATAAATCCGAGATACCTTTGTCCCTCTTCGGGAAGGGAGGACATATAACGATCTGAAATGATCTTTGAAAAGCCGTTAATAGCCCTTAGAGGAGCTCTCAAGTCATGTGAAACCGAGTAGGCGAAAGATTCCAGCTCTTTATTAGCCGCTTCGAGCTCTTCTGTTCTATTTTTGACTCTCCTTTCTAGTTCCTCGAGCATTAGTTCTCTTTGAGTTACATCTTCAAATATCGCTACGACTTCATTTGATCTATCGGGATAGATATAATTATCGGCCCAGAAGTCTATTCTTTCATCTTTGTAGCGCCTCACTGGATGGTGCATTGGTCGGCTGGTCTTCCATACCTCGATAAGCCTCTGGTAAAGACCTAGCTCTACAACTGATGGGAAGATTGCCTTGACACTTCTACCAAGTATCTCCTCTCGATTTACTCCAGTAATTCTGCAGCCAGATGGATTCATATCCAAGAATACGACATCGTCACCTTCATTGATTACTCTGTATATGGCCACTCCAATGTTCATGTTCATATATAACTTTCTGAAGCGAAGTTCACTTTCTTTGAGAGCAAGTTCTGCCTTGTGTTGTTCTGTCACATCCTCAAGTATTCCGAAGATTCCTTCAAGATTTCCGTTTTCATCACGAATTGGGGCGTTGTAAACCTTTATGATGATTTCTCTTCCATCCTTCGTCCTCTGCGCAAAGCGCTCGCCTCTAACGGGAAGGCCTTTCAGAGTTTCGACGTTCATTCTCTCGTAATCTTCCTTTTGGGTTTCTAGAATGTAAGGCAGAGGTTTGCCGAGGACCTCTGAGCATTTCCATCCAAATATCTCTTCGGCCGCCTCATTCCATGATGTAACCTTATAGTCGAGATCAAGACTTATAATAGCTACCGGAGAATTCTTCACAATCACCGCGAGCCTTTCGCTCGTGGAAGCAAGTTCGCTTTCTGCTGCTTCCCCCCGCTTGCGCGCTATTTGGCCCGTCATTGCCCAGCCTACTATCATTGTTGCCGCCGGATAAACTATCATCACGGGCAACGCTGCTATCTCAAAAAAAGTTTCTCTACTTTGAGAAGGAAGAAGAAGCATGCACAGAAGCATAAATACATGCACTACGATTCCAAATAGATACAGCTCTAGTAGTGAGCGATCACAGGAATCTCTTCGTTTATGATGTTGCCAGATGAGACCCACAGAAACCGAACTGAGTATTGTGCTTATTCCTGGAATCGTTCCCTCGCCGCCCATCAATATCCTCAAGCCAACGGCCATCGAGGCCGAAATCATGGAGGGAATAAATCCGAAAAAGAGACCTATTAGACCGAGTGCAACCGATCTAGTATCGAAAACTACTCCGGGAGAGAGCTGCCAAGAGTTGAGCATGACGCCAACTGTAACCATTCCAAGAAGGAAGCCAGAGATGATTTGCCTTGGTATTTGTCTACTTGTTGTTGATTTAACATAGAAGACGGTGTACAAAACCACAAAAGTAATAAGTAAAGCTGCGTTATTGACAAGCGCAAGCAGTGCTTCTTTTCCCATATTGGCTCCTTTTGAGGGTTGAATGATGAAGCTCTAGAGAAAGTATAATCTGCGCTCTTTCCAAAAGAATCTATCTGCGAGAGTGTATCACTCACAGGTTTTCAAATTACGCTGAAAAGAACAGTATCTGCTCGTTCGATCATGACAGTCCTGCATGATATTATTGTTGAGTTATCGGGAGGTGTTTATGGACAAGACCGTTGATGGAAATTTCTCTGATTGTTCGTCGATAAAGATACTTCTCGTAGAAGATTTGAAAAGTGATGCGGAGCTAGCGGAATTAGAAATCACAAAAGGGCTTTCGGGATGGTGCGATTCTGTTGGTTTCTTGAGGGTAGATAATCGTGAAGATTTTCTCCAGTCGATCTCTAATTACAAGCCCGACATAATCATTTCCGATTACATGATGCCTCACTTCAGCGGGATGGAAGTAATAGATCTTGCTTTGAAGTTCTCTCCCAGTACGCCTATAGTCATTCTTACTGGTTCCATGAACGAGGAGACTGCCGTTGAATGTATGAAGGCGGGCGCCTCAGATTATGTCATAAAGGAACATATGGCTAGGCTCCCGTTCGCAGTCAAGGAGGCAATAAAAAGAAAGAAGGAAGAAAGACTCAGGGCCGCAGCTGAAGAGGCTCTTGAAGAAAGCGAGAGGAAGTTTCGGCTTATTGCAGAAAAGGCGAATGATCTGGTATATAGATATGAATTATTCCCCGAGAAAAAATTCTCGTATGTCAGCCCTTCTGCCACAAAGATTACAGGCTATACACCGGAGGAGCACTACTCAAATCCAAATCTTGGTTTCGAACTGGTCCATCCTGATGACAGATGGAAACTTGACGGGCTTTCAGAGCAAGTGAATCAATCGCCGATTCTTTTGAGATGGATCAAGAAAAATGGAGAGATCATCTGGACCGAGCAGATGAATGTGCCCGTTTATGACGATGAAGGAAATCTTATTGCAATAGAAGGAATCGCCAGAGACGTTACTGAACGCCAAAAAACCAGCGAAGCACTGAAGGCAGCCTTCAATTCAGTTGTTACTGTGTTGTCTGATGTGCTGAATCTGAAGGATCCATACACTGAATTCCATGAGAAGAACGTCGCTAAACTTGCCGTCGAAATTGGAAGAAAAATGGATCTTGACGAATCAACGATCGAAGCTTTGAGAGTTTCGGCAATGGTTCACGACATAGGAAAGATTATGATTCCCACCGAGATATTGTCGAAGCCCGGAAAACTGAGCGATATAGAGTTTGAAATAATAAAGAGGCATCCCGTGACAGGATACGAGATTCTTAAAAAAGTCAAACTGCCCTGGCCCGTTGCAGAAATCGTTTATCAGCATCATGAGCGTCTCGACGGTTCCGGTTATCCTAGACACTTGAAGGAGAAGGAGATTCTTTTCGAAGCCAAGATAATTATGGTTGCCGATGTTGTCGAAGCGATGAGCTCCCATAGACCATATAGAGCCGCACTTGGTCTTGATGCCGCACTAGAAGAAATCAGATCGAATGCTGGAAGGCTTTACGACCCGAAGATCGTTGAGATTTGTGCTTCGATAATAGAAGGAGGATTTACCTTTTTAGAATCTGATCAGTAGAAGACCTCTGTACTCTTCAAAAATCCACGCAATTTCAAAACCGATCATTTTCTAGATGCTTAGGAAGGGGAAATAATTCCTCGACCGTTGTTTAATTAAGAAGCAAAGACGAAAAAATAGAAGCCGCCTCTAATGGGCGGCAAAGAATAGGAAGTGCTAAAGTGAAAATAATAGGCATTGAATTATGATAGCATAGCATCTGCGAAAACTCATATCCTATAGAGACCGACATATTAATAAATCGATAAGAATTGGTTATGCTCTGCGTCGCGTTTGTTTTTTCTTGCAAGGTTTAGGATGATGTGCTGACTGTATTTTACGAGCCGGTTCACATGGAGATCAGTTGTGCTAGGTTATAAAAGTGTCTAAAGAAGGCTCACAATCAAAACAACGCGAGCGAGAATAGAGTTCTTTGCGATCAGCTGTTAAAGCAGAGGGTTGAAAGACATCAAAGGAACTCAGAACAAAAAAGAGCTGAAAAAGCGAAAATCTCCCAACTGGGAGATTTTCAATGGAACTTACGCCGATGGAGAACTAAAATGTTGGCAGCCCCACGGGGAATCGAACCCCGACCTTCGGACTGAGAATCCGGTGGACTAGCCGTTATCCTATGGGGCCGAACAGAAATAATATTATCATGCTCTCTGGCTTTTGTAAACACCCCTGTTGAAGAGATATAATCAGTTTGAGGAGGTGTTGCGGTGTTTGTTAGACGATGGTTTTCTTCGCGCAAAAGGGCAAGCGTCGTGATTTGTCACGGAATTGGCGAACACAGTGGAAGATACGACGGTTTTGCTACTTATCTTAACGGAAAGGGATTCGATGTGTTTGCGGCAGATTTTCCAGGTCACGGCATGCATTCGGGAACTCGGGGTTTCATTAAGTCATTTGACGACTTCACGTCGCTTGTAAAGGAAGTTGCCGATCGAGTGAAGAAGATTCAGCCCGAGCTTCCCCTCTTCCTTTTCGGGCACAGTATGGGAGGACTTATAGCTACAAGAGTCATAGAGGTGCATCCAGATCTTTTCAATGCCGCCGCCCTTAGCGCTCCCCATCTTTTTTCAGCAAAGGAGTCCGTCAAGAATCTGCTTCCGTTGATTTCGATTATCAGACGAGTTGCACCAAAAACTACATTCAGTAGTTCTTCTCGTTTCACTCCCGCTGACTTGTCAAATAATGAGAGAGCTGTACAACGATACATTGCAGATCCTTATGTGCATGATCGAGTATCACCGAATCTCTTTTTCGGTCTTGAAGATAGTATCGAGCAGGCGCTGAAAGAGGCGGATAGAATAATGACACCTACTCTAATAGTCTATGGTTCCGCCGACAGGGTTGTTGATCCAGTAGGAGGAAAGGAGCTCTACGAAAAGATTAACGTGGAGAAGAAAATGCTGGAAATCCCGGGGGGAAAGCACGAACTGTTTGCCGACGAAGAAAGAAGGTCTCAATTCTTCGGGGCGATTTCATCGTTCTTTCTTGAGCATATTTAGGTGTATCTCCAGCCAGCGACGGGCAACTCTTTCATCATGTTTTATCTGTTCTATTAGCTCGCCCAGTGAGTCGAATTTCAACTCGGGCCTAATAAATTCAAGAAACTCCAGTTCAAGGTTTCTATTGTAGAGATTGCCGGAATAGTCAAAAAAGTATACTTCATACTTGACTTCTTCCGATGTGTTTACCGTGGGTCTGAAACCAACATTTAGCAAACCAAAGTAATCTCTAGAGTCAATCGTCGACATAATTATGTAAACACCCGATCTCGGTATTACTAGCCTTTCATCTCCCCGATGTATGTTTGCAGTCGGAAAGCCAATCTTGGCGCCGAGCTGTTTGTCTTTGTAAACCTTGCCTCGTATCGAGTATCTCTTTCCTAGAAGGGAATTCGTGAGGCCGATGTCCCCTTTAGCTATAGATTCCCTTATCCAGCTGCTGCTAATTCTGCGCCCGTCATATAGCGCGTCGGGTACGATCTCAACTCTCAAGTCTCCTTCTTTTGAGATCCTCTCCAGTAGCTCGATATTTCCCTTTGCGCCGTTTCCAAAGGTGAAATCTCTTCCGACTACAATTGCTCTCATGCCTTCACTCATCAGCCTGGAGATGTAATCTTCCGGTTCAAGATATCTGATTTCTGACATGTTGACAGTTACTACCCTTTCAATTCCGGTAGTCAGAATCTGTTCAAGTCTCTGTGCAACAGGATAGATTATCCCCGGGAAGTTTGGGAAGTAGTATCCCCAGGGATAGACAATTGAGATTGCTGTACTCTGCAAATCTAGATTGGCTGCCATGCTTACCGTCTTTTGCATGATCGCTCTGTGACCCAAATGGACGCCGTCGAAATTTCCTATGCAGGCAACATACATATCAAGCACCAAGAACCTTTTCCAGTTTTGCCACTCTCTGGAGCGAATTCTTAGCTAGGAGTGTCTTGATGAATGAAGAAGTGCGCTCTGATCTTGCGACTGCCAATAGTCGTTCGTCGCTGCCGATTATTCTGATCAAGTCGTTCTTCGCAAACTTTCCCATAACACCTGCCACTCCGCTGGCATAGATCTGTTTGCCAAGGAGGACATTGCTGCTCTCAGAATCGTTTAGCAGAAGACCTGGAAGGAAGTCAATCGATTCTTCGAGTGAAATTATTGAGAAATCAGATACATCGTCGATCTGGTGTGCAGAATCAACGGAGAAATTACCCTGGGAAATCCTTCGTAGTTTAGTAGCCGTTGCGCCGCAGCCAAGTTTGTACCCAATATCCATAACCAAGGATCTGATATAAGTTCCCTTTGAGACCTTAGCTGTAAAGGTGACTTTCTCATAAGAAATGCCAATGTCATCGATAGAATAGATTTTAACCGGTTTTGGCGGAAGATTGATTACTTTGCCCTCTCTAGCGAGTTTGTAAAGCCTCTCTCCGTTGTACTTCTTTGCAGAGTATGCGGGAGGAACTTGAAGATACTCTCCTTCAAATGACTTGAGTGCATTAAAAACCTCATCGAAAGAGAAATCCGGCACCTTCCGCTCTTCAACAGTTCTGCCCGTAATGTCAAATGTATCTGTAATTCTTCCTAGCACGAGCTCGGCCCTATATGTTTTGTCCATTTCAAGAAAGTACTCGAGAATCCGAGTTCCCTTGTTTACCCCAGAGATAACGAGCCCACTGGCAAAAGGGTCCAGTGTTCCCGCATGGCCTATCTTCTTTGTCCCCAGTCGACGTCGAAGGAGGTTGACAAGATCGTGTGAGGTAATTCCGACCGGTTTGTCTACAAGTATAATCCCATCACTCATCTTTCGTGTTTGCCCTCTCCCTTTCGATCTTCTTCAGCAACTGGGCTACTCTCAAGCTTGCTTCTATTCCAATGTCTTCTTTGAAACGGATTTCAGGGGCTTTGAACAGGCGAATGTTCTTTGCAATTGCAGTCCTGAAGATTCCCTTATCTTCATTCAGCCTTTTAACCAGCTTTTTCTTGCTTTCATCCGGTCCCATAAGACTTACAAAAACCGTTGCAAAACGCTTATCTTTGGTAAGTTCTACCCTGACTATTGAAACCATTCCTAGCGAGTCGTTGTAACTTGTGTAAGATGATAGAGCTACCGTGAGAACCTTCTTTATCTCAGACTCCAACATCTCTTTCCTGTAACTGCTTGCCATGGCTCTCACCTCCGGGATAATTATAACCTACAACGGAGCTAAGAGGGAGTTCCATGGGAAGTAGCGGTTTTAGCGAAATGTACATCCATTAGTAGATGCAATTTTACTTAGAAACGGTTTTCAGTAGCTTGTTGACTGAAGGACAAGAATCCGCCAAGAAATCGGATGATTTTGAATGAACAATGTATAAGACTCAATTGATATTTATTGGGCGAGCATGACACAGAGCTCGTTCTGCTGTTAGATCAAAAATATGATTCCGATAATTGGAGAGAGTGATTGTGCCTCCCTAAGCTAGCGTAAGCGGAACTACTTGCCGATAGTTTAACCCGATTAATCTGTAAATAAGTTACAATCTGTAGTGATCAACAGTTAGGAGTGATTCTATGCGTTCAGAAAGAAGAAAGTTTGTCGTTATTCTTGCTCTCTTTTTTTCCACATTTGCTTTTTCGCTTACTATCTGCATCGACCCCGGTCATCAGAAGGAAGCGGACCTGACTCTTGAACCTATAGCTCCAGGTTCGGAAACGACTAAGGCAAGGGTTTCCACTGGGACACGCGGCTCATCGACCGGTATTCCAGAATACGTTTTTAATTTGGAGTTCTCTTTCATGTTGAGGGATAGGCTTCTTCAGGAAGGGTATGAAGTTGTCATGACCAGAGATAGTCACGATGTCAACATAAGCAATGTTGAAAGGGCGAAGATAGCAAACGAGGCGAATGCAGATCTTTGTATTCGAGTCCATGCTGACTATAGCTCCGATAGCAGCCTCAAAGGATTCATGTTACTAATTCCATCTGAAACCTCTGCTCAAAGTCCATTGATCTATTCGGACAGCAAAAAGGCCGCGGAAAAGATCATGGCCAGTCTATTGCAGATCGATGGTATAGATTCACTTGGAATTAGGCCACGCGACGATATTACTGGATTCAACTGGTCAGAAGTTCCCGTACTAATCTTCGAAGCGGGCTTTATGTCAAATCCCGAAGAAGATGTCCTTCTCTCTACCAGAGATTACAGGGAAAAGCTCGTGGAAGCTCTCGTCACAGGAATTGAGGATTACTTTCTGACGAAGTAATGTGATTCAAAGGTCGAACAGAAAGGATCTTTTGTCATGGTTCTTTTGTGGTTGTTCCTCAATAAATAAAAATTGCTGCCCTTTTCGAGGGCAGCGAAGCGGTCTGAGGGTTACTTCAGCAATTAGATTATACAACTTTCTCCTCGATATTCCAAATCAAAGCCACTCCTGAAATCATCTTTCACCTCTTGACAGGCCTTTACTTTTCTTTCTCCATTGTTTGAGCAGCTTCCTTCATCTTTCTATGAAGGTGATCGATGTCTCTTGGGAAAGCCAATGCTGCAGTAAGCAGTACAAGCCCGCAAGGCAGCCAGAATAGCGCGGAAACATTCATTGCAACTCCAAGAGATCCTACTGCCGTGGCTAAAGTTCCAGCAAAGAACTGTCCAAATCCCGTTCCAAGAGAATCTGTCAAGTTGAAAATCGAGAATATCCTTCCTCTATTCTCAGGAGGATTGACATTCATCAGCATTGTCTTCATGTTTGGTCCTGTCATTGAAGCGGAGGCTGCGGCTACCATGCCCAGGGCTCCCAGCATCACAAATCCGCCTGCTCCCTCGATGGGTGGGAAGTTCAGAGCCAATAGAGCAACAAATGTCCCTATGACGGTCATTATCCCGCTGAAGAGCGGCATGTAGGCAGGTTTCTTCTTGTAAAGCAAACCGCCGATGAGACCACCGAAGAATATCCCGAGTACGTTTCCGACTCCGAAGAAAATGAATATTAACGTGGCCGATTCCTTTGAAAGATTCTTAGAGGTTTCGAAGAAGTTTACAAGGTAGTACGGTATTGCTCCCCAGGGAATCGTTCCGAGAATTCCCTGAATGAAGAGAATGAGATTGGTCTTCACCTTGAAGAGATTCTTGTAGTCAGACAGTCTGACTTTTCCAATGTAGTTTATCCCTTGATCCACGAGTTCGCCGACTGCAATTTCGGCGGCTCCTCTTTTCGGTTCTTCGGCAAATGCAAAGAATAAAAATGCTAGAACAATGTTTGGAAGAGATACGATGATGAACGGTATTCTCCAGCCAAGTGATGTTCCTGTGAATCCGGCGATTACCATTCCCACAATGGCTCCAAGGGATATTGCCGTAGAAAGAAAGGAATTGACCTTTGCTCTCTGAGATTCTTTGAAAGCATCTCCGGCGTAAGAAAAAACGACTGGGAAGAGCGCTCCTACGCCTATACCAGTTAAGGCCCTAGCAAGAAAGAGCTGCGGAAAAGTCTGTACGAAGGCGGAGAGAAAGCAGGGTATTTCACCGACCAGAACACTGAAAAGAAGCAGAAGCTTTCTGCTGTACTTGTCTGCCAGAAAACCCCAGAGAAGAGAAATCAGTGCGCCTACTATAGTGAAAGAACCTTGTATAAGGCCGATATCTGCCTTAGTTATTCCGAATTCCGCCTCGATTTCGCCGATGTTGGGAGACATCACCATCTGATCAGCATTAAGAAAGACCATCATGAAGAGCAAAAGAAAGAGGACAAAAGCCGCCTTTCCCTTTTTCATCTGCATCACCCCGATTTAATGAAGTTCGTCTTTGAGGTTAGTAAACTCCTGTATCATGGAATCTTTGTCTCTCCATTTTTCTCTAACTTTGACAAACAAATCCAGGAAAATCTTTTGATCGAAAATATACTCAAGATCTTTCCTCGCATCGGTACCGATTTTTTTTATCATCGATCCTGCCTTACCAAGGATTATCGGCTTCTGACTGCTTCTCTCAACAATTATATCTGCCCTGATTTTCAGTATGGTGCCGTCGTCTTTGAACTCCTGAACCACAACGCCAATAGAGTGCGGGATCTCCTGCCGGGTATTCTCAAGGATCTTTTCGCGAACGACCTCCGATGCCATAAATCTCGAAGACCGGTCAGTTATGACATCCTCGGGAAATAGCAACTCTCCCTCCGGAAGGAAATCGAATATTGCTGAAATCAGCTCATCGACTCCCATAGCCTTTATCGCTGAAATGAAGAACGTACGGCTGATATTTTCGAAGAGCTGTTCGGCCTTTTGGCTGAACTCCTCTATGAGTCTCTTGTCTTCGTACTCATCGATCTTGTTTATGGCGAGGAAGACAGGAATGTGACTTTGGTTCACATGATTTGAAACCAGCCTGTCCGATTCTCGAAGGCCGTCGGTTGGGTCAACAATGACCAGCAGTAGATCAGATCCTACTAGCGATGAAGTTGCAACTTTCAGTATGTATTGCCCGAGTCTGTGAAGCGGTTTGTGAATTCCAGGTGTGTCGTAGAAGACTATCTGGCCGTCATCTGATGTCAGGATCCCCCCGATTCGATTTCTAGTTGTCTGAGGTTTATCAGAAACAATAGCGATCTTCTCGCCGATGATGGTGTTTATGAGGGTTGACTTCCCCACATTGGGTTTTCCAACAAGGGCAACGGTCCCGGACTTCATTGACGGTTCACGTTCTTTCTTCTTCAAGAAGAAGCGAAAGGTCGCCTATCTTCAGGAAGAGCAGATCCAACGATTTAAGAAAGCCCAGTCTGTTAAGGCGAATGTCCTCCTGGTCAGCCATTACAAAGACATCGTCGAAATATCTATCTATTTGTGGCTTGAGAGATGTGAGAAGCTCAAGAGACTTCTCGAAATTATCTCGCTCTAAGGCATCCATTACATCGTCATAACACCTCAGATAGTCGTTCAAGAGATCACGTTCGGCCTGTTCCACAAACTTTGAGCCGTCGAATATATTCTCCAGGTGATTTTTGCTTATGTTGTGAACCCTCTGATAAGCAATAAGAAGATTATTGAAATCTTCCTTTTTTATGTACTCTTTGATTGCTTCTGCCGCTCTTACCCCTAGATATGGAACGTTCCACCACTTGTTCACGGATCGAGATACATTGATTGAAAAGCCTTTCTCAATAAGAAATGCTTCGAATCTAGATGAAAAGAAGTCCTGAATCAATTCAACGGATTCTTTAGAAATCGTTCCGAGATTTTCCATGGCTTTGCTTATTAGACTATCCAGAGAGATCTTCCAGCCGAGATGGTGCATAGTCCGGAAGATGAAGCTAGCTTTTCTCCTCAGCGCATATGGATCCTTCGAAGCGGAAGGTATATTTCCTATCATGAAGTTGCCTACAAGCGTATCTAGCCTATCTGCAACCCCTACGACTGCGCCAGTCAATGTTGTGGGAATGGAGCCGTCTAGATAGTGCTCTTCAATTCCCATAGCAACATCATGACTCTCTTTGGAATCCAACGCATATATCCTTCCCATTATGCCTTGGAGCTCGGGGAACTCCTGAACGACTCTGGTGGTTTGATCCGCTTTAGCAAGAAGAGCCGTTCTCTGAACCTCCAGAAGTTCGTCATTATTTGCTCCGAGCATCCTGGAAATCTCTGTGGAAAGCTTAACTGTTCTATCGGTTTTGTCCTTCAGCGAGCCAAGACCACGCTGAAACATAATGCCTTCCAGCGCATTGACGTACGCTTCGAAAGGTTTCTCTTTGTCCTTGATGAAGTAGAAAAAAGCATCTTCCAGCCTTGCATTGATGACCTCTTCATAACCCAGTCTAATATTACCCATCGGATCATCTGGACCATCCTGAAAAGCCACGAAGTTATTCGTCAACTTCCCATCCTTGTCAACCGGGAAAGTTCTCTGATGATGCTTTATGGTTACGATTATTACTTCAGGCGGGAGCTGGAGGTACTTCTCCAAGAAACGCCCAAGAACAGCAGAGGGATATTCCGTCAAGGAGACTACTTCGGCAACCAGTTCTTTATCGACAGGAATTTTGCTTTGAAGATTCGATTCAATTCTTCTGATTTCTGAGAGAACTCTCTCTTCCCTATCGCTTTCCCGAGCGATTACCAGAGCTTCACTCAATTTCTCGAAGTAATTGCAAGGTGATACTTCAACTTCGTCAAAGAAGAACCTGTGGCCCCTTGACTTGTTCGATGACTTCTTTCTAAACAGTTCCATCTCAAGCGTTTTGGAATCAAGCATTGCTACTATCCATCTTACAGGTCTCACGAATCTGTAAATCCCATCTCCCCAACGCATCGGTTTCTTGAAATCCATGGACTTCAACGAGTCGGAGAAGATCTGAGGCAAAAGAGCTTCAGCAGTCTCGCCAGTTATTTCTCTCTCAATGTAAACATAGCCGTCCTTTACTATTACGTCCTCTAGCTTCGCATTGCTTCCTCTTAAAAAACCTAGAAGCGCCTTTGTCGGCACGCCGTCCTTATATGCGATCTTCTCAGACGGTCCTTTCCTCTGCTCTAGGAAATCGGCTTGTTTTCCATCGATACCGTGAATCAGCACTCCGAATCTTCTGCTCGCAACGAATACTTCCAATCTGTCAAACCGCAGATGATAGTTTTCAAGAGCCTCTCCGATCTTATCATTAAGTTGGTCTCTGATGCCAGTCACTTCACTTGATGGCAGTTCTTCAATTCCGACTTCTAGCAGAGCTTTGTGATCACTCATCTGAATCGCTCTCCTTTGCTACGTATGCTTCTGCAACTGCCTTTGCCATCTCTCTAATGGATTTTATGTAGCTCTGACGCTGTGAAACGCTGATTGCATTTCTCGCGTCAAGCAAATTGAAGACGTGAGAACATTTAATCATGTAGTCGTAAGAAGGTCTGACAAGACCACTCTTAAGGCAGAGGTCGAATTCTTCGCGATATAATCTGTACAGCTCAAAAAGCCTTGAACTCTCGGCCACATCGAAATTGTAAGCGGAGAACTCTTTCTCGTTTTCGAGAAAGACATCTCCATACTTGAATTCCCCGTTCCAGTCTATATCAAATATGTTCGCTTTTTTTTGAAGATACATGGTGATTCTTTCCAGTCCATAGGTGACTTCCAGAGAAACTAAATCAACGTCTATGCCACCTACCTGCTGGAAATAAGTAAACTGACTGACCTCCATTCCGTCTAGCCAGACTTCCCAGCCTACTCCCCAGGCGCCGAGAGTCGGAGATTCCCAGTTGTCTTCAACAAATCTAATGTCATGTTCCTGAGGATTTATGCCCAGTGCTTCTAAAGAACCGAGATAAAGTTCTTGCGAGTCTTCGGGATTTGGTTTTATTATTACCTGGTACTGGAAGTATCTTTGAACTCTCATTGGATTCTCGCCATATCTTCCATCTGTTGGTCTTCTACTGGGTTGAATGAAAGCTACCTTCCAGGGTTTCTTCCCAAGTGACCTAAGAAAGGTCGAAGGATGGAAGGTTCCAGCCCCCATCTCTAGATCATAAGGCTGATCTATGATACATCCCTGCATAGACCAGTATGAGTTTAGTTTCCCTATCACGTCCTGTAAGTACATTCTTCCCTCCTGAGCTCTACTAGTCTATTCAATGGAGATTAAGTAGTAATAATAGGGCTGTCCACCGCTATGAATTTCGAATTCAAGATCTGAGAAACTTCCTGAAAGAGATTCGAGAAGCTTTCCGGCACTTTCCTCAGTTACTTCCGATCCATAAAATATCGTTACGACTTCCTTCTCACTGTCCTTACCAATAGTCGCCCTGATTGAATCGTGAACGAGCTTCTCAAGTTTCCTGCCAGAGCTTATCAGGCCGTCTCTTCCTATCGCAATGTATTCGCCTTTTCTGATCTTCTTTCCTTTCATGCTAGAATCTCGGACAGCATAGGTAATCGAAATCGGTGAAACGGAATCGGCAGCCTCTTTCATTTCCGCAACCAGTGTTTCACTGTCCATTTCATCGTTATATACAGTCATTGCCGCAATGCCTTCTTGCACAGTACGAGTTGGGATTATATAAACCTCTTTCCCGGGATTGTCGTCCTTAATGGCGTTCGCTGCCTCTTTGGCGGTTAAAATGATATTTGGGTTGTTGGGGAGCACAATCACTTTATCTGCAGCGATTCGATTAATGGCTTCGTAAAGGTCCTTTAGGCTCGGATTCATTGTCTGACCGCCCTTAACTGCGTAATCTACACCAAGGCTCTTTAGAACGTCGGCAAGACCTTCACCTGGTGAGACTACAATTACCCCATGACGCTTACCTTTACCATACATTTCTGGTCCCTTAGACTGAATATCAATTATGTGCTCATGTTGGACCTTCATGTTGTCAATCTTAACCTTTTGAAGGAATCCCACCCCTAAGAACTTCTCGATCACATCTCCAGGGTGGTCAGTGTGGACGTGGATCTTAATAATATCATCTTGATGAACCATAACAATCGAATCTCCCATTTCATCGAGATAATTCTTCATTACTTCCGATACTTCTTCCGAGTTTTCTGAGTCGTTGAGGCCAACGATTAGTTCCGTGCAGTACGTGAATTTCAGTTCTTCCCTGACTATTTCAACTATCCGTTCCGTTGAAGACCCCATCGCTTGAGGTATCTGCTGAATGGGGCCTTCAAGTTCTAGATCGCCCTTCACTGCAAGCACAAAACCTTCAAGTATATAAGCCAGGCCCTTTGCTCCAGAGTCAACAACGCCAGCTTCTTTAAGTTTGGGAAGTAAAGATGGAGTCTTTTCTACTGTATCGAAAGCGACATGAAGTAGGCTTTCGAAGTATTCTTCAAAATCCTCAATATCTCCGAACTGTTCGTTTGCGGTGTCGGCCGTTACTCTCATTACGGTGAGCATGGTGCCTTCGACGGGTTTCATTACGGATCTATAAGCGATTTCCTTTGCTTTAACTAGCCCTTCAGTGAAGGCTTTGGTGTTTACGAATTTTCTGTTTCCAATTCCCTCAGCAAATCCTCTGAATATCTGTGAGAGGATAACGCCGGAATTGCCGCGGGCGCCCATAAGCATTCCGGTCTTGACTGCTTCCAGAATGCTCACCAGATCATCTTTCTTCAATCTATCCAGATATTCACAGGCCTCTATCATTGCAGCGGCCATATTAGATCCTGTGTCTCCGTCTGGAACAGGAAAGACATTCAGCGCGTTGATCTCATCTTTATTTGCAAGAAGTCGTTCAGCGGCTTTCCGGAAGGCAGCGACAAAAAACTTGCCGTTGATACGTTTCATCTCTTGAGCCTCCCATCAGTCCTGCAAGCCGACAACATGAATGTTCACTTTTATATTGGTAGCTTCAGTAAGCTCCTTCAGTTTGTGAAATACGTTCTCCTGAATATTCTCTACAACCGTCGGTATTCTTACGCCATACTCAAGAATGAGATCAATATCGATTTCAAGGGTGCCATCGATTTCTTCGGTCACTTTGATACCCTTTTTCGAGTCTTCTGTCGTACCAAATAACTTTGCCAAAAAACCCGTTTGAGGGGACCCTACGTTGACCGGTCCGTAAGATTCCGATACAACCTTCTTGACTATTGAAGAAATGGCCTGAAGAGAAATATCGATCTTACCGAATTCTGTAGTTACTTGCATTCTTTTCACCTCTCAGTCTAGAGATTCTATTCTCTATTCCCTTGGCATCCAACCCCAGCTCGTTCAACACTTCTTCTCTTGTACCGTGAGAAGAAAAGGCATCATCAATTGCAATTAAATCGATTCTACCATTGTAATTATGTCTGATAGCTTCAAGTGCCACATTTGATCCGAAGCCTCCGCTCTTTATTCCTTCTTCTACTGTGATTATTGTCTCGTAATCCGAAAAGATTTGCCTTAAAGTTTCTATATCCAGCGGTTTTATTGAACGACAGTTGAAAAGGGTACATCCGTTGATGTAAGCAGCCTCTCTGCTTCTGGAAACCATAGATCCTGTAGCGAGAATTGCGATTTCATTTCCGTCAATAAGCTTTTCCCACTTAAAGATTTCTATCTTCTTCAAGCTGGACGTTATCTCATCAATGTCTGCGAGTTCTGTTTCCCTGGGGTACCTGATGGCAGTCGGGTGAGTCAACCAATTCTGGTCAAATATGGTGAATAGCATGTTGGCAAGCTCTTTCAGTGAAGCGGGAGCAAGAACACGCATATTCGGAATCATCGAAAGAAAAGAAATGTCGAAGATCCCGTTGTGAGTCGCACCGTCCTGCCCGACTATGCCGGCCCGATCAATAGTAAATAAGACGGGGAGATCTTGAAGAGCTATGTCATGAATTAGCTGGTCAAGAGCCCTCTGTAGAAAAGTCGAGTAGACAGCGAAGACGGGTTTTACACCTGCCGCAGCCATTCCACCTGCAAAAGTAGTACACAGCTGTTCGGTTATTCCAAGATCGAAAAACCTTGCCGGGTGTTTTTCTGAGAATTCGGTAAGTCCTGTCCCGTCGGGCATCGCTGCAGTGATAGCCGTTATCGAGGGATCCTTTTTTGCCAGATCGGTTAGGACCTTTCCAAAAACCTCGCTGTATGTCACTTCTCCATATTGCGAGATCTTTTCTCCATTCTCCGGATCTATTCTACTCACACTGTGAAACCTTGTAGGATTACTTTCGGCATACTCAAGACCCTTACCCTTCTTCGTAACGACGTGTACTAAGAAGGGTTCCTTAAGATTCTTAACTGCAGAGAAGACAGCTTCCATTTCTTGAAAGTCATGTCCCTTCACTGGACCAACGTAGTTCAGTCCCATATCCTCGAATAAGTTGCCTCCGAGAATAGAGGCTTTCAAGCCACTCTTGATCTTCGAAAGAAATTGCTCGAGACTGCCGAGCTTCATTGCTTCCAGTGCGTTTTTCAGATCGCCTTTCATCTCTCTGTAAACTGGATTGAGTCTCAGCTCTGCCAGAGAAGTGGAGAGACTTCCAACATTCTTTCCAATGCTCATTCCATTATCGTTGACAATCACTTTTATCTTCGATCCGATGTCTTTCATCTGATTAAGTGCTTCGAGTGCCATTCCAGAAGTCAGTGCTCCGTCTCCGGCTACAACTATTATGTTCTTTGAATTTTGGAAGATGTTCTCGGCTTGCTCCATACCTAAGGCTGCTGGTAGTGATGTGCCCACATGGCCCGCACCAAAAAAATCGTAAGGACTCTCGTTTCTACTCAGAAAGCCACTGATCCCGCCTTTCTTTCTTAGAGATTCGAAGCACCCATAACGACCGGTAAGTAGCTTGTGAGTGTATGCCTGATGCCCGGTATCCCAAATTATGATGTCCTCATCTGGGTCGAACACGCGATAAAGTGCTATCGTCAGTTCCACCGTGCCCAGATTAGAGGCTAGATGACCGGTATTCGATGATACAACTCTTGTAATCGTTTCTCTCACTTCACTTGCGAACACTTCCAGCTGTGTATAGGAGTATTCCTTAAGTCTTCTGTAGAGTGGCTGTTCATTCATTTGTTATGACTCCATTCTTTCAAGAGACTTCATATAGTGTTTGAAGAGAAGAGCCGTCGTAACACTACCCACCCCTCCGGGTACGGGGGTTATCGCAGCGGCAATCTGGCTTACCTCGTCGAAATCCACATCGCCTACTAGTCTGCCATCTACGAAGTTGATTCCCACATCTACTACAACTCCACCTGGCCTTACCATCTCTCGTTTAACGAAACCGGCTATGCCAACTGCACTGACTACTATGTCCGCGTTGAAAGTCTTCTCGGATATGTCTCTGCTTCTTGAATGGCAGACGGTTACGGTTCCGTCCACTCCTTTTTTCAGGAATAGAAGGGCCAACGGCTTTCCCACTGTGTTAGATCTTCCCACAATAGTAATGTCCCGACCCCTAATCTCGATTCCGTAGTAGTTGAGAATTTCCATTACTGCTTCAGCTGTGGGAGGGGCAAAGAACTCCTCATCGTTGATAATTCCCCCGAGGTTCGATACAGTTCTCCCTTCCAGATCCTTTTCGGGACTTAGAGCAGCTAGCACGGCCTTTTCATCAGCATTCTTCAATGGGTGCATAACCATGATCCCCGCGACGGTTTTGTCTTCATTTATTTGTAAGATTTCTTTGACAGGACTGCTGCCGCTATTTCTTACTATGACATCTATACCGAGCTTATCTCCCTGTCTGTTTATCGATTTCATGTAAGTTCTGTTGGATGAATCCGGTTCATCGCAGAACAAAACAAGGGAGGGTAGCCCTTTCTCTCTGCTCTTTAGAGCTTCCCTAATTTCTGAATAGATGCTTTCAGCAACTATCTTTCCGTCAAGTATCATAAGTCAACACCTCAAAAGAGCCCGCTTATCTTTCCGTTCGCATCGACATCAATATGCTTTGCATTAGGGTCTTTACCAAGACCGGGCATCAACATTATCTTACCGGCAACTACAACTATAAATCCCGCTCCGGCAGAAAGGTTCAGATCCCGTACCTTGAATGTGTAACCCTCGGGAGCTCCAAGTTTCTTTTCGTCATCCGAGATTGAGTACTGGGTCTTTGCAACGATTATCGGAAGGCGATCTACTCCCTGCTTCTTAAAAAGGCTCAGTTTGCTCTTCGCAGCCGGTTCGAGCTCGACTTTTCCTGCTCTATATATCTCTTTTGCGAGTTTTTCCAGTTTTTCTTCAAAGGAGAGATCCGCTGATAGTAGGGGTTTGTAATCGTTTGAGTCTTCTACTAGTTCTATGAGCTTATTTGCAAGCTCGACTCCACCGGCTCCACCTTCTGCCCAAACCCTTGACAGCTCGTAAGGAATAGAATTCATAACGCAGAGACTGTCGAACTTATCTCTCTCATTCCGAGTATCTTGCGGGAATTCATTGAGAGCAACAACCACAGGGATACCATACTTGCGAAGGTTTTCATAATGAACTTTCAAGTTATCAAATCCGAGTTCAAGAGCCTTGACATCCTCTTCCTCGATATACTTCTTAGGCGCTCCACCATTAAGTTTAAGTGCCCTTATAGACGCCACGAGTACTACCGCGCTCGGCTTGAAACCGCCTATAGGAGAAACAAAGTCAAGGAATTTCTGCGCACCTAGATCGGCTCCAAAACCAGCCTCAGTAACAACGTAGTCGGAGAGTTTAAGAGCCATCTTTGTTGCAGTCAATGAGTTCGTGCCGTGCGCGATGTTGGCAAATGGTCCTCCGTGAACAAAGGCAGGCGTGCCTTCTAGTGTCTGAACTAGATTTGGATCTAGAACATCTTTCAACAAAGTTGCCATAGCTCCTTGAACACTCAGGTCTTTTACCGTTACGAATTCTCCGTCGTAACTTCTTCCAACAACAATTCTGGACAGTCGTTCCTTGAGGTCGACAAGGTCTTTGGACAGACAGATAATTGCCATTATCTCAGATGCCGCAGTTATTACGAAACTGTCCTCTCTGGGATAACCGTTTGCAGACCCGCCCAGGCCCACGATGATTTGTCTCAAGGCTCTGTCATTCATGTCCATGGTTCTTGGCCAGTATATCTGGGTAGGATCGATTCCCAGTTCATTCTTGAAGTTAATATGCGCATCGATAACTGCAGAAAGAAGATTGTGAGCGAGTGAGATGGCGTGAAAATCGCCAGTGAAATGAAGATTTATCTCTTCCATCGGGAGCACTTGAGAATAGCCACCACCAGCCGCTCCTCCCTTGATTCCCATAATTGGCCCAACAGAGGGTTCCCTAAGAGTCACGAAGGCCCTTTTGCCGATTCTGTTGAGGGCCATAGCGAGACCAACGGAGGTGGTGGTCTTCCCTTCACCTGCACTTGTTGGACTTATGGCGGTAACCAGAACGAGTTTTCCGTCTGGTCTGTCCTGCAGCTCCTTAAGATACTGGTGGGATATCTTCGCAACATATTTTCCATAGCTTCTAAGATACTTTTCAGGGATCGATAAAGATGAAGCGATCTCATCAATCTTCCTAAGCTCCGCCTTCTGTGCTATGTCCAGATCAGTCAGCATGTACGACCTCCTTATAGATTCTTTTTCTCCGTTGATGCGCACTCTCGAGCAATTCTGTCGAGAACGCCATTTACGAACTTACCACCTTGCTCTGAACCATACTTTTTTGCGATGTCTATCGCTTCATTAAGAGTTACTTCAATTGGAATGTCAGGTTCATAAATTATCTCGTATGCTCCGAGTCTGAGGACGTTCTTATCGGTCGAGGCAAGTCTCTCAAAAGTCCAGTTCGTGAGGTGTTTTCTAATAACGCTATCTATCTCATCACGATACCTCAAAATGCTATCAAAATACTTCCTTGTCCTAAGCTTCATCTCGGTTTCCATTGAGAAGAAACTGAGCTCTCTCTCGAGATATTCAGACGAAGTCTCCATATCTTCATTGAAGTCAAACTGATAGATCGCGCTGAAAACAATCTCCCTCATTTTTCGTCTGCTTTTGTTTGGGCCTGCCGTCACCTTTTCAACCCTCTTTTTCTCTATCTTCTTCTTCTTCTACGGTAGAATCTTGTGAAGCCATTTCTTCTAACTCAGGTTTGGCTTCTACGCTTTCAAACTCCTCTTCTTCCTCGATGACAGCAGGCTTCTGGGCTTCTTCGTAAACATCTTCAATTGTAATCGACACGTCTTCAACCTTTATGCCGCTGAAGCTTTCTACGTCGTTCTTAAGTTTCTCCTGCATTTTTCTGGCGTACGAGGGTATCGAGACACCATACTTGATTTTTGTGTTTACGTTAATCTTGACGGTCTTGGTCCCATCGACCTTTTCGTCAAGATCAATGTCAACTGTCGACTTGGCTTCTTTTCTTGCTTTCCCTTCCTTTGGATCGAACTTGAGGAATTCCATGTAGGAGTGAATAGCAATATCCCGGATTACAGCCTCCGAGATTTCGATTCTTCCGAGATCGGTCTCTTCAAAATCCATCATTCTCCCTCCTTTCCACCTATGCTCTTTCGATATATTCGCCTGTTCTTGTATCTACACGAATCAGCTCTCCGTTCTCGACGAAGAATGGAACAGAAACCTTCAATCCCGTTTCGAGAACAGCCGGTTTGCCGCTTCCAGAAACTGTATCACCTTTATAGGCAGGTGCGGTATCCGTTACTTTGAGGACGACAGTGTTTGGAAGTATAACGCCTATAGGTCTATCTTCATGGAACTGAAGGTCCACTTCCTCGTTTTCCTTGATGTAGTCCAGAGCATCTCCCATCTCATCTACACCAATTGTATACTGCTCGTAGGTCTCAAGGTCCATGAAATGAAAGAGCTCATCCTCCGAGTAAAGATACTGAACATGTCTGAATGAAAGCGCAGCTTCTTCAACTTTTTCGCTTGCTTGAAACGTGAACTGCCTAACAAGACCAGTTTTCAGATTTTTCATCCTGGTCCTTATTATACCGTCCCCTCTTCCCATTGAATGTTTGTTAGCTTCTGTTACAATGTAGATCTCTTCTTCAATTATTAGGGGCATTCCCTTTCTAATCTTTCCAACTTCTATCATCTAGAAGCCACCTCCGGATCGCTAAAGAATCTTCAACTCTCTATCTAGATTAGTCAAAACATCAATTCCATTTTCACGAAAATAACAATCGTCTTCTATTCTAACCCCAAATTTTCCGGGAAGATAGATACCCGGCTCAACTGTTATGACTGCTCCCGCAGGAATAGGAGCAGAGTTCTTTGGAGACAGACCTTGACCATCGTGAGTGTCCATTCCCAGGCTGTGCCCAAGACCGTGTCCAAAGTAATCTCCGTAACCAGCCTCTTCAATTATACTTGCCGCTAACTCATGCAGGTAACTGCCAATTACGCCTGCCTTAGCGGCTCTTTTGGCTTCTGTTTGAGCCTTAAGGACTGTCTCGTAAACCTTTATCATTTCATCCGTCGCATTGCCTATACTGTAGGTTCTTGTTATGTCTGAGTTGTAACCGTCTACCCTTGCACCGTAGTCAATCAAGAGAAACTCTCCCGTTTGAAGTTTTCTCTTGGAAGGTCGCCCATGCACTATGGCGCTTCTCGGACCGCTACCTACAATAGTTTCAAAGGCCAGATAACCTCCGCGTTTTCTGATTTCATATTCGAGGGTGGCACAAATCTCTTCTTCCGTCCTTCCCGCACGAACGAAGTTGAGAGTTTCAGTTAGTGCATCTTCTGCGACTTTGACAGCGGCCTTTATCTTCTCTACTTCATCGGCAGTTTTAACCATTCTCATATCTTTGAGAACAGAGTCTGCGGGTTCCAACTCCACTCCAAGCTGAGAGAAAACCCTTTTGTATAGGCCAAAACTAATAGTCTCTTCCTCGAATCCGACGTGATTGGCTCCATCGTCGAGTAAAGCGGCCTTAATTATATCCTTAAGCTCGTCTCCGTTTTTGTAAGGAATAAGCTTGAACTTTGATTCCATTTCAACTTGAGTGAAATACCTGGAGTCGGTCACTATGTACTCACTCTTAGGTGTTATGATCAGAACTGAAAAGGAGCCCGAAAAGCCAGATAGATACCATGAACTGGAACGGTTGCTAGACTCCATGTTGTACAGCACAAAACCGTCAAGATTTCTCTCCTTAAGCTTTTCACGAAATTGCTCAATTCTCGACATGATCAACCTCCGGATTGCCAAATTCTTTGTGTGCCCTAAAACAAACTGATTTGGTTCCTGTTCATTTTCCCTTTCTTCGATTGTCTGATTTCCCTGAGATCTTCGGCGGTTAGCACTCGCACTGCTTTGTCCAATGCCGATTGTTTGGAAATTACCCTTAGAATCTCTTTAGCTCTCGAAAGGACGGTCTCGGGAACACCGGCCAGCTTCGCCACTTCTATTCCATGAGAACTATTCGCTACACCGTTGATCACCTTATGGAGAAAGATAATTCCCTTTTCCGTCTCAACTATGCGAGCTGTCTTGTTCTTTATACCAGGATACATGCTAGAGAGTTCAGTCAGTTCTGTGAAATGAGTTGCAAATATCGTGTGGCAACCAATCGCTTCATATATGAATTCTGAAACTGCCCATGCGATTGAAATCCCATCAAACGTGCTTGTGCCTCTACCAACTTCATCCAGGATTACTAGGCTATCTTCAGTGGCCTTAGATAGAATTGTTGCTGTCTCCATCATTTCAACAAGAAAAGTTGATTTGCCGCTGGCAAGTTCGTCTCTGGCGCCAATTCTGGTGAAGACCCTGTCGTAAATCGGTAGCATCGCATCTTTTGCCGGTATGAATGAACCCATTTGAGCCATTATTGAAAGCAAGGCTACTTGTCTAATGAAAGTGGACTTACCGCTCATATTTGGCCCAGTTACGATGAAGAAGTTCTCGGAGCTATCCATTGATATATCATTTGGAGTGAAATCAGGCACAAACCTCTCAACTATGGGATGTCTAGAATTCGAAATCCTTGCACTTCCGTCAGCGGAAAAGCGCGGCCGGCAGTAATTGTATTTTCTGGCAACAAGCGATAGTGATTGCAGTGCGTCGATCTCAGACAGAACTATAGCTGCATCTTTGAGCCTTTGCAACGAATTCATAAGCTGCGAGCAGACACAAAGAAAAAGTGCTTTCTCAAGAGATTGTATTTTCTCGTTTGCACTTAGTATTTTGTCTTCGAATTCCTTGAGCTCCGGAGTTATGTATCTCTCTGAATTGACCAACGTTTGCTTTCTGGTGTAGCTTTCAGGGACCTTTCCGGACTGGCTTTTTGGAACTTCGAGAAAGTATCCGAAAACCTTGTTGAATTTCACCTTCAACGAAGGGATTCCTGTAGATTTCTTTTCGCTAGTTTCAATTGCCCTAATCTTTTCAACGGAGTTATCGAGAAGATCACGGAGAGAGTCCAGCTGGGCGTCGAACCCCTTTCGGATAACATTTCCATCTCCTATGGAGGAAGAGGGTTCATCAACAATACTGCGCCGCAGCAATTCCAGCTCACTGGGAAAAAGCTCCAATCTTTCGCGTAATCTATCAAATGCTGTTTCGTTAGAAATCAACTCTTTTATGTATGGCAGAACAGTAAGAGAGGTTCTGAGAGATTGAAGGTCTCTCGGTGTTATTCTATCCGTCGAGAGGCGACTTGTTATCCTTTCGATGTCATAAACACTATGGAAGTATTCTCTCAGCTCATCGAGAAGGTGACGATCGGAATAAAGGGCTTGAACTACGTCTAGCCTTTCATCGATTTTATGCCTGTCAGTCAAGGGCGAAAGCAGCCACTGCCTCAGCCGTCTTTTTCCCATCCCTGTGGTCGTTTCATCAAGTATTTCGAAAAGAGAACCCTTTCTCTCGAGACGAAAGAGGTTGAGATTTTCAACAGTAGAAGCGTCTAGCTGCATCGAATCCGTTTTTTTGAGAATTCTTGGGAGTGAAAGATGCTTCAAGGGAGAGAAATTTATCGTTTCAAGGTACTTAAACAAAGCACCTAGAACCTCAACTTGCTTATCATCAAGTTCGAGATGGTCGATAGAGGCAATCGAATAAAACTCCTTGACATAGTTAATGCCTGAAGATAACGCAAAATGCCAATCCTCAATAAGTTCAACCATTGATGATGTAACGCCGGCGATTTCCTTCTTCAGATCTTTCAAGCTTTCTCTTAAGAGAACCTGAGAAGGTTGGCTCGCCACAATAAAGTCCTTGAGCGAAATTAGGTCCTCTGCTTCGGAAATTATGACTTCACCTGTCGATACGTCGGCCAATACGATTATGAAAAACTCTCCAGACTTGCCAATAGCGATTATGTAGTTGTTTTCGGCTTCGGGGAGCAGTTCATCTTCGACTATCGTTCCCGGCGTAACTACTCTCGTCACTTCTCTCTTAACGAGTCCTTTTGCAAGGGCTGGATCCTCTGTTTGTTCACAGATGGCAACTTTATGGCCAGCATCTACGAGCTTTTTCAAATAGCCATTGATTGAATGGTAAGGCACTCCCGCCATGGGCACGCCATTTCTCGAAGTAAGAACAATCTGCAGTTCGTTTGAAACAAGTTTTGCATCGTCTAGGAACGTCTCGTAGAAGTCTCCAAGTCTGAAAAGAACGAGACAGTCTTTGTAGTTGTTCTTGACTTCCAGATATTGCTTCATCATCGGTGTCATTTCCGCCACTTCGTTCACTCCGGACACATCAAAAGCCGGCGCTCAGCGCCGGCCGGTTGTTTTCTCTCTTATTCTTTCGTCTTTACTTTTGCCTTCTGCTCAATTACCTTATCTATCATTCCGTATTCTACTGCTTCTGTCGAACTCATGAAGAAATCTCTGTCGGCATCTTTTTCGATTTTCTTGATTGACTGCCCCGTATGCTTGGCAAGAATCTTATTGAGTTCGTCTCGGAGATAAAGAATCTCCCTTGCTCTTATCTCGATGTCTTTTGCTACACCTTCGGCACCGCCAAAGGGCTGATGAATCATCACCCTTGAATTTGGCAGTGCAAACCTCTTTCCTTTCGTTCCACCGGCCAGAAGGATCGCACCCATAGAGGCAGCCATCCCGATACAGATTGTCGAAATATCAGGTTTAATATACTGCATCGTATCATAAATTGCCAGCCCAGAAGTAATAGAACCACCGGGGCTGTTTATGTAGAGATTGATATCCTTCTCAGGGTCCTGGGATTCCAGGAAGAGCAGCTGAGCAACTACAATATTGGATACTTCATCATCAATCGGCCAGCCAAGAAAGACTATTCTTTCAGAAAGCAGTTTTGTGTAGATATCAAAAATCCTCTCTCCCCTGCCCCTGTCTTCAACTACGTAAGGGACGAAAGGCGCCATGTTTATGCCCATAATGCCTCCTAATTTCTGAAGAGTTTTTCTATAATTCTCTTTGGTGGAAGAAAGGAGAAGATGACATGACCACTGTTTGTTATCAGTATGGCCTTTGTTCTCTTACCAAAGGTTAGGTTAACTATCTTTCCAGTTTCCATACCTAGCTGTTTGAGCCTTCGAACGGCCGAGCTTTCTACAGGGAGCACAGCAAGAATCCTATCCTTTACCACAAAAGACTCGAAACCGACGTTCACAACACGATCCACTTCTACTTTCCCCCTTCCAATATCAATGTTATTATAACATAATGGAGATACGGCGGAGGTGTCCCAATGCTAGCTAACGATCAGGAAAGCCTCGTTGATACGGGGCGAATTTATGTTAAAGCGGGAGATGGCGGTAACGGATCTGTCTCCTTTAGGAGAGAGAAATACATTCCCTATGGTGGTCCCGACGGTGGAGACGGAGGAAGAGGTGGCCATGTCTTCTTGAGAGCCAGCAATTCAATAAACACACTTTACGGCTTCAAGCACAAGAAGAGATTCCTCGCACAGAGTGGTGAGAGTGGTCAGGGTTCAAATATGGCCGGGAAGAAGGGGAAAGATCTGGTTATTAGAGTACCGGTAGGGACTATTGCGTATAATGCTGATTCTGGAGAGATCATAGCAGATCTTTGCAACCCTGGGCAGACGATCGTGATAGCTAGAGGAGGAAAAGGCGGTAGGGGAAATGCAAGATTTGTCTCTTCGACAAATCAGGCCCCTAAAGCTGCTGAAAATGGCGAGCCCGGAGAGGAGCTCTTCGTCAAACTGGAACTTAAAATTCTTGCCGATGTCGCGCTTGTTGGATTTCCAAACGTGGGCAAGTCGACTCTCATCTCCACGATTTCCAATGCAAGACCTAAAATTGCCAATTATCATTTCACTACGCTTTCCCCTAATCTTGGTGTTGTAATGGTGAGCGACTCGCAGGGATATATTGTGGCGGATGTTCCCGGGTTAATCAAAGGAGCTCACGAGGGCATTGGACTTGGGCATACATTCCTTAGGCACATCGAAAGGTGCAAAACAATCGTTCATCTTCTGGATATCTCAGAGAGTGAAGAAAGAGACTTCATTCAGGATTACATAGATATCCGTTACGAGCTCGAATTCTATAAGAGGGAGCTTGCTGATAAGCCTGAGATTGTAGTTGCAAACAAATGCGATCTCATTACACAAGCAGAGAGGCAGAAGAGGCTTCAACTATTCAAAGAAAGCACCGGCAAAGAAATAATTCCTGTTTCTGCCGCTACTCATGAGGGTACTCAGGCTTTGAAAGAAGTGATATGGAGAACGATTGAAGGAGACAGTTCATACCTATCGTCAATGAAAGGGGATGAAGATACCCCTCTACCGCAGGTCGAGCCAGTCGTCCTCACGGCACCCTACCCCGAGGATTTCAGAGTGGAGAAGGACTCTTCTGGAAGGTATGTGGTTCTGGGGCCGGCAGTCGATTTCTACGTGAGAAAGATCCGGGCGTTCAAGTATAGGGATCGTTTTATTATGGATAAATTGGAAAAAGGAGGATTGTCTTCAAAACTTAGAGACGCAGGAATCATGGAAGGAGATACTGTCGTAATAGATGATAGAGAGTATGTGTTCAGGGAATAGGATTGGGATCTTTGGGGGTTCTTTCGATCCAGTGCACAATGGACACATCATTGTTGCAATACTAGCCATAGAACAGCTGGAGCTTGAAAGGCTGTATGTAACTCCTGCTTACATACCTCCTCATAAGGTATCTTCAACGATTGCCCCTTACGAAAAGAGAATGAAGTGGCTTGAAATAGCGTTTGAAGGTGTTGAATGCGCCCACGTTTCGGACTACGAAAGAGATCGAGGCGGGGTCTCGTATTCTCTTTTCACAGTTAGGCATTTCTCTAGAGTTCACAACTGCAAACCCTTTCTAGTTATTGGCGAGGATAGCCTTGCTTCGCTTGACAGCTGGTATGAATACGAATCACTACTTCGCGAAGCAACGATCGCTGTTTACCCCAGAAATTCGATAGAGGTAGAAACTGCTTTGAAAGCAGAAATAGTTTGGTTAGATGCTCCGCGTTTTGAAATATCATCCACTGAAATCAGGAGAAGACTTTCAGAAGGTAAGTCTGTTAGGGGAATGGTTCCCGATTCAATACTTGACGAGGTAGAGGACTTCTATGGATAAACAGATTGGGCTTTCTCCCATGGCCGGTTACACTGATGCCGTTATGAGAGAGCTTTCAGCTGAATGGGGAGCGGATTTTGTCTTCAGCGAGATGATTAGTGTAGAAGGTGTGCTTAGGGCGTCGGGAAGAACAGAGGAGATCGTTCCGGTAACTCCAACGCGAATTCAACTATTCGGCTCGAGCGCTTCTAGAATGGCTAAGGCAGCGATGAGGCTTTCGGAAGTTGCAACCTGGATAGATATAAACGCAGGGTGTCCGGTAAAGAAGGTTACACGAAAAGGCGCCGGAAGCGCCCTATTAAGAACGCCCGAGAAAATTGCGGAAATGATCACCGCTCTAAAGAACACCGTTAAAGTACCCGTCTCCGTTAAGATCAGACTGGGCTATGACTGCATCGAGAGTGAAAAGATAATCTATCCGATTATGAAGGCAAAGCCGGAGGCGGTTTTTGTCCATGGAAGGACCGTAGCTCAAGCTTATTCGGGAACTTCTAACTGGGAGGAGATCGACAGGATAGCTCGTTTACTTCATGGAGAAGGCATACTCTCTTACGGTTCGGGAGACATGTTCAGCCCTGAGGCGATTGTGAACGCGTTAAGACGCTACTCTGTTGATGGCGTAGTTATTGCAAGGGGTGCTATCGGCAATCCCTGGATTTTCAGACAGAGTAAGGATCTCATACAGAAGGGCTTTTATGAAGACCCTGGTCTATCAGAGAGACTCGGTTACTTTTCGACGCATCTTGAGTTGCTTGGAAAGATAGTTGGTGAAGAACAGGCAATTAGAGAGCTTCGAAAGTCATTCGCCGGATATACGAGAAATATGCGCAACGGAGCTAGACTAAGAACAGAATACATGAAATGTAGTTCGATGGAAGATGTACGAGATTTTCTCACAGTCTACGGGAACGTTAACAGCAGTATAAGATAATTATGGCCTTTCCAGCACTTCCATTTGCTCATAGACGCCTCAGAATCAACTTCAAAAAGGCAGAAAGCTATTCTAGACTGGTTATAACGAATGTTGTGTCAAGGAGGGAATTTGATTGGAATCAGAAACTATGATTGCAATAGTTAAGGAAAGACCCGCGCCGGGATTGACTCTAAAAAGAGTTCCTGTTCCAAGGGAGCTTGGTCCTCATGATGTACTGGTGAAAGTGAAGAGAGCGTCGATATGTGGCACAGATGTTCACATCTATAACTGGGATGCGTGGTCACAGGAGAGGATTCGTCCACCTCAGATTGATGGCCACGAATTCACTGGAGAGGTTGTAAGCATCGGTGGAGATGTTTCCTCCGTTAAAGTGGGAGATTCAGTTGTATCCGAAACACACATACCGTGCCAGAAGTGTCTTCAGTGTAGAACCGGTAAGATGCACATTTGTAAGAATATGCAAATTCTCGGAGTTCACAGAGACGGAGTGTTTGCAGAGTATGTGAGAGTTCCCGAAGTTGTCTTGTGGAAGGTTGACCCTTCTATACCTCTGGAATATGCTTCGATTATGGAGCCTTTTGGAAATGCAATTCATACGGCACTTGTAACTGATCTTACAGGAAAGAATGTGTTGATCACCGGTGCTGGGCCGATTGGTGCGATGGCAGTTGCGGTAGCAAAGGTATCTGGCGCCGCTCAGGTGATTGTGTCTGAGATAAAGGAATTCAGAAAGGAACTCGCAAGGAAGATGGGCGCCGATGTAATAATCGATCCAACTAAAGAAGATCTAACAAAGAAGGTCAAGGCAATGACAGAAGATAATGGGGCCGATGTTCTGCTGGAAATGTCGGGAAACACTACTGCCTTTAAGCAAGGTTTGGATAGTCTCACCAATGGAGCTGTCGTCTCTCTTCTAGGGGTCTTTCCCGGTGAACTTTCGTTCGACATAAACGATCTGTTTACCTTCAAGGGACTGACAATGTACGGGATTACAGGAAGAAAGATGTTTGAGACCTGGCAAGTGGCCACTCAGCTTCTAAAGAACAAGAGGATTGATCTTTCTCCAGTTGTTACGCACATCCTTCCTGCGGAGAAATTCGAAGAGGGATTTGATGTCATGATTAGAGGAGTTTCCGGAAAAGTCATTCTCGAATTTTGATCTGACATTTCGGAGGTGTTTTGATGTTTGATTTTGATGTTCTTAAGAAGGAAATGGAGGAACTTGAAGAAAAGGGTTTGCTCGTAAAAATAAGAACGCTTGAATCGGCTCAGGGGGCATGGTTGAACATTGAAGGCAAGAAGGTGCTAAACATGTGCTCTAATAACTATCTAGGTCTTTGCTTTGATGAAGAGCTTAAAGAAGCTGCTATAGACGGAATAAGAAAGTGGGGAGTTGGACCGGGTGCAGTTAGGTCTATTGCCGGGACACTTGAATTACACAATGAGCTTGAGACTGAACTTGCCAGATTCAAAAAAGTTGAATCAACTCTAGTCGTTCAGTCGGGCTTCAATGCAAACCAGTCCGTCATTCCTCCGATCGTTTCTGAAGAGGATGCGATTCTCTCCGATGAACTCAACCATGCAAGCATTATTGACGGAGTCAGGCTGACAAAAGCGATGAGATATGTCTGGAAGCACAAGGATGTGGATGATCTTGAGGCTCAGCTTCAGAAGGCTGAAACCGATGGAGCAAGGAGAAAACTGGTGATAACCGATGGTGTTTTCTCTATGGACGGTGATCTTGCGCCGCTTCCACAGATTGTTGAAAAGACTAACAAGTACGGAGCAATTCTAATGGTTGACGATGCCCACGGCGAAGGAGTTCTTGGAAGTCATGGAAGAGGAATTGTCGATCATTATGGTTTGCACGGAAGTGTAGACATTGAAGTTGGAACACTTTCCAAAGCCTTCGGAATAGTTGGAGGATTTGTCGCTGGGAAGAGAGTTCTCATTGACTATCTCAAGCAAAAGGCCCGTCCATTTCTCTTCAGTTCATCACTTTCACCGGCCGAAACGGCAGCGGCGATAGCCGCGGTAAGGAAGCTCTCCTCTTCCGATGAACTGGTTAAGACCCTCTGGAGCAACTCCGATTACTTTAAAGAGCAACTGAAGGCACTTGGCTTTGATACTGGCCACTCGGAGACCCCGATTACTCCTGTGATGCTCTATGATGCAAAGCTTTCTGCGGCTTTTTCAAAGAGACTCTTTGAAGAGGGGATTTTCGCAAGCTCAATTGGATTTCCGACCGTTCCCAAGGGAAAGGCCAGAATAAGAGTTATGATAAGCGCTTCTCACTCGAGGAAGGATCTGGACTTTGCGGTCTCCAAGTTCGAACTGATCGGTAAGGAACTTGGCGTTATAAAGTAAAAACACGGCTTTAACTTCAATTGAATATAATCTTGTTGTTGCAGCGGCAATGGCCGCTGCTTTTTGTGGAGGTGAAGCGCTTGTTAGTTTCGTTGCTGATGCTGGCCGCTGGATTTGCTTTGCTAATAAAGGGTGCCGATTATTTGATTGAGGGTTCCGTCGCTATAGCTAAAAACCTGGGAATCTCGGAATTGCTCATAGGACTTACGATAGTAGCTATTGGGACTTCGGCGCCTGAGCTCGCAGTGAGTGTGCAAGCAGCTTTCAAAGGTTCTGACATTGCTCTGGGAAACGTGTTGGGATCAAATATCGCGAACATTGGTCTTATCCTGGGAATTACAGCCATTCTAACGCCCCTGGGAGTGAACAAAACTACTATGAGTTATGAAATCCCCTTCGTCATAATAATCACTATCGCCAGCAGCGCTTTGATTCTAGGAAACAATGGGCTTCATCGAAGCGATGGCATTGTGTTGATTACTTTCTTCTTGATATACATGATGTATGTTTTTACCATGGCGAAGAGAGACAGGAGCATTACAGACATTGTGAAGGTGGAGGGAAAGAGAGATGTCGAGATTCTCGAAAAGAGTCCTGTGCTTGCCTGGGTAGCCACAATCGGAGGGACCGCAGCCGTCATTCTCGGAGGAAATTTCGTGGTCGACGGAGGTTCTTCGATTGCACAGATATTCGGCGTGAGCGACATGCTTATAGGGACAACTATTGTCGCGATCGGAACTTCTCTTCCGGAGTTAGTGACCACAATTTCGGCAGGAAGAAAAAATCGCAGCGATCTTGCCATAGGCAACGTGGTAGGGTCGAACATCTTCAATCTACTCCTGGTTCTAGGGATTTCGGCCACCATCTCGCCTATCACGGCACAGAGATCGCTTGCCGCGGAAATAATCTTTGCATTGCTTCTCGCGATAGTTCTGCCCTTACTTCTGCTTAGAAAGAAGAAGTTGGATAGGACAAGGGGGGCTCTACTCCTGATAATCTACGCCTCCTTCTTAGTTTCAAGCATATTTAGAGGTTGACAATTCTGGCTCAATAGAATCAAAGCAATTTTCTGTTTGTGAACTGATCTAAAGATGTCTTTTTGCAGACTGGCGGATGTTGAGAACAGAGACTTTCTGAATGCCTGCGTTCAACCTAGAGAAGATAGTGAAACTCGAGACGGACCTTGTGTCTTTCGATAACTGTGTTCGAATAACAGGCCGTATCGAATCCAGCTAGTTAAAATCCGTAATTAAGGGACAAAGAGATTGCGGGATAGTTGGAGCTCTGTGTTTCAACAACGAGACGTCTCACTATAACATTAGTTGTATAATTTCTTGCTGTACCCATTAGCTTACTTCCTAGTCCCCTTCTTCGGTACTTCTTCCAGACTAGAATATCCCAAACCCGAAAAGAGTCATTCCATTCCCTTTCAGCGAGGATCAGACCGATTTTACTCTCGAATGCACCCCATGCTACAGGTTTCTGCTCGACCGGTTCTAACAAGATATATTCTGCATCTTTACTTAACTGAACAGGAGATTCTTTTAGAGGTACTTCGATGTATAGCAATCATCTTTCCGTATCATTTTAAGATCGCAGAATTTATCGCATGTATAGGAGTATCTGACTTTTCTGTCCAAAAGCGATTCTTTACTGAGCTCGATCATTTCCATCTTCTTCACCATGCGCAACACCGGGTGTTCTCACTGAAATAGCAGAACTTGAAGCTCAGGTTTAATGGATCTATCATCAAGAAGTTTACTGATCAGTAAGGGAAGACCTTGCGCCCGTCTTTGGGCAGAGGCGGATCACTCATCGTGACGCCAGCAATCTTCGCGAAGTTCATTATTAGTTTCCAACCAGGAGGGTTGCTCAGAAATCGCCCCTGTGTTTCCGGGTGAAACTGAACCCCATAAATTGGTTTGTCCTTATGCTTCATCATTTGTATAGGGGTAACATTCCCTTTTGCAAAGATTTCGAATTCCTCTGGTAAAGACGCCACCGCATAGGCATGGTTCTCCCAAACAAGAAGTCCATCCTCGAATCCGTCAAATATCTCGTCCTGTTTTACAAAGGTGATTTCATGCCAACGTCGCTCCTCACTGTAATACAGAACGGAACCAAATACTCTCGAAATTATCTGATGTCCAAGACATATTCCCAGAATGGGGACTTCCCCTCTAAGGATCATCTCTCCACCCTGGTAGATTCTGTTGTTCCAGTCTATGTAGTTTCGCATCGAATCGCCGCCTGCAATTATCACTGCGGAGTACAGATTTTCATCTTGCGGGAGTTCATCATTGAAAATATTGTAAATCCTGTATTCTATGCCCTGTTCAGCAAGTGAACGTTCAATGGGTGAGAGCTTTGTTTCGTACGCCGGGTCATTCAGGAAGAGAGCAACAGGTCCACAGTTTTCAGAAGCAGAAACAAAACTTGCCGGGAAGCAAATCGCTAGTAGAATCATGATTGTCGCGCTAACCTTCAGAATTACCGTTTTTTCTTTCATTGACTCTTGACACCTCATACAGCGAATGATAAACTACTATTTGTGCGATGCCGGGGTGGTGAAATTGGCAGACACGCATGATTCAGGTTCATGTGGGCATACCGCCTGTGCGGGTTCAAGTCCCGCCCCCGGCACCATATTTTCTCTGAGAGGATGCAATATTTCCTCTTTTTCATTCTTATATTGAACTCAAGCTTTCTGCCTTCTGTGTTTCTTAAAGTCTGTGACTACTCTTCTATTTTATTTTAGTTTTTTCGGATTTTCATAATCCTGCTCTCCTGAAGAGAAGCTTTCGAACTTCCATAAACTCGTTCCCAAAATACCTGTCTTTTATGTGATCGGGAACGATTCTTCTGATATCTTCAAACAGCTCCTCAACAGCAATACTTGACTTTTTTGGATGCCTGAACGACAGGGCTCTAAAGGCAAGAAGTGCTTCAATAGAAATCATTGTCGCGAGATTGTCAACTATCATCCAGAGCTTGCGTGCTCCCCATGCGCCCATACTTACATGATCTTCCTGAAAACCAGAAGTCGGAATAGAGTCGGCGGAAGCGGGATGTGCAAGTGTCTTGTTTTCCGAGGCAAGTGCCGCTGCGGTATACTGCCACAGCATGTAACCGGAATTCAGTCCCTCGTCACCATTTGTCAGGAAGGCGGGCAGATCGTTAAGCTTTGGATTTACAAGTCTGTCTACTCGTCTCTCTATCATGTTACCCATATCGGTGAGTGCAATCGACAGAAAGTCCATTGCAAGAGCTATTGGCTCACCATGAAAGTTACCTCCGGATATAGCATCGCCATTCTCAAAGATGAGCGGATTATCAGTCGCTGAATTGATCTCTATTTCCAGGACCGATTTGACATAGTCTAACGTATCCTTGATCGCGCCGTAGACCTGCGGAATGGTTCTGAGTGTGTAAGCGTCTTGAACACGGTCGCAGTCCAAATGAGAGGTTCTAATCTCGCTTCCTTCTAGCAAACTTTTCATTCTTCCGGCGACGTAGCCCTGTCCTCTATGTGGTCGAGCACTATGAACCCTTTCGTCAAAGGGAGACGTACTGCCCATAAGGGCATCAACCGACATTGCCGAAACGAGAATTGCCTGTTCAAAAAGCTTTAAAGCAATATATGTTGAGCAGCCCCCTATTCCTGCCATAAAGGCGGTGCCGTTAAGGAGACTTAGCCCCTCTTTAGATTTCAAAATAATAGGTTCAAGATTTCTACTCTTAAGAGCTTGAAGAGAAGGAACAACACTTCCTTCGAGAGTGCAATATCCTTCTCCAATAAGTGACATGGCAACATGTGCCAATGGTGCAAGATCTCCGCTGGCTCCGACCGATCCTTTTGAAGGTACGACAGGAACAATGTCTTCATTGAGAAGGTCGAGAATTCTTTGTACCAAGCATTTTCTAACTCCTGAAAACCCTTTCAAAAGAGAATTTGCTCTAACCAACATTATTGCTCTTACTAGTTCTTGACGAAGGGGTTCTCCCACACCGGCCGCATGAGAAAGAACGATATTCTTCTGGAGAGCATCTAGATCTTTAGAAGAAATTCGGTGATCTGCAAGAACCCCGAATCCCGTATTAACCCCATAGATCGTTTTTTCCTTGCTGATGAGCTCTAGGGATCTTCGTCTTTCGTCTAGAAGCCGGGCAGCGCTTTCTTCAATACTGCAGAATTCCTTCTTGAAGGCCACTTCAAAGATATCCGACAGTGTAAGATGTTGTCCGTCAATCAGCACTGACCCACCTCCAGAATCGTTTGATTGTTTTCAAACAGATTTCAGTCATTATCAGCATTTCTTATTATCTTACCCATTCTAGTCCGGGTATCTCAACCTTCTTCTCGAGTATGCTGAATATTTTAGTGAAGAAGAGAACCACAACTAGATAGATCACAGCAACGACGAGATACACTTCGAAAAACTGAAAGTTTCGTGAGGCAATAAACTTTGCCTGAGCCATTAGTTCCGGTGCGCCTACAATATAAGCAAGAGAAGTATACTTCAAGAGGTATATGAACTCATTTGTCCATGCTGGAATTACTCTTCTGAACGCCTGGGGCATAATGATCTGCAGAATCGCTTGCCATTTTGTCATTCCGAGAGATCTGGCCGCCTTCATCTGGTTACCTGAAATGGACTGAATAGATCCTCTCAAATACTCCGCCTGATAACAACCGCTGTTGATGGCAAAACCAATGATTGCGGCCGCGAACGGGGAGAGATTCATTCCGAGAGGTGGAAGCCCATAATACAGAATGAACAACTGTACGAGAAGTGGTGTACCTCTTATTATTTCAATAATTGCTGTCGCAACACCATAGAAGAGTTTGTTTCCATAAACTCTTGCTATTGCGAGGATGACTCCAATAATAAATCCGATTACCACTGCAATCAAAGTCATTTCGAGAGTAACCCCAAGGCCTTCCAGAAATTTGGGCCAGTAGTTAACGACAATTTTCCAGATCCTATCCACTTCATTCACTCCCGTAAAGCTCACTGAGCTTGAAGAGGAATTCCTTCGTTCGAGGATTCTTTGGATTCTTGAACATTTCTTCAGGGGAACTCTGTTCAACAATATGACCGTGTTCCATAAAGATGATCTCATCAGATACAGTTCTTGCAAACCCCATTTCATGAGTCACAACAAGCATTGTCATGCCACTTTCAGCCAGGTTCTTCATCACTGACAGTACTTCTCCAATCAGTTCTGGATCTAAAGCCGATGTGGGTTCATCAAAAAGAATGATTTTTGGGCTCATTGCTAACGCACGAGCGATTCCGACCCTTTGCTTCTGACCACCTGATAGCTGAGCGGGATACATATTCGCTTCTCGCTCCAGCCCAACTCTTGTAAGCTCTTTCATTGCAATCTCTTTTGCGAAATCCTTCTCGATTTTCTTCACCTTGGTGAGGCCTACCATGACGTTTTTTAGAGCCGTAAGATGGTTGAAAAGCCCGAAATCCTGGAAGACAAAGCCTATCTCCTGACGAATCTTGTTTATATTTTTAGCAGATGTAACCTCTTCCTCTTCGAGCCAGATCTGGCCACTGTCGGGAGTAACAAGCATATTTATACAGGAAAGAAGCGTACTCTTGCCGGTTCCACTAGGACCGATAATTACTTTAGTCTCTCCCTCCTTCATGTCAAAGGATACGCCTTTCAAGACTTCTTTGTCACCGAAGGCCTTCTTGAGATTCTCGACTCTTAGTACGACTCTTTCCTTACTCATCTTACCGTCTCCTTTACATCGAATCCAGGAATTGCAAGTCGTTTTTCAACGCTTCCCAGAGTCTTGTTGATAGCGATTGTTACTATGAAATACATTACTGCAACCGTGAGGTAGATCAGCATAGGCTCATATTTGGTGGCGATTATGTATCCTCCCTGGCGGAGAAGCTCAGTTACTCCAAGTGCGTACGCAAGTGAAGAATCCTTCAGTACGATAGTGAATTCGTTTGTCCATGGTGGAAGGGCTATTCTTATTGCCTGAGGAAGAACAATATTGATGAAACCTTTTAGATTAGTCATTCCCAGAGATCTTGCAGCTCTCATTTGAGCCGAACTGACCGAGTTTATTGCTCCCCTGAAAATCTGAGACTGATATGCCGAGGATCTGAAACCTAACCCAATTATCACCGCAGCGAAGGGGGAGAATCTTATTCCGATCTTTGGAAATCCATAGAATATTAGAAAGAGAATTACCAGTTCCGGAATACTTCTGAGGATTTTTTCATAGCCTGCAATGAGGGCTTTGATCCACTTGTTTCCGTAGACCTGGCCAAAAGAAATGGGGAGGGCCAGAACCAGGCCCAACCCCAAAGTTAAGAAAGTGATTTGAAGTGTCACCCACATTCCTGAGAGGAGTGCGGGCATAGAATCTGCAATGAGTGCGAGTTTATCTATGATTACCCCCGCCCTTCACTTAGAAGTGCTTGAGATTCAGTTCGTTCAATCTACCGGACTCTTCGAGTCGAGCAATACCCTCATTTATCAAATTCAAAAGGTCTTTGTTAGACTTGTTTACCGCAATCCCATAGTCTTCGTATGTCTTGATGACCCCAACGATCTTTACCGGTCTGACCTTTGCAAAACTCTCTGCTACTGGCGCGTCGAGAACAATGGCATCGATGTTCTTGTTTACAAGATCTGTCATGGCAAGAACATAAGTGTCGTATCTCTTAAAATCACCGGTAAGAATCTTGGTTTTGACTAGATTGTCTTCAACCCAGAGATCACCGGTCGTGCCCGTCTGGACACCGATGTTATGTTTCCCAAACAGAACTGTCACAGTCAATTCGCTGTCATCCCTTACAACAACACTCTGATCAGCTGTCCAGTATGGTTTCGAGAATGACACTACTTCTTCTCTTTCTGGTGTAATCGTCATTCCTGAAATAACTATGTCGATATTTCCGGAAGCTAGAGCAGCGATTAGCGAATCAAAACTCATATCTCTGATTTCAATTTCGAAATCCATTTCTTCAGCGATAGCTTTGATCAGATCGATGTCGAATCCCACAAATTCACCATTCTCTACGTACTCAAATGGTGGAAAGTCAGCGCTTGTTCCAACCACGTACTTTGCTCCAAATCCGAACCCAGTCGAAACCAGTAGAGCTAGTAACACTAGTAAAGCCTTTTTCATGATACCCCTCCTTATGCTCAAAGATGAAGTGATTGTATATCAACATGCTTTCATTAGAACGAACTGTGCGTGCAGCTTTCGAAAAGAATCAAGAAAGGTTTGGCAACAATGAGTTACAGTGTAGCCATGACCTCTCTTCTTTGATTCGAAAAATGAAATGAAAAAGCTGTCCAAGTTGCCAGTCCGGTGTTCAAGATATACACCTTCTTGAGTTATGACTACTCATAGACATTATACCCTTTAGAAACACTTGAGCCAAAAACAACTGTTAACATGGTGATGGTGATGGAGATGAAAATCGGTATTGCATTGAGTGGCGGTGTCGACAGTGCCGTAGCGGCCGCTCGATTGATTAGACAGGGAAACGACGTAATTGGTTATCACATGATAGTTCTTGAGGGCAACCCGCTAGCAAATGCGGCTGCCGATGATGCAAAAGCCGTTGCCGACCATCTCGGTATAGAGCTGAAGATTGTAGATTTGCGCGAGGAGTTTAGAAGGATACTCAATTACTTCACCACTTCTTACATGAGTGGGGAGACGCCAAATCCTTGCGTCGTATGCAACGATTCGATAAAATTCGGATTGCTACTCGAGCGTATGTTCTCTTTCGGAGAGGAGAAGATAGCCACAGGCCATTACGCAAGACTTGTCTCCCTGGATGAAAATGTTTTTTTGGCAAGAGCACTTGACAGAGCGAAGGATCAGTCGTATTTCCTTTCGAGAATCGGGAAGCACAAATTGCACGACATTCTCTTTCCTCTGGGTGAAATGACGAAGGAAGAAGTCAGGCAAGAGGCTTCGGGGATTGATCTTCCCGTCCACTCGAAGAAAGACTCTCAGGAGATCTGTTTCATTCCCGACGGAGACTACAGAAGCTTTCTGAAGTCGCGGGGGATAGAGGGTAATCCGGGACCTATAACGGATGAAAGCGGAATTCTATTGGGAAGACATACCGGACTTTCGGGATACACCATCGGGCAACGTAAGGGAATAGGTTTTTCTGGGAGAGATCGCTACTATGTAAAGAGGCTTGATTTGAAGAACAACAAACTCATTCTCGCCCAAAGGCAGAGTTTAATGTCAGAAGCCTTGGTTGCTAAAGATCCTAACTGGTATATAGACCCTGGAGAAGAATTCGATTGCCTCTGCAAAATAAGGAGCTCCATGAAACCTGTTTCTGCCAAAGTGACCATCGTAAGTGGTGAGAAAATTAGAGTAGATTTTCAAGAGAAAGTGTGGGCGGTTACTCCTGGACAACTTGCCGTCTTCTATATCGACGATCTGGTAGTAGGAAGCGCGTTCATTGAGGAAAACTGTATTCTTGAAAGTGAAGGGAACACGTGATAGAATTTTGCAGACAGGAAGTAGTTCAGTTGGAAGAACGCTGGTTTCGGGAACCAGAGGTCCGGGGTTCGAGTCCCCGCTTCCTGACCAGAGCAGGCCCATCAGGGTCTGTTTCTTTTTTTTTTGGGACCTAGGGAAATTACTTGACTCTCCAGATGATCGTTTGTTTGAGTTGATCTGCTAAAATTTGCTCACAGAGTTTTGTTCTCTTTGTCTTCTCCTCTGATCGATCGATCTGGAGGTGGATCTTATGAAAAGGATAGGCTTCCTATTTTTATTATTCTCACTTTTTCTGATCACAACTGTTTATTCGAAAACGCTTGAACTGAAAAGCTGGCAAATATGGGATTTCAGCTACAACGGCATTCATGGGGTTTGCTGCGCCGTCAGCGTCAAGGACGGAGAGATCCCCGTCACGGGACTCTCATTTGAAGACTTCACCATAACCGAGACTCTCGTGGACGGGTACGGGGAGGTTTTGTCAAAGGCCAAAATTGCTCCGGAGCAGAGAGAAGACCAGTTTGATGGCATTGGATTCTGGGAAAGGTCTGTATCTTCCTCAAAAATCGATCTGGTCTTTCTCATAGATAAGACTGGCTCAATGGCGGATCAAATCGAGTCGGTTAAGTCAGAACTGAAGAAATTTGTGAATCGACTCGAAGCTGATGGATGTGACTTCAGGGTGGCGGTTCTGCTATTTGAAGCAGCGTTACTGGAAGAGCCCGGAAGAAAATCACCCGATTATCCGTTTTATGGAGCTATGGAAATGGACGAACTTCTCCTCGCTATCGAGGAAATCGAAACGGCAGGCGAATGGCATATAAACACCTGGAGTTATGATGCAATCCTCTTCAGCAGTCAGCTTGAATTCCGTGAAGACTCCAGAGCAGTTTTAGTAGTCATTACAGACACTCTTCCGGAGACCGTTCACGGACCATTCTGGTACTTTTCCGGAGGCAGTGTTGCAACGAAAAGAGCCGTGGAAATCGCGCTGGAAGAAAGGGGCATTGAGCTGGAATACTTCCAGCCCGAGGAGTCTGAACTGGCGCACATGGAGAATTATAACAGGCTCATAAACCCCGCATTGAGCGAGTCGAATTTTGACCATCTGGTAGGAGCCGTTTCTCTCGGCTGGCCATTCAAACAGGATCTCATCAAAGTCGATGCGCTGCCCGTTTCTGAATCGATTTATTACCTCTCCTGGAATTCTGGTCTTGATGAGATTACAGATTACTATCGGAAAGAAGGTTTCAAAGTTGAAGTGGACGTAAAATGTGGTGATGAGCATGTCTCTTTATCGTATTCGCCATTTTTCGATGAAGAAGGCTATCTTCAGAGTTCAGAGGACTACCACCTTCCCGTTCTCGATGAAGAGGGTAATCAGTTGCCCGACAAAGCCGTAGAAATGGGTTTGCTGAGAGAGTTGGGTGACCTGAAAGCATTCAGCGGGAACTATGCTACGAAAGATGGAGTTCTGCAGTTGCGGTCGGTTGATCCGGGGGATTACCTATACAGACTCTATGCATATGGAAGAAGTTCTTACAGCTATTCCACACTTCGGCTAAAAGGTACAGGGAAAATTTCATTCGTTCAGGGAGAAGTGATACCGGATTTTGTTGTTGCCCGTACGGGCGATGCATTTCTCGAGTCGGTTAAGATCAGAGGCCTCATGGATGAATTTGTAAGCAACAAGATCGCCGTGAATGAATCTAAAGAGTTTGCAGAAAAGTCGTTGAAATGGATAGATGCGGTCGCTTCTGACGGACTGAACCTAAGGGAAATGGAAGCCCTTAAGAGAGTTTACGTTTCAGTTGGGGCGTTTTTAAATGGAATGGCTTACGCAGCAATAGAATCCGAACGGGTAGAGAGTGATCTGCTGCAGATGGTGCGTGATACGAGGAGCATGACGCGAAAGGCAGGGCATCGATTACAGGGTATGGGGTCTCGTGAAGAGAACCGGCAATCAATTCAGGTTTCAATGCAACTGAGGAAGTTATCCCGGCATGACTTTTTGAAACTCCCTCACTTTGTCATCCCGAACTCGTTTCGGGATCCGGGTTTGATCCTCTCTGAGGACGGTGGACCGCTGACGGACAACGTAGCCTTCAGCAGCGATCAGCGGGTCTTCGTTCTTAAGCGTGCAGCTGCTCTTAGAAGGGGATGCTGAAACAAGTTCAGATGCAGAGGAAGTGGCCGCAATGATATCTTCTGCAAAGAACATAATACTCTCCACCGCTTCGATTATCGCCGACATTATCTCGGGTAACTGGAGCGGCGTGGCACAGCAGATATCAATCGAAGCACTGCTGGATGAGTTCGTAGATTATGTGAAAAACGACCTGCTCGACGATGTGCTTGAGGCCGTGAAAGATAAGCTCAGGGCATACCTTTCCGATCCTTCAAAGGCCGAGGAGCTTCTGAGTCTAGTAAAGGGTGACATGCTCGGATGGGTAAAAGACGGCGAAGACTCGGATGAAGGAAGCGTCAGGGATGAAATCCGGCAGGTAGTCTATACCGACCTCACTTACCGCAATTTCACAAAACCGGTAATAAGAGAGCTTGAGGAGTCTCTGTCGGGGGCGGCTCGCCTGGCTTCGCTGTCAATTTCAGATCTCGATCTCTACGCTGCGAGCTGGAGTATGAACAGGGATTTCGCAAGCATGAGAAGTGAAGTGATGGGGCCTCTGCAAGACTGGTCGTTCGAGGTTCTCGGAGAGCATGAGAGAATCGACAACTGGGAAACGATCCTCGAGATCTTCGAAGAGACGGTTCCTCTGATTGTGGAGCTTCTGAGGCTCATGGAGTACAAAAACCCCGTTCTAGGCGATATTGCAGAGGAGCTGTCGAAGCTCTCTTATGTGCTGGATGCCGTAGGTCTCCTTACTCTGGCATATGAAGTGTCATTGAAAGCCGATCAGCTCACAACGATGGCAGGAAAGCTTGATAGAGTCAACGACTATCTCTTTCTCGAGGCCGGTTACTAGAGGTCTCTCATCAGTATCTTTTCATCATCGTCCCACTCCCCAGTATCGACGAAGCCCAGCTTCAGGTAGAAGTGGAGCGGGGAAGGATCATTGACTATGCAAGAGGTGAAGAGCTTCTCGTAACCCTGGGCCTTGAGATACTCAATCAACAAGAGGATAGCGTCTCTTCCATATCCCATCTTCTGATACTTGCCGCCGATCATGAAGCGCCACATGGAGGCGTGCTTAACATCTTTCATTCTCGGATCGGGTGTGAAGTCCAGCATAATGAAGCCCACCATGTCATCTCCTGCATAGATTGCACGGAACCAGGCATTCTTTGCAAAGTGGGCTTGAGCGATCGAAACTGCATTTGAGGCCACGGCTCTTTCCTGTCCTTTGAGTAAGGTACCACTCAAACGGATAGCGTCGAGTACCGTCTCCTCTGTTATCTCTTCGAATCTAACTATATGTTCCATGACTCCTCCTGATTTCTAGCGATATATTTCGCTCTAGTCGAAACAAAGACCAAATATTGGAGCCGCGCCGAAAACATTCTTGGCAGGTTGGCCTTTCCGAAAACACTCTTCCTTGCTGCATTATATCATTGAGCTGCAATCAAGCCACATCATGCCCCTGCACAAATTGTTTTCTCTCAGCAGCTGCTTTTGGGTTCCACTTCTTGTATCCCTGAACATTTAGAAGGAACATCCGGCCACATTCACAGAGCGCTTCGTAACTGGGTTAGCGCTGCAGACATCCTCCAGTGGTTTATGCAGGCTTCCGGTCTTTCTAATCGTTTCATCCTCACATGAAAAGTATTTAGTCGGCTCAATAATCCTGGCAGATCTCGATCCGTTTTTCATTGCTTCGAACCGGGGTGATTCAGATCTCTGCGGGTAACGGTTCGCTTATAGTAGAATTATCGGATGGTATACTTCTTATTATCGGATTGAGCGGGAAGTTGCTAACCAAATGCTGAGGTGAGAGTTGGAAAGCGATAGAGGACATTATTTGGGCTTTATTTGGCACGCCTCGTTTCTTGCGCTGACAATGGCCTTTGTTGAGGTGAACACGGTCCTTCCATCGATGATCCTGGCGGCAGGAGGAGGGAGCTTTGCAATAGGCCTCGTTACCGCAATTTCGACGGGGATTCCTCTTCTGGCTCAATTGACATTCGCTGGATACCTTATGTCGAAACGGATGAAGAAACCGTATTTGCTTCTCGGCATCTATTTGAGAGTCGGCGCCCTCTTCTCCATAGGCTTTCTCTTGCTTTCGCCTGTCGGAGGCACCGCTCTTCTCGTACTCCTTTTTTCCGTAATCTCCGTCTTTTCCTTTGGAGGAGTCTTTGCGGGAATCAGTTACACTCATCTGCTCGGTCAGTCAATATTGAAGCAGGATAGACGCGGTTTCATGTCGTACAGACAGATTGCCGGGAGCGCTTTGTCACTTCTCGGAGGCTTTGTCGCAAAGTACATAGTTGGAAACGTGAGTTATCCGGTCAACTATTCGCTGATGTTCTTCATTGGAGGGAGTTCGCTGTTCGTTGCTTCGCTTGGATTCGCGGGAGTACGGGAGAGGGAGGTTCAAGGAAGTGAAATTCCCGGCTTCTGGAAGATCATGAAGAGCATTCCAAAAACACTGAAGAACGATGCGAACCTGCTTAACTACATCGTCTTCAACAACGTGACAGGCTTCGGATTGGTCTTGATCCCGTTTTATGTTCTCCTGGCGAAGGACAGCTTCGGGTTGAACGGAAGCGATGTGGGCAGTTTTCTCCTGTTTCAGATGATAGGTATGCTTGGAGCCGGGGTTCTATGGAATCGCTTTCTTAAGAGGAGAGGTTTGAAAAGACTGCTTATAACCTGCGCAACGATTGGCAGCTTTATTCCACTAATTGCATATCTTCTATCTGCCTCTTCTCCTGACTTCTATCTTATAGTCTTTTTCCTTTCAGGTATAACCCTGAGCGCACGAAAGATCGGATTTGAGTGGCTTCTTATAGAAATCTCCAACGATACGAACAGACCTTTGTATACAGGTGTATCGGGCGCGCTCAGTCTTGTGACCGCTCTTCTTCCTCTGATTCTGGGCAGTGTGCTGCGACTTCTGGGCTTTCCGGTCGTTCTGGTTGTCTCCAGCATCGCGATCGCCTCGGGAGTGTATTTCATAAGGAAGATCGACATCACCGATGACCTGGGATGAGGTAACCGCTGCTTTACGCGGCTCAAATCCTCGTTAGAGGCTTCCCAATGGCTGGCCTTTCACCTTAGCAGAACTTCAATTTTCTTGCTGTCCAGGAGCTTAGAGATTACGAAATGAGAAGAATCAGAAGAAAAACTATCGAGGCAGGGTTGTGTTGGCTGCCCTATTTTGCGCTAGGGAAGCTCGGTTAAATCATTTTGAAGAGCATCGACTCGCTTCACCTGTTTGGCCAAATGTTAGAATTGTAGATGAGATACAATTGAATTTGAAAGTGAAGCTGGTTCTGCTTTGTCTTCGCGAAGGTCTGAGAGATTGAGCTGAGGCCAACCGAGATATCGCTTGAGAATGCTTCCGATCTCGGGCGGCAGATTCAGAAAGCAAGGAGTTGAAAAATGATTAAGGAAGTCGAGTTCGATAATCTTCCCGGAAGGTTCATAGAGATTTTTTCTGGTTGTCTGGGAAGACCGGAGCAGTCCGACGAAGTATTGAAGATGTATCAGGCTCCGGAGAGAAGGCTCTTTGTGATGAGACAGGGAGGAAGCATAGTTGCTGTAGCCGGTTTGAAGCTCCATGAGCGTGAAGAGCCCGAGCTTCTGCATCTTGCCGTCAGGAAAGACAAGCGAAGGAGCGGCTTCGGCAGCACACTGATAAAGACAATGATAAATTCCTTCATGATAGATACTCTTGCAGTGTGGACAGATGAAGATGCCGTCGGTTTTTATGAGAAGATAGGGTTCATCGTTGTGAACGAAGTCCAGACTCAGAACGGTTTGGTTCGCTACAAACTCCGATTTTCTCGCGCAAAATCCCGTGGGAGGTTAGAAACGTGAAGATCTTATTCCTGAATAGACTTGACAGATACTGGGAAGGAAAGGTTGAAGAGCTTGCAAGAGCATTTCCCGAACACTCTTTCATCTCGTACTCCAGCGACAGCGATCCGAAAGCCCATATTTCCGATGCCGAGGTAATAGTAAAGGGAAATCTTTCGCAAGCCGACCTCGATAAGGCCAGAAATCTCAGAATGGTCGTCGTTCCCTGGACCGGTGTTGATGGTCTTCCACTTGAACGGTTAAGAGAACGTGGCGTCATCGTTTCAAACACCCATGAGAATGCCGAGGTCGTTGCCGAAAGGGCCGTAGCTCTAGCCTTAGCTGTTACGGGAAGAGTTGTCGAACTTCATAACGATCTTGCGCAGGGGGTATGGTTGGGTCGGCCATCCAATAAGGAGGCGACCTGGTATTCCATCATCGGGAAGCGGTGCTCTGTTCTCGGCCTGGGCAAGATCGGGCAGGCGATAGCAAAACTGATCAGCGGCTTTGAATGTGAAATAACGGGATTCAAAAGAACCTCCGGCGGCGAGTTCCCTTACGTGAAGAGAGTGACAGACGATATTCACGATGCCATTCGGGCCGGTGATCTCGTCTTCGTTGCTCTTCCGCTGACGAAAAAGACAGCGGGGATCATCGGTTCCGATCTGCTAAGTCAGATGAAGGGCAAATATCTGGTAAATGTGAGCAGGGGAAGAGTAATCGATGAGCAGGCGCTGTACGATGCTTTGAAAAGCGGAACTCTCGCCGGCGCGGCAATAGATGTCTGGTACGAGTATCCCTCGAGCGATAGGCCTGCAACACTTCCATCGAGATATCCAATTCATAGGTTTTCCAATGTAGTCATGTCTCCGCACGTCGGAAGCTGGTCGGTAGAAAGTATGCAGTCAATGGTAGATGGTACCATAAAGAACATAGAAGGCTTTCTTCGCAATGGGAGACCTGAAGAGTATGTAGATCTTAATGAAATGTATTAGAATCCGACTCAGAGATTCCAGAAAATGTTTGCTGCAGAGGTTCTAGCGGTCCGTTGTGCTAGAATCATTTGAGAGAGTTTTCAGGAGAGGTGCTGTAATGCCGCTTATCAAAGGACGAAGACGTTTTTTCCCCAACAGATTATCAGGCTTTACAAGAAGCCTCTCTGCGCGCTCTCTTATTCTGCTTTCTATAGTTATTGTTTTAGCACTAGGGATTTCTCTTTCTCTTGCCGAAATAAATCGCGGAAGAAAAGAGTTTTCCAGAAAACTTCTTAGACAGGCAAGATTCCTCGAGAACGGGCTTGACATGAAGGAACTTTCTAAACTGGACGGTAATGCCGATGATATGAGCAAACCCGAGTACTCAAGGCTTAAGCAGCAATTAATTAATATCAGTGAAATCTTTCCTGATTTTCAGTATGTTTATCTAATGAGCATTAATAGTGATGGAAACATGGTTTTTCTGGTTGATTCTGCCATCGCAGGTTCGGAAGATGAGTCGCTACCCGGAGAGCTCTGCGAAGATAAAGATCTTCTCACGGTTTTCGAAACAGGTCGGGGTGCCGTAATGCCCCTAATGCCTGACAAATTGGGAACGATGATTACTGTAGCTGTCCCAGTAGTTGATCCTTATTCTGATGCAGTTTTTGCGGTTTTAGGCATCGATATCGATTCAGAAGACTGGGGCGGCCTTAATCTGTCCTATGCATTATTACCGATAATATTTTCACTTACTTTAGTTTTGATAGCTTTCATTTATTACTTCTTGGTTAGGTGGAGAGAACGACTTCCGTCCGAAAAATTGGAGAAAAGGTTTGTAAGGTATTTAGACAGTCTGATATTTCTTGTAGTTGGAGTAACAGTGACTTTGTTTTCCACTTTTATTGTACATGAACAGCAAAAGGAGCTGAGAAACAGTGCTTTCATTACCCTGGCTGAAGGTCGGGCTCATTATGTGATCGAGAAGATAGCTAATCTGAGGGACTATGAACTTGAGGGACTTTCGCGTTTTTTCGAATCAAGCAGTGTGGTTGAAAAAGACGAGTTTCGGAACTACACGCAGTCTCTGACTTCAAATGGGCTTATGAATACTTGGTTCTGGGTAGAGAGAGTTAAGGTTTCCGAATCCCCTTCGTCCGAGTCAAGATCTGGACAAAGTGATTTTGAGCAGTTCTCCATTTGGAACTTTGAATTTGAAGATGAAAACGTTGATACCTTTAATAGTTCTGAAGAGTTTCGGTACCCCATAAAGTATGTTGAGCCATTTGAAGAGTATGGTACTCTTGCAGGATTGGATTTGGGCTCCAATCTGATAATTAGAGCTACAATAGATAAAGCCATCTCTTGTGGACTCATTACGGCTACTGAGCCATTTATTATTCCTAATCATGATGACTCGAGACCACATTTCTTAGTTTTCAAGCCGGTTTTGGGGAATTTTAAGGATTTTATCGGGCTTGTTGGCGCTCTCGTTCACCCAGAATCTTTTGTGAAGACATTACCCGTGCTTGATAGCGAAGGGGATCCAAAGGTTATTCTTGGACTGTATCAGATACTGGAAGACGGGTCACCCTACTTACTCTTTTCTTTGGGTCATGATTATGCATTCTCAGTCAACCCTTCCGCACATTCTTCCCTTTGGCACTATGATGTCGGCGAACTCAATCTAGTAATTCCTTTTTTTGTATTTGGTAGAGTCTTTGCTGTTGTGGCGCACCCTGGACCCGACTTCAGTGCCGTTTATCCTTTGGACAACTGGATCTTCGTTCTTGCTTTTGGATTTACTTTGACGTTTTCACTCTCTCTCTTAGTAGGTTATCTAACTAACAGAAGATTCCATCTTGAAAGAGAAGTCAGAGAAAGGACCGAAGAGCTGAGAGAAAGCCTTGGTATTCTCTCTCAGACAATGGAGGCATCGATAAACGTTCTCGCTTCTGCCGTAGATCTCAGAGATCCTTATACAGCGGGTCATCAGAGAAGGGTTGCGGAGTTGTCCGTCGCCATTGGAAAGAAACTTGGACTTGAAGAGGATAGAATAAGGGGACTTCGGCTTTCTGCGATGATTCACGATGTGGGGAAGATTCAGGTGCCCGCGGAGATTCTGAGTACACCAAGAAGGCTCACGGATCTGGAGTTCGATCTAATAAAACTTCATCCCGCAGCGGGTCGTGAGCTTTTCAAAGATATCAAATTTCCTTGGCCTGTTGCAGATGCGATTTACCAGCATCATGAGCGACTCGATGGCAGCGGATACCCTGAAGGCATCACAGGAGAAAAAATCATTTTGGAAGCGAGAATAATTGCCGTGGCCGATGTTGTAGAAGCAATTTCATCGCACAGACCTTACAGGCCTTCGTTAGGTATCGATGCGGCCTTAGACGAGATCAGAAAGGGCAAAGGCAGGCTCTTCGATCCAGAAGTAGTAGATGCCTGCCTTGAATTGTTCGATGAAGGATTTTCCTTTTCAGACTGATTTACTGCTTCCGGTCAGATTATTTGAATACTATGTATTCTAGTGAGAACTGCTACACTGTGAGGAAAGATGAATATAACGCGAATGGTGAAGTCTTGTCGCCGTAGGAGTTGAAAATGATGGCCTTTTCGATATTTCTAAGGTTAATAAGGGTGAAACAGTGGCTCAAGAATCTCTTTGTGTTCGCTCCCTTGATTTTCTCTTCAAGCCTTACCGACACGGTATCGGTTTTAAGAGCCATACTGATCTTCTTTGCTTTTTGTCTTGCTTCTAGCGGCGTTTATATTTTGAATGACATAAGAGATCGAGAGAGTGACAGTCATCACTCAAGGAAAAAGGAACGACCAATAGCCTCTGGTCAAGTCAGGGTTTCAAGCGCTGTGATTGTTTCTTTATTGCTTTTTGGATCAGCGGCAGTGACTAGTTCTTTACTCCCTTTTTTGTCATCGCTCTTCTTGCTGCTATATATCGTTGTGAATCTTTTCTATACCTTGAAGGGTAAAGAGCTGGTACTGATAGACGCCTTTTGTATTTCTGCCGGTTTTGTGATAAGAGTAATGGCTGGTGCATACGCTATTGAAACGACTCCAACCGGATGGATTGTGGTGACCACATTCTTCCTCTCACTTTTCCTTGGGTTCGGCAAAAGAAGGAACGAACTGCTTTCTCTGAAAGAAGGTAGCAATGATCATCGAAAGGTGCTTAGCCTTTATAATGACAGATATCTTGATTATTTGATGATTGCAACGGCATCTATAACGATAATCGCATATACGCTTTACTGCTTGGACCCATCGACAATTCTGAAGTTCAACACGGATAAATTTGTATACACCGTTCCATTTGTGACATACGGGGTTTTTAGATATCTGCTTCTCCTTTTCAGAAACGGCGAAGGAGATCCAACGGAGGTTGTGACAAGAGATACTGGGATCGTGCTTACCGTTCTGTTTTGGATAGTATCTGTTATGCTGGTAATCTATTTACCAAGTTTTCTGTGAAGGGGGATGTTGAATGAATCTGACTGAAGCCTTGATTCTTGTTATAGCAATAGTTTTTAATGCTGTAGCAAACATCTTGCTGAAACATGGGATGCAGAACGCGCCTGATATAGGAAGCGTTGGACTTAAAGGGATGCTGATAAACTCTGTTACTAACATCAGCGTATGGCTTGGACTGATCTCATTTGGTGTTGCATTTATCTTCTATAGTGTGGTTCTGACAAAGATGCGTTTGGGAGTTGCATACCCGATAATGACAAGTGCAGGATTTGCGATCGTTACCGTTGCAGCAGTTTTCCTGTTCGATGAAAGACTCAGTGCAATGAAAATTGTCGGAATCGCTGTTATTGCTTTAGGAATCTGGCTTGTTTCAGTTGCAAAATGATGGAGGTATTTCGATGAAAAAGACGAGAGTAGCTATAATTAAGACCAAACCTGAAACCGTATTAGATGATTACAGAAGACTGGCCAAGCTAGCTGGAATGGGTGAAGCGTTAGATAAGACCGCAACTACAATCTTGAAGGACAACATATCCTGGCATCTTCCTATGCCTGGTGCCAACAGTACACCATGGCAGCTAGAAGGAGTCGTACTGGCATTAAAGGATGAGGGAATGAACGACATCGTATCGGTTGAGAATAAAACCGTCGTTACGAGACCGAAGTATGGAGAGAAACAGAACAAGTATGACATCGTCTACGATAAGTTCGATATCCGTGTTCTGTACAACTTCGAATCGAAAGATATGACCTGGATTGAGTACACACCGAAAAGCAAACTGATGGTACTTCCAAAGATCTTTCCAGAGGGAATAAAACTGCCAGACTACTTTTTCGGGAAAAATATAATCCAGCTCCCAACGATGAAGTGCCACATATATACGACAACTACTGGTGCGATGAAAAATGCGTTTGGTGGCCTGCTCAACGTTAAGAGGCATTACACCCACTCATGGATACACGAGACACTGGTTGACTTGCTGAAGATACAGAAGGAGATACACTCGGGTCTGTTCGCTTTCATGGACGGCACGACCGCAGGGAATGGGCCGGGACCGCGGACAGTGATTCCCGTGAAGGCAGACTACATACTTGCCAGCGAAGATCAGGTCGCAATAGATGCCGTCGCAGCGAAAATGATGGGTTTCAACCCGATGGACCTGAAATACATTAGGCTGGCCGATGAAGAGGAACTCGGAAATGGAAGACCAGAGAACATAGAACTTGTCGGAGACGACATTTCCGGTGTCAACTTTAAATTCCATGTTGGAGACAACTTTGCGAGCAGAGTCGGAGATCTGCTCTGGTTCAGTCCGTTGAAGGTCTTTCAGAAACTCTTCTTCCACACACCGCTTGTGAAAATCTTTGTTGCCGCTTCGGACACTTATCATGACAAGTACTGGTGGAAGAAGCACGGTGTCAAGATATTCGAAGAGTGGAAGAAAGAGAGTCCCTGGGGCCGTTTATGGGAGAGCTATTGATAGACAATTCATTGTGCGAATGAAAGCTTGGGTGGGGAAATCATGGCCGATCATCACTTGAAATTTGCCCTGAGTGCGAAAGCGAGACGCGCCGCAGTTGTCTTTTTGTTTGTCTTTGTTCTGTCATACGTCTTCACCTCTGTCAGTGTCTGGACGACAGACAGCAGATTTCTGACGGTGTCGAGATTTATTAGAGTATATGGGCACGAGAACTTAATCAGAGGCACGGGGTATGCTCCGGAGCAATATCGCTTCGGTGGATTCTACCTTGTTGAGAACTTCTTCAAGTACATCCCTTTAAAATGGTATGACGTATATAACAGCAACCTTTCCGGTTTGCTTACTAGTGAGGAAGCCTGGACAGACGAGATGCAGAAAAACGTCGACAAGTTCTTCCCCCAGGACGACAGGGAAGAGATGATTGGCGAAGTTCAGAGGGTAATTGATGAGACTTTAGAATCATTCTTCCCGGGCAACGCTCTGGTTCAAAATCTTCTGCGGGGCATGATAGACGGTCTGCAATGGCAGAGCTATTTGACGAATATCGAAGAGACCCTGCTCACTCTTGGAGAGATGATACCGGAAAATATCAGGAATCATCTGCTAGAGGACAGCGAAGAGACAAGACTCGTGAACGGATATTTCACATCGAGATTCTTCCTCTTCATGATTCTTCTGACGATAATCTACTTTCTGTGCAGAGAGTTCCTGAACCCTGTACAGTCGCTGTTTGGAGTGGTTCTCTTCGCCGCTTTGGTTCCAATCGCCCTTCAAGATTTCTTGCAGGCCGAGACAGTCCTTTCATTGCTGCTGTTTTCCTCAATGCTCTTGCTAACAAAGAGGGACGGAAGTAGGCTAATTTTATTTCTCGTAACGATTCTCTGTTGCACGGCAAGAACGGATCATGCGCTGTTTGGCGCGTTGATTTATGGTCTGATACACGGAACTGAGTCTCTTAGAAGAAGACAATGGTCAAGAGCGCTATTCTCTGCGCTGCTTCTGATAATACCTGTGGTTGCGACGGCTCTTATCAGCGGTTTTCTCTTTCCTGAAGCCGAGTACTATGTCGATCTAATTCAGTTTGAGTTCAACATTACTCATATATGGAGCTGGATCTTCCCTTCGATTCTTCTTCTGTTACCGATTGTCTTTTTCTCACAAATCAAGCATTTCGAATTCTACAGAAAGACATGGACGTGGATTCCTCTGTTCGTAGGGACAAATTTCGTCCTTGGAAAGACAGCCGAAGTCAGGTTGTTCCTTCCTCTAGTTATTTATTCCATTCCTCTTGTCATAGGAGGTGTAATCAGGTCTCTCGAAGGAGAGAAGAATTTGGCGAACAGCCGGGAGGCGTGAGCGATAAGTCTGCTTTCGATCCAATATGTTGCACAAGCTTTGCAGCAGGCATCGCACATGAAAGATCAGAATTTCATGATTTGAAAAATGCAATGGTATTATCTCTACGTTCAAGCGCGAACTGCAGTAATCCGCAGAAATCTGGAGGTGAACCGTGGATAAAAAATTTAGCATGGGACGGGGGGTTCTTCTCCTTATCATTTTTGTCTTGCTTTCCTACATATTTACATCGATGACTGTGTGGACTACGGATGGAAAGTATCTCTTTGTATCAAGATACCTGAGAATAAATCAGCATAAAAGAGTACTTTCCGGAGAGAATTTCGCGCCTGATCAGTACAGATTTGGAAGTTACTACCTTGTGGAAAACCTCTTCAAATTCATTCCCATCGAGTGGCTCGATGAAAACAGTGAAGAGCTTTCAATGATGTTATTATCAGGAGACTACTGGACAGAAGAGAAAAAGGGTATGATAGACTCCTACTTTCCGCTGGTCGAAAGAGAGAAACTCGTCTCGGATTTAGAGAAGGTCATCGAAGAGCTTGTCGATTCTGTAACCGGCAAGAATCTTCTTTTCAACAATGCACTCAAGACATTTGCAAGCAGTCTTAACTGGCAGGTCTACTTGACGGACCCTGCAACGACCGCTCTCCTTATTGGTGAAAGGTTGCCCGAGGACATCAAAAGAGCCGTGGATCTATCGAGTTATGAGAACCGGATTCTGAACGGCCATATCACGGCAAGATTCTTCTTCAACGTTTTGACCCTCCTACTCCTGTACAACTTCTGCAGACTCTTCTCTTCGCCTTCCGAATCATTGCTGTCGACCGTGGTCTTTCAGGCCATAATGCCCCTTACGACCATGTATTTCGGCTGGGAGACTTTTCATGCTGCAGCTCTTTTCATCGGTGGGCTGCTGTTGATAGCCAAAGGGGGCAGATTCTATCTTCTTTGCCTGTTGATGGTACTGGGATCGCTTTTCAGGCCGGATCATATGATATTTCTCTCCCTCATCTATCTCCTCTTCAATTTCAATAAAGGCCTATCCTGGTCGAAAAGAGCGTTAATTCTGTCCAAGAGTTTAATTGCCGGCGTGATTCCAGCTGCTCTAACTTTTGTCGTCAGTCGTTTTTTATATCCGAATGCGGAGTACTCTGTGGACTTAATTCAGTTGAGATACAATATCACCTATATTTGGTCATGGATCTACCCGCTGATCTTTGCGTCGATTCCACTGCTGTTTCTTAGAGAAGTGAAGCACTACAGCTTTTTCAGGAAGACATGGTTCTGGATTCTTCCGTTCATTGTTATGAATTTTCTTGTAGCAAAAACCGCTGAAGTTAGATTGTTCACTCCAGTCATCGTTTTTTTCGCGCCGCTCATAGGGATAGGGCTGCAAAGGTTTTTCCCCGGCAGATCCATGGAGAACACGGCGATTGAATAATCCAGAGGCTCTCTGTCGAGCCCGATTGCCGCATCGTATTCTATACAACTGATTTTGGGCTGAACTGCAAGTTTTGTTTCGATTGCCTTTCGAAAGAAGAATTCTGGTCAACTTATGGGATAATCTCGTATAATCGAAAGAGGAGGCTGCTTCACATGAAACGATTTCTTCTGCCGTTCCTGATAGTTATTTCCGTTGTTTTGAGCGCAAAGACGGGGCTTTTTTTGAGCGTTTATCCTGTTCTCTCCCTGAACAACTACACAGTACACGATAGAGGGTACCAGCCTGACTTCGATGACCTGCGCAGTTACTTCTCTTATCCGGCATTTGCGACGGCCGGCGTGGAGTTGTCGGGAAGCAATTATCGGGCATTGTTCAGGCTCGACTTCAGGCAGGACATTACCTCTTTTCTTCGAGGAAGAAGCTGGTCGAACTTCCCGATCAGGCACAACGCTTATACTCTCTATATGGATACAGATCTTCCCAGGGTCGGCTTTGCTGAGTTTGAAAATGACTTCTTGAGAATTTCTGCCGGTAAGCGAAAACTTCACCTCGGTCCCGCGACTTACAATTTTGTGCTGTCGGAGACAGTGCCCTATTTCGAACATCTCTGGCTCGATCTTGGCGAGGAGGTTTTATCCGGTAAGTACTTCTACAGCTTCTTCGTCATATCTTCCGACCGTTCAATTTTTGATAGCCCTAGAACGCTCATCGGCCACAGCATCGGTTTTGAGGGCAGTTTAGCAAGAATCGGTATCGTCGAGACGAATCTCATCAGCAATACGTTTCCCGACCTGAAAGACATGAGCCCCTTCATGGTCTTTCACAACAACTACGCAAAGAACTCCAACGTTAACGCGGGCTTGTTCGTCGAATCCAAGATAGGAAGTCTGGATTTATACGGCATGCTCTATGCCGATGATATATTGATCCCCGGAGATAGAACTGAAAACCCCACTTCGTTAGGATGGTATCTTGGAGGGGAAGCCGCTTTGATTGATGGAGAGAGTTACGTGGGACCCGTGTTGTGGGACGGGCAGTTCGGTCTCAGGGAGAAGACTCTCTTTAGAGAATCAGGAGGGTTGAAACTGAAGTATGAGCACTACCATAGTACCCCGTATCTCTATAATAGAGGGTTTGAGGAAGGAAAATATATAAACCCGATCCGCTTCAACGCAGATGACATCGAGGGGGGTGCCTACCTCGTAATAAACGGCTTCTACGGGTTTCCGTACGGTCCCGATATCTCGCTTGACCTTCTCGGTCTTTCTTATGAAACATGTAAGATTTTCACGGAGTTGCGTATTGAATACATAAGGCAGGGTTCATATGGGATCGAAGATTTTTACGGCGAACCGTTTGAATTTGACTGGTACAAACTTGCAGAACCGATCACCAGAAAAGCGAGGCTTTCTCTTGACTTCCATTACAGCCCTGATGAGAAGCAGGAGTTCACCCTCTCTGCTTCCATGGCACTGAGCGGAAAGCCGGAATTGTCTCTAAAAGTGGGTTACGGGAAACTCTTCACCTTCCTGAAGTTCTGAGCCACTAGCCGTTAGAGTCTATTTCTCGAAAGAAGCCACCGAATATCTTTCGTTGCCTTTGTTCAACCAGTGCGCTTCAAATATCTTCAGATCTTCTTCCAGGGACAACCTGAAACTCTCTTCGCAGGATCCGAAGAAGTCGATAGGACTCACAGAAATGAACCCTCTATCTATACTCACATAGTCAAGATCTTCCTTGTGAGAATCGTAGAGGATTTCCTTCTTCATCCAGAATTCTTCTTCGCCCCATTCATTGACTTTCTTCTCAAACCAGCGCCTCTTAAGCAAACCGCCGGGTCTTGTACAGTTTATGCCTTTAATCCTGTTTTGAGGAACTGCCGGAACGTTAACATTTAGAACTGTATGCTTTGGAAGCTTGTTCCAGTCGTACTCCCTCACAAAGTTTTCCGAAAAATCAACCGCTGCGAGAAAATCTGGATTCTCTTCACTGGCAATCGATACCGCCATCGCTGGAATCCCATGAATTCTTGCTTCAAGCGCCGCCGAGAGAGTACCCGAATACCTAATATCCACTCCTAGATTCTGACCGCAATTTATCCCACTCACTACCAGGTCGAAATTCCCTAGGCCCTTGATTACCGAAGCTGCCACTACACAGTCAGCAGGAGTCCCACTTGTGCAGAAGGAGGAAACATTTTCCACGGTGCTTCTTTCCCTTATTTTTACCGGAGTTAACCAAGTTATTGAATGACTTACCCCGCTTCGGTTACTTTCTGGAGCGATTATTGTGACCTCATGAGCTGCTGAAAGCCTTTTTGCAAGCGATCTTATTCCTGTTGATTCTATTCCATCATCATTAGTCAATAATATTCTCAAAAGAATTCACCACCACTGATATTTTATCGTAAATTTCGAATTCTTTCTAAGCCTAATTATGGCAAGTGTTCAGTCATACTCTATTCCTTGATCACGGAGATTCGAACTGTAGATTAGCCTGAGAGAACTTCTAAAGAAAATCAGCAGAGGTACTACCCCAATTACCGATGCAGCACCAAAGAGATTCCACGAAGTGTAGTAGCTTCTCACTTCTCCCACATAGCTAAATATTCTAAGAGAGAAAGGCATCAGCTCCTGGCTGTTAAGAAGAATCAGGGGCGTGCTGAATGAACTGAACGACGAAACCATTACGTACACCAGAAGACCTCCGATTACAGGCAATGAAAGCGGGATTAAAATTCTCACCAGGTAGCCAGTTCCAGATAATCCTTCCAACAGGGACACTTCTCGGAGCTCTCTCGGAACCGAGGAAAAGAATTCAGCAAGAAGGATTATCGTAAGGGGAAGGGACTGAATGCAAACAACTATCCCAATCCCAAAGAGACTGTCAGTTAGACGGAGCTTATCGAATACGAAATACATCGGAAGCAGAGTATGCATTCCAGTGTAGAGACTGCCAAAAAGAATTATTGAAGCCAAACCTTTCACAAGCATCGACTTTCTCTGTGAGAAAAGGTATGAGAAGGGTATACCTGCCATTAGCAGGATTAAGGAGGCCCAGAAGGCGATAATAATTGTATTAAGAATATTCGACATAAGTCCGTCGGAAATGACTCTGCCAAAATTTGCTAGAGTCAATTCACTAAGTGAAGGCATTATGTCTGAGTCAGCGGCAAAAGAAAGCACAAGAATATAAATAACTACCAAGACCGTCGGTATTAGGCACAATACCATCAGTGTTCTCTTCAGCCAGCCCGGGATAGTGAAATCGATAATCGGGAACCTGTATCTTAGTGAGAACAAAATTAGCGGTACGCTTAATAGGGTAGCCGGAACTATTCCACTTACTCCCCTCTGTACTACTCCCAATACGGTTATTAAAGCTTCATATATCAAAAGTGCCCCTACGAGGAGTCTGAAAGTCTTCCTGAATCGTGGGATAATTAGGGGAAGAATTGAGTATCCTAAAATGACGGGGAGCAGAAGCAAATTCAAGCCTGTGAAAAGCCCAAGAAATACATGGGCTGCACTACTCAGAAATAGTACATGCCTGTGCCTTTTCGGAACATCCCCTCTTGAAAAGAGGGCACCCAGTATCCAGATTAGCGAAAAACCCCCAACAAACACCGCGTAGGCCGAAAGAAGCCCATAATCTTTAACAGAGCTAAACTTCCTGAACAAAGCAACACCAAGAAAAGTTGTCGAGCCGGTTAAGGTATTTGGAGTGAACCCCTCCGGCAAAAGAGGACCGTTACCAGTCATGAGAAAGACAGATGTGAATTCCTTCATTGATCTCGCAAGCTGAAAAAAGAAATAAGGAATAAGCAGAAATCGTATCTCTCCGAAAAGAATACTAAAGGTATAAATATCGCCTGTTCCGTCGATCTTCATTACGTCATCAAGTTCTTTAGAGACTCTTCCCAACATTCCGAGAATTATCATTGTAGACAGAGGTAATGAAAGCCAAATGCTTACGAAAAGAGAGGATGTAAATGCTTGAAAGGCGTTGAGAGTTATGTCGATTTCCGTTCCAAGGACAATGTTAAATAACGAATACCCTCCATATCCTTGGACAAGAGCCCTCCAACCCGAGACTGTAATGAATGAAGGTATGAACCAGCCGACTCCAAGAAGAATAAGACTGGCCTTACTTAACTTAGTTGCCTTTCTAAGTCTCAATGCAATTAAGAATGACAGCAAGATCTCAATCGATGTCTTGAGAGTAGACCACAATGCGGTAAGTCTAAGAGAGAGCTTGAAACCAGAGTCTCCAAGTACCTCTTCGAAGTTCTTCAGACCAGAAAAAACAGGAGCCTGTTGAAAGACCCCATATTCTGTGAAAGAAATGTAAATTGCCCAGAGTATAGGCACAATGGTAGCTACTCCCAGTATTAAAGTCACTGGCAAAACCATGGACCACTTATTTCTAAGTAAAAGAGAGAGCAGGCACAGTGCAAAGAAGATCGGCAAAACTACCGACATACTATCTTATAGAGTCAATGTAAGACTGCGCACCTGAAAGTGCCTGGTCAACAGTCATTGCTCCACTATATATTGCTTGCAATGCGGGTTCTAGAGCCTCAAACAAAAGAGACTGATACCCCGGGAGATTCGGCATGAACTTACCTTGGTTAACTACCCATTCCAGCTCTTGAGGAGAGTCGGAACCGAATAGTGGATACTTGTCGTACTCTACAAAGAAGTCATGACTATGCTCATTAAGAAAGCCAATAAAACTCATGCACTGCTCAGAGGTATCACTATTGAATAGTGCAAAACCTTTAGAGTCAATGATACCACTTACTTCTACGCCTTCAATATTGGGAAAGGGTAACATCACGAAGTCGGGACCTTTCTCCCTGAATTTGGAGGCCATGTAGCTTCCCTGAAGCATTATACCTATCTTACCCTGAGCAAAGAGCTTGTTCATTGCGGCTCTCTCCAGTCTCGAAATCACTCCATTGTCGAAGTACTCCTTAATTTTAGATACTACTTCTCTACTTCCGGAGGCTCCAACATTTAGTTCGTACAGTTCCTCTTCGGACATGAGAGCAGAGACATAAGGGAACATTACGTAAGGAGATGTGAAATCAAATGCTATTGGGTAATCAACAACTCCAGTAAGGCTCTCCTTTATAGCTTCGAATTGATCAAAATCAAGTTTCTCTCCCAAAACGATACCGGCTTCTTCGAAAGCATTGAGATTGACAAAGGCGACCTGACAATCCGCGTAAAAGGGAACGGCGGTAATTTCGCCATTCCATACGTAGGCGTTCAGAAATTTCTGAGAGTAGCCAGTAAGACTGGCAAGATTGAGACTTAGACTGCGCCCAGATGCAGCGACATCACCCACATAAGTATCCTTTATCATAGCAGCATCGGGAAGGTACCCTGTCTTCAGATTTATGTTCAGTTTTTCTTCAATCTTTGGGAAGTAAACAATCTCAACATCAATCCCTGTCTCTTCTTTGAATGCGGCGGCAGCATCCCTGTAGAATTTCTCCCCTTCCCAGCTAACCCAGAAGGTTATGCCAAACACTGCAGAGCATACTAAAATGACAAGGACAGATAGAAAGAATTTCTTCATTTCATACCTCCATGTTTAAAATTTCGAATAGAACTCGTTCGCTCTTGAATGGAGCATGTCTTAGGCGAATTCCTGTGGCATCGAATATCGCGTTCGCTATGGCAGGAATCGGTGTGTCGATTCCTATCTCCCCTATGCTTTTTGCCCCGAAGGGACCTGTAGGTTCATAGCTGTCGACGAGTCTGCAAGTAAGCTTTCCATAGTCCATCCGGGAAGGGACTTTATAAGTGAAGAAATCGTTGGTAAGCATCCTTCCGTTCTTTCCGTAAATGATATCTTCGAAGAGGGCCCAACCAATTCCTTGCATAGAGGCGCCTTCAAGCTGTCCAATCGCTTGTATGGGATTTAGAGCTACCCCGCAATCTGCATATGACACGAAATTCAAGAGCGCAATTTTCCCGGTATCGGTGTCAACTTCAACCTCCGCAAAACTCGCTGCAAATGGTGGAGGGGATTCTTCGCCCACGAAGGAAGCCGACTCCGAGATCTGTTGTTGATTGAAAGTATACATGTGCACAGTGCAGAGTTCAGACAACGATACAGAGGGACCGTCCTTACAAGTAATTATCCCCGACTGGAGCGACAGTTCCGATACACTTCTTTCCAGATACTTACCTGCTAGTTCAAAGAGTCTGTCCTTGACTTTTTCGGCGGCTAGCCTAACTGCGTTTCCCGATACATAAGTAGTACTGGAAGCGTACGCCCCTACATCGAACGGGGTGATATCTGTATCGGATGAATACACGATGACTCTTTCCAGCGGAACCGTGAGAACCTCAGCTGCAATCTGTGCAAGAATCGTATCACTTCCTGTCCCAAGATCGGTTGCCCCGACGAGAAGGTTGAATGAGCCGTCTTCGTTCATCTTTATTGTAGCCGCACCCATATCTACTTTTGGTATTCCCGAACCCTGCATTGCGAGGGCACAACCAACTCCTCGAACTTTACTTCCATTTCTGATCTTCTTCCCTCTCTTACTCTCCCAGCCTATTTCGTTCTTTCCAAGATCGATGCATTCTTGAAGTTTGCAGCTTTTCATAGTTTGAGGGACTCCTTCTCTTCCTTCTCCCATTATCTCGAAAATCGGAGATGTTTCCCCTTCTCTTATTGAGTTCATTTCTTTGAGTTTAAGAGGATCCATCTTGATCTCGTGTGCGAGCTCATCAATGGCACAATCGAGTGGGAAGAGGCCCTGCGGTGCTCCATATCCTCTGTATGCTCCAGCTGGAGGAAGGTTCGTATAAACTATGTCTCCACCAAAATGAACGGCTTCCACTTTGTTGTAAAGTGGCAAGGTCTTCGAACCGGAAACCATAAAAGTTGTGAGAGAATGTTCTCCATAAGCCCCTGTATTTGATATCCCATGGAGGGATATTGCCTTTATCTTTCCATCTCTCATCGCTCCCACGGTAACATCGAAGCTCATTTCATGGCGGATATTTGTTGCCATAGAGACTTCTTCTCTCGTGTAAGTAATCCTTGCCGGTTTACCTGTCTTTATAGTAACTAGCGCTGCGTAGGGTTCGACTATCACAGACTGCTTTCCGCCGAATCCACCACCTATTCTCGGTTTGATCACGCGAATGTCTGCAATTGGCTTATTAAATATATGAGAGAGAATTCTCCTGCAGTGAAAGGGTACTTGAGTTGAAGTGATTACTATGAGCCTCCCGACGGAGTCCAAATATGTAAGCGCGTTGTGTGGTTCAAGCGCTGCGTGAAGCTGTGTGTCGATATGATAAGTCCTCTCGATTACAACATCACAAGTCTTGAGCGTTTCTTCGACATCTCCGAGATCCATTTCATAATGCGCCGCAATGTTTCTGGATTTGTCGTAGACTCCAGCACATTCGCTTTCATCGTGAATGATCGGCGCCCCCTCTTTTGTAGCTTCTTTCATTTCTAAGACGGCATCGAGGATTTCATACTCAACTTTGATATTTCTCAGTGCGTCTTTTGCTGCTTTCTCAGTCTTCGCAGCTACGATTGCCACTGGATCACCTACGTATCTAACCTTTCTGTCCAGGAGAAAGGTGTCGTACGGCGACGGTTCGGGATAGCCCTGACCGGCCCTTGTATATGGTATCCTCTCGACATCACTGAAAGTGAAGATATCCACAACATCGTTAATTAACTTTGCCTGCTCGGTTTCAATATTTTTTATTAAAGCGTGGGCATGGGGCGAGCGAAGTAACTTAACGACTAGAGCATCTGGCATATCGTAGTCTGGGGTGTATACCGGTTTACCTCTGACTATTGCAAGACCATCAACCTTCCTTTTTGGTTTTCCTACGGTCACGAAGGAATCAGTCATCCAGTTCACCTCTCATCACTTTTGCTGCCTTCTTGATTGCTCTGTTCTGCGGTTCGTAGCCAGTACATCTACAAATATTGCCGTTTAGCGCGAGTTTTATCTCTTCGTCAGAAGGATCGCTATTCTCTCTTAGCAGAGCTTCTCCTGCCATTATTAGTCCAGGGATACAGTATCCACATTGAGCACCCCCTTCTTCGAGAATAGCTTCCTGAATTGGGTGAAGCTTTTCTCCATCTGCCATTCCTTCGACAGTCTCGATGTTTTGACCGTCAACCGAGGCTGCAAAAGTAGAACAAGAGAGTATTGGTTTGCCGTTCAAGAGAACTGTGCAAGTGCCGCAACTTGCCGAATTACAGCTTCTTCTGACACTTTTGTAGCCGATTCTTCTCAGTACATCGAGCAGGTATTCTCCTGGATCGATATCGATATCATGAAGTTTCCCGTTAACAGTAAGAGCTATTTTCATGTGATCATCTCCTTAACCTTTTCAGCAGCTCTCTGGGCAAGGACGGACGCGAGATGTTTCCTGTACTCGAAAGAAGCGGTCATGTTAGATCCTCCAGAGAAGCTTTCGTAAACGAGACTTCTAACTATCGCAGGCATTACATCGTTTATCTCCAGGTCTACCATTGCCACTTCGACGCTCTCGAATCTCGCTGGATACTGAGGTCTCGATCCACATACGACCCTGGCACCCTTTATTCGGTTACGTTCGGGAATAATTGAAAGACCAACATTTACGGTTGCAATGTCGAAAGTAGTCTTAGAGAACTTTTCGAAGGCCGAAACCCAGCCGTCTCTCTTCAACATTACATGGGTTATTAGAGGCTTTTCTCCTGTAGGTAAAGCAAAATAATCGGATACTAGCATCCTCTGATACCCATCTACCCCATAGATCATGAGACTAGAACCCGTTGTTAGAAGGCAGGTGCTCACATCCGACCATCCAAGTTTTGGAGCGACCGAGCCCCCTATTGTTGCCATGTTCCTGATCTGCCAGGAACCCACTAATGAGAAAGCATCGTAGAAGAAGTCATCGAATTCCTTCCTGATAACTGGATCCTTTCTAAAGGATTCAATAGTCGTAGTTGCTCCGACAACTATTTCACCCTCCGTAACTGAAATTGTGTCAAGCCTAAGAGACTTCAAGTCGATTATCTTTTCAATTCTTGAGGACTCCATAAGTGCTACAATTGTCCCTCCAGACAAGAAAATCGAATGATCTCTGTCATTCTGCATAAGTTCGTAAGCCTCTTCGACTGTCTTAGGTCTGAAGTACTCGTTTACATTAGACAGCATTGTATCCCTTCTTTCTCCAGACTTTTAGAGTTCTATGAATCAGATTCCTTACTACAGTGGTCCGATACCAGGCGGTCGCTCTAACATCATCAATGGGTGTCACACATTTCATAGCTAGTTCGACAAACCGCTCTTCGTCAAATGACCCGTTCTTTGCAGAGTAGTATTCACAAGCCTCGATCGGTACGACAACGGTAGGCGCAACAGATCCAAAGGCAAGCCTAATTTCCGACTCAGAAGTCAACGATCCAACGGAAGCGACCGAAATGGCCATAGAATTCCTCTGACCAACCTTGTAGAACTGCGGAAAGAGAGCGTCAGTCTTCTCAAAAGTTATTGACTTCACGAATTCTCCTCTTGAAAGAGTTGTCTCCCCAGGACCCTTTATGAAGTCCACCACTCTTTCATGCCTCTCACCATTTGCGCTTCCTATTGACAAACTGGCGTTCGTGAGAACCATCGCAACTATCGAGTCCCCGGCGGGGGAGGCATTAACAATGTTTCCAGCAAGAGTGGCGCGGTTTCTAATCTGTGGACTCCCTATTTGTCTTAAGGCCATCTGTACGATTCTTCCGTGTCGGTCGATTATTTCGCTCTTCAAGAGTTCGGAAATCGTTACCCTGCAGCCAACTCTTATCTTATCGCCGAGATCCTCAATTGTGTCAAGGCCCTTTAGATGTTTAAGGCTAACTACAATCTTAGGAATCACTCTCTTCAACCTTATCTTTACGAGAAGGTCGGTGCCGCCTGCGAGAATGTGACTGCTTTCCTTCGAAAGAAGAGAAACTAGCTCCTCTTCACTGGTTGGCATTAGAACGTTGAATGACACTAACCTCACCTCCGGATTTCTCGAGCAAAATGAAGCTTTTAGCAAAATCTCAAGAACACCTCACCAGATTTGCAGTCTATCTTCTGGAGAATCTATATCGAATACATTACGCTCGCTGCCTTCTATTTCACGGATCTTCGCTCGTCCATTCTTAACAAGCTGAAAAGCACCCCTATCTCCAGTGATTTTCAAGAGCTCGGGAAATAGCTTCTTTGCTATGAATGTCGGGAAACCCTTTCTTCCGTCATACGCAAAGGAGACCATCTCATCTTCAGGGAGAAGTGACTCCAGAAGAAATTCGACATCTTCTCCGCTAACCAAAGGCATATCGGCAAGCATGAGTACAATCCCAGTGCGCTCTTCAGCACATTCGCGAAGTCCTCTAACTATGCTGGTCGAAATTCCCTTTCTGTAATCACCATTTATCAATATTTTGAAGCTTCCCGTATCGAATCTATTGAGTTCGAAGCCAGGCTTAATAATTAGAAACTTGTTAAGAACACCAACATTCTTCAGATTATCGAGAGACCATTGCAGGAGAGGCTTTCCCCTAAAATTAGAACAGAGCTTCTCATCTCCAAAGCGACTGGATTCCCCTGCCGCCAGAAGAATCAGCGAAACAGAATTACTTTCCATTAGTTTTCCTGAGGTTTTCTGCGGCGGTCTTAATTGCCTGGACAATCTTGTAGTAACCTGTGCATCTACAAAGGTTGCCTTCGATTGCCTCCATTATCTCTTCATCGCTTGGCGAATCATTTCTATCAAGAAGGGCCTTTGCCGACATTATCATGCCTGGAGTACAGAACCCGCATTGGACAGCTCCTTCGTCTACAAAAGCCTTCTGAATGGTGTCTAGTTCCCCATCCTTTGAGAGACCTTCAATTGTGGTTACCTCGGAACCATCGATTTCGGGAAGAAGGACGAGACAGGAATTGACCGCCTTCCCGTCGATGATAACGGTACAGGCACCGCACTCCCCTTCGCCACAACCTTCTTTTGTCCCAGTTAGGCCCAGTTCATCACGCAAGAAATCCAGAAGTCTCATATCTTCGACAACATCCATTGATAACCGTTCATTGTTGAGTGTGAAGCTGATCTTCATTTAGAGCCTCCTCAATTGCATCTTTTACCGGTGGCAAAGTCTCGACCTTTGGAAGCACATATGAAACGCTCTTAAGGTCCTTCAAACCATTTCCAGTTACCACGATGACAACACTACTTCTTTCGTTCACAATACTCAATCTTCTGGCCTTCTTGAAGCCTGCAAATGCCGTAGCGCCTGCCGGCTCGGCGAACACACCGGTTTCTCTGGCAAGTTCAATTATACTCCCGAGAATCTCGTGGTCCGAAACGGAAAGAAACAAACCATTATGCTTCTGTGTGTACCTGCAAGCCTTAAAAACGTCTCTTGGCTTTCCCACACTGATGCTGTCCGCAACCGTTCTTGCCTCGATATCTACTGGCTCAAATGGGTATCCTCTTTCATAAGCTCTCATTATTGCGTTTGAACCTTCTGCCTGAACTCCCACTATGGTTGGAATTTTAGAGATCACACCGAGCTTCATCAAATCTTCAAACCCTTTGTAGAAACTCGATAAGACAGTTCCATCACCTGCCGAAACAAAAACAAAATCCGGTAGTTTATCTTTCGTCTTGAGTGCGATTTCCATTGCACAAGTCTTCTTCCCCTCAAGCAGGTATGGATTTATTGCGCTATTTCTACAGTACCAACCCTTTGACATACCGATTTCCATCGACAAATCGAATACCCGGTCGTAGCTCGCATTTATTGCCAGAATTTTTGATCCATACACCTGTAGCTGAGTAATCTTGGCGGCAGGAGCTGTAGCAGGGACGAAAATCACGCTCTTCAGCCCACTAACAGCTGCAAATCCCGAAAGCGAGCTGGCTGCATTTCCCGTTGAAGCGCAGAAAACGGTATCAAAAGACTTTTCTTTCGCCTTTAAGACTGCAACAGCGCTTGCTCTATCTTTAAATGAAGCAGTCGGATTCCTGCCGTCGTCTTTAAGGAGTAACTCCGATACTCTGTATTTCTCTTCCAAAGAATGGTTTCTATATAGAGGAGTATTGCCTACGAAGAGCCTTGGAGTATCGGTACAATTCTCAAATGGCAAAAGAAAATCAAATGCCCAAATACCCCTGTTGTTGAGATCGACCGAAGAAGACTCGTATTTTTCTCTCACTTGATCAAAGTCGTAAACGACTTCCAGGGTTCCTCTACGCTCGCCGCAAACTGGACAATAGTATTCCACTTCCTCTTCTGAAAACTCCTTTCCGCATGTTATACATTTGAGAAGAAACTTGCTCAAACCAGGACACCTCCGATTGCAGCCACTGGGCAAATGGATTCACAAAGTCCGCAACCAAAGCATTCCGCTGAATCTACCTCCACTTTTTCCTGAAGACTGAGTGCAAAATACGGGCAGACCTCCACGCAAAGACCGCATCTAGTGCACTTATCATGATCAATTATAGGATTTCTTACGGTAAAGGACTCTTTCTGGCCCTTTGCAGAGCCAACTGCTTCTTCAACGCTTTTAAAACCTCTCTTTTCCAGAGCTGAGGGAAGCGATTCGAGAATTCTCTTGAATATCCCCTTTCCCCTTATCAGGGCTCCCGACAACATTTGAACTGCAGAAGCCCCGGCGCATAAGAAGTCTACGACATCGTCTGCGCTGACAATCCCGCCTACTCCAATTATTGGGAGCGTACAACCTTCACGAATTCTTCTCACCGATGAGAGGGATAGCCGCCTTATTACCGGTCCGCTAATCCAACCGAAACCATCTCTGCTTCCTAAATAAGAACGATTTACTCTCCGATCCATGGGGTAAACCGGACCCAGTGAATTGATAGCGACGATTCCGTCACCACCTGATTCCTGAACAACTCTCGCCATCTCCGCAGGATCGGGAACCGAAGGATCAAATTTCAGAAAGACAGGCTTTTCGGTTCCCGCTTTTACTGCAGAGATAAGTTCTCTGATAAGCGACGGATCATCGGCAACATAATGAGTTGACAACTCAAAGGCATCTGCGAATTTGGCGAATCGTGGGACCAGCTTTCTTAAGTCCTCTGGTGAATAGCCTAGGCTAACGATTAAAGGAAGCGCTGATTCCTTCCTGTAATCTGGAAGAAATTCATTAAGCCATTTTTCAGGTGAGAATTCACTCCAAAGCTCTGTGTTTATTACGAAGTCCCTTTCTGCGATAATGCATGGTCTGGGAACCTTGGCTGCAACCGTTGATATTGTTTTTGTTACCATTGCACCTACTCCCATCGCCTCTATTGCGCGCATTTTTCTCTGGTCGCCGGTTAGTGGCCCGGAAGCGGGCATAAGGGGATTCTCTAGATGAATCCCGGCTATCTCAGTAGCGAGTTTCACCAGGCACCTCCTCAGAACCTTTTTTCAAAAGCTTTGTAAAGCTTTCTAGCCTCTTTGTATATCTCATCTTCATTAACTCTTGTGGGTCTTCCTTCCGCCAGCACTCGTTCACCACCTACGAAAGCGTCGCTGACTGCAATGTTTTCGCATATACCAAAAAAGAAATGGTCGAAGAAGTTCTCAACCGTAATTTCAGTCGGGCTCTTATAATCTAGAAGGATGAAGTCTGCGCTGCTCCCTACCCTGATTGTACCAAGATTTACGCCAAAGGTCCTTGTTGCCAGATCGTAGTTTGAGCCAAAAAGCGAACGGCCGATATCACCTGAAGAACTAACTTTCGGATCACGGTAAATGTAATGAGGGCAAAGGATCAAGAACCTAACATCGTGACACAGGTTGAACCCGTACCCGTCATTTCCCAGAAGTATTCTTATGCCTTCATTAGCAAAGTTTCTCCATTCTGGAAAGCCAACGCCATTGTTCACGTTGGATTGACAGTTTACGACGATGTATCCTCTTGAATCTTTGACAAGAGCCCTTTCGGAAGGTGTAGTGTGGATGCAGTGAGCGTAGATCGAGTTTTCCGTCATCAGTCCTGCCCTGTGAAATCTTTCCAGAACTCTCGAGTCATGAACACTAACTGTGTATTCCTGATCTTCAGGCCCCTCCGCGACATGGACATGTATGGGAATCTTTCCTGCTATCCCTCTTGAAGCAAGGGAAAGCGTTTCATTAGATAAAGTGAAGGAGGCATGGAGTCCGAATATGCCCTTTCTGTATGCCGAGCTTTCGCTGCTAAAATCCAAATTCTCCCTTATCCCTTTATCGCGCCGCTCCGTTCCGTCTCTGTCCGAAACCTCGTAAGCTCCACAGTATCTTAGGCCAACCGAATTCACGGAAGAAGCGATACCTCGAAGAGAACCCTCTATTGCATTTGGAGAGGAATTATGGTCAAAGAGAGATGTAACTCCGCTCTTAAGAGATTCTATAGCAGCCACATAGGCGGAGATCTTGAGATCTTCTACTGTCATTGCTCTATCCAGTCTCCACCACAGTTGCTCGAGTAATTTCGTGAAAGACGAAGGGTTGAATGGAGCTACTTTTAACCCTCTTGCGAACGTTGAATATATGTGAGTATGGGCATTAACCAGAGATGGCATGAGCAACTTACCTTCGAAATAGAAGTTTTCGCCGTTATACGCGCTTTCTCCGGTAGCTACCTTGACTATCTTTCCATTTTCTACCCTTACGAATCCCTTTGGAATATAATCTCCATCATTTGTATAAATCGAAACGTTGTTTATCTGCATGCGCCTTTCTCCCAGTAAATGTTCTCTCTTTCAATGAAGCGTCCCGAGGCTTTCGGTAAAAGGATGTCACCGTTCTTAAAGGCGAGTTTCCCTCTGTGAATTACGGTTTCTACGGAACCTCTAAGTTTTATACCCTCAAACAGTGAGTGGTCTGACCGTGTGTACCGTGACCTCGATACAGTGCTTTGCACATCCCTATCGACAATGGCAATATTAGCAATGCTTCCTGGGGCCAGAACTCCCCTCTTTGGAAAGAGGCCGAAAATTCTCGCTGGATTTGTCGAGAGAAGTGAGGAAACCCTTTTGAGATCACCGTCGAGGATCGTGTTGATGGTTGCGAAAGAAATACCCAGCGAGCCAGTACCGTTAGGTATCTTGGGGTAATCGTCTCGATTTTCCCATTTTTCCCTGTTGAGGAACGGGCAATGGTCTGTTCCGATAGAAGATATCTCTCCTTTACGAAGCGCAGATTGAAGAAGAGTGCGCTCTTGATCTGTCCTCGGTGGCGGGCAGTATGTGTTCAGGTATCCTTGATCGGTTTTTAGTGGATCATTATTAAGTAGTAGGTACTGTGGACAGGTTTCAAGTTTTGTGAACCTTCTCCAGTCGAGGCCAAGGGAAGAAAGAGCTTCAACTGTTTTACCGCTTGAAACATGAACGATATAAAGCTGTCCTTCTTCTTCCAGAGAGATTAGCGAAAGCATTGCAACTTCGGAAAGCTCGCTAATAGTCGGCCTAAGAGATGAGATATCTCTGTAAGTTGGCCTGGAGAATTCTTTTTCCCTTTCTCTGATTATCTCATCGTTCTCCGAATGGGCCATCAAAACGAATCCAAGCTTTCTTGAAAGTGAAAGCAGACTGTAAATCATCCCATCGCTCGAACGCCTACCGGAAGAGCTATACGTAGTGAAAACCTTTATCGAAGGCATTTTGGCGGCTATTGACGATCTAGCGATTTCTTCCGCGGAGAAGCTCGGGTTGCCAGCCAAGGTTACGTGAAATGAGTAATCTACTCTGCTGTCCTTAGCTGCTGTCATTCGATCTTTTATAGCAGTTTCAAATTGCGCAAGATCGGAGATTGGATCGAGAAAGTCGATGAGCGTCGTTACTCCACCACTCAGAGCAAGAGCCGATCCAGATTCAAAGTTATCGGCAGAAGTGTATCTTCCAAGAGCCAGCCCTAGATGCACATGGGGATCTATGAATCCGGGAAGCAGGAAGAGACCGGAGCAGTCAATACTTTCTTTTGCCGGCAACTTCTCTTTAATCGAGGAAATCACTCTTATTTCCTCACCCTCAACGTAAACGTTTGCAGGAAAGAGTCCATTCTCCGTGCATACCGTTCCATTTTCAAGGGCAAGGTCGTAAGTCACGATCTTCCACCCATTGTAAGAGCCATGATAGCTTTGGCCGTGTGCAATCTGTTTTCTGCTTCGTCTATGACAACTGACTGTGGGCCGTCTATTACTTCATCCACTACTTCTCTGCCTCTGTCGGCGGGGAGTGCATGCATGTAAATGGCCCTCTTGTTAGCCAGCTTCATTCTCTCTGGAGTGCATATCCAATCTTTGTTTCTTCTCACTTCCGTCATTATTTCCTGGGGATCGTCTGAAACATAGAAACCACCCCATGATTTCGGAATCACAATATCAGCATCTCTGAAGGCTTCATCCATATCGTGAAGTATCTCCAGCCTGGCACCGCTTCCTTCTGCATTCTTCTTCGCCAGGTCAACGATATCCGGCATTAAGTCAAACCCTTCGGGATATGCCAGTTTGACGTCCATTCCGTATCTTGTAAAAAGAAGAATCTGTGACTGGGGAACGGAAAGAGGCTTCAAATGGCTTTCAGCATAAGCCCATGTGATGGCAACTTTCAGTCCGCTAAGATTTGCTCCGAATCTCTCGCGCATTGTCATTATGTCAGCCATGACCTGCATCGGGTGATAGATGTCATCCTGGAGATTCAGGATGGGTACATCTGCATTTTCTGCAAGAGATCGAAGGTAGGAATTCCCGACTTTGAACTTGCAATGTCTTACCGCTATCGCGTGACCGTATCTTGAAAGGATCATCGCGGTATCCCTCGGAACCTCTCCATGTGCCGTCTGCATTGTCGATGGATCTAGATAATGCGCGTGACCGCCAAGCTGTGTAATTCCCGCTTCCATCGAATTTCGAGTTCGCGTAGATTGATCGAAGAACATCAAAAACACGGTTTTGTAAGGAAGCAAAGGTGTGGGGTCATTTGTTGCAAACCTTCTTTTGAGATCAGAAGATAAATCTAACATAAGGTCGATTTCAGTTCTGTCGAAATCTTGTGTGGTAATGAAGTCTTTGCCTCTCAAAATGCTACTCATTATGTTACCTCCTAATCTACTGAGAAAGTCTTAATGGAAGAAGAGCATACATGGCCGCCGCTTTAACTAGATGATCCACAGGGCACTGATCGTCCGGGCTGTGAGCGAAAATCTCATTTGCAGGACCGAATCCGACTGTCGGAATTGCAAAGACACCGGCCGTTGCGATTCCATTTGTGGAGAAAGTCCATTTATCGACAAAGGGCTCTTCTCCAAAGACCTCCCTGTAAGTATTTACTGTCTTCTGAACAATTTCACTACTTTCATCCATTACCCATGTCGGAAAGTACTTTTCGACTGGATAGACAAGTCCAGTGTACGAAGGTCTTTCGTAGAAAAGCTCCAAAATCTCCGCCTCTTCGCCTGAAATTCCTATAGCGTCTTTGAGTTCCTCTATAACCGTCTCTTTGGTTTCGCCTGCTGTCAGTCTCCTGTCAATCTGTATGGTGCATTCGTCAGCGACGGCGTTTTGAGATGGAGACTTGAAGAAGATCTGAGTCACTGCTATCGTTCCCTTTCCGAGGAAGGGGTCATCTCTTAACCTTTCATTCAAACCCTCGATTTGCTGAATGATTCGGCTCATTTTATAAATAGCATTGATTCCTCGTTCGGGAGCGCTAGCGTGACACGAGAGACCTGAAGTTCTAATTTGAAGTTCCATTCTTCCTCTGTGACCTCTATAAATGTTCAGATTTGTCGGTTCAGTAATGACAACATAATCGGGCCTTATTCCGTCCTCTTTAATAATGTATCTCCAGCAGAGGCCGTCACAATCTTCTTCCATTACCGTTCCTGTAATGTAAAGGGTGAAGTCTCCAAGAAGTTCTTCTTCTTTCATGATTTTGGCACCATAGACCATTGCTGCCATTCCAGCTTTCTGGTCTGAAGCTCCTCTCCCGTATATAATTCCGTCAGAAACCAGTCCACCAAAAGGATCTACCTTCCATAACCTTTCGTTCCCAACTTCTACCGTGTCGATATGGGCATCCATGGCGATGATTTTCTTGCCGTTTCCTATCCTTCCTAGAACATTTCCCAGCCCATCAATCTTCACTTCGTCAAAACCGACTTTGTTCATTTCCACTTCGATTCTCTTAACCACCTCTTTTTCGCCGGCAGAGAAGCTTTGGATGCTAACCAGATCGCTAAGAAATCTCGTGAGTTCTTCCCGGTATTCTTCGGCCTTACTAAGAAGATGTCTAGACACTATTTTCACTCCCATACAGATGTATTTTCATAATTATGGCTGTCCGAATGTCATTGAGAAAAACAAAAGGTGAATTGATAGAGCTTTGATAATAGTATAGCTCGACAAGCGCCAGTTCTCAAACATAATAACCAATCTATTAAAGCCTGCTCCAAATATCTTTGAAGGAAAAAACCGTCGGCTTTGCTTAAGGCAAAGATATAATCATTGATGGGAGGTGATCTAATGAGAACTCTCGAAGTAAAGGACCTGCGAAGCAGAATTGGAACTTTTGATTTGGGACCGATAGACCTTTTCGTAGAAAAAGGGGAGACAGTCGGGCTAATTGGGCCTTCAGGCTGCGGTAAGACGCTTCTTTTGAGAACGATTGCGGGACTTCAAGAGCCCTTCTCTGGTACTGTGACTATTAACGGAGAGGATGTCACTTTTCTGGAGCCCCATCTCCGGGGACTCGCATTCGTGTTTCAGGAAAACGCACTGTTTCCGCACATGGACACACACAACAACATTGCCTTTCCGCTCTTGATTTCGAGAGACAAGGAAGCCGACGTTAAAGTCGCTAAGAGAGCCAAAGAACTAGATGGCCTCTCCGATTATCTTGACCGTTGGCCAAAAGAATTACCTGCAGGTATGAAAAAACTCACAGCATTTGCGAGAGAGACGGTGAAGAAATTCAATATTATTATGCTTGATGAGCCTTTTGAAAGACTCGACAAGAAGATCAGAACTGAACTGAGATCCACAATGAAACGTTTGTTGATGGCACTGGGGGAGTCGGTTTTAATTGTTTTGAACGATCCCGAAGATGCGTTGGCAGTCGCAGATATAGTATATGTGATGGACAACGGAAATGTAGTTCAGCAAGGGCCACCAAGAGAGGTTTATGATGAACCGAACTCGCTCTTTGTTATGGAACTCTTCTCTACAATGGGTATCAACAGAGTGGGTGACAATGTATTCAGGCCTGAGGATGTTATTTTGTCAGAGTTCGGTGAGGAGTTCATACCGGAACACTGTGGCCCCTACGATTCAAAGCGCATTATATGTAACGGCAGAATACGGGGTGAGTATGTGACCTTGTTGCTTCCTCTTGAGTGTCGAGATATGGACTCGATTACACTTGAAATTACGAAATCATTTGATCTGTAAACGCAGAGTGTTGCTTTGCCTTTGTTCACTATAGTCAGGGCTAATATCCTTTGAAATGTTGTATAATCAGTATTGGTGATGTGTAAAACGTTTTTATGAGAGGCCTTTCTCAAGGAGAAAGGCTTTTCTATTGGTTTGAAACAACTTCTAAAAGCCTGTCTGGATAATCGGTTATGATTCCGTCAACACCAAGGCCGATCAATCTCTTCATTTCATCCCGTTCATTTACTGTCCAGGGAATGATTTTCATTCCAGATTGATGAGCGCTCTTCACCCAACCATCACTCATTAAGTTATAGTTGGGAGAAATAATATTACATCCAGTGGTGGCAAGCATCTTTCCAATATCAAACCCGAAGTTCTTCAATCTCAAACCTGCTGTCCAGACAGTTTTGTCAAGGTTTGTGCTCGATACAAGTGCGGCGGTCTCAACAGAAGGTTGAAGCTCCTTGGAGATCTTCAGTGCTTCCCAGTTAAAGGACTGTATTGTACATAGTCGTTCGAACCCTTTTTCGTAGACTATCTCAAGAACTTTCCGAACATGTTCCGTTAGATCTATTGTGTCTTCGGGCCTCTGAGGGTAGTGCTTTATTTCAATATTTACTTTTATTTGTTTTGCGTGACTGTTGTTATGCACTTTTATCAGAGAAAGTACTTCCTCAAGGGATGGAATTCTTTCTCCATCCAGTTGCTTTTGTTGAGGCCATTTGTCGGGTTCTCTGATACTACCAACGTCGAATCCTTTTAGCTGCTCAAAGGTCAGATTCTTGATAAGAACAGATTCGCTGATGAACTGCCCGTCCTTTCTAGTACGTTCAGGGTTTAGGTACGGGTCGTGATTGATAACTACGACGCCATCTCTCGTTACCACAGTGTCTAGCTCGATTGTGTCCACGCCCAGTTCCATAGCAAAATTGAAAGCTGCCAGTGTGTTCTCCGGCATAAGTCCTCTACAGCCGCGATGACCCTGAACATCAAAATTGCCGGTTGAAGAAAATGCTGTGGAGACGGCAAGGAAAACAGTAATCAAAAGAATTCTTGTAATAATCTTCATAATCACACTCCAGTTAACAGTTTTGAATTATTGGTTGTATAATCTACTAGTCATTCGGAAGGAGATCGCATTGAACCTAGGTATTCTCTTCTTTGAAGCCTTGATTTACTCGAGTTTGGCCACAAAAAACCTTCTCAGCCAATACTTTGATATTTCCGGTTTTTCTCCAACGAAAATCGGCATCCTTATGGCGGTGCTGCCCGTCGTCTCTCTGGTCTCGAGTCCGTTATGGTTTAAACTCAGCGGTAAATTCGGTTATGACAAAATATATTATATTGTATCTCTTTCGTCAGTATTGTTAATATGGCCGATATTCGTTATCAAGAGTTTCACGACTACTTTATTTATGATGATCTTGCTATCATTCTTTTTCTCTGCTGTAGTTCCGCTAGGAGACTCGATAATCATTAATAAGTTGAAGAGTTCTGGTGGTCGGTTCGATCGCGTAAGACTTTTCGGGACCATTGGTTTTGCGATTACCTCACTAGCCTTGAGCAGATTAGTGGGTCTTAGTTTTTTCTGGTTGTTTGCAGCATCGGCATCAGTGCTTGCTATCTCTTCTCTCTTTATTAGTCCAAAAACGGATGATTTGGAAACGGCAGATCAGCAGCACCCTTCAGGTACAGGCTCAACTTTTCAACTCACGATGATGACTGTTGGGATGTTCGTCGGTGTTACGTTGAATTCCTTTCATAACACCTTTATTGCTGTCTATGCCAGGGAAAATGGTATGGATTCGTCCGTTGTCGGGACGGTCTTTGCCATTACCGCGTTTTCAGAAATACCCTTCCTTCTTTTTGCCGATAGAATAATCGAGAAGATTGGAAACATGAAGATTCTGCTGTTCGGAATGATCGTAATGGGGGTGAGGACGATTCTCATATCTTATGCAACAAATGAAGTTTTGCTCTATCTTGTCGAGTTTTCACACGGCTTGACGTATATTCTCATGTACTACTCCCTGTATCATTTCATACACTACGAGCTTTCCGGTAAGAGCCTTGTGAAGGCCGAAAGTCTTTTCTGGGTTGTGAGATCGGGGATGACTTTCATAGTGGGATCGATCGGAGGAGGAATTGTCATTGACTTGTTGTCAGTTACCTTTGCTTTCAGGTTTTTCGGATTCGTCGGAGTTGTCTCGTCTGTAGTAATGATTATTTTCTACATAGTAATAAGCAGGCGGAAAAATGTGTTGATTTGAGCTTCTTTTAACATTCGTTTTGAAGCTCATCAAAAATGTCAGCTCTGTCAAATCTCCTACTCAATAGTGATATTGAAACTGCAACACGAAAAATAGACATTCAATTATTTCTTCCGATTCGGGCAGAAACAACTGTCTTTCCAGTTCTAGAAGCCAATAGTCGGACATGGTCAGCTCATAACAAGCTTACTATGGACCTGAGCACGGTGCTATAATTTGAGCGGACGTTCCACCGTTTTCAATTTTTGAAAAGGGAGGGGTATTATGAAAAAGTTTCTTGTGTTAGTTCTTCTGTGTCTATCGATCTTTGCTTTCGGAAAAACCACGATCAACTTCTGGCACGCTATGAGTGGTAGCAGACTGGGAGCGGTCGAAGCAATTGTCGAAGGTTTCAATGCCGAAAATCCCGACATTGAAGTGGTGGCTCAGTTCACAGGTTCATACGCAGAGACACTTACCAAGGCCATAGCTTCGTATCGAGCGGGAGATCAACCTCACATTGTCCAGGTCTACGAAGTGGGCCTTCAGACTATGCTGGACAGTGGCGCGATCAAACCGGTCTTTGAGCTCTCTGCCCGGACTATGATTGGGGAGACGTAATTGGACCAATTCTTGACTATTACACTGTTGGTGATCGACTTTACTCTATGCCCTTCAATTCTTCAAGCGCGATCCTCTATTACAACAAGGATATCTTCAGAGCCGCAGGACTTGATCCAAACGAACCTCCTTCTACTTTTGAAGAGGTCTACGAGATGGGAAAAAAGATTGTCGAATCGGGAGCTGCTCAGGGAGGAATATCTTTCGGCTGGCCAGCATGGGTATTCGAGCAGATGCATTCCGTTCACGGACAGTTCTACGCAAACAACGAAAACGGTAGAGCGGCCAAAGCAACTGAGGTATTTTTCAATGATGATTTTGGTGTCAAGGTTCTTGCAGAATGGATCAAATGGGCTCAGGCGAAGGTATTTCTTTATGGGGGCCGGGAGTATGACGCCAATCAGGCCTTCCTGAGCAAGCAGGTTGCAATGTTGATTCAGTCGACTTCGTCTGTGAGTTCGATCGAGTCAAAGGCCGATTTTGAAATGGGTACCACATTCCTTCCATCAATTCCAGGTTATCCGAAAGGGAATTCCGTCATCGGTGGTGCTACTCTTTGGGTGATGAAGGGTCATACAGATGCTGAATACGAAGCGATCTGGAAATTCTTCCAGTACCTCATGAGAACAGAAGTTACCGCAGAGTGGCATAAATCTACCGGCTATTTCCCGGCAACAAACAGCGCAGTAAAGAAACTCATGGATCAAGGCTGGTTCTCTGAAAATCCAAATCACCTTACCGCCTTTCTTCAGATACTTTCTGGAACCAGAATTCCAGAAGCACAGGGAGTAAGGCTAGGAAATTTCGTTGCAATAAGAGACATTGTCGACGGTGCTATCGAAAACGCAATTCAGTACACGGGAACTGATTACGAGGGAGAGGCAAAGAGGATTCTTGATGACGCTGCAGAAAAAGCGAACACTGTTCTTGAAGAATACACATTGATTTACGGTAAGTGAAGATTAAGATCCCCTGACAGATTTGTCAGGGGATCTTTAGTATTTTCCGGATGGTGATTAAGCATGAACAGTCGTTTCCCCAACAAGCTATTGCCGTACTTGTTACTTCTACCTTCGGTAGTCGTGGTAATTGTTTTCTTGATTATCCCTACTATTCAGTCTCTTTACTTGAGTTTTTTCAGAGTTTCCCCATTTGGAGACAGGCTAATCTTCGTGGGTTGGTACAATTTCACGAAATTGTTCAAGTCTTCCGACTATGTTGACAGTCTGATGATTACCCTTGTCTTCGCGGTCTTCGTAGTGATAATTGGTTTGACTGTGGGAATGCTCCTTTCAGTACTTCTAAACCAGAAACTAAGGGGACTACAGTTCTACAGAACCCTTTTTATTTGGACGTACGCTATTTCGCCGGCCATTGCGGGAACGATTTGGGCACTGATGTTCAGTCCTTCGAGCGGGCCGGTAACGTATCTACTAAAGACGTTTTTTGGAGCCGAAGTCAACTGGATGATGGACGGAAGAGTCGCTCTGATTGCAGTAATTATCGCTGCCTCCTGGAAAATGCTTGGCTACAACATTATATTCTTCTTGTCGGGTCTTCAGACAATTCCTCAAGAGCTTACTGAAGCAGCTGCGATAGATGGCGCATCCAGCGTACGTAGATTTTTCAGAATTACGTTACCTTTGCTGTCCCCGACAACTTTTTTTCTCCTGATTATGAATACACTTTACGCATTCTTCCAGGTCTTTGGGCTGATAGACATAATGACTAAAGGAGGGCCCGGCGATGCTACACAGGTTCTAGTTTATAAGCTGTACAGAGATGGTTTCATTAACCTGGATACGGGCTTTGCTTCTGCTCAATCGATAGTTCTCTTTGTTTTTGTGGCGATTTTGACCGTTTTGCAGTTCAGATTTGCTGAGCGCAAGGTCTTCTATGGATGATGGTGGGGTGGACTAGATGAAGCAAAGAAAGTCTTCAGTATTCCTGAGCTACCTAATATTGACAGTAGCAATAGTAGCAATAATGTTTCCAATATACTATGCGTTCACCATGAGCACTTTCAATGATAAGGAAGCCTACTCGTTCCCCCCGAAGTTTCTTCCCAGCGTTCATGCTTTCGATAACTATGTTAAAGCGTGGAAAACAGTCAACATGGGGAGGTTAATATTTAACAGCGCCTTTATTGCAGTCACTGTGGCGCTTGCCAAGATCTTTCTTTCTATGCTTGCAGCTTTCGCTTTCACGTATTTCGGCAACTTCAGGGGCAAGTTCTTTTTCTTCGCAGTCATACTCATAACACACATGCTGCCGCTACCAATCAGAATCGTGCCTACTTATGAGCTTATGAGGACATTTGGCTGGGTTGACACTTATTGGGCTTTAACGATCCCCTTCTTTGCAAGTGCGACAGGAACGCTTCTTTTCAGGCAGCTGTTCATGACGGTTCCTTCTTCTCTTTCCGACGCAGCCAGAATTGACGGGGCGGGACCAATGAGATTCTTGTTCAGCGTATTGATTCCACTATCGAAGACGAACGTCGGAGCACTTTTTCTCATTGAGTTCACCTATATGTGGAATGAATACTTATGGCCGATGATCGTTACCAACAGCAATAATATGCGTGTAGTTCAGATAGGAATTAAAATGCTTTTGGCTAGCGAAGCGCAAGCTGCAGAATGGAACATAATAATGGCGGGAGCGATAATCGCAATGATACCCCCTCTAATTATGTTGCTACTCTTCCAGAGGACCTTCATGGAAGGATTCAGCCTAAAAGACGAGAAGTAGAAGTTTATAAACATTCTACCTGTTGATAGCGTTTTCAATCGCTTTCAGAATCACTTTGCTGCTGTAGGTAGCACCTGAAACTACATCGATCTGAACCGACTGTTTTTCTACAACCGAGTTAGTGATCGATTCTGCAGCCTTCCCTCGACCGTGGTTATGCTTAACTATCTCTACTGACCTGACTTCATGTCCGGAAACCTCTACTCTCACAGATGCGTTTACGATTCCCGCTTCAAAACTGCCCTCGTAGATTCCATCTTTCAATGTAGATAGATTTAGCTGCTCGAATTCAAGATTGTCTAGTCCCTTTAGATCTGCTTCTAGTTTTGAAACGACAAAGACCACCATTATTACTATCAAGGAACCAACAACAATTCCTACTACCAAAAGTATTCTGATCAATATCCTACGCTTCATCTCTTCCCCCTGAAACTGAATTCTTTCGATATCCCTAAAAGAAATCCGATTCCTAGTTCTCAAACTCCTTCACAAATTTCTCAATATTGCTTGAAACGACATGAGGCTGAGGTTTGCCTTTGGAAGCGGTTCTTACCATCATCCTTGAAAGAAAGCCCAGTCTCTCAAGGTCAAACTCTCCCCCGAAAAAGCCCTTTGCTTTGCAGTTATTTAGAAAACTCTCGGGAAAGTTTTGAGAAAGGTACTCGCTGAAGTTTTCTTCTCCAGACCCCATGCACAAAAAGACGCCTAACCGTTTCTTTGTTAGTGTGGAAAGATTTCTCTGAACGAATTCGGAGATAGTCCCTTGAACCTTACCTATTCTTATTGAGGCTCCGACAATTACGGCATCGAATTTCGTGAGGTCTGGGCTTGGGTTTTTCTTAATGTCGATAATCGTCTTTTCACCTGAAAGCTTTTCTGAGAGAATCTTGGAACACTTCTCGGACGTACCGCTTCTAGTTGCATATACTATTGCCGTGATAAAGACTCCTCCCTTCTCGATAGTGCGGTCCAGCTTTCTTTTTAGTTTACATTATTTGCAGCTATAGAGATTACACATGTGAAAAGGAAGCATTTGCGATCCGTTTCCGAGGAGGAATGAATTGTTAGACAGCGCGCTCTTGAAGAATTCTCGCATTGTGTTATAATTCTATGCGTTGAAATCCCGCTTTGCTTAAGAAGGCAAGGCCACAGTCCAAGGGAGGAGGAAGTTAATGCAGAGGATTTACGAAACGATGTTCATTGTCTCTCCGAAGCTTGATGAAGAGAATCGTAATGCGACGGCTGAGAAGGTGAGAGACTACATTGTCGAACGAGTCGGAGGAACAGTTGAGAAGTTCGACAGATGGGGTATGAGGAAACTCGCTTACAGAGTTTCAAAGGGTTTCAGTGAAGGTGATTACACAGTTATCCAGTTCAAAGCCGATTCCGAATCAGTAGACACGCTTGAGAGGTTCTACGGGGTTACGCCTGAGGTTTTCAGATGGCAGACGTTCAGAAGAGAGGACCTTGAAAAGGCTGAGAAGAAAGCGCTCTTGAAGCAGGAAGAGGCAGTCGATGAAACTCAAGTCCCAGACGAAAATCTTGACGATGAAGTAGTTCCCGAGAATTCTGAAGAAACTGCTACTGATGGAGCAGTCGATGTAGAATCTGAAAAGACAGAAGAAGTAAAGCAGACGGAGGATTAAGAGATGTCAATTAGCTACAATCATGTTGTCCTGATAGGCAGACTCACTCGCGATCCAGAGATCAAGTTTGCTGCCAGTGGTACTCAGATAGCGACGTTTACGCTTGCGGTCGACCGAAACGTACCTTCATCCAACAACGACAATACCGATTTTATAAGGATTGTAACATTTGGAAAGACGGCCGAGTTTGCCGGGAACTATCTAACTAAAGGTCGGCTAATACTTGTCGAGGGTTCACTAAGAATCAACAAATGGAAAACGCAGGATGGTGAACCAAGATCAAATGCCGAAGTCGCCGCCTCGAATATTAGATTCATGGAAACCAAAGCTCAAGCCCAACAGTCTTCGGGAGGTTTCGATAGATCGGTTCAGGATACTAATGTGGTTGAAAGCACTGAAAACGATGACATTACTTTCTTTGGAAGTGAAACTGAAGATTCGGGGAGCGACGATATCCCGTTCTAAATCAGGAGGAATATTATGGTAAGAGACAATAGGCGAAGAGGAAGAAGCAGAAGAAAGTGCAGACTCTGCGGTTCAAAGACAACTTACATTGATTATAAGAATATCTCCTTGCTACGCGATTATGTTACTGAAAAGGGAAAGATCATCCCTAAGAGAATCACGGGAAATTGTGCCAAGCATCAGCGAATGGTTAAGGAAGCTATTCAAAGGGCGAGATTCATGGCATTGCTTCCTTATACAAAAGAGTGATCGGATCTTGAGGGAGGCGAAGAGCCTCCCTTTTTTAAGGAGGTTCTCGATGAAGGTTATTCTTCTTAAGGATGTAAGTAATATTGGAAAAACCGGTGAAGTGAAGAACGTGTCGGATGGTTACGGTAGAAACTTCCTTATTCCGAAAGGTTTTGCAGTTGAAGCCAATGCGAAAGAGCTGGCCAAACTGAAGCAGATCCAAAAGCAAAAGGAAGAAAAGGAAGAACGCATAAGGAAATCCAGTGAAGATCTACTGCATGAGCTGCAGAAACATCACTTCATAATAAAGGCGAAGTCAGGAACCAGCGGGAAGCTTTTTGGAGCAGTTACATCCGGCGACATCGCGAATCACATAAGAAATGCTCTTGGTGTTGAAATAGACAAGAAAGAGATAGATCTTGGGGATCACATAAAACAGACCGGTGAGTACAGAATTGATATCAAACTTCCAGGCAACGTAAAGGGTAAGATTGCTTTGAAAGTAGAAGGCCTGGAGGAAGAGTGAATTGGAGTTTCAAATATTCTCCAAGGCTCTGTATTCAACTTGGATTTTATATAGGCCTGAAAGGATTCTCTTCGACGTCGGTGAAGGGATCTCTACTATACTTGGAAACAGCGTCTATGCAATAAAGGATATCTTTTTGACTCACGGTCACGTTGATCACATATCGGGGCTTTGGGGTCTAATAAATACTAGAAACACTGCTATGGGAGACCGAAACAAGCAGCTAAGAATAAATTTCCCGTCTGGCAATCGCGCCATTGAAGCGTATCTGGATTTCATAATCGGAATGAATCCCAGACTCAGATACAATATGATTATAAACCCGCTTGACATCGGCGATGAAGTCTTTCTAAGGACAGCAGGAAGTTTCAGAAGACACGTAACTCCATTCAGGGTAAAGCACACAATTGGTGAAATCAGCTATGGTTATCACATTTACGAAGAGCGGAGAAAACTTAAGGAAGCCTATTCAGGACTGACATCGAAGGAGATCGCCCGTGTTGTCAAGGAAAAAGGCAGAGAGGAGATTACCGATACTTACCTGAAGAAGATTGTCACGATAAGCGGCGATACCTTTGCGCTTTCTCCCGAAACAGTGAGCTGTTCTGAAACACTCTTGCATGAATGTACTTTCCTGGTTGCGAAGGACAGAAGAAACCAAAACCATTCCAGTATCGATGAAGTCATAGATACAGTTAGAAGAAGCAGAGGTATAAAGAGATTGATCCTGTATCATATATCTGGGCGATATAACTCTCAGATTAAGAAGTGGCATAATATCATTAAGAAGGAGCTTGAAGATACAGAAATAGATGTTTTTCTTGTTCACCCGGAACATGTTTTTGAACTGTAGTACTTTTCTGTGTACTCCGGGAGGAGGTAAAGAATGGGTTACATAGGCTGGATGATTTTCGGTGTTGTCTTATTGGTAGCGGAGATACTAACTCCTACTTTTTTCTCTCTGTGGTTTTCAATAGGTTCTTTCCTGGCAGGCCTTGCAGCAATGTTTTCGCTTGGACTCGGTTGGCAAGTTCTGATTTTCGCCTCGAGCAGTACGTTCCTGGTACTTCTTTCCAGACCGATTGCCAAAAAGCTATCAAAAGGAGATTCACCAAAGAAAATGTATATCGATGGGATGGTCGGTTCTCTGGGACGTGTGACAGTGGAGATCAATCCGGTTATGGAAAAAGGCATGGTCCGGATTGAGGGAGAGGACTGGCGAGCTACTTCGGCGAATGGAGAGATAATACCTGTAGATACTGTGGTTAAAATAGTTAGGCTGGAAGGTACTCTAGTTTACGTCGAAAGGCAAAACAACAACAATCAGTAATAGAAGAAAGGGGGATTAGAGATGGTTTTTTGGTTAATACTTGCAGTGGTAATCTTCATTATTGCGGCTTCAGGGATAAAGATAATTCGTCCTTTCGAGAAAGGACTCGTAGAGAGGTTGGGAAAGTATAGAAGAGATGCCGAGCCCGGTCTCCAGTTCATAATACCTTTCATGGAGAGAATGGTGAAGGTTGACCTTAGAGAAACCGTAATAGATGTTCCACCTCAGGAAGTTATCACGAAAGATAACGTAGTGGTTACTGTAGACGCGATTATTTACTACCAGATAACCGATGCATTCAGAGTTGTCTACAACGTTTCTAATTTCGAGATTGCTGCAATAAAGCTTGCACAGACGAACCTCAGAAACGTCATAGGAGAGATGGAGCTTGACCAGACCTTGACCTCGAGGGAGAGGATTAACGTCACCTTGAGAGAGGTCCTTGATGAAGCAACAGACAAATGGGGCGTCAAGGTTACAAGAGTTGAAATCAAGAAGATCGATCCACCTCAGGACATCATGGATGCCATGTCGAAGCAGATGAAGGCCGAGAGAACAAAGAGGGCGGTTATACTGGAAGCCGAAGGTTACAAGCAGTCAGAAATAACGAAGGCCGAGGGCGATAAGATGTCGGCGATTCTGCAGGCAGAGGGTCAGAGTGAATCGATAAAGAGAGTGGCCGAGGCTAATAAGTTCAAACTTGTGGCAGAGGCCGAGGGCGAGGCAAACGCTATCATAAATGTCTTCAAGGCGATTCATGAAGGAGATCCAACGAGAGACGTTATTGCAATAAGGTATCTCGATGCTTTGAAACAAATAGCCGATGGTAAGGCAAACAAGGTCTTCCTACCCTACGAGAGTAGTGCAATGCTTAGTTCCTTAGGTTCCATGGCCGAGATCTTTAAGGATGGAAAAGATCTTTCTGACGGAAACGAGAAGGTTAGCAAGAAGTGATTTGATTGTTGATAAGTGAAACGCTGAGAATCTTCTTCAGCACATTGCTTATTGCAGGTTTGGCCACCGTTCTATCGGTGGCCTCAATTTTTGCGTTTCAGCGACAAATCAGAAAAGCTAATTTTCTTCTCCTGTTCATGAATGTTGCCTTCGCGAGTGGCGTTCTCTTCCTCTGCAATATTGTTTTCGTCAGAGAGAATAGACTTCATAGTGTAATTCTTTTTCTTATTTCGTACTTGTATATCTATGGATCACTGGGAAGACATACTTCCAGATATGATGACACCTTTCGAATGCTCTTTCTTTCTATGGGATACACACGGCAGGAGTTCTTCAAGAATTACTTGATCGTTCAAGGTAAATGGAAACTCGCCGACTGTATTCTTTCCTTTACAGCAATAGCTACTGTGATTGAATTCATGTCGAATCACATAAGGTATTTCTACCCTGACGAGTGGTTGAGTATCATGCTCTTATTCATGACAATCTGTTTGGTCGTCGGTGTTAGCAGATGGTTTGGAGATAATTATGTAAACAAGCTGTCAAAGGAAGAGTAATATATAAGTGTTACCATACCCCTAGTGGGTATAAAAATATTAGTCCTTGGGAGGGATATAAGTGGCAAAGCTTCTACCCGACAACATAACCAAGCAAGTAAAGGAAATCTTCAGCAGTATGGAGGGCTCTGTAAAGGCACTTCTCTTCAAGAGCGAGAAAAATTGTGATTACTGTTCAACTGCAGAACAGATGCTGCAAGAGCTTTCCGAAATCGAAAGCAAGATTAGTTACGAAGTTCATGATCTTGATTCAGAGATGGCGGAGAAATATCGTATAGAGCTTGCACCTAGCATGGTACTTCTCAATCCGGAAGGTGACGACAAGGGTGTCAGGTTCCTTGGAATACCTGCAGGACATGAGTTTGGAACGCTTCTGCAGGATATCGTTTCCTTTTCTAAGGGTGCGATTTCTGATCTCTCAAAGGATTCGATTCAGAAGATCGAAAAGATAAACTCTCCGGTAGATATAAAGGTCTTTGTTACCACCACGTGTCCTTACTGTCCAAAAGCAGTTCTTACAGCTCATAACATTGCAATGGCGAACAAGAACATAACGGCTTATATGGTTGAGGCAAACGAGTTTCAGGAATTGTCGAGGAAATATGGGGTCTCATCGGTCCCGCAAATCGTGATAAATGACAAAGTAACCTTTGTGGGAGCCTATCCTGAGGGTCAGTTTGTAGATCAAGTAATGAAGGCAGTTTGAGGAGGTTCAAAATGTCATTCTTCGAACTTGGTAGCGCTAAGAAATCCGAACTGAAGGATTTTTACGATGTGACGATCATTGGAGCCGGTCCTGGGGGCATTACGGCTGGTATATATGCCGTCCAGGCAGGTTTGAATCCCTTAATTATTGAAAAGGCACTTGATGGCGGACAGATTAACAATACTCAGACCGTTGAAAACTGGACGGGTTTCGCAAGTATTGGTGGCATGGAATTGAGTGAGAAGATGGCTGAACATGCTAGAGAATTTGATGTCCCCTTCACATATGCAGAAGTTGTAGATATCGATAACGAAGGTCAGAATAAAGAAGTTATCCTTGATAATGGTAAAAAGATCAAATCCAGAGTAATAGTTATTGCTACCGGTTCCAATCCCAGAAAGCTTGGAGTAATGGGTGAAGAAGATTTCAAAGGCAGAGGTGTTAGCTATTGTGCAACGTGTGATGGTCACTTCTTCGCAGACAAGCACATTGCGGTGATCGGAGGCGGGAACAGCGCTCTGGATGAGTCGCTTTATCTGAGCAAAATGGTTAGTAAAATAACCATTGTTCAAAATCTGCCGAAGTTGACTGCAGACAAACTACTACAGAAGAAGCTTAACGATACGCGAAAGGTCGAGTACATCTACAGTTCAGTAGTGGATTCCATTGAGGGCGATTCACAGGTCAGAAAGATAAACATTAAGAATGTTGACAGTGGCGAGATCACTTCTCTAGAGGTTGATGGAATCTTTGTGTTCATTGGTTTGATTCCAAACACACAGTTTCTGAAGGGCAAACTCGAGATGAATGATTTTGGATACATCAAGACGGACGATTTCATGGAAACGAAAACAAAAGGGGTTTACGCCATAGGCGACGTAAGAGAAAAGGAAGTCAGACAGATAGTGACCGCTGCAGCAGATGGAGCAATTGCCATCTATCATGCCGCTAGACACTACTTCAGTGAATGATCAGTAAGGATTAGAACAAATATAGAGGGAGAAGAGCGTTTTCCGGCGCTCTTCTCTTTATTTGATCTTTGCTTCGGGAACCGGAAGTATTTCGATCGTGCCCTTCTCCATGTCGATTTCAACCCACTGGCCAACCGGAAGAACGACTTTCGGGAAGTCCCCATGATAACTCGGTAGACCAATCCATACAGGTATTTCCTTTCCCAGGAAATAGTCGTGGATCATTCGTTTTACATCATCGAAGTCTCCATTTTTTATTTCTGTGAATCCAGCGAATACCACACCTCTTAAAGATGAAAATTCGTCAAGGTGTGCAATATTCCAGATCATTCTTTCCAGCGACTCTTTGGTCTCGCTCACATCTTCAAGAACGAGAATTGCATCTTTTAGTGAACCCAAATACTCTGTCCCCTGAAGAGCCTGGAATAGAGAAAGATTGGCCGGGATCAACCTGCCGGTCATCTTCCCGGCGATCACAGGAATTGACTGGTAGTTGAAGCGGATCGTTTTTTCACCGTTGAAAATGGCTGCAATGTTCTGTACCGATTGAGAATCTGTTCCTAGTTCAACCGCAACCATTGGGCCATGATATGTGGTCTGGCCTGTCTTGAAATAGACTGAAAGAAGCAGTGCTGTGATGTCGCTGTAACCAACAAGAGGTTTTGGATTCGAAGCTATTACCTCCCAATCGAGCCAGTCGAGAAGGTTGTATGAACCGTAACCGCCCCTCGCAGTTATGATTGCGTCGTAATCAGGGTTAGCAAAGGCTTTGTTGAGTTCATTTGCTTTTTCTCTCGGGGAAAGTGAAACCTGGCAACTATCTCCGACGACGACCCTGTAACCCACGTTCCTAAGTGCTGTGATGCCCGCCTCCAGCTTTGATCTGTCTGGAAAACTTGCAGGCGCAGTGACGAAAATCGTTCGGATCTCTCCAGATAACATTACAGGTGAAACTAAAAGCATTCCAACAACCATCATAACTGTCAACCATACCCTTCTCATGAAATCCTCCAAGTTGATCTGTCTACTATAGTTTGCCATTCATGGACGGTAAAATCAACACGTCGAGAGTAAGAAGACGTTGCAAAACTTTGTACTCATTGTCTTTGTGCTGTCATTCTTTTAGAACGCAACCAATCAATAGTCTGGAGGAATTCTCAGACGACTGCGGAGAGGTCCGTGAGGAACTCGGCGATTTCTCCTGAAACAGATTCAAAGAATTCATTCGGACTACAGTCGGCAAAGACTTCTCCATCATCAAGGAAGACTACCCTATTCGCAATGTGCTTTGCAAACTCAATCTCGTGAGTTACTATGATCATTGTTCTCCCTTCAGAAGAAAGCCTCCTGATCACTCTCATTACCTCGCCAACTAGTGATGGATCAAGCGCAGAAGTTGGTTCGTCCAGAAGAACAATGTCTGGATTCATGACCAAAGCCCTGGCTATACCCACTCTCTGCTGTTGACCTCCGGAGAGCTGCGATGGATAGCTCATCAATTTATCTGCAAGTCCGACCTGTTTGAGACGAACCTCCGCTACCTTTCTCGCGTCTGTCCATTTAACTCTGCCCACTTTTACCAGTGGTAAGGCAACATTGTCGATGATTTTTAGATGACTTATCAGGTTGAATCTCTGAAAGACAAATCCAACTTTCGATCTGAAAGCTCTAATAGCGTGCTTTGTTCTTTGTACGCGTTCTCCCTTGAAAAATACGTCGCCTCCATCGGGAGTTATGAGATTGTTTATGCAACGAAGAAGAGTGGTCTTGCCCGCACCGGATGGGCCGAGCACTGCTATCACATCTCCTTCTCGTACATCAAAGGAGACCTTCTTGAGAACTTCCTGTGAATCAAATGATTTTGTGAGGTTCGATAAACTAAGAATAACACTCTTTTCCTTCATGGAATTGCCAGCCTCCTTTCGAGCACTCTTCCCACCAGGGATATCAGCGAAGTCATTACCAGATAACAACCTGCTAGTACAATATAGGCTTCGAATACCGCGAGAGTCTGAGTCCCTACTTGTCTTGCCCTCATTGTAAGATCGCCCAGGGCAATCACCGAGACTAGCGAACTATCTTTAATCAATGTAACCAACTGACCTATTAGTGGCGGTATCGAAATTCTGAATGCTTGGGGGAAGACAATGGAAAACATTATCTGACCCCTGTATAGGCCCATTGCCTCACCCGCCTCCTTTTCACCGGACGGGACTGCATCTATCCCTGCTCTGAAGATCTCGCCCACGTAGGCTCCTTCGAAAAGTGAAAGTGAAATTACTCCTGCCCAGAATCTGTCTACGTTTACCGCGGAACCAAATCCGTAGTAGACAAGAAGGATTACAACCAGAAGTGGCATATTCCTAAAGAACCAAACATAGAGAGTCCCTGCGTCTCTTAGTAGGTTGACCTTTGAGTCTCTAGCAAGTGCTACAATGATTCCAACAATTACGGCAAGAGCAAGAGCGATGACGCTAAGCTGAAAGGTAGTGAGTATGCCCTCCAGAAATAACTTGTAGTATTTGGTTAGACTACTCCAGTTGAAGGGATAGACTGCTGACACTGATGAATAGGAAAACCAGAGAAGACCGGCAACCATTATTCCTAGAGTTATTTTCGACATCGCTCTTGACATGTCGTTTTCCTTAGAATTCGGGTTCGTATTCTACGAACCAGTAGTTTTCAAGCTCTGCAAGTGTTCCGGTAGTCTTTATCCATTGAATGAAAGTGTTTAGCCACTGAAGTGTCTCGAAGTCACCCTTCGGTATAGCCACGCCGAAATCCTCTCTAGTAAGAAGATCCTCGGTTACCTCCAGCTGGTCATACTTTTTGGCCATGAATCTGGCGTATATAGAGTCGAATATCATTGCATCAGCCCTTCCGGAAGCGACCTGGAATGCAGCCTCATCGATTGTTTCAAACATGTAGATTTCGGCCTCGGGCAGAAGCCTGTTTGCTGCCTCTGCTCCAGTTGAACCGAGCTGAACGGCAATTTTGACTTCCGGATTATTGAGATATTCAGCATCAGGGGCCGTAGAGTATTTGTCGGAATTGTAGAGAATTATCTGGCCGACAGTAAGATAGGGATCGGAGAAGTTTACCCTAAGGGCCCTTTCAGGAGTGATGGTCATTGCTGACCAAATGACATCGAATTTGTTTGAAACAAGAGCGGGGATTATTCCATCCCAGTTTACGATAACAAACTCAAGTTTTACACCTAGGATTTCGGCCATCTTCTCAAGAATTTCTACTTCGAGACCGATTCGATCTCCATCGGGATTGGTTCCATAAAGTGGCATATAGCCAGCGTCCTGCCCGACTCTCAATACGCCTCTTTCTTTAACTTCGTCGATCAGACTTCCGAATGACATGGTCATAGCGATCAGAATTGCAAATAGCAGTAGCTTTTTCATGATACACCTCCAATAAAATAAAAGACCGGGCTATAAGCCCGGTCTGTTTAAATCCTGAGAGCACGACTAAAAGGTGCCGCCTCCCGGAACCGGGCGCCACAGTCTGTGATGAGGCATTTTTGTAACAAACATCGAAATTAAACTCATTCTCACAGAAATCACCTTTGTCGTGTTTTGATAATTCATGGTACCAGCAAACTAGAGAAAATGTCAAGTTACGTTTCTCGCAAATCTATTACAGCTCGGTGAGTGTTTCTACAGAAGGCCCTTTATTTCCTTCGTAATTCTTTCGGCCTTTTCGGGATTGATCACTATATCTACGGACCTTGCGTCTATCGTGTAGATTGGTGAAAGATCGTATTCTCTTATCCAGCTAGTATACAGCCTGTCTAACTGTTCCCAATAGGCAATTGGGACCGCAGTTTCCATCTGTCTTCCTCTGCGCCTTATTCTAGCTAGAATAGTGTCGACATCTGCATCGATATAAACGAGAAGGTCCGGCTTCTTAAGATACTTTATCATTGAGTCAAACATCGTTGCATAAGCACTGAATTCTCTTTCAGACATTTTGCCCGTCGCAAAGAGATTTCTTGCAAAGATTTCCTTGTCCTCATAAATCGAACGATCGAAGACTGTATCCTCGTTCTTTTCAGCTTCTTTAAGCGAGCAATACCTATGATAAAGAAAGTAAGTCTGAAGATGATAGGACCATCTCTTCTGGTCGTAATAGAAATCCTCAAGGAAGGGATTATCGGAGACCGATTCGTAGTGAATATTGAACCCAAGGCCTTCAGCAATGGCGCTTGCTACAGTAGACTTGCCTGCACCAACATTTCCGGCAAGCACGATTATTCTTCCCACTTTCATCACCCCTACCAGGTCTGATAATACAATTCTAGCATTTCAGCTTCTAAGCTAACTCTAAGGTTAATCAAGTCAAATAGTTTATCGTCTGGTTGAGGATGTGAAGACTGTGAAAAGTCGCCATAGAGTGCCACGAATTGCTACGCAGTTATTGTTTCTCCTTCTTGTTCTTTACATAAGTGTCGGTCACTATCTTTCTGAGAAGGGCATAGCGGAGCTGCCTGGCACGACAAGTCTCCATGCTGTCTGTCCCTTCGGCGGTGTCGTTACGCTATACAATCTTGTCTCTGATGGCACCTACGTCCAGAAGATACATCCTTCCAACCTTTTTGTTCTGAGTGGATTGCTGATTTCACTCTTCATTGCGGGAGCTTTCTTCTGTGGATGGATTTGTCCGCTAGGAAGTGTTCAGGAGTGGATTGGGAAAGCTGGTAGAAAACTCCTCAGATCACATTACAATAAGGTCCCTGCAGGTCTCAACAAAATCCTAAGTCTTGGGAAGTATGCCATGTTGATCTTCGTAATTGTTCAAACAGCTAGAATCGGCACGCTTTCATTCAGTAGTTTCGACCCTTACTATAATCTTTTTAATATATGGACGGATGAAATTGCATTGTCCGGTTATATCGCAGTACTCCTTACACTTGGAGCTTCTCTCTTCATCGAAAGACCTTTCTGTCGTTATGCCTGTCCACTGGGTGCGATCAACGGTCTCTTCAACCGCTTCAGTATTTTTCGTATTAGAAGGAAATCTTCAACATGTATCGATTGTGGGCTATGCGATAGGGTGTGTCCTGCAGGGATTAATGTCTCGAAGGTTTCCAGTGTGAACAGCCCGGCCTGCAACAGATGCATGAAGTGTGTCGATATTTGTCCAGCTAACTCAAATTCAACACTCACGATAGGGTTTGGTCTTTCTGAGAAGTCATCAAAAGCTAGCAAGACAATATCTGTGAAAACATACATAATACTGGCTCTCTCAGCATTTTTGGTGCCGGTAGGCCTATCTGTCTTGACAGGTAAATTTGAGACGGAAAAGACGAGAGTATACATAGTCCCCGATGATATTAAGGGTTCAACATCTTTTGAGGAAATTGTCGAGAACTATCCGATCTCGAAGGAACAGCTTTTTAATGGCCTCGGAATACCTGAGATGGTTTCTGTCGAGCTCAAAGTAAAGGACCTTACAGGAATTCTGGGTTTTATCGGTGAAGAAGAAGTGATATCCAGAGAACATCTTTCAGTACTGATCGGAAAATTAGGTGAACCGATTTCATCTTTGGCCGAGCATAGCAAAGTGGATTTTGAAGATATTATCGAATTTGTCCAGTCAAGTGGTTTGGACGGATCAACAACTGTTTCAGAAGTTATGGCTAGTGGCCCCCCAGGGCTGTTCACATATCTCTTCAGCGGGAGATGGCCTTTTGAAACATCTGGAGATGAAGCAGTCATAGAAGAGAAAGAGACTGGTAGTGAAAATCATGGGCAATCCGCTTCATTTGATATCAAGGGTACAACAAGCTTGTTGGAGATCGAAAGGATGGTCCCGGATTTTGAAGCATTCCTTGAATATTTTGGCCTGCCGATCGATGAACCCAAGAGCTCGTTGTTGAAGGATCTGAAGACAAAGTACCAGATCGAGATTTCGGATATAAAGGATTATGTTTCCAACAATCAGTAAATCTGATATGAATAGCAATCGGTTCTACCTGCTCCTGTTGTATAATTGCTGAGGACTCCGGTTGAGTTCATACACTTAGAGGAGGGATAGACATGAAGAAGTTGCTATTGATTCTTGTCGTTTTTGGTCTTGCAATTGCCGTATTTTCAGAGCCCCTTATAGTTTGGCCAGATAAGACACACGGGAAGCCACTTGTGGCGGGATTATATGCCCCTGTTTATGGAGAAGCCAAACTGGACGTTTTTGGAAACATCACCGGCTGGACGGGTCCAAATCTCGGTCTAGGATGGACCTGGAAGACATATTTCAGCCCTCTCGAGCTTCAGAAGGTCAATTTCTATTACGAGTTTGGTACTAATGTTGTGATTTTCCCCTATATTGGGGTCGGATTTGATTATGCTCTCGTTCTTCAGAACAATCAGACACTGCTCGTTGGAGCAGGAGCTTCGGCATCTCCTTTCACCGTTCTAGGTTTCTTCTTTGAGGGGCCGGCAGCTATTCTATCATCAGTTTTGAGTTCCGTGATACTGAGCGTCGCTGTAGTTTTTTGATTAGAGGCTATGTATAATTGACCCCGAAAGGGGTCGTTTTTTGAACGAAGAAGAGCAGATCAATAATAATCGATTAGAGACAGAAAGAGACAGCGAAGTAAAAGCTGTCATCAGAAAGTACTCAATTATTGCCGTGATTGTACTCTCTGTGTTTCTCATGGTTTTTTCTACGAGAGACAGAGTGGAGGTGTTCAATCCGGAGAGTGTCCTTTCTACGATTGAAGAGACTTTGCTTCTCTTCATAAATCAGAGGCTTGTTAAGGGAAATGAGCATGTAGGGTTTCTGGAAATAGTCTCGTCCGATTACGAAGAAGTTGAATGGGGCGAGTACACGTACGAGATTCAGACTAGATTTGCCTTATCTGAAAGGGTCGAGAATCTGTACACCCTCTGGAAATACAGAGTTCGAGATGATACCCTGGATCTCTTAGGATACTCTTCTGATGGTGAAAACTGGTTAGAACCTTGATGGTTATCACGCACACTGTAGGCCAGAAATTGCATTCTGAGATTGAAAATACGTTGACTTGATGCGGGTATTAAGTGTAAAATCGTTAAGTAAGAACAAGCTCAATATCACTCAAAAGGGGGTAATCGAATGAAAAAAGTCCTGATTCTTGTGGCAGTCCTTCTTGTTGCATCGGTTTTCGTTGCGGCACCGAAGAACTTCATTCTCGGCCAGGGTCTCTACGGAGATGTAGTGTATGATCTAGCTGGAAACATAACGGGTTATGAAGGAATGGACTTCTATATCTTCCAGGCTAGCACTTACTACGAAAAGGCTCTCACACCAGGTGAACTAAATGCCTATACCTTTGATGGCAAATTCCTGTTCTTCATTCCGGTTTTTGGTAGAGGATGGGAATTCGTGCTGAGACCAGTGGACAATATTATTTTGACCGCCGGGCTAAGCCTTCTCTATAACTTCCTCCCCGGGCCGTATCTTGGTCTGACAATATTACTCTGAGCAATCTGTTTATGGGAGAAGACGGTGTTTCTGCACCGTCTTCTTCTTTTGATAAGGCGCAAAAAAAGAAGCAGTTTTTTTGAACCGGTAAGCAATGTGAGGTAATAGTGACAAGCAAATTGCTTCTAAGGACTTCTTCTTCTCGGATTTCTGGCCTTCTTTAACTTGATAATTAATTCATCTAGAATTGTTCAGTTTGCATTGTTATTCAGAAACTTCTTGTAGGTTACCCTCAGAGAAGAGAATTCCACTCGTAATAGTTGATCAAGGAGGTTCGATTTTGAGAGAACTTAAAAAGGAAGCGAAGTATATTGTTGAGAGATCAATTGAAACGGTTCAGCCTGAAAGCTCCGTTAAGAATGCTCTTGAGAAGCTTAGGCTGAAAGGTCCTATATTTCTTTTGGCGGTTGGCAAGGCAGCCTGGAGAATGACCAAAGCCGCGATGGACAAACTTGGTGAAGATGTAAGCGCGGGAATCGTAATAACGAAATATGGCTACAGTCAGGGAGATATCGAACGCGTAGAGATTTTCGAAGCTGGGCATCCGATACTTGACAGAAAGACCGTAGAAGCTACAGATTATGCTCTTAAAAGAATTGAGGAATTGAAGCCGGAAAAGATTCTCTTTCTTATTTCGGGAGGCGGATCGGCTCTCTTCGAAAAACCATTGGAGGGGGTGATGCTTGAGGATCTTGTTGATGTCAACAATCGTCTATTACGTTCAGGTGCAAGCATCGTCGAAATCAACACGGTGAGAAAACACCTTTCTTCAGTAAAAGGGGGGCGTTTTGCAAAGCTGGTCTCTCCCTCTCAGGTTTATACGCTTGTTCTTTCCGATGTTTTAGGAGACCGTCTTGATTCGATCGCTTCAGGACCGGCTTACCCCGATAGCAGTACAAGTGACCAGGCGCTTGCAGTCCTTGAAAAGTACGCTATTGATGTTGATTCCAGAATCATCGAGGCGCTGATGGTAGAGACTCCTGACCGTCTGTTTAACGTTCAAACTGAGATTATCGGAAGTGTTGCGAGAGTCTGTGAATCTGCAGCAACATTTGCCAGAGAGATTGGATATAACGCCACTATCCTGACAACTTCGCTAGATTGCGAAGCAAGAGATGCCGGTGTTTTTCTGGCATCTATCGCAAGAGAAGAAGCACACAACAGACCAGTGGAAAAGCCGGCCGCTCTGATCATTGGCGGTGAAACAGTTGTGCATGTTAGAGGCAGAGGTCTGGGAGGAAGATGTCAGGAGCTTGCTCTTGCATTCGCTTTAGGGATTGAGGAAATGAGTGGTGTTACGCTAGCCTGTGTCGGCACCGATGGTACCGATGGGCCTACCGATGCAGCTGGCGCCATTGTCGATGGAAGAACGGTTCAAAAAATGTTGGATGCTGGCATAGATCCACAGTTATTTCTGCTCGACAACGATTCCTACCACGCTCTGGAAAAGTCAGGCGACTTATTCATTACGGGGCCGACCGGTACAAATGTAAACGATCTGATAGTGCTCCTTTGCGAGTAAATATAGAAGTATGATCGCCAGTCATTCAGGAAATTTGAATCCTTCAAAACCAGCTTTACGATGGAAGAAGACCGCTATTTTATTGTCCATCCGACCATTCCTTTGACGTAATATCTTTGAAGCAATATGTAGATAAAAATTGGAACGATCATCACCATCAAAGATGCAGCGGAGAGTAGTCCCCAGTCGACATGGTAAACCCCTCGCATTAATGGAATCCTTTGAGTTGCCAGAAGTTTGTCCGGAGAATAGATGAGAATAAGAGCAAGGAAAAAGTCGCTCCATACCCATGTAAACTGCAAAGCAGAGGCCGAAGCAATTGCCGGGAAAGCATTAGGAAGAACAATCCTGAAGAAGATACCCAAGTCTCCAGCTCCATCGATTCTGGCTGCCTCCTCCATATCGGTCGGAAGGGTCTTGAAGTAATTACGCATGAAGAAAGTTATCCATGGTATTCCCCACGCAGTATGAAGAAGAATAAGACCGAAGTAAGTGTCTACCAACCCAAGAGTGCTCATTATTTTAAAGATAGGAATAGCAATCATCTGCTGAGGGAGCGCAAGAGTGAGCACAACGGTTAGAATAAACGTCTTCCTGAACGGGAATCCATATCTGGAAATTCCATAGCCTGCCAATGTTGCTAGCATTAAGGGGATTACCGTAGAGGGAAGAGCAATTAACAGAGAGTTGATCATCCCCCTATAAAGTGGTGCTGTACGATGATTAAGTGCCCCGGTGAAGTTTGATAGAGTTGCAGTGAACGGCTTGAGACTCCACCAACCGTCCAGTACTTCACTAAAGGGCCTAATTGCTGTCATAACTACGCCCATCAACGGAAGGATCCATATGAGGGCGATAATCCAGGCAATGACTGTTTTTAGAACAATCTCTCTCCTTGACTTTCTCATTCTGCCTCATCTCCCGCCGATTTCATCATGGGAATCGCAGCCAGTAGAGTTGAAGCGGTAATTAAAACCGCAACTACTGCAGATTTTCCAAAGTCCCACTCTCGAAAGCCATAAAGATACATTTGAAGCGCAAGAACGTTTGATGAACCACCTGGCCCTCCCATAGTTGCAATATAAACAATATCGAAGACCTTCAGTTCCCACAGCAGAGTCATTGTAAGTACGACAACGGTGATTGGTTTCAACAATGGAATCGTTATCTTAAGTAGCATTTTGAACTTTGATGCGCCGTCTATCTGGGCTGCTTCATAGTATGTGTTGGGAATAGTCTCAAGCCCGGCAGAATAGAGAATCATTGAGAAGCCTGTCCACAACCAGACAGAGCCGAAGATCAGTGCAAAGAGAGCCGTCTCTGGATATGCTGTCCAAGTCTTACCTTCCAGTCCAAGTGTCTGCAGAACTAGATTCACAACGCCAACGTTTTCCTCGAACATGAATCGAATCATTATTCCGCCCACTATCATTGGCATAACCATGCCAAGGAATATTATCGACTTTACTATTCCCCCTCCCTTTACGTCTCGCAGAAGGATAGCCAGAAATAAACCCACAAGGGTAGTTAATGGCAGATGGATCGCGATCCACATTAAGTTATGAATAAGTGACCCAAAAGGAAAACCTCTCTCTAGTCCCCGGGGATCTAGGATATCCCTGCTGGAAAACACTTCTCTGTAGTTTGAGAGTGAAAGGTTCCCTTCGCTGTCAACAAAGCTCAGGAAAATCGTGTTGAACGTAGGATATAAAACGAAAATCACTAGAAGCAACAACGCCGGCAGAATGAAGTAGCTGAAGTGCCTGAATTTTGCCTTTCTCAAAGCCAACTAGATCACCCCCGAAGAAAGAAGTGGGACCCAGATGGGCCCCACTTAGAGAAATCGATTACTTCGGCATTTTTTCATCAAGGTCCATCAGCGCGTCGTCAAGCCTTTCCGGTCTTACCCAGATTAGTTTAAGCTGGTCCCAGAATGCTGTCTGCCAGAGACCGCCGATGGAATCATCGAGATCATTTAATGTCTCAACACCCTCTGTCAACTTCGCAATCTCCTTGTCGACCGCAGGATAATTAGACATGTCGACTCCGACGGTTGCAATATGGCCACCCTGCGCAACCTGAATGCTCTGACCTTCCACACTCGAAAGGAATTTCACAAGTTCCAGAGCTTCTGCCTTGTTGGTTGCGTATTCGGGCACAAATGCATAGTCAATACTGAAAACCATCCCGCGATTTCCCGGAAGACTGAAGACAGCCAGATCATTCGGGTCGTCTACCATTCCCGTTATCCACTGTCCCATGAAGTAAAGACCGTAATCTCCGTTCCACCACTGCTCGAGTATAGTTGTCCACTCTGTGGGTTCACTGAAGTATCCCTTTTCGAGAAGATAGACTAGCTTTTCCATGGCGTTCCTGACCGCGTAACTCCTCCAGGTCGTGTTTCCTTCGATTAGGTCCTTCTGGAGTTCGGGGCCGCCAAAGGTAATTAGGAAGTGTTCGGTGACATCTGAAAGAGGCCACCCTACTCCATTGCCGCTTGCAATAGCGTCCTTCACTCCTGGTATAGTCTCGATTTTTTCAAGGAGAGCAACAAATTCATCCCATGTAGTAGGTGCCTTCAAACCATGGCTTTCAAAGAAGGATTTTCTGTACCAGAACCCCGGTTTGACTTTTGCGGTGTAAGAAATCCCGAAGACTCTCCCGTCTGAAGTCTTGACATTGTCGAGTGCACCCGGAATATACGCATCGGTATCAATCACATCAGATAAATCAACCACGTGTTGTGTGTTGCTTGTAATGAAGTTCGACCACATGAAGATCACGTCTGCAGGTGCCTTCTTTGCAGAAAACTGTGCCGGCAGAACATTTGCCAGGTCTTCTGCCCTGTATGTCTGGTAGGTGTAATCAATGCCTGTCTTTGCTTTGAATTCTTCGAGGACTGGAAGGAAAGCGTCCATCTCGACGCCAGACCAGGGCCCAATTACCGAAACAGTGCTAGAGATCAATGCGGTGGAGAGAACTATTAGGACTGTTACCAAAAGCTTCTTCATCAAAAATACCCCCTTTTCAATGTAGATTTGCTTTTCAGTAAACATCTCCCTGAGACCGCTTAAGTGGTCTGAAAATCCACGCACTCATCCGCAAAAACACCCATTACTTGGTTTGACTCTAGTAATTTGAAGTTTGCTCAACAGAAATCAATGACTTAGTAAGGAATCAGACTTAAAAGAAGAAACATCTCAGTTTTTCGATAAAATCAATTCCGCTTTTTGATTCATGTGCAGAAGCTGGTTACCATCTTATTCAAAATACAATTCATTTGGAAAATGGCAAAAGGTATATGATGGCTGCGATAGGCTTTTATTATTATTATTATGAAAAACATATCCATCTTAATGAGAACGCGGTCTTGCCGCTTTTTGACGAGTATCGCCCAGTGAAGACAAACAGTGCTAATTGTTATTGGTTCTTAGACTTCTCTCAAGGATAACTTTCGTCAGCTCACATTCATTTTTACTTGCTTAGTCTCTCTTCAACACTGCCGTCCGGAAGGACAAAATCCGTCGAGACCGAGAGTAAATCATCTAGCCGAAATCTAGCACATTCTGTCCAATCCTTTTCACAGTACATCTCGATCCATTCCCTGTTGATCTTTCCGTTTTCGTAAGCCCTTACAACTGGACACTCATAGTAACTGATGCAATACCCATCCTCCACCAGATCACCACCATTCTGTAGTCGACAATTATGTTATCACAACGCGAGAAAATTGCAATACCCACCATCTGAGTTTGGTAGTTTTTGTAATATTCTTTGTATCCGTTATACAATGTTTATTATGAGGATGAAAAAAACGGGGGTGATCTAATGCGCAGAAGGCTGTCGTCTTTATTACTGATCTTATGTTTGGTTTTGATCATTGCACTTTCGGGATGTGTTTTTCGACGGTATTCAGTTGTAGTGAGCTGTACACCGTTGATTGAAAAGATCGAAGTAGGAAACAGAGAGAGGGAGCTGCCGTACAGTTTTTCTGCCAGAAAGGGACAGAACATAGTTGTAAAGGCACCGCTCGTTCCCGGATACGACTTTGAAGGTTGGTTGATAAACAATGAACTGAGACAAACGGCGGAGATCGCAGTTGAAATAGAAGAAAACACAACAATTAAAGCGATATACAGCCCAAGACTTGTTCACGAGATTACGTATGGAGGTTCAGGCTTTGAAAATGGGACCGGCCTGGTTGTCGAAAACTCAAATGAGATTTTAATAGGAATCACTTCAAGTTCCACCGACAGCTCTCTTATTCTCGAAAACAAAGGCAAGAGTGACTTTTGGATTCCTTTTCTTCAATACGAATCAAATAATTATGTTGTGGAACCACAGTTGTGTTATGGAGGAAGCGATGAGGAGTCACTTATGGATACAGTTAGAATCGCTGGCGGTTACGTATCGGCCGGCGGGTCGGGCTCAAGTGATATAGCATATTCCGGAAGCGGTTATCCATATCATGGGGGTACTGACGGATACGTTATTATGATGCGCAACGATGGCTCACTCAGATGGCAGACTTATATAGGTGGAAGCGGAGACGATGAAATTCGTTCGGTGAATACCACTATAGGCGAGAAGCTTATAATCACGGGGATTACAGGTTCTTCAGACTCGAATTTCGCAAACAGCGGTTACCACGGGTCAAAGGATGGTTGGGTAGCGTTGATGAGCTCCAGCGGTACTCTCATCACAGACCTCATTAAGGTCTTTGGTGGCAGCGCGGAAGACGGTCTTCTCTACGCAATGCAGACAAAGGAAGGTGGATACATCGTCTGCGGATACTCGACTTCTTCCGATGGAGATCTAAATTCACTCAGCAGATCGACGGGCGAGGACTTGTGGGTTCTCAAACTCGATTCTCAGCTGGAAATTGAATGGCAAGATCTCTTCGGCGGGCAGAACGATGAACGTGCCAATGTGATAAAAGAGGTTAACGATGGATATATAGCAGTTGGTTTCACTGAATCTGCCGGAGGCGACATCAATGAGAACAAAGGTGGGAAAGATCTCTGGGTACTGAAGTTCTCTTCTGACGGTGATCTGGAGTGGAGCAAGACATATGGTGGCAGTGAGGACGATGAAGGGTTTGACGTCGTTCAAACTGCAGACGGTGGATTTGCAATATGTGGTTACACTGACTCTTCAGATGGCGATATCCTTCACGAAAATAGAGGTATGAGAGACGTTTGGGTTATAAAGCTTGGGTATGACGGTTACCTAGAATGGGAAGCTACTTTTGGCGGGTCCGAAAATGATTTTGCGAGAAGAATAAAAGAAACCGAAAAAAGAGAATTGATAGTAATTGGCACAACTTCTTCATCAGATCGCGATATAAAACGCCCGATACAAGGTCCTTCCGATGCGTGGTTACTAAGGCTTGGAAGATAAGTTCCGTTTGCCGGTGTGCAGTTGAAAGCCAACAATGTTCTTGAAAGCGAGATAATTTCCCTTCTTGAAGAAGGGGAACTATGTCCCGTCTGCAGATCTATGGAGAAATCAGTTGATGGGTGGATTGTCGGAGCCTTTTCCAACCTTCTTCACAACGAAGATGCTCGAATGGAATTGATGAGAAATGGGCTTTGCACAGTTCACTTAAAGAGAATTGTGGAAGTAGCAAAAGAGAGATCCGAAGTAGGATCCCTTGCAGTCTCGATAATGTTTAGAGAGATTCTTGCTGCTCAAATTCCGTGGCTCGATGGAAAAGATGTCGGATTCTTGTCTAGAAAAAAGCCGAAATCTGGGAGCTGCGTTCTGTGTTCCGTGGCCAGTAATAGTGAGAGAATCTATCTTTCTGCCTTCGTGAAGTTTCTTCAAAGAGATGAAGTACAGAGGTCATATGAGAACTCCAGATCCGTCCTTTGTGTGAATCATTCAAGATACATCATCAAGAACATGAGAAATTCATGTGGGCAGTGGCTAGCTGAAACCCAAAGAAATAAATATGAGGACCTCACAGCAGAGATCGAAAACTACATTTCTAAACATGATTACAGAAACACAACTCCCGTTGGGCAGGAAAGACATGCGTGGTTAAAGGCATCTAAGTTGATTGGGGAAAGGGATGCAAATAACAGTTAGTGAAAAGAACAAAAGTCAAACCTCACTAGTTCTCTGCCAATTAAATGATGCAGTGAAGCTATTCTGGCCTGTCTTGATCGTTTAGAATTGAGAGCTTCTGGTGTGCACCTTTATTTTGCTGTTCTGTATCGGTGATTATTCCTCAGTAAACTGGAAAGGCCCCTCACGGGGCCAGTTGCAGGAAAGCGCTTCCGTTGGAAGCCTCCGGGGTGACTTTATGCAACTCGGTGCATAGTTTTTGCTTTTGCCTTTCAAAGGTTCTTATCGAATCCTTCTAGTACAGTTCTTTACTCTGGAAGTCTCTTTTCCCGTTTAATCTTGTGGCAACAGGAATTACTGAGAGCCCCCGTGGTGAATTCTTAATCACAAACCGAACGACGCTTTAAAAAGACTTGAGTAGAACTCTTTGCTGAACTTTCTATATTTACTATCATCGCGAAAATATTCTCTGTTTTCAGGGATAATTATATCTATCTTTTCAAATATGATCTCTATATTCATACTATAACCAAAAAATTGATCTTGTCAAGTCACAAATTCAATGAAATTATGTAATTATTTAAATATTTCTTGATCCATATTCTCAAGAATTGGATATATATCTTATCCGTGAAGGTCGGTGAATCACAACTTTTCCCTCGTAACATTTGTTACTGCTGTAAATAACGATTTGGGATACGCTCTTTATGAAGACAATGAGGAGGTGAAATGATGAGTGAGCTTTTCAACAAAGAAGAGTTTCTTAAAGGATTGATCAGAAAGCTTCATGAAGAGCCCGATAAGCTTGAGAACATTAGAGAAGATTTCATGAGAGTTGTAAGAGAGCTGACACCTGTAGAAATAGCACAGGTCGAGCAGAAACTTGTGGAGGAAGGTATGCCTCCCGAGAGCATCCAGCTCATGTGCAACATCCATCTTGATGTGTTCAAGGAGGCTCTGGACGAAGACAGTCTTCATGTCGACTCCTGGCATCCTCTTCACATATTGATTGAAGAACACCGCGACATTCTTAACAGGACGAAGGAATTGAGAGATTTGACCGGGAAGATTATTGCTAGAAATTACGATAGCGAGGACATAAGAAGGCTTCAATCTTCAATACAGTATCTCGATAGTTTAGAGGCATATTTTTCCAAAGAGGAGAACGTGCTTTTTCCCTATCTTGAAAGGCACGGTCTGGTTCAACCTCCTGCGATCATGTGGAAGGAACATGACGAAGTTAGAAACCTACGAAAGAAGATGAAAATCGAATATGAGAACCTTAAGAATGGAGACCCAAATAAGGTAAACGAGCTCGCAATAACAATTAGCGAACTCTTCACAAATCACATCTACAAGGAACACAAGATTCTCTTTCCTTCGGCGCTTAAGCTGCTTTCAAAGAATGAGTGGGAATCTATTCGAGTGGAGTTCGATGAAATAGGGTACTTTTCATTTGAGCCGATGCCCTTCGTTTTCTCTGAAGAAGTATCAAAAAACAACGGTGTTGAAGGGCTAGTAAATCTTGGAAGTGGTTTTCTGAAGGTAGATCAGTTACTCTTGATGTTGAACAGCCTTCCTTTTGATATTACTTTCGTTGATGAAAACGACACTGTCCGGTATTTCAGTGAAGGGAAGGAGAGAATCTTTGTTAGAACTAGAGCAATAATCGGTAGAAAGGTTCAGAACTGTCATCCGCAGAAAAGCGCTCACGTTGTGAACAGGATCCTTGAAGATTTCAAGAATGGGGTACGTGATGTTGCAGAATTCTGGCTTAATCTTGGACCAAAGATTGTTCACATAAGATATTTCGCTCTGCGGGATACATTAGGAAAATATGCGGGAACACTGGAAGTGACTCAGGAGATCTCTTCTATAAAGGCGCTTGAAGGAGAGAAGAGGATTTATGATCCTCTTGATTAGCTAAAAATCGACTAAATCGAAAACCCCATGCAGATATTGTAGAATAGAATGTGCTTACCATCATCTTCATCTTGCTTTCGGAGGTATTGTTATGATTCGGAGAGAAATGGGAAAGACTGGAGAAAAGGTATCTGCCTTGGGTTTTGGTTGTATGAGACTTCCCACGCGTGACGATCAATCAATAGACGTGGATGAAGCCACAAGAATGTTGAGATTTGCTATAGATAACGGTGTTGACTATGTCGATACTGCGTGGGGATATCACAACGGACAAAGTGAACCCTTTGTAGGCAGTGCTCTTCAAGATGGTTACAGAGATAAGGTAAATCTTGCTACTAAGTTGCCCAGCTGGCTTATCAAGAGTAGAGAAGATATGGACTACTATTTGAATGAGCAACTCAGGAGATTGAGAACAGATGTAATTGATTTCTATCTAATCCACGCGTTGAACAGAAGATACTGGAAGAATCTCAAGGAACACGACATATTCGAGTTCATGGATTCTGCTCTTGCCAGTGGAAGGATCAGACACATAGGGTTTTCCTTTCATGATACTCTTGATGTCTTTAAGGAAATCATCGATTCTTACGGCTGGGAGTTCTGCCAGATTCAGTACAATTTCGTAGATACGGAGCACCAGGCCGGTCTAGAGGGTTTGAAATACGCTGCCGGTAAGGGAATCGGAGTAGCTGTTATGGAACCTCTTCGGGGTGGAAAGCTTGCCACGAATGTAAGAGATGACATTCTTTCGATTTGGAACTCCTCGGGAATCGATCGGACGCCGGCCGCCTGGGCGTTGAGATGGGTGTGGAACGACCCGGATGTAGGTGTTGTTCTGAGCGGGATGTCGACTATGGACCAGGTAAGGGAAAACATTGAGACAGCAAGAGAGGCAAGTCCGTATTCCATGAGCTCTTCTGAACTGACTATTGTTGATAAAGTCAGGGAGGAGTACAAAAAGAGGATAAAAGTGAGCTGTACGGGTTGCAGCTACTGCATGCCTTGTCCCACTGGAGTAGCGATCCCAACTTGTTTTGATTTCTTCAATGATGCGTACATGTTTGACAGCATAGAGGATCATAAAAAAGCTTACTTGAGATCTGTCAAGAAAGAGAACAGAGCTTCACTTTGTGTCGAGTGTGGACGGTGTGAAGAGCTTTGCCCCCAGAACATTCCTATAATTGAACAACTTAAGGAAGTCTCTTCACTATTTGAATAACTGCAAAAGGATCAGTGTTGTGTTTGTGTCTGTACTCTGCCTTTTTCAGCTCGAGTGCTATATAATAATGCCGTGAACGAAATGAAAAAAACCTGTCGGGGAGGTTGTACTGGATGACTGGAATAGTGCTGGCCGCTGGCCAGGGAAAGAGAATGAAATCAAGATTCCCGAAAGTGGTTCACAAGATTCTTGATCGGCCAATGGTAAACTGGGTCATTTCAGCGCTCAGACAGGCCGGTTCAGACAAAATCGTTGTGGTCACCGGTTTCGAGGCTGCTATGGTTGAAGCCGTTCTTGACAAGGATATCATTTCTGTTAGGCAGACCCCTCAACTCGGCACGGGGCACGCCGTAATGACGGCGCTCGATTATCTCGACGATGAAGACATCATTGTCATTGCTGGAGATGAGCCGCTTGTCCTACCATCGACATTGAAAAAGCTTGTTTCAAGAAGGATTGAAGGGGATTTCGATGTTGTCTTTCTTACTATGAAGCCTGCCGATCCGACGGGATATGGAAGAGTCGTTAAAGACGGCAAAAAGATAAAAATAGTGGAACACAGGGATGCCGATTCGGAAACAAGAATGATTAATGAAGTAAATTCCGCTATATATGCTTTTAAGGGGAGTTTTCTGAGTTCAGCAATCAAGAGTTTGTCCAACAATAACGATCAGAACGAGTACTATCTCACGGATACGATTTCGCTTGCCGGTAAAGCGGATACTATAGTTGTTGAAGATGCTCAGGAAGTTCTTGGTGTTAATGACAGAATTCAGCTGGCCCAGATAAATAAGATTGCTCAGAAGAGAATCAATGAAGAACATATGAGAAACGGGGTCACGATAGTCGATCCTGACACCTGTTACATTGGCCCAGAAGTTGAGATCGGTGCTGACACTGTTATTGAACCCATGGTTTTTCTTTCAGGAAAGACGCGAATCGGAAACTGCTGTTCTATTGGGCCGTTAACAAGAATTGATAGCTCAGTTATCGGAGACGATGTTGAGATATTGCGTTCTGAAGTATCGAATGCAGAGGTTCATTCTGGCGCAAGAGTCGGGCCTCTTTCTAGGTTAAGACCCGGAGCTGTAGTAATGAATGAAGCACATGTTGGCAACTTTGTGGAGCTGAAGAAGACGATTCTTGGCAGGGGATCAAAAGCACAGCATCTTACATATCTTGGTGATACTGATGTAGGTGAGGGTGTAAATATCGGTGCCGGAACGATAACGTGTAATTATGATGGGAAGAGGAAACACAGGACGGAGATCGGAGATGGGGCATTTATTGGCAGCAATACTTCGCTTGTCGCCCCGGTAAGAATTGGAAAAAACTCTGTGACTGCTGCCGGTTCAGCGATAACCGAGGATGTTCCGCCCGACTCACTCGCATTCGGTAGAGCGAGGCAAGTCGTCAAAGAGGGGAAGTATTCAAAAAATAGAGAGCAGGAGGAGAACAGCTGATGCCGTATCAGACTAACGAGATGAAAGTATTCGCTGGCTCTGCGAGTCTACCGCTGGCAGAGAAAATCTCAAATTACTTGGGAATCAGACTCGGAGACTGCAGGACAAAGAGATTTGCGGACGGAGAGATCAATCTGAAAATCGATGAGACTGTAAGGGGCCATGATGTATACATAATTCAATCCACATGCAGTCCTGCGAACGAGAATCTGATGGAGCTCCTAATAATGATAGATGCCTTCAGGAGAGCTTCCGCTCATTCTATTTCGGCCGTAATCCCCTACTATGGATATGCGAGACAAGATAGAAAGGCTAGAGGTCGGGATCCTATAACTGCTAAACTTGTGGCAAATCTTCTCACGACTTCAGGAGCAAGCCGTTTAATAACTATCGATTTGCATGCAGAACAGATACAGGGGTTCTTCGATATTCCCGTAGACAACCTCTGGTCTTTTCCTGCATTTCTGAAGTTCTTCAGTCAGAGTGCCTTTGATCGAAATGAGATGGCGGTGATTTCACCGGACATTGGTGGAGTAAAACGCGCAAGCAAATTTGCTGCAAAGCTGGGTGTACCGCTGGCAATTTTGGACAAGAGGAGACCCAAAGACAACGTTGCGGAAATGGTTCACATAATCGGCGATGTTGAGGGAAAGACAGCAATAATCTTTGATGATATAATTGACACCGGTCGTTCACTAGTCGAAGCGGCGAAGATGCTAAAATCCAACGGCGCCGATAAGATATTTGCGTGTGCGACTCATGGAGTTTTTTCCGGTGATGCTAAAAAGATCATTGCCGAGTCAACGATTGAGAAGGTCTTCATAACAGACACGATTTACCATGATGACCTTCCCGACAACATAATGATGTTATCCATCGCGCCGCTTCTGGCGGAGGCATTGACTCGTGTAAGAAAAAATCTTTCGGTGAGTATTTTGTTCAGATAGAGGAGGGAAACAAATGCACGAAATAAATCTCGTTGCTGAACTTCGCAACGGTGAAATGAAAGCAAGGAGCCTGCTGAACCAAGGGAAGATTCCCGCGGTAGTTTATGGTCCTGAACTGGAGACAGTTCCTGTTAGTCTGGATAGGGTAGAGATCTTGAGAATCATGAACAGGATTGCCGAGACTACCTCGGTGGTTATTTCTATCGATGGAAAGGAATATCATACCTTTCTCAAGGGTGTTCAGAGAGATAAAGTAACCGACTCGGTCATTCATCTAGACTTCTACGTTCCTTCCAGCGGTCACAAGATGGAACTCCGAATTCCGATAAGATTGAAGGGTACCCCGATAGGCGTTGAAAAAGGTGGAATAGTTGATCATATCATCAATGAACTACCCGTTTCGGTTCTCCCAAAGGATATTGTGGAAGAGATCATTGTTGATGTAAGTTCCTTTGATGTAGGCCATGTTCTGCGAGTTGGAGATCTTGAGATTCCCGAAGGAATAAAACCTTTGCTTGACGATGAAGACGCGATCATGCTCATAGCCCTTCCGAGAGCGGCAAAGGAAGTCGAAGAGGAAGAAGCCGAAGAGATTGAAGAAGGTGTTGAGCCCGAGGTAATAAACAAGGGTAAGAAGGAAGAGGAAGAAGAGGAGTAAGAGTGTTTCTCTTCGTTGGACTGGGAAATCCTGGCCCACGTTATGCGCTAACAAGACATAACGTGGGCTTTCTCTTCATAGATCAGATGGCTAAGCTTGGCCTAAGGAAGACAGTGCAAAAGAGACTGTATGAAGCACATCTTCTTGAGGGAGAAGGGAAAGTCTATATTGCAAAGCCACTTACTTTCATGAATTTGAGCGGAGTGGCCGTAAGACTTCTCATGAAAGACCTCAATTTCGAAAAGAAAGATACGCTGGTTCTAGTGTATGATGATGTATGGATACCTCTTGGTAGGATGAGGATAAGAGAAAGCGGTTCAGATGGCGGGCACAATGGTCTGAAATCAGTGATTTCGGAGATAGGAACTCAGAGCTTCCCCCGAATCAGAATCGGTGTGGGACCCCTTCCAGAGAACGGAGATATGGTAGATTATGTTCTCGGTAAATTTAGTGGTGATGAATACCAGAAAGTCAGCAAGGTAATCGGCTTAGCTGTCTCCGCTGCAAAGGAGCTTATCTCCGGTGATATTCGAAAGGTCATGACAGCTTACAATGGAACTGAAGTAGATTGATTTTCATCTGAAGCCTTCCAAAACTCCTTAAGTCGTTTTTTAGTCTAGGTTTAAGCGATACCCTTCCAAAGTCTTTAGCTTCAAAGGAATTATGACACTGAATTCATTTCTCGATCTGGGAGAAGTACGTTGAAGTTTGTCCTTCAAGATTTGCGAGATGAAAGAGCTTTGCAGATGAATAACCGCTTTATAAAACAGAAGCCCGCAAGCTTACAGTTGAATCCATACGGTTTTGAAGGGAGTAAATTGGAAGTGACTCAGTAGAGTGACAACTAAATGTTGGCTGATTTTCCAGGCGTTGCCTGTGTGAAAGAGATTCCTGATTCAGAAACATGAGTCAAATGAGATGCCCGAAATTCCCCAAATCGTCAAGGTGAGTCTGCACCACTTCCTTTGTGCGATATGAGATTATCAAGAACTCACCGCTACATTTGCAGGAGATGCGACAATTATAAAACTGAATCTGTTCAGCTGCGACTTATGGGTTGTCACCATTGAACTGTGGCAATCGGGATGCTTGTACCTGAGTTAAGAGCAGAACGAAGAAAGAGAGATACGCACAGCTAAAGGCAGAAAGATTAGATATTCTGTTTGCTCTTCTTGAGGCTGTACATTTCATCTCGCAGGATTGCAGCGTCTTCAAACCTCAACTCTCCGGCAGCTCTTATCATCTCTTCGTTGAGTAAGGCGATGTAATCCTCATAGTCTAGAGACTCTTTCAACGCCATCACTCCTTCAAGATAAGTGGCTCTTGCCTTATCTTCCCTCTCTTTGTCAAGATTCTCGCCAGCAAACTCCTCGAAGATGTTTCTATACAGAGGTTTAACGATGCTCTCGGGTGTTATATTGTGTTCTTTGTTAAATATCAGTTGTTTCAGCCTTCTCCTGTTTGTCTCATCAATTGCTCTTTTCATTGAACCGGTCATGGTGTCGGCATAAAGGATAACCTGACCGTTGACATTCCTCGCGGCTCTACCGATTGTCTGGATCAGTGTTGTCTCAGAACGAAGGAAACCCTCCTTGTCGGCATCCATTATTGCTACAAGTGAAACTTCTGGTAGGTCAAGACCTTCTCTGAGGAGGTTTACGCCAACGACAACTTCCACGGTTCCATCCCTGAGTTTTCTCAGTACTTCCACTCTCTCGATTGCGTCGAGTTCAGAGTGTAGATACTCCGATCTGATCCCCACTTCATTCAAGTAGTCGGAAAGCATTTCTGCAGCCTTCTTTGTAAGAACAGTTACCAATGCTCTTTCATTTCTCTTCTTTACTTCTCGCATCCTTTCAATGAAGTCATCTACCTGGCTTTCGGTTGGATGAACAATAACCTCGGGATCTACAAGACCGGTAGGCCTTATAACCTGATCTATAATTCTAGTCGAATGCTCAGCTTCGAAATTTCCCGGGGTTGCAGAGACGAAGACAATCTGGCCGACCGTGCTTAGAAATTCTTCGAATTTCAGCGGGCGATTGTCAAATGCCGCAGGCAGTCTGAATCCGTAATCCACAAGGTTTTTCTTCCTGGAATAATCTCCTCTGTACATCGCTCCCAGTTGTGGAACCCCAATGTGAGACTCATCGATAAACGTAATAAACTTTTCTCTGTCAAAGTAATCAAGCAATGTATATGGTTTCTCTCCAGGCATTCTCCCATCGAAGAATCTAGAGTAATTCTCTATTCCTGAGCAGTAACCGACACTGGAAAGCATTTCCATGTCGTAAGTAGTTCGCTGTCTAAGTCTTTGCGCCTCCAGGTACTTTCCTTCCCGTTCTAGCTGCTTTACCCTTTCTTCAAGCTCATTCTCAATGTTCCGCATAGCACCAAGAATCTTATCCTGAGTTGTGACGAATTCTTTAGCAGGGTAAACCGTTACCATGTCTAGCTCTTCAATCGTCTTTCTGTTGATAGGATCGAAGGACACAATCCGTTCTATTTCGTCATCAAAGAAGTACAGCCTAATCCCAAAGTCTTCGTATGGGGGGAAGATTTCAAAAATCTCTCCCTTCACATGAAAAACTCCACCTGCCGATACATCTTCGGAACGATTATACTGAATGTTAGCCAGCTTGAGCGCAAGCTCCTTGCGATTGATACTCTTCCCGCGTTCGAGGAAAATATTCATTGTTGCAAAATCCTTGGGATCGCCGCTGGCATATATCGCGGAGACGCTCGCAAGTACAACCGTATCGTTTCTGGTCAAAACGGACTTCAAAGCCGAAATTCTCATTCTCTCCAGTGTCTCATTGATCTCTGCCTCTTTTTCTATGAATAGGTCCTTTGAAGGTATATAAGACTCAGGCATATAATAATCGTAATAACTTATGAAAAGCTCGACTTTGTTCTTGGGAAAGAAGGTCTTGAATTCTCTGTACAACTGAGCCACGAGGGTCTTATTGGGTGAAATGACTATTGCAGGTCTCTGGAGAGTGCTTATAACGTTCGCCATTGTAAAAGTCTTCCCAGAACCAGTAACACCTAGAAGAGTCTGAAACCTATCCCCACTCTTGAGTCCGTCAATAAGCTTTTCGATTGCTTGCGGCTGATCGCCTTGCGGACTGTACGAGGAATCCATTTCGAAGAGCAAAAGATCAACTCCTTTCAATCTTACCGGCAAACAATTTTACACCATCAAAACCCATTGCTTCAATGATGCGATGACTTCTTGCCTGTCAACAAAAGGTCCCCCGTTCAAAAAACTGCTGGCGAATCATCCGGTAGAAATGGTTTTGGATTGTGTGGGCAACAAGAAAAATATAAGCAAATCTCCGGAGGGATATCTTCGATCATTCTTTTCTCTTTTGCTGTTGCAGTCTTTCAGTTTGATTGGCAAGGGGCAAATTTGTGTTTTCAAGAAGCATGTAAATGCTCGACTACTTACGGATCTCCTTCAGTGCTTTCTTTATAAGATCGTGAGTATCGATTTCCCTTTCAGCCTTCAGAATCTCTATAACTACTTTCCTCGACTGGTTTTCGTCGAAACCAAGGGATGTAAGTGCCGCAACAGCTTCTTCACCGTGCGACCTCTCAACACCCGGAATGGTTTGTTCGTCTGTAATTCCAGAAGTGTCTACCAACGAGGCGAGCTCAACGATCATTCTTTCCGCAGTTTTCTTTCCAATGCCGGGAAGGGAAGACAGCTCTGCCGCATTCTTGGTGGAAATAATATGCTTAATCCTTGAAGGAGAGGCCGAAGAGAGAATCTTCATGGCGGACTTAGGTCCTATCTTGCTTGCCCTCAACAGTATATTGAACAACTCTTTCTCTTCTTGATCGTAGAAGCCATACAGCTCAGGCGGCCTATCCTGTGAGTAGGCCATGAACGTAAGAAGATAAACGTCCTTTTCGACCGGAAGCTTGCTGATTGTGTTCGGTGTGCAGTTAACTTTAAAAAACAGACCTCCGACCTGTATGACAATTTCGGTCTCTCTTATTTCTCTTACGCGACCCTCAATACCTTCCAGCATGCTCACTCACTCCAGTTAAGAGATTTCTTATCTCGCTTACTAGATATAGAGACCCGCAAACAAGAAGCGAATCGGAGATTTCAAGCGCCTTGTTCATGGCAATCTCATGTTCTTCCACGAATTGAACAGATGAACAATACTTGCGCCAGACATCGGCGACCTTCTCGGGATGTATACTTCGATGGTTTGGAACCCTGCACACAACAACACTGTCGGCAATTTCTGAAAGCACTTTGATATTGGTTTCGTAGTCTTTGTCGTCTAGACTTCCGAAGAGAAGCGTAAGCCTTTCACCTGGAAAGTACTTCTCGACAGTCCTCCTGAGAACTCTGGCTGCATCGGGGTTATGCGCGCCGTCAAGTATAACTGACTTGGAATCTTGAGAAAAGACTTCAAATCTTCCCGGCCATGAGACAGATTTCAGCGCCATCCGCAGTTTCTCTTCATTCAAACCGCTTCGAATCTCTCCCATTGCAATCTCTGACGTCTTGATTGCCAAAGCTGCGTTTACAGTCTGATGTTCACCATTTAGATTGATCTGTAGGTTTTCAAAGTTATTACTTCCAGTGTAGTCAAATATATTGCGATTTAGCGCATACTCTCTTCCAGTCGCGTCGAAATCCCTTTTGTAGAAGAAGTATGGTGAATTCATGCTTCTTGCCTTTTCAGAAACAACTCTTCTTATTGCGGGTCTTGTTATACCTGAAACGACTGGACATTCGAGCTTGATAATGCCTGATTTCTCGATAGCAATTTTTTCTTCAGTATCCCCAAGAATTCCCGTATGGTCCAAACCTACGCTTGTAACAACAGATACGAGAGAAGAATCAATTACGTTGCTAGCATCAAATCTTCCACCAAGGCCGACTTCGAGAACGACTACATCGCAACTCTCTTCCTTGAAGTACTGAAATGCAATTGCCGTTACCACTTCGAAAAAACTCGGCGCGTATTCTTCGCCTTTTCTGTCCATCTTTTCTAGAGCCGGTTCTATGTTCTTCAGGATTCTACAGACATCACCTTCCGATATGTACTCGCCATCGACTTGAATCCTCTCCCTGAAAGTTGTAATGTGCGGAGAAATGTTCAGCCCCGTCTTCAGCCCATGAGAAGACATTATTGACCTCGTGATTGCCGCAACACTTCCCTTGCCATTTGTACCTGTAATATGAATGATCGGATACAACTTCTGAGGATTGCCAAGCCGTTCAAGCAGTTCTCTGATCCTGAACAGGCCATACTTGATCTTTCCATAGGGCCTTGAGTTGTAAAGATACTGAATTGCTTCCGAGTATGTTTTCATTTGAGATCTTCTATTATTTTCTCAATTCTGCGAATATTATCCTTGCTTGTCGCGAGCCTTTCTCTGTTTTCAGTAATCACCTCTTCGGGTGCATTTCGAATGAAGTCACCGTTTTCGAGCTTCGACAAAGTTCGGGCAAGATCGACCCTTTCCTTCTCTAACTTTCCCGTTAACCTCTCGATCTCAGCATCGGTATCGATCTCTCCCAGGACTACATACAACGTGTTCTCTGCATCTCCCCAGGCCGAGACGCTTCCGGAGGTCTTTTCTGCCCTTCTATCTATTTCGTTTGAATTGGAAAGATGTGAAACAAGTTCAACGACTTCCTGATTCAGGACTTCACCGATGTAGTAGACAGCGGTTTTCGAAGAGGGGGGTATGTTCATCTCTGCCTTGATGTTTCTTACTCCCCTAACCATGTCCATGATTCTCGAGTACTCCACTTCGGAAGGATTGTCAAAGCTTGATTCATCAAACTCTGGCCACCGAGCAGTTATCAACAATCCATCGGAACCGGGAAGGTTCTGCCAGAGCTCTTCAGTAATGTAAGGCATGAAGGGGTGGAGCATTCTTAGAGAAGCGTCAAGAGTTCTGACCAGAACATTCTGAGCAACGATTCTACTCCTGCCTTCTCTGTTCAATCTTGGCTTAGTACTCTCTATATACCAGTCACAGAATTCATTCCAGAAAAACGAGTAGATCATTTTTGAAGCACTGGGAAAATCATAGCCATCAATCGATTCTTCAACCGCTTTTACAGACTTCGCCAGTCTTGACAGAATCCAGCGGTCCTCAATGGCGAGCTCTTCCTCATCGAGATTAACCTTTTCAAAACCTTCCATATTAAGCAATGCAAACCTTGCAGCGTTCCAAATCTTGTTTGCGAATTTCTTGTAAATGTCGAAAAACCTAACGTCCAGTTTTATGTCGTGATTTTGAGCAGCCAGAATCGCAAGTGTGAATCGCATTGCGTCTGTCCCGTGCTCTCTGATAACGTCAAGTGGATCTATACCGTTACCCAGCGACTTCGACATTTTTCTGCCATTCTTGTCTCTTATTAAGCGTGTTATGTAGACATGATTGAAGGGTTTTTCTCCCATGAAGTGATATCCGGCCATTATCATCCGGGCAACCCAGAAAAATATTATGTCAAACGCGGTTACAAGAACACTTGTGGGATAAAAGCTCTCCAAATCTTCAGTTTTTTCCGGCCAACCTAGGGTAGTGAATGGCCAGAGCTGAGAAGAGAACCAGGTATCGAGAACGTCTTCGTCCTGTCTGATATTCTTTGAACCACATTTTGGACAGACCGACGGATCTTGCTCTTCAACGATTACTTCATTACAATCATCACAATACCAGACGGGAACTCTGTGGCCCCACCACAATTGACGAGAAATGCACCAGTCACGAATCTCGTTCATCCAGTTCAAGTACACTTTTTTCCAGGTTTCCGGAAAGAAGGTTACACTACCCTCTTCCACGGCTTCTATGGCTTTCTCTGCAAGCGGTCCAACTTTTACGTACCACTGGTCGGAAAGACAGGGTTCTACTACGGTCTCGCATCTATAACATCTGCCGACGGCGTGGACCATGGGTTCCACCTTGATCAAGAATCCCTGCTCTTCAAGGTCTTTAACTATCTGTTTTCTTGCTTCATATCTGTCAAGACCCTTGTACTTACCGCCATTTTCATTGATTCTTGCATCTTTGTCGAGGACTTCGATTACTTCAAGTCCATGCCTCAATCCAATCTGAAAATCATTTGGATCGTGTGCTGGGGTAACTTTTAGTGCACCGGTCCCAAACGACGGATCGACATATCTATCCTGAATAATGGGAATCTCCCTGTTCATTAGAGGTAGTATTACTGTTTTTCCGACTAAGCCTTCGTACCTATCATCTGAAGGGTAAACGGCCACAGCGGTATCTGCGAGCATAGTCTCAGGTCTTGTAGTTGCTATAATTACGTACTCATCGCTGTCTTTTATTGGGTATTTTATGTGGTAGAAGGCGCCTTTTTCGTCTTCATGTTCAACTTCCTCATCGGAGAGGACCGTTGAACACCTCGGACACCAATTTACAATATACTTCCCCCGATAAATCAGCCCTTCCTTGTATAGCATTACAAAAGCCTTCCTTACGGCTTCACTCAGGCCTTCGTCCATAGTGAACCTCTCTCTAGACCAGTCAACTGAGCAGCCCATGGCTTCTATCTGTTCGCGGATTCTCTGCCTATATTCCTTTGCCCAATTCCAGGTAGTCTCAAGAAATCTCTCGCGTCCGAGTTCTTTGCGGTTTGTTCCTTTTTTCGCCAGATCCTTTTCGACGGCATTTTGAGTTGCAATGCCTGCATGATCTTCGCCGGGAACCCACAGCGCCCTGTATCCTTTCATTCTCTTGAATCGAATTATTATGTCTTGAATAACCAGATTGAGTGCATGCCCCATATGAAGAGGGGCAGTGATGTTTGGCGGAGGAATCATTATTGTGAACGGCTCACCCGATCCCTTCGGTTCGAAAAAACCGCCTTCTTTCCAGCAGGAATACCACTTTTCTTCAAGATCAGAAGGATTGTACCTGGTGCTCAATTCCTTCATCTAAACTACCTCCTTACGGGTCTCAGGCATTTAAATCGAATTATATCACGAAGTAAAACCGCTTAATGGGAGATGGCGTTAAGATGTGGATTAGGAGTTAATGTAGTAGAATGATACTGGTGAGTTAGATGGTTGAAGAGGATCTGTCGGCCTATAAGAAAATATACAAAATGGTCAGGATGATTCCTGTTGGAAGAGTGGCGACCTATGGCCAAATTGCTTCCCTCGTGGGCAAGTGCTCTGCTAGAATGGTCGGCTACGCCATGGCGGGTATTTCAGACGAGACAATCCCGTGGCAGAGAGTTATCAACTCAAGAGGGAGAATAAGCATTAGGGATCCTAACGGGTACACACTGCAGAAGGCTATCCTTGAGAGAGAGGGTGTTCATTTCGACGAAAGCGATACGATCGACCTTTCTGTATTTGGTTGGGAAGGCCCCGAAGCCGAATCTGCGAAAGACTGGTGATTCTTTGCGAGTCTCATCCCCGCCAACTGTCTGCACCTAATAGCACAATGTAAGAAGTCTATGGTGGCCCCTGGTGCTTGCACTGCGTTATCTAGGAATCCTTCCCCGTAACGTGAACTGTCAGGGTGTGATACTTCTCTACCTCCTTTCCTTCAAACTCACCGAAAAACCTGAAGATGATCGGATAATCTCCAGTCTCGATCGGTGTCCACGTAAAGATGCAGTGGTCGTTTTTTACTTCGAGCGATCCCTGTGGAGATAGGAGCTCAACAGTACTTTCTGACTTCCAGATCCACGCATGGTCACCGAAAGACCACTTGTCAAAGCCTACATATGTCCACTCTGCAACTAAAGAGTTGATCCTGAATTCTACCTTGTCACCAACCATGGAGGTGATTTCTGGTACGGGAATGGTTCTCGAGAATTGCTCAAAGGAGTTTAGATAAAACATATCTTCCCAGAAGGGAACGATGTTTCTTCCGGCACTTTCATATGCCTTTTCAACTACACCGACGCACGAATAAAGATCTCTGTCGGTGAAGGGAAGATCCCAAAATCCCGACCAGGCAAAACCAACCGACCACAGAGCTCCTTTCTCTGCAGTCTCGTACATGAACCTCGAAATCTTCCTTCGGTCTTGCGGTGAAATTTCTCCCGGGAACCTTCTGGCTCCAGAAAAACTCGTTGCCCAGTATCTTAGCCAACGAGACTCATAAGTATCGTAGTTGAAAAGGTTGACATAAGAGTGATTTTCAATATCATTTGGAAAGATAAAAACCCCCTCCTCCACCAAATTGTACCCATGACTAAGAAAGGGATAAGATTCTCCGAAGGTCACCTCATTGTTGAAGCCAAGTTTCTCGTCGGTCATAGCCGTTTCATAATCAACTCCAAGATATACGGCAGAGTGAGATGGGATCCAGTTAGGCCCTATATGGTATAGGAGATCTCCTTCAAGTAGGAACTTGCCGGGAAGATGTTGGGCCGTGTAGAGTGCATCTGCCCTAGATATAAGAAGGCAATAAGGTAGTTTGGTGAACCTTACTACAGTCGAAAGAGAATCCTTAATGAATTGCGCTTCGTATCTCTCTTCGGTCGGTACATAAGAGGTTTGATTCAGGATTGGCTGTACTATCAAGACCTGATCTGCTTCAATTCCGAGAGCTTCGTGAGAGAGATGAAAGATCGGTCCTGGAGCGCTTGCGGTTCCTTCACGAAAGAGAACTAGCAAGGTTCTCTCCGATATGCGCTCTATTTCATAGGGAATTGAGACCTCTTTCTGGACGTTGCTGAAAGAAATCTTGACACCTCTTGTTAGCTCAAAACAATTCTCACCTGGGATAAGCTCGAGGTGTGAGTGTTCTGTTTCAAACCGGATCAGACCGGTACATCCCGAAATACTCAGGATGATGAAAATAATCAATACGGTAAACGAAATGCGGCTAAGCATCTTTATTCTTTAGTTTACCATTAAGAGAGCGAATGGGAGATCAAAGGTGTGGTAAATTATACTGTGAAGAACAGGAGGCGCGATGAAGAGACTACCTAGATCAACATCTGTTGCAGCGGGCACTATAGCGATTCTTACCTTTTCGATCATATCGAAGGGGATGGGTTTCTTCAGGGAGATGCTGGTTGCCGGACTATTCGGTACTTCAGCAAATCTGGATGCCGTTTTCGTTGCCATGACTCCGGCGACCACGCTTTCAGGTATAATCGCGGGTGCACTTGCCGCAATCTTTGTCCCCGTCTACCATTCCATAAGGAATGAAGACACTGAGAGATCAAAAAGATATGCAGGCGCGGTCCTTATCTCCGGTTCGCTGGTTTTTTTATCAATGGGGATAGTCTTTCTATTGATTCCCGATCTTGTGATTCGGCTCTTTGCTCCTGGTTTTTCGAGCGAGATAGTAGCATATGCTTCAAGGAAGCTAAGATACTTATCGATATATCCTCTTATAGGCGGACTTGAAAGCATATTGGGGGCAGTTCTTAAGTCAAATAGAAGGTTTGTGCAATACGGTTTGTCACAGCTCTTCTTCAACGTGATTGCAATTCCCGTAATACTATTGACTTCTCCCTTTCTTTCTGAAGCATCGTATATACTGGCTTGGTTGCTGGGTAATGCGATCACCGTACTGGTATATCTCATACAATCGAGAGATCTTTTTACCCTAAGGGTCGGCAAGGGAACGTCAATTGTCGAGACGCTTTATCTCAGTCTTCCGCTGATCTTTTCGGGAAGTCTTGGAGTGATAAACAACATGGTTGACAAAGCCTTCGTATCTCTTCTTCCACCCGGTCGGGTTGCCTCTTTACAGTACGCGCATACACTTCTCGGACTGATTACCTTTACGATTTCTGCCTTTCAGATGACGGCATATACAGAGCTATCGGAACTTATAGTATCAGGTGAAAGAAAGAGAGTTGAAGAGCGCCTGAGAAAGACCGTTACAACTTCTCTGAATATTTCCTTGCCGCTTACAGCGTGGATTATTATGATGGCCGAACCTCTTGTGAGAGTGATTTATCAACGTGGGGAATTCGATGCCGGTTCAACTAATCTCGTTAGCATGGCACTTATCGGTTACGGCGCACTAATAGTTCTATCACCTATAGCGCATACATGCTCCAGTTATTTCACGGCAAGAAAGAAACTGAAGTCCATCACATTAGTGGCGGTCTTCTCGATTTTCTTGAACGCACTCTTCGACTGGCTTATGCTAGAACCGTTTGGTCATGCTGGAATCGCGGCTAGTACTTCATTAGTGGTTTTGAATGCTACGTTGATATATGTTCTGCTGATTGCAAGGGAAGGCCTGAGATTCATGCCTTTGAAACGGATAGTGAGACTTCTCGGGTCGTCAGTTGCAATGTACCTGATTGTTCTGTTTCTCAGGAACAACGTAAGTACTTGGATTTGGCTTCTTGTAGGCAACGGACTTTTCTTATGCCTGTTCTTGGTTAGTGCAAAGAGCGAAATGAAAGCGATGATGTCAAGAATCTCTTTGTTCTTCAAGAGAGTATAGCCAAAAAGAACTATGCTCTGTTGTGTTCATATGTTTTCCATAGGTTTTCTAAGTGTGCGGAGGAATTATCATGAGAGAAGTGGTGATACTTGGAGCCGGACCAGCCGGCATCTTTGCAGCGATAAATTGCACAACAGAAGGAAGAAATGTGACGATCATTGAAAAGACGAGTTCCGCCGGAAAAAAACTGTTGATTTCTGGAGGCGGACAGTGTAACTTGACAAATGCGGAATCGCCATCTCTTATGCTGAAAAGATACTTTGGTGCTGGACGATTTCTTAAGCCTTCATTGATGGCTTTTGATTCTCAAAAGCTGATGGATTTCTTTGAGCATCGTGGACTCAGGCTTCACACAAGAGAAGACGGGAAAGTCTTCCCAGTTACCTATTCTGCGAGAGATGCACTTGAAGTGCTGCTCAAGGAATGTGACAGGCAGGGAATAAAAATAGTCTATAACTGCAGAGCCAAGGACGTTATTCAATTCCCCTCTGGCGGGTTCTTGGTAAAGACGGAATCAGATTCGATTAATGCAGATTATCTTCTTATTGCTACGGGAGGAAAGAGTTATCCGGAAACTGGGTCAACTGGTGACGGATTTGCTCTTGCTAAGAAACTTGGACACAGTCTATCAGAGCAGCGGCCGGCGTTGACTTCAGTCACAATTAGGAATTTTGGTTTCGGTGATCTGTCGGGAATCTCCCTCAGAAATGTTGAAGTATCTTTATGGAGAAATTTGAAGAAGGTTACGACCCGGGTTGAAGATCTGCTGTTTACTCATGACGGGTTTTCTGGACCTGTTATCTTACATCTCTCAAGAGAAGCCTCGCCTGGTGACATAATCAGATTGAACTTGAGCGGTCAGTTACGCGAGAAACTTGAAGCCAATCTCATCTCCCTCCTTTCAAAAGAAGGAAAGAAACTCGTGAAGAATGTCTTGGACGAGTATGGTCTACCTGAAAGATTGCTGTCGAAGATCATTGATCTTGCCGGAGTTGGTGAAAGAATATGCTCCGAAGTCAGAAAGGATGAAAGAAAATCGTTGGTTACTGGATTATGCGAGCTTGACTTCGAAATAGAACGGGTCGGAGACTTCACTAATGCTATGGTAACAAGAGGAGGAGTTTCGTTGTCTGAGGTCAATCCAAAGACAATGGAATCTAGAATTGTGAACAACCTCTTTTTTGCAGGTGAAGTTCTCGATTTTGATGGAGAGACGGGAGGTTACAACCTTCAAGCAGCCTTTTCAACCGGATATGTTGCCGGGAGGACAATAAACGCAAGAACATCTCGGGTAGAAAACAGATGAAATAGAGCATGCAATTTTCTACTCGAAGAAGAAAACGATATGTTAGTATGATGTCAGGTTGTTGGTTATGCTGTTAGGGCTTTTGTCTGGAGTTGTCTAGAAGACTTGAATTCTCGAAACGTAGTTCTCGTAATTCGAATTAGAGATTTGTTTACGTTCTCAATGTCTCGCTTTCGGAGGTGCATTTTGGAAGTAAAAAAGCCAAAATGGTTTGACAGCTGGATAGAGATCGATGAGAGTTATTTGAAAGTCGCGGGAACAAGCTGGAGACTGAAAGCTAATGCTCCAAAAAAAGTGAAGAGAGAATATCAGAGACTTTTGAAGCAAATTACTGGAAATAATGATTATCCTTATTCATGGAAACATGAGCGCTGAATCTTTAGAATCCGTAAGCTTTATTAACCGGATTTATGGCTCATTAGACAGATGGGAGGGTGTGATTTGAGCATTACTACTGGCACAGGAGATAAAGGTGAAACGAGTCTTTGGAGCGGGGAGAGAGTGAACAAAGACAGCTTACGTGTTGAAGCATACGGGACAGTGGATGAATTGAGCTCTTTTCTTGGTGAAGCCAAGCATTTCGTGTCGGAGGAAATCGGCCGCCACATCGTGTCTATCCAGCGATTTCTCTTTAAACTAGCCGGTCAACTTGCGTCGAGAGACATGCAATACGTCGAACCGATAGTCGAAAACGATATTGTTGCGATCACTGAACTTGTGCACGAGTTCGAGTCGGTGGTCAAACTTGACGGATTTGTTATTCCTGGAAGCACTATAGGTTCTTCAAAGATAGACATTTGCAGAACAGTCGCCAGAAGGGCTGAAAGACGCATCGTTGCGCTTTCTAGAGTAGAAACAATCGATACCACGCTGCTTAAGTACATTAACAGGCTCTCTGATCTTCTCTTCATCTTTGCGAGGTATGAAGAATACAAGGCGGGGAAGATTGTTTATAAGAAAGACATAAAGTGAGTTTATCGATAGCTTACCCTGGCAATACCATCCTTCATGCATGAACCAAAACCGTAGGCCACTGAGCTGGTGTCCATTCCAGGAAGATAAAAAACCGTTATCATTTCGTCAACGTCCTGACCGGAGGTCTCCCACAGTTTGCGGGTAATTTTCTGGAGCTCGGCTTCGCTTACAACTGATTTCTTCAGTTGAATTCTTGCGGTGCGCCTTCTCCAGGCCTTTCCAAAATCCCTCACGGTTACGACTGAATAAGCGTCTTCCAGATTAGACTTCAACTTTAAAGTCTCCCTCCGAATACGATGGAAATATTATACAACATGTTACAAAACAATTCCAACTAGTACAAATAATCTGGTCGGTAATTACTTCTATACAATTCGCATACTAAACTATTCGGCATCGCTTCACTGAACGATGGAAGAGAGGAGTAGCATTCCGAACGAGCTTCATTGCGTAATCGTAAGTAATGCTCTTAGGAACTCCACCAAAACAGCAGCCTTTGTAACAAAAAAAGATTGATGCTATATGGCGCTGAAGGTTCAAGCTTTCTTTGACATTAACAAGAGCTTCGGGAGCTCCCTAGCCGATATTGCTTCTTCAGACGCCGAGAACTTTCTTACAAACGGGGCAGAAATATACCACATTTTTGCTGAACTAAAAGCCTGGTCCCTTTGTTTTGTAGTAAAGCTCTGTGAGCTCTCCCTCGCAATATGGGCACTTCGGCGTCAGGTCGTCTCTTCTTAGCAGATTCATTTCTTTCAGCTCCTTTCAATTCGATCTAACTATCGCATGGCAACTGCAATTCCCAAAACAGTTACCTGGTCTGTAACACTAATCGATTATGAGTTTGAGATAGCCCTTTGTTCTGACGAGAATCTCTTGAACGATTTCTCTGAAGAGAATACCACTCGTAAGCGTTTCGGTCTTTACCAGTTTGCAAAGGGATATTTCGATTTCTCTGCATAGTTTAGTAGTTTCCGAAAGTTCCTCATAGCTCACGGAGCTTGAAAACATTAGATCTCTCATCGCCAAAATCCCAGTTGTTTTCGTCAGAGCGTCTCCCCAAAGAGAGAACTCAAATATCCAGGGTTCGATCTCACGGATCAGATCAGCGGGTAGCCTTTCGTTTAGCGCTTTTTCCGATTCTGAGATCTTTGTTGCTTCGCCCAAAAGGATTTCATAGACCTCAGGCCATCTGTTTTTCGATAAGAGTTTGCTCAAGTTACTTGTGAGTCCTGTAAGTCTCTCGGAGTGGGTAGTGTGTATGGTACTTCGAAGATTGTATTCACAGAAATGGATCATCTCTTCTTCACAACCCGGTGCAATCTCGGAGATTGCTCTCCTCCAGGATGAGTCAGAATCATAGTGATAAGGGTCTAGAAGGAATTCTGATGCCGAGAAAATTGCGATTTTCGAAGCTAAAGGTTGAATCATGGGGTTTAAAACTATACCCTCCGCGTGATTGACAATGTTCGGGTCTCTGCCTTCATAAGGACCTACATGAAGCTCTGGTACCATAGAAGCATCGTTGACAGGATAATTATCCCACAACAGGATCTTCCTTTGGAAGGCATTCTCGGCCAACTCTGCGTTATCTGGACTGAGAACATTAGAGCAAACGTCGGGCCCGGTCCAGAGGATTGAGATACTCCTGTCAAGTTCTCTTCCAAGTGTCTTCATATACTCGGTTGCTTCGCGACCGCAGTACTGAGTGGGACAGATCATAAACCGGGAAAGAGTCTTGAGCTTCTCGTTAATGCTTTTGAAAACTGAATTTGTGAAATATGCCTGTGCCGATGAGAGGGAAGAGAAAGTGTTCCGATCTTTTTCATAAATTAAGGTTTCCGGAATATCATCATAAAAAAGTCCAAAGGAACGGACACCCGCATCTGCCAACCTCATTAGCTTTTCTACCATGGTATTTACATCTGAATTGCTGGAATACGTTATATTCAACCCGGGACTCACCGCAAATACTATCGATATTCCACGGGATTCCGCTTCTTGAACCAGTATAGAGAACTCTTTGAAGAAGTTTTCGTCATATTGCTCACGCCAGCGCTTTCTGTGTAGCTCATCGTCCTTTGGAGCATAGATATACGTGTTGAAACCGTGATCTCCAAGATACTGAATAACTTCTCTTCTCATATCCATTGTCCACGGTTTGCCATAAAAGCCTTCAACTACTCCCCTGATCTCAAAAGCCATAATTGTTTTAGCTCCTCTCGTTCAAACTGCTTTGGCAACCCTTTCTACATTATCATTATTCCCTACCATTGGGGATAGCATCATCAATGTAACGCAAGAATATCCTTTGCGACATCTCGATTTCCACTGGATTTTGTATCTAATGGCAATAATTGTAGAATAGTTTAATGAAGGGGGTGGGTAGAATGAAAATAGGTTTGGTAACTGACAATACATGTAATCTGACTGCCGAAGAGATAAAGGAATACGATGTACGAATCGTTTCTCTGTACATAAACCGAAACGGTAACTATACTAAAGCTACAGAGCTTAATCTCGATGAATACTACGAAGAACTCGCCGCGGCTGCGGAATTGCCCAGGACGTCTCAGCCTTCACCTCAAGATTTCATTCCTGTCTTCAAGGAAGCCTTGGAGACATACGATGCGCTGATTGTGCCGGTGCTGTCTGGAAAGCTGAGCGGAACCAATGTTTCTGCCAACATTGCCGCCAAAGCCTTTGAGAAGCCCATCCATGTCATAGACTCACAGCTTATCGCCGATGGGACGGGAATGCTGGTGAAGAACCTTGGCGACATGATAAACTCTGGTGCCAACCTTGATGAACTAGTGGAATACGGAACGAATTTTCACGAAAAGACTAGAACGTTTTGTTCGACAGATGACTTGAGCTACCTTCAGAAGGGCGGAAGAATTGGAAAGGCGAAGGCACTAATGGGAAATCTTCTCAAGATGAAACCCGTGATTATTGTTGACGAAGGTGAGCTCAAACCCGTGGAAAATGTTAGAGGAAACAAGAAGCTTCTGGATGTTCTTGTGAGCCATGTGCTCAGTGAAATTCCACCTGAGAGATTGCGTAGAGCTAGGGTTCTGACTATATGGAGGAAGGAAGACGGCAAAACTTTAGAAAGGATGCTTCGCGAGAAAGCTCCCGGAGCTGAAGTAGAACTGAGAGTTATCGAAGCAATTATCGGGACTCATCTCGGTCCTCAAGGCATAGGAGTAATCAGTGAAATGAAGTGATAACGGCAGCTGAAGTTCACGATGACAAAATAAGGATACTGCAGAGGGATTTCTAAAGAGATCGGAGTGACTGGAGGAAAAAGAGTTTTGGATGCGCTGGAAAGAATAGAGACAAGGTATGGAAAAGTCTTTGACTTTCTACAAAGCATGTACAGGCTTACAAATGAAGAGAGGCTTACAAAACGGTTCTCTGAGCTTTCCCCGGGTTACGCTCCTGTAGGGAAAATCGTTGAATGGGTAAAGAGTAGCCGTGCAAATCGAAGAATAGGGATAATACTTTCAATAGATTTCTGAGTGTCAAATGGAACTAGCACTCTATTGGGATTGTCGAGAAAACAAAAAGCCCGGAAGATGTCCGGGCAGGGTGGTAGTAGAAGAAGCTTTTCACGATTTATATGACTTAAGGCTACTGAACTTTGTTCATCTATTGAATTCAAATGCGGAAAGCGCTTTGCAGGAATTTCGGCAGTTATTGATTTTACAATGCGTTTCTTTCGAAGTTAAAAGAGAAAGTTTACATCCCGCATACTACCTAGCAAGATTCTCACCGGGGGGTGAAGATATGGAATATCGCAGACTTGGGAAGACTGATCTTGAGGTATCTCTTCTGGGCTTGGGAGGGTTTCATCTTCTCGAGATAGAGCTTGAGACTGTGAAGGAGATCGTCGAAAGATACCTCGAAGCGGGCGGGAATTATTTTGAGACCGCAAGGTCTTACGGTGATGGAGTATCCGAGAGAAAACTCTCTCTAGTTCTACCTAAAGAAGGAATAATAGTTGCTTCAAAGACTGGAGGAAGAGACAGAAAGTCTTCCGAAAGAGATCTTTTGGCCACCTTGAAAGCTCTTGGGAGAGAGCACATAGACATACTCTTTCTCCACGCCGTTACAAAGAATAGCGACTGGGAAGAGATATCCTCCTCAGATGGTGCACTGAGGACTATAGAATGGGCCAAGAGGGAAGGACTTATTAGTTACGTGGGAATAACCAGTCATGGTTATGGTGGAACACTCTTGAGAGCGCTCAAGGAATATCCTTTCGATCTCTTCATGACACAGATGAACTACTATGACAGATTCAATTTCCCTGAGATAGAAACAAAGGTGATACCCTTTGCAGTCTCTAACAACATAGGGATAGTTGCGATGAAACCACTTGCCGACGGCTATTTATGGAAGAGCACTGAAAACGCTTTCAGGTATACTTTGACAGTTCCCGTCTCGTGTATCGTAAGTGGGATAAATTCTATTGAGCAGCTTGAAGAAGATCTTCGCCTCATTGAGAAGGAACCATTTTCTTCTGAAGAACTTGACGAATTGCTTCTAACCGCTCCTGAACTCGGTAACTATGTTTGCAGGCAGTGCATGAAGTGTCTCCCATGTCCACAAGGGATAAATATTCCCGGATTCTTTCTCGCAGAAGGTCGCTATGACAGGCAGATGCTCGACGGAAAAGTAAGGGATGCTGCAGATTATGCCTTGAGGGACAGACTGGCTCACTGGTTTGGAAGTGAAGAGCAGGGTCTTTCAGAGTACAGTACCATGTCTCCCGGCGTAGATAGTTGCTATGATTGCGGTGTATGTAATGAACGGTGCCCGTACGAAATCGACATTCCCAGAAAATTGAGAATCGTCAAATCGAAGTTCACGGAAGGATATATTTGGTAGTGTGTGGAGATGTCGGTGAGAAAGACCAGTTTTCTTAGTTGTGAAGTAGTAGGCTTCTCTTTCGTATTTATTGTCGGTACCTTGCTTCACATGGCCTATGACTGGAGCGGGGACAATACTATAGCAGGTATTTTTACACCAGTAAATGGAACTGTCTGGAAGCACTTGAAAATGGTTTTTACGCCGGGACTGATACACCTTTTTCTAGAACCGCTGTTTTGCAGAGAGGTGCCAACCGCTTCTTTTCTCTTTGGAAAGGCAGTTGGAATCTAGGTATGTGCGTAACAATTCATGGAGGTTTGTATTCCTATTTTCTTGTCATTCACCACGGTCTCATTCTTGATGTACTTCTCATGGTAATGGCAGTTGCGCTGGGGCAGCTAGTGGCGCTCAAGATCTCATCCAGGATTGCTGCAGAGAAGACTGCAGGCATTACTTGTAATGTTGGTCTTGCTTGATGTCACCTTCGTAGTGTTCACCTTTCTGCCGCCCCATTGGGAGCCCTTTAGAGAATCAATAGCGGGAGCTTTCGGGATCTAGCATAGTCGAAAGCAGCTGGTCTTTTGATTACAGGAATAATGACTCATCAGAATAAAAGGAGGTAATGTCTTGCTTTCTTCAGAAGAGATTTTCAAATCTATGGAAATCAAGCTGGAAGATACTTTGCCACCGGATCCAGAATTCAAGCCGGGAATCCGGAGAGCACCGAAGAGAGAACTAAATCTCTCTAAAAAGGAGATAGAGCTTGCTCTAGTGAATGCACTGCGTTACATACCTGTAAGGCTTCATGATAAACTTGCCCCAGAATTCCTAGATGAACTTCTAACGATGGGCAGGATCTACGGATATAGATATAGGCCTCGGGGTGAAATAAAGGGCAGGCCTATCGAAATGTATAAGGGGAAGTGCATTGAAGGTAAAGCATTTCAGGTAATGATAGATAACAATCTTGACTTCGATGTTGCTCTTTACCCTTATGAACTCGTCACTTACGGTGAGACGGGACAGGTCTGTCAGAACTGGATGCAGTACAGGCTTATCAAAAGGTACCTTGAGGAACTGACTGATGATCAAACTCTGGTTGTAATGTCTGGACACCCGCTCGGATTATTCAGTTCAAACAAATCTAGTCCAAGAGTAATCATAACGAACGCCCTTATGGTAGGAATGTTTGATAATCAGGAACAGTGGATAAGGGCACAGGCGCTTGGAGTTGCTAATTATGGCCAGATGACCGCGGGTGGCTGGATGTACATAGGGCCTCAAGGAATTGTCCATGGAACCTTCAACACGATTCTCAATGCAGGAAGACTGAAACTCGGCATTGGTGACGAAGGCGATCTTGCTGGCCATCTCTTTGTCTCATCGGGACTGGGAGGAATGAGCGGAGCTCAGGGAAAGGCTGTAAAGATAGCGGGCGGTGTCGGCATAATTGCCGAAGTTGACCGATCAAGAATCCAGACGCGACTCGAACAGGGATGGGTTGACGAGGTGATCGAAGATCCTTCTGAAGCATTCGCTCTCGCGGCCAAGAAGATGGAAAAAAGAGAAAGCCAAGCTATTGCCTTTCACGGGAACATAGTGGATCTTCTGGAATATGCCGTCGACAATGATGTTCACATTGAGTTGTTGTCGGATCAGACGTCCTGTCATGCTCCCTATGATGGAGGTTACTGTCCTCAGGGTTTGACTTTCGATGAGAGAACCGAGCTACTGAGAAGTGACAGGAAAAGATTTATAGAACTGGTAGATAAATCACTCGTCAGGCATTTCAGTCTGATTAGAATGCTTGTTGACAAGGGAACCTATTTCTTCGACTACGGTAATTCCTTCATGAAAGCGGTTTTCGATGCCGGTGCAAAAGAAATTGCGAAGAATGGAACGGATACTTCGGAAGGATTCATTTTTCCCTCTTATGTAGAAGATATAATGGGGCCGATGCTTTTCGACTTCGGGTACGGACCGTTCAGATGGGTATGCCTGAGCGGCAAAAAGGAGGACTTGTTGAAAACCGATGCCGCAGCAATGAGTTGTATTGATCCAGATCGACGAGGCCTGGACAGGGACAATTACATCTGGATTAGGGACGCCGATAAGAACCGACTTGTAGTTGGCACGCAGGCGAGAATACTTTATCAGGATGCTGTCGGAAGACGCGATATCGCTCTGAAATTCAACGAGATGGTGAGATGTGGAGAGATAGGGCCGGTAATGATTGGGAGAGATCATCACGACACCGGCGGTACCGATTCGCCTTTCAGGGAGACATCGAATATAAAAGATGGAAGCAATATTATGGCAGACATGGCAACCCAGTGCTTCGCTGGCAATGCTGCAAGAGGCATGAGCATGGTCTCGCTCCACAACGGTGGAGGCGTTGGAATAGGCAAGGCAATAAACGGTGGCTTTGGTCTTGTACTGGATGGAAGCGAGAGAGTGGATGGGATTATCAGAACATCAATATCTTGGGACGTCATGAGTGGTGTGGCCAGAAGAGCCTGGGCGAGAAACGAAAACGCCCTGTCCGTTGCATCTGAATTCAACAGGCAAAAGAGGGGGAGCGAGCAGATAACGCTTCCTTATCTGGTGGATGAAGGAATCATCAGCAAAGCGATTAAAGAAGCTGAAACCGAAAAGGAGAAATGAAGCAATGACGATGTACTTTTCAAAGAGTGACGAAGAGACAACTAAAACACTCCTTGAGAGAATATTTGAAAGGGCCGAGGAGAAGAAGATCGATAAAGTGATCTTGCCTTCTACGAGTGGTGTAGTTGCAAGAATGGCTTTTGATCTTGTCCCTGATTCAGTCCGGTTGATAATCGTCACTCATAGTGTTGGCTTTCGAGAACCAGATGAAGATGAATTCGACCCTCAAGTTAGGAAGCTCTATTCTGGAAGTCGACATTCACTACTTACAGTGACCCATCTCTTCAGAGGAATAGAAGTAGCTTTTGCCAAAGCGAATGGCGGCGTGTATCCTTTACAGATTTTTGCGACAGCCCTGCGCCTCTTTGGCCAGGGAACGAAAGTAGCCGTTGAGATAGCCATAATGGCAGCCGATGCAGGAATTGTAAGAACTGATCAGTGGGTGATTTCGGCAGGCGGAACAAACCACGGGATAGATACTGCTTTTGTCCTAAAGCCATGTCATTCAACTGATTTGAGTATCTTCAAATTCGGGGAGCTAATAGGCATTCCGTCTAGTCTCTAATCTGCATATGATTGAATTCCTTGTTGATTCAGGCTATAATCAATTTTATGTGGGGCCGTAGCACAGCTGGGAGCGCGCCGCCTTCGCAAGGCGGAGGCCGGGGGTTCGAATCCCCTCGGCTCCACCAGGGGGAGTTATCTCCCCTTTTTTGTTTCTGTCTGGACAGTTACTCTTGTTCTTGCTTAAAAATCCTCATCGCCTTCAAAAGATGAACTATCGTATGAAAAGACTCCATTTTTCGGAAAAGAGTGATTGATCAAATATTCTTTGTCTCCCTTCGATCTTCTAAAGATCCTTTACCAGTTGTTGCACAGCATGAAAGTAATTTGAAAAGATTGCTGCTGGCCGATTTCTATACTAAGCGTGCTCTATAATCACAATGCACTGCGGACTAGACTGTTTTTAGAGACTGGATTAGAGTGTATCTTCACTTCGGTGGAAGAGACTCTAACTGATATCATCGTTGTTGAGGTGAAAAGGTGCAAGATAAAGAATCGAGACTGTTCGAAAATGTCCGGAACATCGCAGATAGGGTGGAGAAATCAGTACTTGCCTTCGAAGACGCCTGTGAGAAAGTTCGTGACGGTGTTGTCATTAACGATGATTTCTCGGCTTCTCAACACTTGATCTCTCAGCTTAACGAACCCAAGAAGCTTGAGAAATTATCTCTTCGTCAAAGCAATCTAGTAAGAATTCTTTCTGCAATCAGGATGGGTGAGGTTCTTAGCTATGAGGCATTAGAAGCAAAGCTTAGGGAGTGGGAGAATGACATTCTTTTGTCCACATCGTTGTTCAGAGGAGTACAACGTAGTGGAAGAAAACTTGCATTTAAAGATTTGCTGACTGTTATTGGAAAGTCCGAAGAGATCGATTCACTTCTCTCAAGAGTAATCCGCTATGATTCTTCCGATCTAGTTGCTGCAAAAAAGCATGCTTCAGTCCTTCTCGAGTCAGCGGTACTTGACGGAAGAGATGGCTTCGATCCGGAAGCCCTGCTAGATCTATGGAAAGAGAATGAAAAGGTCCGCCCTCTTCTGCTCTTGCTATCAGGTGAGAGAACACCATTAATAAGGGAAATGATAGGTAAGTCTTTCGGAGATGATCTTTCACTTCACCTCGGTATTATCTTGAAAGCGGTGAGGTATGGAATCAATCTTCCCGATAATCACCCGGTCTTAACTGCTGATCCTTGTTTAAGAAAGATTTACTCTTTGCTTATAGATCTGAGAGATCAGATTCGTGTGAACTCAGTTCTTGTTCAGTTCAGTTTCTATGGTGATCCTCTGAAGACAGGAAAGGGTTCCAGTGGTGGAATGGGAACGTTTCTCAGAACACTCGGAAATGAACTGACTCAGAACTTACCGGGTGTTGTTACAATCGTTCCACTCGAAATGAGGGAAATATCGAGAATGGACCGATTGTGGAGAACGGAAAGAGAACATCACTACTTCATGTACGTTCCTTTTCTAGACTTCGAAAAGATGATTACGAACAACTTTCTTAAAGATAGAACTACTGTAATTTCGAACGTTACAGACGTACTTTCAATTGCGGGAATTAGCCCGGGACAATTTCATTTGAGGTTTTCGGATTTCGCTTCTCAAGCGATGCTCGATCTATCGAAAAAGACTGGGGTCCGGTCCTTTTTTACGGTAACACCCGATCCCCAGCGGCGCTTCGTAGATCAGAAAGGGTCTCTTATCAAACTGGATGCTGTTGATGCATTAAGAGAGACTTCAAAAGTCGAAGTATCGTGGAAGATGCTTAGGGACTGCGACAGGCTTTTCGGAATAGGAAGTGAGGAGAGCAGGAATCAGCTACTTGCATACTATCCGCCACTTCTCGACGAAAGTATCTCAAAGAAACTCACGATGATGCCGGAAGGTATATCATTACGGAATGAGTGCCCGATTTTTGTGAATGGGCCTCTCTATTCGATGCTATTCGAGAAAGATAAGGAATTCTACCTCGAAAGATCTTTCAGAAGCAATCCTCTGCTTCTTACGGTTGGAAGACTTGATCCTGCAAAGGGCCAGGTGAAACTACTAAAGGCCTGGGGAAACTCTGGTCTCTGGAATTCGTTTAATTTAGTTATAGTCGGGGGAGATCTGGATCATCCAAATAGAATCGAAGCAAACGAACTTGAGGAGATCAGGAAATACGTGAGACAAAACAAAGAACTCCACGGGAGATTCTGCCACTTACCTGCGATGAACAACGATGAGATTAGATGTCTTGAAAATAGTATTTCGCGAGTAAAAGCCACTCCGTGGCCTCCGACGTATGTTGCTCCTTCCTTCAAAGAGGAGTTTGGAATAGCCATACTTGAAGCCATGGCTGCAGGCTTTGTGGCTATCGCGCCAAAGCGCGGGGGAGTGAAGAGTTATATACGTGACGGATACAATGGTTTTCTCATTGATACAACCGACGAGGCTTCGTTCGAAAAGGAGCTAAGGAGACTGCTGATAGATGCAAGACCCTCCGCAAGAAGAATGAAGATGATTGCCGAGAACGGGAGCAAAACTATTTATAGGAGGTACTCCATTTCCGTAGTGGCAAAGCAGTTTTCATCTTATTATTCTTCTTGAAGGGGTTTTCCAACTGGTTTGTGTAAGAAGGTAATTGATGTATAAGAGTAACTTCATTTTCAAGTAAACAGACACTGTCTTCAGTGGTAGGTAACTTTATCAGAAGATCTTGAGTCTAGTTGAGAAGACCTTGTGTTGACAAGACAGGATGGACCGATGGACTTTTAAGATTGGCGCTGTGTGATAGAATTATTTATGAAGGACTGCGGGATAAACCAGGTTTCGGTCACCAACAGATTACTACTCTTTCCAACATTAGCAAATCTTTGTCTTATAAAGACTTCTAGTGAACGAAGCCGGTTAACTCAGCAGAAAAAAATCAGCGACTCGTTGGGCGATAATTTTTCCTGCAGGAATCGATTTACAAAGAAATAATTTTCAGAGTGTTGAGCATCGTTAGAGAAAGGAAGTGGAGATATGAGAGTTTTGATGGTTTATCCAGAGTATCCAGAGACGTTCTGGAGTTTCAAACATGCCTTGAAATTCGTCTCCAAAAAGGCTGCATATCCACCGCTGGGGCTCATGACCGTTGCCGCTATGTTGCCTAAAGAATGGGAGAAGAAACTTATCGATATGAACACAGATACTCTACGCGATGAAGATATAGAGAAATCAGATTACGTAATGATTAGCTCAATGGATATTCAGTTCGACTCGGCAAAGAAGGTTATTCAGAAGTGTAAAGATTTAGGCGTCAAGACTATAGCGGGCGGGCCGCTTTTTACAACAAGACCCGAGGAGTTCAGTGAGGTCGATCACCTTGTTCTCGGCGAAGCAGAGAAGACTTTGGAGCCATTTCTCCTTGATTTGGAGAAAGGGCAGGCCAAGCACATCTACAAATCCGATGATTTTCCGGATATTGAAAGTAGTCCCATTCCAGACTGGAGTCTTTTGGACATGAGAAAGTACTCTTCAATGAACATCCAGTACTCTAGAGGCTGCCCTTACAACTGTGAGTTCTGTGACATCGTTCTGCTCAACGGGCACATTCCCAGGACAAAGAGCGCTGAAAAGCTTGTCGCTGAAATGGAAGCTTTATATAAAGCCGGCTGGCGTGGAGGAGTATTCATAGTTGACGATAACTTCATCGGCAATAAGGTAAAACTGAAGAGAGAGATTCTTCCAGCCATTGCAGAATGGATGAAAAAAAGGAACTATCCGTTCGTGCTGAATACAGAAACCTCAATCGATCTTTCAGATGACGACGAACTCATGAGACTCATGGTAGATGCAAGTTTTGGAACCGTATTCGTTGGGATAGAGACTACCGAAGAGGAAAGTCTAGTTGAGTGCGGTAAGTTCCAAAATCGAAACAGGGACTTGCTTTCATCTGTGAGAAAGATGCAGGAGTTCGGACTTCAGGTTCAGGGAGGATTCATTGTGGGTTTCGATCATGACAAACCCTCGGTATTTAGCAACATGATCGATTTCATTCAGAAGAGCGGTATAGTGACGGCGATGGTCGGTGTTCTTACTGCACCAACGGGAACGAGACTTTTCCAGAGACTGAAAAAAGAGAACAGGATCGTATCGGAGTTCTCCGGCAACAACACCAGCACTATGACTAACATAGTTCCCAAGATGGGAATGAAGAATCTGGTAGACGGATACTACAGAATTCTCAAGAGCATCTACGCGCCGAAGCCTTACACCCAGAGAGTAATTACCTTTCTTAAGAACTACAAACCTAATTCAGTTAAACACGTTAGGCCTTTCACCGATAGTATCAAGGCTTTTTTGAAGTCCCTATGGGTACTTGGAATTAAGGATAAAGGCAGAATGAACTACTGGTCGTTGCTCTTGTGGACGATTTTCTTCAAGCCGTCGCTTTTCCCTTTGTCAGTCGAATTTGCAATATACGGCTATCACTTCAGAAAGTCCCTTTCATTTGGGTTGCAAGCGGAAAACGAAGCTCAACCGCCGAGCAGTTAGAAGGGATTCTTGTCAGGCTGGTACTGGCAGCGGAAAGAGTAATTATGATGAACGATAAACTCTCTGTTCTCAAGAGGTTATAATTGAATCTCTTCTAACATTCCTGACTAAATAAGGATAATGGTGGTGTCAGCGATTTTCGATGGCGGGAGTGAGGGCATAGTTAATGTCAAGAAAGAGTGTTAGATTCGGGAGCTTTCTCAGAAATCACATAGATGACAAAGATAGGTTCAAGAAATGGCTTCAGCTCGGCATGGCATTTGAGAACTTCAGAAGAAAGCATTTTCCAGACAGAGATCGACCGCGATTTGTCAATACGGTCAATCATTTGGCTCTGGAGGAAGTCTATTTTGCAGTCAAGGGCGAGAATACCGCGTGGGTAAATCTGATGAACCCTTCAGAACTACTTCTTTCGGCGGGGCTAAACCCCGTTTCGGCCGAAGGCATTTCGGGCGCACTTTCGTCTATGCATCTTGAGGACACGGCAATCTCAGTTTCTTCACAGGCTGGAATAAGCGATTCTCTTTGTACTTTTCATAGGGCTTCTCTCGGTGTTTCTTTGAGAAAGCTACTTCCTCCGCCGAAACTGGTGATGACCACAAGCATTCTATGCGACGGAAACCTCCCGACCTTCAAAAGAATAGCTGGAGAGTATGACGTGCCTTTTATTTTGATCGATGTGCCCAGAGGTCGGAAGCAGGAAGCGGTAGGGTACGTCGTGTCTCAACTGAAAGATGTAATTGTCACAATTCAAGAGATCACCGGGAAGCCTTTCAAGATGGATGAGTTGTCGTTGAGATTATCTTATGAAAGAGAACTGATAAATAACCTCGAAAAGGCTAGGCTCAGAGCGCACGGCTCGTATCTTCCTCAGCATCTCTACGAACATATGAACTCGCTGTATGTCCTTCATACTCTTGCCGGTGATCCTCGAATTGCATTGGGCTCCAGAAACATCGCGGAGAGCCTTAAAGTAATCCCCGAAAACTCAAAGAGGATACTATGGCTACACATACCACCTTATTACGACAATGAGTTATTCGAGTTATTTTCACCTAATAGTGAAAATCTAGTTGTAGGTAACGAACTTATGTGGGACTGGATATATCCAGTAGATCCCGACCGACCGCTAGAAAGCCTTGCAAAAAAGCTTGTTTTCAATCCGCTTTGCGGTAGCGTCGTTGATCGGGGCGAGTTCTGTTTGGGCCTCGCCAGAGATTTCAATGTCGATGGGGTTATTCACTTCTCTCATTGGGGTTGCAGGCAGTCTTCCGGAGGCGTGCCTTTCCTCAAGAGGTTGTTTGAAAGTGAGAAGATTCCATTTCTAGAGTTAACGGGAGACTGTGTCGATCATTCATCACAAGGTGCGGGGCAGCTTCGAACAAGAGTGGAAGCCTTCCTCGAAATACTGGAGAACAGAAGATGATCTACTACACATGTAGCTATTTACCTTTGGAAGTACTTATGGGTAGTGATATTGCTTTCCAGAGGCTGATGACATCTTCTCCGACCTTAAGTCATGAACTGGGATGCAACCTTTGCGGATATGCAAAGACAGTCTATCAGAAGGGCATGGAGCTTGACTCGAATGATTGTCTCTTGATAGTCGATTCCTGCGATGCAATGCGTAGAGTTGGAGACCTTCTCGATGAACTCTCCTTGGCAAACGTATTCATCCTCAGATTACCCTGGAAAAGGGATAGAGAAGCAGTAAGATTCTTGGCAGCCGAGATTCAAAGGTTAGTTTACTTCCTCGAGAGCTCAGGTATTTCCACCGATCTTCGAGAAGGCATTCGTAGATTCAACGAACTTGTCGATTTTGTGCAAGCGAATGAAAAGAGATCGGCAGCAGAAGACCTTACGGACCTATATTTTCAGGCACTTAATGGCATGCAGGCAACTTACACTTCGAAATACGGAGCAACTGCTGGCAAGAGCCGGCTTGCAATAACCGGCGGGATAACTGACATTGGAGCTTTAGATGCAGCAGTTGAAAAGGCGGGAGGCATGATCGTTGCTAACGACACCTGTTTGGGAGGTAGACCATTTTCAGAGAAAACTCAAGAGAAACCCGATCCGCTTCATGCAGTTGCAGAGAGACTTCTTAAGTGGAGATCGCCGTGCGCTCGATTCTCGGAAGGAGAATTTCGTTCAAATGGGGAAGTTGATGCGACGGTCTTTGTGGCTCCGAAGTTCTGTGATTTCTATGATTTTGTGCGTCCTAATGATGGCAAAAGTGTCTACAGAATAGAACTTGATTATCCTATCAATTCCCAAGGGCAGTTGTCAACGAGAATAGGAGCATTAATGGAGAAGAATAGCGTAAGATCAGTGTCACCTTCCAAGGAGGGAATGAAGATGCTTTTTGCCGGGGTTGATTCCGGTTCTACCACGACTAACGGAGTTCTGATAGACAAAGAAGGAAGAATCATTTTCTCGAAGACATTGAAGACCGGTGTAAGAGCTTCAAATACGGCCGAAGCTCTAATTGCGGAGATGACTGAAGTGGCTTCGAAGGAAGGAAAACGCATAGGAAAATGTGTTTCCACTGGTTACGGAAGGTTGCTGGTTTCATCTGCAAGTGACAGGATTACGGAAATCTCATGCCACGCCAGGGGAGTCTTCGCACTCTTTCCAGAGGCAAGGGGGATAATCGACATCGGTGGTCAGGACAGCAAGGTAATTCGACTATCCCCGGATGGTAATGTCGATGACTTCGCCATGAATGACAAATGCGCAGCTGGAACGGGAAGGTTTCTGGAAGTAACGGCGTCTGCACTTGAACTTGAAATAGATGAGATGGCCCTTATGGCTAGGAAACGGAATAAAGACGTCTCTATAAGTTCTGTCTGCACAGTTTTCGCAGAGTCCGAAGTCGTTTCCTTGATCGGAATGGGAGAGAGGATAGAGAACATCTCGTCTGGTCTGTTTAGGGCCATTGCCAAGAGAGTTGGAGCAATGTATTCGAGACTTGGATCTCCCGTTCCCCTTGTTTTCACCGGGGGCGTCGCGAGAAACTCTGGAGTTGTTGACGCTTTGAAGGAACTTTTCGGAACAGAGATCATAGTTCCTGAAGCTCCGGAGATAGTGGGGGCCTTTGGAGCTGCGCTGATCGCAAGAGACTCGGTGGTTGAAGATTAGCTTTGATGAGCTTGTGAGCTTCACTCAATACTGCTTCTTCACAAAACTTGGGAAGTGTGTTAATGGATTTTGATGATTGACTGAAGAAAGTTCCAGAGATCAGAGAAGGTTTATTGAGGATATTTCTCATGTCTAACCCCACGAGGACAAATGGCTAGTCGACCATGAAAGTGAAGCGAAGGTGATTCGTTTGTTCGAAGAGAAGGTCGATGCAGTTAAGGCGGCCTCAGAGATGGCCAGGAACAGCCCGATAAAAGACTGTGATTCATGATTTAAATGGAAAACAAACGTGGAAAAACAAAACCGTGTGAATTGATAAGTCTCTTCAAGAATGCTTTGGGGCTACGAGAGCGTTTATTCCTGTGGCACTTCATAATAGATTGTCCAGACACTGAAAGATTTCGTAACATCTGTTGTTTTGGAAGAAAGAAGTAAACTGCGCTATGAGGCCACGCTATCTTGTCAAAGCAAAGTTCAATCTATTTGAAAAACGAGTATGGAAGTCCAGGAGTCAACAGAACCAAGCAGCCTCAAGATCCCAGGCGTTAATCTTAGAACACCAAAACATTACCTGAACAACTAAACAAGATCATATCTTGCCTGGTTGGAATTACAAATGCGTCTCAGAGAGGAAAAAAGACCCGTGGGCGAAAGCGATGAGTAAAAACGAGATAAGAGTAGTCGTTTTATACTCCGTGAGATTTCTTAAACAAAGCGGTTTTCACTTCTGCCCTAATAGGTTTCAATGGAACATTTGCAACTGAGTCACCTTTTATCTATTTTGAATACCCACTGTGCAAAGACTCCTGATTCAACGATCACAGTATGTGCTACGCCGGCTGGAATGAGAAGAGATTCGCCAATTTGAAGCGTATGTTCTTCATCCACTATCATTTCGTCGCTTCTGTACTCTCCTTCAGAAATCTCATCCACCTTGCCTGTGAGTTCACCGGTCTTGACCTTTGCCTTTCCCGAGATTACAACATAAAGATCGTGCTGATTCCTGTGTGCTTCTGGTCTTCCTGAAAACGGAGCTTTGATTTCTACTGCCTTTGCCGAGAAGCCAGCCACTTTTTGCGCGAAATCAAGACTGTTTGCCGAGTATTTGATCGCCTTTTCTGCCATCTTAGTCCTCCTTTTAATATCAAACATAGTTATGGTCGTTGAACACTATTGGTTATTAATTTCCAAACTGTCCTGCTACAGACGTCGAAAGATAGTTTCCCTCTCAGATAAGTGGGATGAACGAGTTGCTCTCTTAAAGCTGGACGTTCAAATTGCCGCCGAGCAAGCTCTGAAGTTTTTCAACCTGCTCATGCTCACCAAGTACCATGAGACTGTCTCCTGGCTTCACAATAGTTGACGCGCTTGGGTTGAATTTGTTCACACCGTCGCAGACCGTTGCGATCACAATCAACCCAATCCTTTGAGGAATTTTCAAAGCTTCAAGCGTCATGCCCTCTGCTCTGAAATTGCCTGGCACTTTCACTTCTTCGAAGCGAAGCTGAAGCGAACCCGACTGAGATATACTGTCAAGAAAGCCGATTACAGTTGGATTAAGCATCATCGTAACCATTCGATGCGCACCGATTTCTTGAATGGGAATCACTTTGTCGGCCCCGGCATAGTTCAGCTTGTTGATGTTCTCGCGATGGGCAACTTTTGAGATTATCTTCATGCTCTTGTTCATTCCCCTGGCGGTGAGAACAACAAAAATGTTGTCCACGTCGTCCGGTAAACATGACATCAAACCTTGAGCCTTCTCCACTCCCGCGCTTTTTAGCGTTTCTTCTTCAGTGGCGTCTCCAGAAACATAGATCAGCTTTCCTCCCTCTCTTGCAGTCAAATCTTTGAGCCTCTCTTCGCTCTTCTCAACAATCACCACATCGTTATTTCTCTTTGACATCTCTTGAGCGATAGTCGACCCCAGATCACCACCGCCGATTACTATAAAATGATTCTCAAGCTTCTCTATGGTTTTCAAAATTCTTCTCCTCCTGATCATTTTGTTTACCCTTCCTTCAACGAGAAAGGCAGTTATGTTGGATACAGCGTAAACAACTATGGTGATGCTGGCAAGAATCACTAAGCTTGTAAAGATTTTTCCTGCCTGAGAAAGTTCGGTAATCGTCCCATAACCGACAGTAGAGATCGTTATCATTATCATAAATATTGAATCGATCGGACTGTACCCTTCGATTATCGAGTACCCGATAATTCCAATCAGAAACACTGCTGCCAGTAGAATGAGAGAGACTACGATCTGTTTAGCACCGCCGGTTTCGTTCGTCATGATTTCCTCCAGGTGGAAAGAGTCAAAGTGAAGCCACTTCGCCCTTATGGTAAAATCTTATCAGAAGGGGGCCGCTGTCGTCGATGAAGAAATATACTCTCAGAAGTTCAGAAATTCCCGGATTTTTAACTGAAGGACTTGACGAAGAGCAGTTGAAGGCTGTCATTGAATCAAGCGGCCGTTCTTTAATAGTTGCGGGACCGGGTTCTGGAAAGACAAGAGTGATAACTTACAAAATCGCTCATCTTGTCTCAAATTCAATAAATCCGCAAAACATTCTTCTGGTGACTTTTACCAGGGCGGCTTCCAGAGAAATGATCGATCGCGCAAGACGTGTAAGTGGATCGAATCTTAAGGGAATGCTTTCGGGTACTTTTCACCATGTCTGCAATTATTTCTTGAGAAAGTATGCTAAGGCCGCTGGCTTGGCGGAAAACTTCACGATTCTTGACAGAGAAGATGCCAAAGACCTCATAAAACACTGTAGAACAGAATTACTGGAAGAGAGAAAGGGTATCAACAGTTCGACTCTTCCCTCAGCGGGCGTGCTGCAGAGCATCTACTCGTATTCGGTTAACGTTCTTTCATCTCTCAGAGAGTCTACAGCGAGAAAGAACAGGAAGTTTCTCGGTTCTTATGATGAGATTGAAGAGATCTGGAAACGGTACGTTCAGGAGAAGACTGTACAGAACTGTGTCGACTACGACGATCTTCTCCTCAAAGCGCTCAAGCTCTTCAACGACAATCCATCGATCTTGAACAGAGAGGCCGAGAGGTTCAGATGGGTTCTCGTCGATGAGTTTCAAGATACGAACGTTCTTCAGTTCAGACTCGTTGAAATGCTTTCCTCGGTCCATGGGAACCTCATTGTCGTAGGTGATGACGCTCAGTCCATCTACTCTTTCCGTGGAGCAAGGTTTGAGAATGTCTATGATTTTCTTTCGGCTAAAGATGCCAGGATCTACAAGATACAGACGAACTACCGTTCAACTCCTCAAATAGTCGAACTGATAAATTCGATAGTTCCTCAGGATTCAATTGAAAAACAGCTGAGAGCCGTTCGTATGAACGGGCCGATCCCGGTTGTTGCCGAGACCTGGGACAATCTTGAGGAGGCATCTTTCGTTGCCCAGAGAATTCAAGAACATATAGATGACGGGGTAGATCCCGAAAACATCGCCGTCCTGTATCGTTCGCACTATCACTCCCTTGAGCTACAGATGGAGATGGACAAGCGAAAAATGAATTTCACTCTCTACTCGGGTCCCAGATTTACAGAGACGGCCCACGTGAAGGATATTCTCGCGTTGCTCAAAGTAATAGAGAATCCTCTTGATCAAGTTTCCTGGGGTAGGATTTTGAGGCTATTTCCCGGCGTGGGAAATGCGACCTCCCTCAGGATAATTCAGGGTATCTCAGCAGCTGCCAACGACGGTCACAGAGCTGAGGAGGTAGTAAACTCCCATGTGAGCAAACGGATAAAACTCGATAAACTCGTGAGTATTTTGGGTGCAACGAATGAAGAGGAGCCTCCAACGGAAATCGTTAGAAGGTTTTATGCCGATTTTTACGGTGATTATCTCGACGAGAAGTTTCCGGATGCTAGAGAGAGAAGAATGGATGTTGAAAGACTTATAGAGATCGCGGGCCGCTACATTTCCATATCCGATCTGCTTGAGGATCTGGCTGTCAGCGAAAAGATAGACATTGAGCGCGAGTCGGCTGAAAAACAGCCGTCGGTTGTACTTTCCACTGTGCATCAGGCGAAGGGTCTTGAATGGGAGGTCGTGTTTATTCTAGCGGCCAATCCCGGCGATTTCCCAAATTCAATGGCAATATTAGAAGGTTCTCTCAGCGAAGAAGAACGAATATTCTATGTTGCCGTTACTAGGGCGAAAGATTATCTTTACATACTCAGGCAGAAGGGCGGGAGATCGAGACCTATGATAGGGAACAGATACGTCTTTAGAAGCGGGCATGATTTCGTAGAGAAGCTCCCTAAAAACTGCTTCGAAAGATGGGATGTCAGCTGGGATTCCTAATGGAGACAATTGTTCCAATATAGTAGCAAAGTAGGAGGGAGAAGAAATGAACTCACTGTACTTACCACTTTTAGCAGGGATCATATCTACCATCTTTGCTTTCGTCATGTTGCGGAGAACTCTTGGGTTTTCGCAGGGTAACGACAGGATGAAAGAGCTATCTAAGTACGTTCAAGAAGGTGCCTCTGCTTTTTTGGAGGAAGAAGCAAAAAAGATATTCCTTGTTGCGGTAATTCTTGCAGCCGTTCTGGGAATAATCTTTCAGTCTTTCAAGTACCCGATTGTCCTTCTCTTTGGAGCCCTTGTTTCTGAGGCCGCAGGAGTAATCGGAATGTATGCGGCCACGAGAGCGAATGCAAGGGTAGCAGCCGGGGCAGAGAGCGGATTGTCAAGTGCTTTCAAAGTTGCTTTTTCAAGCGGATCCGTTATGGGGCTCGCCGTCGCCGGTTTCTCCTTAACGGGTTTGGCAGTTGTAATGCTGGTTTTTAAGAGCTCCTTTGTTTTTGAAGGCATTACCGATCTTTCGAAAGCCTTTGGAAGGATCTCTTACATAGACGGTGTAATGATACTCAGCTCTTATTCACTCGGAGCCAGTCTCATTGCGCTGTTCGACAGGGTAGGCGGAGGTATGTACACTAAGGCGGCTGACATGAGTGCCGACCTTGTGGGAAAGATCGAAGAGCATATCGAAGAGGACGACCCAAGAAATCCCGCAACAATAGCCGATAACGTAGGTGACAACGTTGGCGACGTTGCAGGTTTGGGGGCGGACATTCTCGAGTCTTATGTGGCTTCGATCGTCTCTGCAATAGTTCTTGCTATTTTCATGAAGTTTGCTGATCATGGAACTATGACCGAGTCCCAATATTATGGGCTGATATTGCTTCCGGTCCTGATAGCCGGCGCCGGTGTTCTTTCTTCACTGATTGGTGTTCTTGTAGTTGCAAGCTTGAAGTCTAAGGATGCCCGCAAGAGTCTCAGTTTTGGGAATCTATTTACCGGCGGTCTTGTCCTGGCATCGGTAGCGATAGTTATAGGGATCGCAGCGCCCGATTATCCATTCAAAGATGCATTCTTAATCAATCCCGAATTCGTTTCACGGTGGAGACTTTTCTTTGCAATTGCTTCCGGCTTGATTGCAGGAATAATCATCTCAAAGCTCAGCGAGTATTACACGTCCGATGACTACAAACCTACAAGAAAACTCGCGAAAGACACTCAAAGTGGAGTCGCGATAAACATCACCGGCGGTCTCGCTCTTGGAATGGGCAGCACTCTATGGCCAGTGATAACCTTAGCTATTGCCATACTTGCGGCATATTTGTCTGCAGGGGTCTACGGAATAGCCATAGCGGCCCTTGGAATGCTTTCCTTTGTCGGATATATCGTTTCTGTTGACTCTTACGGCCCAGTTGCGGACAACGCGGGCGGTATTGCTCAGATGGCAAATCTGGATCCGAAGGTAAGGAAGCTCACAGACCGACTAGATTCTGTAGGCAACACTACTGCGGCCATAGGGAAGGGCTTTGCAATAGGCTCTGCAGCTTTTGCTGCTCTTTCACTAATAGTATCTTACATATGGGGTTCGGCTGGGACAGCGGAAGAAATCATAAACAATCCAGTAATTAATCTGGTAGAGCCCTATACACTTATCGGAATTCTTTTAGGAGGAATGCTTCCCTTCTTCTTCACGTCACTTTTGATCAAGGGAGTGGCCGATACAGCAAATCTAATGATAGTTGAGATTAGAAGGCAGTTCAAGGAAACTCCTGGGATCAGGACTGGAGAAGCTGTGCCTGACTACAGGAGATGCATTGAAATTACGACAAAGGGTGCGGTTAGCAGAATGCTTACTCCCGGAGTTGTGGCGATCGCCTCACCGTTCATTGTTGGATTCCTTTTTGGTAGGTCGGCAGTTGCCGGTTTGCTGGTTGGCGGACTCTCCAGCGCAATCATGATAGCTATATTCAGTGCAAACTCCGGAGGAGCCTGGGACAATGCGAAGAAATTCATTGAAACCGGTGAGTATGGAGGAAAGGGTACGCCGACTCACGAAGCTGCAGTCGTAGGAGATACAGTGGGAGATCCGCTGAAGGACACCGTTGGTCCTTCTATGGATATTCTTATCAAGTTGATGTCTGTAGTTTCTCTGGTCTTTGGCTCTCTCTTCCCGGTAACACCATTCTTTATGTAAAATAGTTATATGGTTGGCGCGGTCTTCAAGACCGCGCTTTTTTCTTCTTGAAGTACCTCTGTCAAAGTTGCAATACCTCGTGTTAGAATTCTCTCATGGACACAAAGAAAGCTTTTAGCCTGATTTCATCTTATGGTTTCTTTCTCTTTGGGTTTACATCAATAATACTTGGAAGCGCATTGCCGGCTATCGAGAAGAGCTTTGGCTTAGACCATCAGATCGCAGGCGTTTTGCTTTCGCTTCCTACGCTTGCCTTTATGGCTTCGGCTATTGTCGTTAGTTCTCTCTCTAATCGATTTGGACCCTTTAAATTGCTTGCCGCAGGAATTGTGTGCATTGCTGCAGGATTGACCGTCCTCTCTGTTGGTCGGTCATTCTGGCTTTTGTTAGTAGGAAGCATGACAGTGAGCTTCGGGACGGGAAGTATGGAAACTTCAATTGGAATAGCAGTCTCAGGACTGAACTACAAAAAGCCTGGGGGAGCTTTGAACCTCATGCATTCTTTCTTTGCGATAGGTTCAATTATCTCGCCTCTTATCGTGGCGGCCTTTCTTGTTGACTACACGTCATGGTGGAAGCCGTTTCTCATAGCTCTCTTTGTATCGCTTCTGCTGTTATCATTCATTCCGTTTCTTTACGGAATACCCTTTGTAGGAAGTGATGAGAAGGCTACTCACTTCAGAAAGGAGATTTTTTCCAAGAAGATCTTCTGGCTTATTATGGTGGGTGTTCTTCTTTATGTGGGCTACGAGATTGGTTTCACTTCATGGCTTTCGAGCTTCATGTTTGAATCGAAGGGTATTGAGATGAGATACGCGAGCATCTTTCCGGCGCTTCTCTGGGCAGGGATATTCGTCGGGAGATTACTGGCCGGGATCTTCGTCGATAAACTTGGATACGAGCTGTCGCTTTTGATGATGGTGATAATAGCTTTTGTTTCGTTTGGAGCAGCGTTGCTTCTCCAATCCGCTATTGCGATTGCGTTAGCGGTAGTATTTGCTGGTTTTGGCTTTTCTGGAACTTTTCCCACGCTTCAAGCCATCCTCATATCCTCCATGAAAAATGGAATCGGGTTCGCAATTGGAATGTTCACAGTTGCTGCATCAATTGGCGGCGCAATGTCTAATTTCCTCGTAGGGCTTCTTGGCCATCACTTCGGTATGATGGCCGGTGTTATCTTCATCTTGTTTCTCATCTTTCTTGAGATGGTCGTTGTGCTTTTAATAATGAGAGTCAGGAAGGTGAGAGTCGATGCACAGTAAGGTAATAGTTGTTGGAGCCGGTCCCGCTGGACTCGCCGCCTCAAGAATCTTTGCCCGTGACGGAATAGATTTCCTTCTTCTTGATTCTAAAAGCTTCCCACGAGAAAAGGGCTGCGGAGGGGGTTTGACGCCAAGATCTTTGAAGAGGGTCCACGAGATATTTCCCGAAGTGGATATCGAGGGCTTCGACTGTCACGAGTTAAGCATAAACAGGTTAATCGACGGACAGATGAAGCATCTTACTACTCTGATGTCAAAGAAGACAATATTCAAAACTGTTGACAGGAAGGAATTTGATAATGCTCTTCTCAAATCCATAGTTGAGAGAGGCGGTAGATTCCTTTCTTCAAGAGTGAGAGAGATCGTGAAAGAGGAACAAGGTTTTGTCGTTAAGACAGATGAAAGAGAGTTGACCTCTGACTATGTAATCGTTTCGGCCGGCGTTTTTGGGGCAAAACTCCTTGGACATGAACCACCCTCTTTTGGAGTTGCATATTATGGTTACAGCTCTCCCACGGGAAGTGCTTCCGTCACCTTTATCCCCAATGGTTACCTTTGGAGTTTCCCTGGTGAGTCTTTCAACTCTGTTGGAGGTGGGATTTACCCCGATTCGGAGAAGACTCCCTCTTATGAAGAGATGAGTACCTTGATAAAGAGATCTTTCGGTGAAGAGATTGATTTGCGGGGGACACCAATCCCTACTTTCAATACCGATGTAGTTCTTAGTTTGAACAACATATACACGAATTTGCTGGTTGCAGGAGACAGCGCGGGACTTGTTGATAACTGGACGGGCGCCGGTATCGATTTCGCTCTCGATTCTGGCAGACAGGCTGCACTTTCGATCATTGAGGATGGTTACAAAGGCAAGACTGTTAACGAAAGATATCTTGAAAGGCTCTTCCCGGCCGCCAGGCATCTGCAAATCGCAGACGCCTTCAGAAAAAGGTTCAACAGAAATTTAGAAGAACATTTAGATCTTCTCAAGGGAAGAATGACTGGAAAACTTCTTTCTAACTATCTGAGCTACTATGTTAAGGGTCCTTACAGACTCGCATTCAAAAGCCTGTTCACTCGCGGAATTTCAAATCGCCAACTACACTGCTGAAGTCACCCGAGGAACGATATTTCTCATCCCGTCATTAACCACTTCACCTTCTATCAGCCTCATCAGCCTTTCTCCATAAGAATTAGCGATATCCATATTGTGTGTGATCATGATTATCGTAATGTCATATTCTCTGTTTATTCTTTCAGTCAACTCCATGACTCTGGAAGCGCTGTCAGGGTCTAGAGAAGCAGTGTGTTCGTCGAGAAGGAGAAGCCGCGGTTTCGACAAGATCGCCATCACCATGGCCAGAGACTGTTTCTGCCCACCTGAAAGCTCGCCTGCCTTGGTATTCAGTCTGTCTTCGAGCCCCAGTCCCAGATCCCTTAGCAACGATATTGCCTCTTCTTTGACGGAACTGAACTTGAAAGGCCTATTTCCCTTCTTTGAAGCTATTATCAGATTTTCGGCAATGGTGAGGGCCGGAAATATGCCTGTGTTCGGATCCTGGTAAACCCTACCGATGAACTCCGCAAGTTTGTGTGGCTTCATGTAATTCATTGTCTTACCGTCGATCATGTAGAGACCGGATGTCGGCTGAACCTCACCGAGTATCACCTTAAGAAGGGTGGATTTTCCCGCACCGTTTGGCCCCACGATTGTCACGAACTGCCCCTCTAGAACTGTGAGACTCACATTTTTCAGTGCCACCCTTTCGTTTTCCATCCCTGGATTGTATGTAACAGTCAGATCTTTGAATTCGACCATAACCTCTTCACCTCCTGCTTCACCTTTCGTTTACCTCCACTTGAAGAAAGCTGACGCAATCCAATAACCGTAATAATAAAAACTGCTGTGAGTAGTTTCATGTCGCTTGCAAGAAAGCCGATCCTATATCCGTATCTCATCGCTAGGGAGAGAAGTGCCTGATATATCACTCCACCCACTATTGGAGAAAGCAGGCCGTAGAAAAGCTTTACTCTCCCGAGAAGTATCTCGCCCATTATTACCGAAGCCAGTCCCGTTACAACCATTCCCTGCCCAATCGTTGCGTCAGAGAACCCACTGTAGAGGGCGAAAAGTCCGCCACTCAACCCTATAACGCAGTTGGCAATGGTAAGCCCCGCAATGGCAAGAACATCCTGGGATATTCCGAAAGACACCACCCCCGAGGGATTACTGCCAAATGCTCTCAGTGTCATTCCCGGGTCAGATTTCAATGCAACCGATAGAACTACAACCACAGCAGAAATTAAGACAACTATTAGTAACAAGTCAGAACCATCGAGCTGGTTATTAAAGATATTCTTGGCAACTACCGTTGTTCTTGATTGGCGCTTCTCAGTGTTGATCTCAAGCTCTTCGAAAAGGTTATCTAGACCAGTACCGCCGCTCATCTCCTCGAAGCTTTGAGTTGTCCCCTCTGGAACGACTCTTGGAACTGGGAGATTGGGTCCGCCCATTACCCTGAGATTGACTGAGTAAAGCATTGTCATGACCAAAATTCCGGCAAGAAGAACGTTGATCTTGAGCTTTCTATGAATAGTCCCCGTAATGCTTCCGGCAATGGCTCCCGTTAAGGCGGCTAGCATTATCGCAATCCAGGCGGGAAGACCGGAGACAAGTGCTTTTACGGCAACGGCTGCTCCGAGGGCAAAGGAACCGTCCGTCGTAAGATCGGGAAGATCAACAATTCTGAATGATATGTAGACTCCCAGGGCCATCAGGCCGATTATCAATCCCTGTTCCAGAATCGCCATGAACTTACCTTTCCGTCTCTACACCATCGGTTACTATCAGATTAGCCAGATCTAGGACCGATTGTGGAATCTCTACGCCGATTTCTTCTGCGATGTCTGTGTTGACGAAAAGAATCAAGGAATCCTGTCCCAGTATCTTAGTTTCGAGTTCCGAAGGAGGAGTACCCTTAAGAATTTCAACAACCAGTTCTCCGGTGGCTCTACCGACCTGGTAGTAATTAAATCCAAAACCGATCAGACCGCCAGATCTTGCAATATCTATATCTCCCGCGACAATTGCGACCTTTTCTCTCAAGGCAACCGTAGAAATCGATTCTATGCTTGAGGCAGCAGTGTTATCTGTACCGATGTAGATCGCGTCTACATCTTTTATCTGAACATTTAGAGAGGCGACCATTTCGGCGGTCGTAGAACCTGTGATATCTATTAGTTCTAGTCCAAGAGCGTCACAGGCTTCTTTGGCAAACTCCCTTATTGTCACGGAGTTGGCCTCTCCGGAATTGTAAATCACTCCCACCCTTTCGACATCCGGAAGAGTAAGTTTCAGCAGCTGAAGCTGGGTTTTTACAGGTGTCATGTCGCTTATCCCAACCACGTTTCCAGGGTTCTTTCCAAATGCCGGTACAAGGCTTGCGCTGACCGGATCGGTTACTGCGCTGAAAACCACGGGAATTGTCTTTGAAGCATTTACAAGCGCCTGAGCCGACGGAGTTGCTATTCCGACCATTACAGCTGCTTTTAATGATACGAACTGCTTTGCAATGGCTACCGCAGTGGAAACCGATCCCTGAGCATTCTGGAAGTCAATAACAATGTTGTCCCCATCCTTGAAGCCACTCTCTTCAAGAACATCGATAATTCCTTCCCTCACTGCATCAAGAGCCGGGTGCTCTACTATCGCTGTAATCCCAACTGTTTGAACAGACAAACCAAGAATCCCTACCAGTAGTAATAGACACACAAGAACCTGCTTCATTCTACATCCCTCCTGATATAAAAAAAGAGAGAGGACGCTTCTCAACGTCCTCTCTCTTTTCACTCTCTAGTGTATTTTAACTCAAGCACACACTGGAGGAGTCCGAAGAAAGGACGTTCCTCCTAAACCAATAAGCGTATGCAAAGCTTATGAATGTTGCTCGAGTCATCACATTTACCTCCGAATTTCTTTGATAAGAAGTTTATACCACAAATAAATGTTACGGATCAACGGTAAAGACGAACGTTTTGTTTCCTTTATGTTCTCTCTTCCCTCGAGTAAGGCACACCCGATGAAGCGGGAGCCCCGACCTTGCGCTTCAAAGTGTCTGTTGAAGTAAAGAAGAGAACGACAATCGTCAGCAAATAAGGAAGCATCTTCAGAAAGTCGGGCGAAATATGAGCGCCGACGGCCTGCAATCGTAGTCCTAGGGCGGTTATCCCCCCAAAGAGATACGCACCGATCAAAGCTTTAACGGGATCCCAGGTGGCGAACAGAACCAAGGCTATCGCTATCCACCCTCTGCCCGCAGTCATGTTTTCTATCCACATGGAGTTGTAGGCAAGCGAGAGATAGGCGCCTCCAATGGCCGTTATCGATCCACCGAGAACCGTGTAAAAATACCTCACCGCGAAGACATTTATTCCTTTAGCATCGGCAGCCTCGGGGGATTCTCCCACCGCTCTGAGAGTAAGACCTGGCTTTGTTTTATAAATGAAGAACCACATAATCGGGACAAGCACAAAACTAATATAAACGAGTACGTCATGATTGAAAAGAACCTGACCGATGTAAGGAATGTCCGAGAGGAAGGGAATCTTAATTGGCTCGAAACGCCTTGCAATTACACCGATATAGTCTTTCCCCCAGAGGCCGCTTATGCCGGTACCGAGCATAGTAATGGCCAGACCGCTGACAATCTGGTTGACTCTCAGTGTAACTGTGAAGAAGGCATGAACAAGACCAAGGGTTGCACCTGCAAGCATTGCCAAAAGTAAAGCCGCGAGAAGGTTCGATGTTTGATATGAAGCGACAAAGCCACCAATGGCACCAACAAGCATAAGACCTTCCAGTCCAAGATTCATAACTCCAGATCGCTCGGTGAATATTGTGCCTAGAACGGCAAAGAGCAGTGGTGTTCCAGCCCTAATGGTGGCGTTGAGAGTCGAGAGAATAAACGATTCGATATTATTCAATGTGAGCCGCCTCCTCTTTGACGATTCTCAGCCTGTATCTGGAGATTGTTTCTCCTCCGAGAAGAGAGAAGAGAACCAGCCCTTGAAAGACCGAGATCAGAGCCATGGGAAGCTTATAAAACATCTGAAGCTGATCGTTGCCCACCAGCAACCCGCCGAAGAGAAAGGAAACGAGTAGAATCGCAATCGGATTGAGTTTGGCCAGCCATGCCACTATGATCGCCGTGTAGCCGTATCCGGGAGAAAAGCCATGCTGAAGTCTATGCTGAACGCCCATCATCTGTACAGCCCCTCCAAGTCCGGCGATCGCTCCACTTACTACGAGAGCAATAATCGTGTACCTGACAATGCTTATTCCAGAATATCTTGCGGCCTGTGCGTTATCCCCGACGATTTTGGAATTCATTCCCCAACTCGTCTTCCTATAGACGTAAAACAGAACAACTGCAATAGCAACAGCGATGAAGAAGCCAACGTGAAACTCACCTTTGAAGAGAGTTGGAAGCCTAGCTTGATCCGGGAACGGAGCCGTTCCGGGGAATCCATAACCTTTCGGGTCTTTCCAGGGACCATAAACAAGATAATCCACCCAGAAGATCGCAACGTAGTTGAGCATCAGAGTGACCACGATCTCGTCAGTCTTTGCGAAGGCTTTCATCAGGGCGGGAATCAAGGCCCACAGGCCACCGGCGACTGCCCCCGTGATTGATAGAAGCAGTATCATTGCCAGAGGAGAGGAGACATCTTTGAAAAGAAAGAGAGCTCCCCACGTCGCGGCCAGGGCACCCATATAGAGCTGACCCTCTCCGCCAATGTTCCAGATCTTCATCCTGTATGCAAATGACAGTCCCAACCCCACGAAGGCTAGCGGTACCATTCTCATCAGCGTGCTGAAGATCCCATACTTATTTGCAAAAGGCCATGTAAGCATTTCCTTGTATGCATCAAACGTCTCACGAAAGGCAAGTGAAAAAGACCCTAGTCTTCCGTAGAAAAACACCATCAAGATTATCCCCATTAAGACCAGTGCGACTACCACAGAAAGAATTGGCACGAGAATCGACGAATACTTCGGAATAACCAGCCTCTTCTCTATCTTCACTTTCATGATATCTCGCCTCGCTTTGAGCCGGCCATCATAAACCCTATTTCCTCTGTGAAAGACGGGTCGGGAGGTGTATATCCCATAATTTCGCCCTCGTAAATCACCGCTACTCTGTCTGAAAGTCTGAAGATCTCATATAGCTCTCCTGCAAGAAGAAGAATAGCAGCTCCCCTTTTTTTGTGAGTCAAGAGAGTTTTGTAGACGAATTCCATGGCTCCAATGTCAAGCCCTCTTGTAGGATGCTCCGCGATTATGAGACAGGGCTTTGTTGAAAGTTCCCTGGCGAGAACGAGCTTCTGCAGATTTCCCCCCGAAAGAAACCTAGCCTGGGTTTTCGTTGAAGGAGTCGATATTGAATAATCTGAGATCAACTCTTTGGCTGCCCTCTGCATTGCCCTCGTGTTCAGATTAAAGGGCGATTGAGGGAGATACATGGAGTAAGAGTTCTTCATGAACACGTTTTCTGTAATAGATAACGAAGGGCAAGTTGCAACGGCTCTCCTGTCCTGAGGAATGAAAGCTACACCACCCTTTATTCTTTGGGCGACGTCAGTGTGACGAAGTATTTTGTCGTTTAACACCACTTTGCCCTGGACAGGCTTTCTAAGACCGTAAATTGCCTCTGCAAGTTCTCTCTGACCGTTTCCGGCGACCCCTGCAATACCCAATATTTCGCCCGATTTTATGCTCAGACTGAGATTTTTTACTGCTTCAAGATTCTTGTCATTCTTAACGGTGAGATTCTCTACCTTAAGTACTGTTTTTCCAGGTTCGGTCCTGGGTTTGTCGAAATCTAGCAACACGTCTCTTCCCACCATCATTCTAACGAGGGACCGCCTGTCTATTGAATCCCTTACCTCTGTTCCAACAACTTTTCCGCTCCTCAGAACGGTGACTCTGTCGCTAATCTCAAGAACCTCGTCCAGCTTGTGACTTATAAAAATCACCGATGAGCCCTCACTCACTAGCTTCCTCATAGCCTTGAACAGTATCTCCGTTTCCTGGGGAGTTAAGACAGCAGTCGGCTCATCAAGGATTATCACTTTAGCTCCAGTGTAAAGAAGTTTAAGAATTTCTATTCTCTGTTTCTCTCCCACCGAAAGAGTCCAGACCCGCGCCCTGGGATTGACTGGAAGATCATAGCTTTTGCCCAACTTTTCGATGCTTGATTCGACCGTTTTGGTTTTTATAAAGAAGCCCATTCCCTTAAGACCAAGAACAATGTTTTCGGCGACCGTGAACGACGGTACTACCGTGAAGTGCTGCTGAACCATACCTATCCCGTATTTCAGAGCATTGTGGGGAGAAGAGATGGAAATCTGCTTGCCCTCCATGAATATCTCTCCCTCATCGGCCTTGTATATACCGAACAGAATATTCATGAGTGTGGTCTTTCCGGCTCCATTTTCTCCAAGAAGAGCATGAACTTCGCCTTTTTTTAGGTCAAGAGAGATATTTTCATTTGCTATTACACCGGGAAAGGCTTTGGTGATGTTTCTCATTTCTAGGATCGGAAGATCGGCCAAGTAATATCACTCCAAAGAAAGAGATCGAGGGGCCTGGCGGCCCCCCAAAACTATCACTGAATCTTTCCAACTACATTGTTTACGAACCAGTCCATGCTAAGAAGCTCTGCGTCAGTTGGTCTTTCGCCTTCAGCATACCTTAGAGCTCCTGACTGATCGTAGACTGGACCGTCAAACGGGTGGAACAGACCCTGAACTATTGCTTCTCTCATGGTCATCACGAGTTTTGCCACACCATGTGGAACAAGATCGGATACGAAGATGTCGACAACACCTTCTTTGATCCCTCCCCAGTACTGTTCATTGGTCCAGGTTCCGTGCATGACATTTCTGACTACATATTCATAAAATGGACCCCAGTCCCAAACGGGGGCTGCGAGGAAAGCATTTGGCGCGAAGGCACTCATGTCACTGTTGTATCCTATTGAAAAGACACCTCTATCTTCTGCTGCCTGCTGGGGAGCCGGTGAATCCTGGTGCTGTGTTATCAAGTCTGCACCAATATCCAGAAGTGATTCCGCTGCCTCTTTCTCTCTTGCCGGATCAAACCAGGTGTTGGACCAGACTACATGGACCTTTGCCTCGGGGTTAACGTACTGGACACCCATCGCAAAGGCGTTAATTCCACGTATTACCTCAGGTATTGGATAGGCGGCGACGTAACCAATAATGTTGGTTTTCGTCATTGCTCCTGCGATCAGACCGCTAAGGAATCTCGGCTCATACATTCTTCCAAAATAGGTGCCGAGATTATCGGTGGTCATGTAACCTGAACAATGCATAAACGTTGAATCCGGGAAGGCCTGTGATACCTTTACCATACTGTCCATGTAGCCAAAGCTGGTCCCGAAGATGAGGTCGTATCCTCTTTGAGCATAACCTCTAAATACAACTTCCGCCTCAGCTCCTTCAGGTACGCTCTCAATGAAATCAGTAACGATTTGATCGCCGAAGACTCTTTCCAGGTGTAGTCTACCCTCGTTATGCATTGTGCTCCAGCCACCATCGCCCACCGGTGCAACGTAAACGAAGGCTACTTTTAGTGGTGCTGCCAGAAGAGCTGCAGCAATCAGAATCATTGAGAAAAACAGGAAGATCTTCCTCACTGTCATTACCCCCTTTGTAGTGGAATAGGTTATCCTGACGTAGAAATTATACATTTATGAGCTTGCCAATCCAAATTGAAAGAGACGACCAAACTAGAAAACGACTGGGTGTATAAACTCATTAGAACAGCTTTTGGCAACATTTGAGCCATCCTTCTTATTAAGTTAATTTTAGAGTTCGCTGCATAGTGGTAAAATATCATGAAAGAAGTGTTGATATTGATACAGCTGAAGGAGGGTAACTATGATTACAGCTAGAATGGAAAAGGAAATCAATAACCAGATAAAGGCGGAATTCGAATCTGCGTTTATCTACATGAGCATGGCTGCCTGGTCTCACAAGAATGGATACTTTGGGGCCGAGAACTTCATGTGGAAGCAGGCAAAAGAGGAAGAAGAGCACGCGATGAAGTTTATACAGTATCTTAAAGACGTCGATGCAACTGCGGAGATCCCGGGCATTGAAAAACCAAACGGAGAATACGAATCTTTGCTGGACGTTTTTGAAAAGGGGTTGGAGCATGAGAAGTACATTACTTCCAGGATCCACAACCTTGTGAAAATCTCCGAAGAAGAGGGGGATTACGCAACGAACGACTTCATCCAGTGGTATGTTACCGAGCAAGTCGAAGAGGAAAGGAATTTCAGAGATGTTGTGAAAAGACTGAAGATGGTTGGAAATCAAGCCAACGGGATCTTCATGATTGATTCTCAACTTGGCGAAAGATAATCTTGTGCGGGATGACCTGTCATCCCGCTTTCCTTTCTGTCGAGATTCTTGTTCTCGGACCTGAGAGGGTGATTTAGATGAGAAAGCTTCTTGCTTTGATACTTACCGTTTCCGTTCTGACAATGGCTCTGGCTTCTTATTTTCGCCTTACGATTCTCCACACCTCCTTTGTTCCCGCTAATACTGCTCCCTTTGATTATTCCTCTGGGAAGAGCGAAGACGTCTTTCCGGCAAGACTGGCTGCTTTTGTCAATCAGATGAGACTTTTCAATCCAAACACGTTGTTTATAGATACTGGAAATTTGATTCGGGGAACGCCTCTCTCTTACTATTCGGCTAAAATAGATTACTGCAATTTGAATCCATTTGTTGAGGCGATGAACGCTATCGGTATCAACGCATCACTCATCGGGAGTGAAGAGTTCATTTATGGACCAGGTTTCCTTGAAGAAGCTATTTCGGCTTCTGAGTTTCCTCTTCTCTCGGCAAATATCGTCTTTAAATCTTCAGGAGAACCGGTTTTCTCGCCCTTTGAAGTCGTCGAGATACAAGACGATGGCGAGAAGCTAAGAGTTGGCATCGTTGGTCTCGTGACGGAAGTTATTCCGCCCTGGCAAGAGGCCGAGTTTTTTGCCGGTCTATCCTTCGTTGACCCTGTCGATGCGGCTGGTGATTATCTCGGCAAGCTTAGAGAAGAGGTAGACGTTTTGGTTCTGGCATATCGTGGGAGTAATGAAGAAGCCCGTAAGATTGTGAAGGCTCTTAGGGAAATAGATGTATTCTTGAAAGGCCCACAACTTACAACTAAATCGGCAATCGTTGATGGAGTTGTGATCTCTGGGCCCGGATATATAGACGAATCCGTGAGTAAGATCGATATCTATCTAGAAAAGACGGGTGAAGGCTGGAAGATTCATGATAGATCGGTTGATGAGTTTTCGATGTCTGGTTTCCTTCCTGACGAATCCGTTGTTGAGATCTTTAGAGGTTATAATGATCAAATCCAGAAGCTTCTGGATACAAGAGTTGGTTTTGCAGTTGGTGATTTCTATGTTGAAGATGCTTTTAAAGTGAGACTTCGAGACAACCCTCTTGCCGAGTTCATTAACAGAGTCCAGATGGAAGTAACGGGAGCCGAGATTTCATGTACCTCAGTTTTCGATTATGCGACAACCGGTTGGAAGACCGGACCGATAACCATCGGCGAGATCTACGAGGTTTATCCTCTTCCAAGTACGCTCAAAGTTCTTGAGCTTACCGGCGGAGACATCAAAGAGGCCCTTGAATTCAGTGCAGAACGCTTCGTTACCGATGATGGATTGCTTACTTTGGACGATTGGTCTGTTGATGATTATTCGAATTACGATATGTGGGAGGGAATTGAATACATAATCGCCGTAGACAGGCCGGTCGGCGAAAGAGTCCTCAGTGTCAGGCACAATGGTAAACCGCTTGATATGGCAGAGACTTATGAAGTCTCTATGAGCAGTTTTCGTGCGGGAGGCGGCGGTTACAGCATGTTCGAGAATAAGCCGGTTGTAAGGGATGTGAAGCTTCAGATCTTTGAGATAATTACGGATTTCGTTCAGGAGAGATTTGCCATTAGTCCCCAGGTTGACAACAACTGGTCGGTAGGGACAGGGTTCATTCACACGGTTGGATGGAACGAAACATTGAGATCAATTTCGCAGATGTATGGGATCGAGGATTCTGAAATCATGAAATACAATCCCGATCTAGTAGGGGTTAAAAGCATTCCCGCAGGTTCTGAACTGATAGTTTACAGACCATTTCTTCAAGACAAGTAAAATACCGGGAACTTCGATGCCTGATTCTGATATTCACTAACAAAAGTGTTTATCTAAGATCTCGATTCGACACCTTTGAGAAACCTACGAACGGCCTCGATGTATTCCTCGGCTTTCTCAAGATGGTGTTCGTGAGATGCGCCTTCGAAGATCTTCATAGTTACATTTGGAAATTTGCTGCTGTAGTATCTGGTCGTTTCCGGTGTAGCTTCATCGAATTCACCGCAAGTCAATAGGACGGGTATGGTAATGTTTTCGAGATGAGGTGTACAGTCGAAGTCTTTCAAAACGCCTGTTACTGTGAATTCGCTTGGTCCGTACATATAGTTGTAGACCTCTTCCCCCATGCCGGCGACTGCTTCGTTCATACATTGAGGCCATGGCTCCATTCGACATACATATTTCCCATAGAACTCCGAAATTGCCGTGTGATAACTCTCTCCATTGAAGTTACCGATTGATTCGGCCCTTTTGATAGCGGATTGTGAATGATCAGACAAGGTCTCAACCAGTTTTCTAGCATCGCTTTCAAATCTCGTGATGCTCATTGCCGGTCCCGACAGAACAAGACTTTCGACGAAACTGGGGTACTTGACGGAATATTCGCAGGCGAGAATAGTTCCCCAGGACTGGCCGAGAAGATGAATTGTCGAAAACCCTAACTCTTTTCTCAGACATTCGATTTCTTCCACGAAGCGATCAACTCTCCAGAGCGACCTATCCGATGGACGCTCTGATCTACCGCAACCCAGTTGGTCGTAAAAGACAACGGGCCTCTCATCTGAAAGCGCACTTATCGTCTCAAGGTAGTTGTGCGGAACACCTGGGCCACCATGAATCGTTATAACAGGTTTCATCTTACTGTATCTACCTTGCACTTCATACCAGATTCGTCCGCCAGGAACGGTTACATATCCTTCCACACCTTCGCCTCCTTGAAAGAAAAGTTCAGAACATTGCTCAGGATCAAACGCCAGTCGCGATTATTTGGTAATCCAGTACTCTCGAACTACAAAAGCACAACAAGCAGTGCTAAACACCGACATACAAGCCTATACTTCATGCATTCAATTTTCAAAAGAAGTATATCATCTGAGAGAAATCAATCTTCGAACTGAAGCGAAAAAGAAAAACGCTGAATAATTTCTTGCCGAAAACAAATAATATCTTCAGAAACAGTTCGAAATAACCAGAAAGAGAGACAATGAAACCAAAATTCGACTGGAGTCTTCCATAATAGTCTCAAGTCAAATGTGAGGAGTCTATAATGGAATTTATCTGCAGCCTATGGAACTGTATAATTGTTTTGATTTTCGATTCAGATTTCGCAACTCAGATTCAAAAAAGGGAGGAAGAACTATGAGACATGTAAGGCGTTCGGTGATGCTTCTGGTCATTCTTGCTATTGTCCTGGGAGGAGAAGCTCTTTTTGCAGGATTGACGTATGGTTATGTAACACCGGGACCGGACACTTGGTACCGGAAAGATGTTGAAGGCTTCGAGTATGCAGCAAGTCTAGTAGGCGCGCAGGTTGTTGTACTAAACTCCGACTACGATACAGAGAAAGAGATTACCAATATAAACACACTCATCAATATGGGTGTCGATGGAATGTGTGTTTTCTCTTTCAATCCTAACGGAGCTTTCATTGCTGCCAGGGAAGCCGCGAGAGCAGGAATACCTCTAGTTGTGACTGATAATGTGGGTCAGGTCCTCCAGTCAGATGATGATATTGTTGCTTGTATTGACTTCGACTGGGAAGGAATGGGAGTGAACATTGCAAACTACATTGCGGAGAATTACCCGGGCGAGAATATTGCGTGCATAATGGGTCTCTTCGAACACGTTCCGGTGCAAATGTTCAGAAACACTTTTGAACCAAAGGTCAAAGAACTTGGTAAGAATGAAATTGTTGCAATCAGGGACGGGCAGTACACTCCAACGGTTGCAGTCGATCAGGCTCAGGATTTGATCGAGTCCGGCTACGAATTCTCTAACCTCTTTATCTTCAACGAAGAGATGGCGGCGGCAGTAGTTAGAATGCTAAAGACAAGAGGCCTTCTCAACAACCCGATCAGAGTAATAACCACAAACGGTGCTCCGTACGGAATAGAGCTGATCAAAGAAGGAAGCATCGATTACTCGATCTCGACTTCACCGGGATGGGAAGGATTTGTTTCATTCCTCGCTCTTCATGCATATACGCAGGGAGTGATAACGGATCTGAACCAGCAGATTCTCCTTCCAAATACGCCGATAACCCCCGAGACTATCGATGACAAGACCAAGGTAGTTCCATGGGATATCGACCCAGTCTGGATCGATCTGACAAGAGAGTATTTCCCGCAGTACAATTCACTCTATTAATTACGAAGATCAATAAGAGGGGATGAGAGTGGGAACTCTTCATCCCCTTTCTGTTAATTCCATGGTAAAGGTGAGAAAATATGCAGAGTGAAGCGTTAGTGGAAATGGAAGATGTCACGAAAGTATACGGGATGCACAGAGCGCTTGATGAAGTGTCATTCGATCTCTTCCCGGGAGAAGTCCATTGCCTTGTCGGAGAAAACGGTGCCGGGAAATCAACATTGATTAAAATCCTCTCAGGAGCAATCTCGCCAGAGGCAGGTATCATCAAAATCGACGGCAAGGTAGTTGAAGAGCTAAACCCGCGTCAATCTATAGAAATGGGAATTGCTACAATATATCAGGATGCCGAACTTGTAGACTCCCTGACCGTTGCTGATAACGTCTATCTCGGTAATGAAATCACCGGAAGAATACCTTTTGTAATCGACAGTAAAAGTCAGATGAAAAAAGTAAACGAGATCATAGCGGCGTTGAAAATGCATCTGCCAACTGGCGCTCTTGTTGAAGAACTCTCCGCCTCTCAGAAGCAGATGCTTCAAATAGTTAAGGCCCTGTATAGAGATGCAAGGGTTTTAATAATGGACGAACCAACCAGTTCCCTGGGAATGGATGAAACCAAGGCCCTAATGAATATTGTAAGGAATCTGAGAGAACGGGGAATCGGGATAATCTATATATCTCATTACCTTGAAGAGATCTTCGAAATCGGCGATAGAGTAACAGTTCTCAAGGATGGAAAGAGCATGGGAACCTCCTCGCTAGAAAGCGTAACTGTGGAAGAGATTATTAGAAAAATGGTTGGAAGGGACGCGTCGCTTTTCTATACTAGAAGAAAAGTCGATATTGGAGAAGTTTCACTAGAAGTTAAGAACATCAGCAGATGGGGAATCGTCAATGATGTGAGCTTCGATGTGCGAAAAGGAGAGGTATTCGGTATAGGTGGCCTTGTGGGATCGGGAAGAAGTGAACTCGTTAACATTCTTTTTGGAGCGGACAAAGCAGACTCAGGGGAGATTCTACTTAACGGGAAGAAGCTCAGAATCAGGTCTCCACAAGATGCTATAAGACAGGGAATTGCTCTCATAACTGAAGACAGGAAGAAGTTGGCAATGCTTGGAGGAAGGGATGTTGTGGAGAACACAGCCTTGGTGCACAGTGAGAATTTCAGAGGCTTCCTTCTCAATTTGAAGGAGGAGGAAGATGTAACGGATGAGATTGTCAACAAGCTTTCGGTTGCAGTCCAAGACAGATCGCAGAAGATTGAAGAGCTTTCGGGTGGAAATCAGCAGAAGGTGATTATTGGTCGCTGGTTGATAGACGATTCGGATGTCTACATATTTGATGAACCAACTAAGGGCGTTGATATTGGAGCAAGAGAGCAGATTTATGAATTGATTGTTGAGCTTGCAGAACGGGGCAAATGCATTATCATGATCTCCTCCGATATGCCCGAACTTCTGTCGATGAGTGACAGAATAGGTGTAATGAGAAACGGAAGAATGGTAGAGATCGTAAAGAACGATAATATTGAAGAAGAAGATATGATAAGGCGCTTCATAGGAGTTTAGATCTCGCAGGAGGAATAAAAAGAATGAGTAATAGCGACGTTTCATTTGAGGGAAGAAAGACTCTTACGAGAAAGAGAACCTCAATTCTGAAAAGCCAGTGGTTTTATCTTTTGGTTGCAGAAATTGTTATTGCTGTCATTACTGGATTGGTTAATCCAAGGTTTTTCTCGACGAGTAACATAATGAATGTTCTCGAACAGATAGCAGTTCTTGGCGTTGTTTCATCGGGAATGACGCTTCTGATAATCTCTGGGGAAATCGATATCTCTGTTGGAGCCAACATAGGGTTATCATCTGTAGTTATGGCAATGATTATAAAAGCCGGTCAGCCATATCTGATTGCCATAATTGCGGGCATTGCGCTAGCAGTTTTCAATAGCCTTTTGGTGGGAATAACTGCGAGAGCTTTCAAAGCGCCATCTTTTATTACTTCTCTTGCATTTATAAGCGTCTTCCAAGGAGTAGCTCTTGCAATAACCAAAGGTACCTTCCAGACAATCTATGGAAAATTCGAGTTCATTGGGACATACAGGCTTTGGGAAATAGTCCCGTTGAGTTTTCTAATCAGTATAGCCGCCTACATCGTCATGCATTTCTTGCTTTCATACACAAAACTTGGAAGGCGCACTTATGCGGTTGGAAGCAATCCTTCAGCGGCATATCTTTCAGGTATTTCCGTCAACAAAGCCAAACTCAGTGCCTTTGCGTTGAATGGCTTGTTCATTGGAGTTGCTGCGATGGTTTTGCTTTCAAGAATTGGGGCGGCCCAACCTTCAACCGGCAGCGGTATTGAACTAAAGGCGATCGGCGCCGTTGTAATTGGGGGCACACCGCTCGCAGGAGGTAAAGGTAGAATAATTGGAACGTTCTTCGGTGTGCTTCTCATGGGTATCATTTCGAACTCTTTGAATATGCTTCGCGTTAACCCTTACTTCCAGACTGTGACTTTTGGCCTACTGATCATCGCATCGCTTGCGGTAAGCGTTCTGAGTTCTTACAGGAAGAAGGAAAAGATAAAACCTCATTCCCCTAAGGAGGAGAACCGATGAAGCCGCAAAACTTCGTTGTGATTAATCGAGAAATCGAAAGACGCTTTGTTGAAGAAAAGAAGAAGAACCCCGATAGGTTCGAACGCAAGCTCTCACTCTCTTGGAGCATCTGGATGTTCGGCACCGAGCCGATTGAAGACTCTCTCAGGAGACTACAGAATAATGGTTTGGAGTATGTAGAGATAAAGGGTGATACATCAATTCCTCGAGAGAGAATGAAACATGCCCTTGTGAGCTTCGGACTAAAAGTCTCTGGTGCATGCGGGATGTTTTCGCCTGAAAGGGATCTTTCAAGTCTAAGTCCCGATTACCAGAAGAACGCCATCGATTATATCCGAGAAGTCTCTCGCTACGTTTCAGATATTGGAGGGACCTACATGATAGTCGTTCCTGGAGCTGTTGGTAGGCCCAAAGCAGTTGACAATTTTGAAATGGAGAGAAGCGCGGCGGCTTTGAAGAAGTGTGCGATCATCTTCAAGGAGACTGGCGTAAAACCTGCGATCGAGCCAATAAGGTCGGCCGAAGTCAGTATAGTGCACACCATTGATGAGGCACTTGAATATCTTCGATTTGTAAACGAGCCTTCCATTGGCTTTGTCAATGGGGATATCTACCACATGTTAAATGGCGAGCGGCACGTCGGCGAAGCCATTTTGAAGTGCGGAGAAAAACTTCTGAACCTCCACATCGCGGACAGTAACAGGGATGCCCCGGGAAAGGGGCAAATCGATATTGACACGGCCATAATGGCTGCCTATCTTGTGGGAATGAACCGAGAGGGTAGATTCATAACATTTGAGCCTCTTGGTCCTTACCCCGACCCCTACGTTCTCTCAACTGGGCCATGCGATATCGATCTTATGGACAGGTTGGTTAGGGAATCTGTAGACTATTTCAGGGAACGTGAAGAAGTAGTACGTTCTCTTTGATCAGGAGGAATAAAAATGAAGATCGGATTTCATACAGACGCATTCAATTCTGCCGTGTTTAGTTTCGAGAAGGCACTTCAGTGGGCTCAGAAGAACGACGTTCACTATATTGAGCCGGGGATAATAGACGGTGTATCGTGGATTCACGGTCTCGGATACTTTCCACATATTTCTCTTTCAGAAGATCCTCTTAAGACAAAGCTGAAACTCCAAGAGTACGGTGTCCGCTTCTCGCAGATAGATTCCGCATTTCCTCTCTCTGGAAATGAGGGCTTCTACAACGGTGTTCCGTATGTTCTAAAATCGATCCCTTGGGCTAAACTGGCTGGCTGCGAAAACATTGCAACTACTGACGGGCTGAAGAAGCCGCTGGGATTCAGTGAAGATGAGGCCCTAGAGCTAATGAAGAGGGCCTACCGCATAATAGTTGAGACAGCGGAATTGTATGAAATAAACATCAACATCGAAGTACACGGCTACTTCACTACGAATCCGGATCTCCTCGATAAAATGCTTAACTTTGTTCAAAGCGATAGGCTCGGTTTGAACCTCGATACAGGGAACAGTTTCATTGCTGGTCAAGATCCGGTAGCCTTTTGCGGTAGATTCATAGACAAGATCAAACATGTACATATTAAGGATGTCTCGAAAGACCTCGCAGATGCCATGAGAGGAAAGGATACTGGAATCGGAATTAGTCACTCTGCAATCGGCGATGGAGTCAACGCCGATAACATTAAAACTATCATCGCCATGTTAAGAGATTACGGTTACAATGGAACTCTAAGTATGGAGTGCGAGGGTATGGGTGGACCACTGATTGAAAGATCGCTTCAATGGTTGAGAAAAACACTTGAGGAGCTTGGCATTGAAGAAGAGAAGTGAAGCATCCCCCCGTTAAATCTTGATGGAGGGCGAGTTTGTCTCCATGAATTCGTCTTTTATATACGAAAATCCTAGATAGTTTTTCATTTTATTGCAAAGATGCAACTCTCTTTTAGAGAGCATTCAGTTACCTGTTTATCTATAATTCTACAATTATAACTGTCTCAAATCTTAATTGCCTCAGTTTCTTAGCAGATGGGGCTTCGTTACATGAAGTCCCATCTGTTGTGATTTGGAGCTTCAAGAGTTCTCTTTTTGGGACTTCAGACTAGTTTCAATTCAACCAGCAGCAAACATTGTCAAAAACATTTCGATAATGGCCATCCCGGAACGATGTAGATCCAATTTCTTCCCTTCAACCACAGTCTCATAAACTGTAAAATCGGATTCCAGTCACATGCAAACGCCTCAGCTAAAAGTCTTATTAGAGCGTTTCCTGGTCATCAAACCAACCCGTCAAAGCTCCTGCAACATGAGATATTCTCATTTTTTTGAGCCTCCCCCAAAATGCATTTGGTTGAAGCTCCTGCTAAGGGCTACTTTTCGGAACTCCTTTTCAGGATCCTGCGCAAAACCTTGCACTTAGAAACCGTTATACGCCTGAGAGGAAAAACCCGCTGATCGTTGGGAAGAGCCATCCTTTGTCTTGTCCAAGATCGGAGACCCGTCCTAAGAGATTAAGGGCAGAAGCGATGACTCCGGCAGGAGGCGAGACCAACTTCGTCAGAACGCCCTTCGACCCCCAATGGTTGGACAAGAGGTCAGAGAATCACGGTTTTACGATCTGAATGGGAGCCTCATTGTTTAGTTTTTTGGATAAGATCAAAACCAAGATCCCGAAACAAGTTCGGGATGACAGAGTGAGGAACTTCCAAAAGCCGATGTCGGAATAACTTCCTCAGTTGCATTGAAACCCTGAATTGATTGCCGGTTCTCTTCACGAGACCCGAGACTCCATACTCGATACCCTGTTTTTGGGGCTCCGTAATCTGAACTTGGTTCAGAATCTTTCTCCTGAAGTTCTATCGAACCCGCTAACTGCAACCCATAGGCATGGTATTTCTAAGCCCGGATCCCGAAACAAGTTCGGGATGACAGTGTGTGGGACCTCCTGAAGATGCTACCTGAATAACTGTCTCAGCATCATACGTGGAGATACCAAGACGGTGAGTTCTTTTCTTCTCGAGAAAGAACGCATTTGAGACGTTCGCTTCGCTCACGAGAAGACGAGAATTCTCGCATATCTTCAATCTCTCTCTTTCTCTCTTTTTTTCTCTCCTCTTCTCGCTCTTTCGTGAAAAAAGGAGTCCCTTTTTTGCGTGACAAGTATCAAGTCAGGTTGACCGCCTAAGGGTATTGCGAATACATCATTTTTCGTCTGAACTTGTTTCAGCATCTAGGTCTTGAGAGCCGCTGTTCGCTGCAAAGAGTCGTCCTTTGTTGCCCGTCAAAGATCATGGACCCGTGTTTCGTCAAGACCCAGGACCCTGAAATGAATTCAGATGACAGCATAAGGCAATTTCGAATCCGGAAAATCCCGTCATTCTGAACTTGGTTCAGAATCTTTCTCCTGAAGTTCTATCGAACCCGCTAACTGCAATCCATAGGCATGGTATTTCTAAGCCCGTATCCCGAAACAAGTTCGGGATGACAGAGTGAGAAACTTCCCAAAGCCGATGCCAGGATAACTACCTCAGTTGCATTGAAACCCTGAATTGATTGCCGGTTCTCTTCACGAGACCCGAGACTCCATACTCGATACCCTGTTTTTTTGGGGCTCCTTAATCTCAACTTGTTTCAGAATCTTTCTCCTGAAGTTCTATCGAACCCGCTAACTGCAACCCATAGGCATGGTATTTCTAAGCCCGGATCCCGAAACAAGTTCGGGATGACAGAGTGAGGAACTTCCAAAAGCCGATGTTGGGATAACTTCCTCAGTTGCATTGAAACCCTGAATTGATTGCCGGTTCTCTTCACGAGACCCGAGACTCCATACTCGATACCCTGTTTTTGGGGCTCCGTAATCTGAACTTGTTTCAGAATCTTTCTCCTAGAGCTCTATAGAACCCGCTTCCTGCCATCCATACTTATGGCTTACTAAAGCCTAGATCCTGAAATAAATTCAGGATGACACGTTAGGTAATTTCGAATACAAAAGATTCCGTCATGAACTCGTTTTAGCATCACGATTTAAGAGCTGCCGGACGCTCAAGAACGAAGACCCGCTAATCGCTGGGAAGAGCCGTCGTTCGTTGCGCGTCAAAGATCATGGACGCGTCCTTCTTCATGACCAAAGACCGGGATTCTGACACGAGCTTCGTCAGAATAATAACATGTGGCGCTTTTTCAATAACCTGGACAGTGATCCCGTAGTGTCTCCATCTAAATCCACTCACTTTGTCATCCCGTAGAGCCTGCCCTGAAAATTACCCGTTCAGGGATCCTGTACGAGATCTCACCCTTCAAGACCCTATCGTATATTTCTTATCGGAGAACGGAGAACCGATAACGGATAACTCTTTTTTTTAACTTCCATCGTGAAACTTGTAACTGTTGGTCTTTTTCGCGAGAGACAGGATCCTGACCAAGAGCATTGTCAGGATGACGTGAAGGGGTGTCATTTCTTAGGCTTGCTTTGGGAGACGCACGGCAAAATCTAGCGACTTCGTTCTTAGTGTCCCCTCCCGCCATCCCGTAGTGCTCCTGCATGGGCCGAGACCGGAGCGGAGACTCAGGAAATAGCCGAGGTTGTCATCCCGTAGAGCCTGCCCTGAAAATTACCCGTTCAGGGATCCTGTACAGGATCTCGCTCTTCAAGGCCCTATCCGTATCCACTGCGGAGAACGGTGGACGGTGGACGGATAACCGCTTTTCTGAATAAGTGGCATCTTTTCAGTTGCAATCGGACTTGCCAACAAATCAAGGCCACGTTTTTGCACTCTCTCACGTAAAATGGAAATGTGCTCTTCAAGCAAGCAGGAGTTCACAAAGACGTTATTTGCAGGCGCAAGGGAAATAGTTTATACTATACCCGGGAGGGGTAATATGAATGAATTGACCGCAGTAGCAACCGGAACTCTAGGTGTGTCACCAATGATAAGTCCAATCGTTACAACAAGCGTCACTTACGGTAGTGCCTTTCTGGGAGGTTTACTTTCTTTCTTCTCGCCCTGCATACTTCCTCTGATTCCAGTTTTCTTCGGTGTACTTATGGGTGGGGCGGCCGATGCAAAAGCTCGGTTTATCAGGGGAGTGTTCTTCACTCTTGGGATGTCTATCTTTTTCTTCATACTTGGTATAGGAGCGACCGGACTCGGAACCTTCATCAGGCAGAATGAAGTGCTGATGAACATAATATCTGGAGGTCTCTTCGTCCTGTTTGCTTTCCTGTATCTCTTTGAGATAGGCATGAAGGGAGTAAACTTGAACGTATGGAAATTTGGCGGTTCTGCTGTAAGCGGCTTCATACTTGGAGCAGTTCTTGGTCTCGTTTGGGTGCCTTGCGCCGGTCCGATCCTTGGTTCCATTCTGGTTCTTGCAGCCAATCAATCGGCAGTTGCCGAGGGCGGGCTTATGCTTCTTGTCTATTCGTTGGGTTTGAGTATACCCTTCCTGACGCTAAGCGGATTGGTGGCAAAGCTAACTTCAAAGCTCTCTTTTGGAGGAGAAAGCAAATGGAGAAAAGTGATCAGAGTATCTGTCTTCGCTGTTCTCCTAGCAGCCGGATTGTTGACAATGACAGGAAACCTTAACTTACTACAGTTTGCAACGGGAGGTTGATTTATGAAGAAAGTTGTTTTTCTACTAGTTTTACTTCTACCAGGAATAATATTCTCGTATGTTGGAATGCTAGATGATTTCGACACAGCGCTTAAACTAGCCAAGATAGAAGATAAGGAAGCTATCGTAATGTTCTCGGATACCAGCTGCGTTTACTGTGTGAAGTTTGTGAAGGAAACTCTCGCAGATGAAACCGTTCAGGATCTTCTGAAAGCAGGTTTCGTTTTCTCCCAGATATACAAAAGCAATCCGGGGAAGGCCTCTTATGTTGTCGGAGAGGAATGGAGAGAGATGTCATACGGTGAGCTCTATGCTTATTTTCAGATCAGGGGCACACCTACATTTTGGTTCTTCACAAGCGAAAACGCATTATTGACTAACCTGCCAGGTTACGTTCCCGCGAAGGACTTCACGACTATACTTCGGTTCCTTGGCGAGAGAGCGTACGAGACAACAACCTTTGAAGATTATCGAAGCAAAGAATCTACTTTCATGGGAGAACCGAAGATCGTGCGTGTAAGTGAAGAGGATTATAACTATGTTCTCCAGAACGACCCGATTGCCAGGGAATACAAGGATCAAGAGGTCGACAAATTCACGGTCTGGTTGACGAAAGATGAGTCGACTGCCGAATCCCTGCTGGAAGAGGGAGTCTTCAGAGTCATTCTATTGAACTGAAAAAATCGAGGGCAATTGACAGAAACTCGTCGTAAGCCTTTCTGTCGAGAAGGCACATTTTTATAAGCCTCAGAGATGAAGACTTGTTTTGCGAAAAGTGATCCATTACTGACTTTAGGAATTGCTCTGCGCAAATAGACACCGGAACACCAAAAATACCAGTTGAGATCGCCGGAGTGGCAAGTGTAACAGCAGTCATTTCGGCGGCTTTTTTTAGGACGTTTGCAAATGAACAGTAAAGCTTGGATTCAAGATCTAGTTCTCCGTACTGAGGACCAAAAACGTGAATTATCTTCTTTGCGAGCAGATTTCCAGCGCCCGTTACCGCGACTTCAGAGGTCTTCAGAGGGCCATTCTTTCTAACGTAGGCATCGCTCTCGAGCTGAATCTCTTTTCCTCCAGCCCTGACTAATGCTCCAGCAACACCCCCTCCATGCCTCAAATAACTATTTGCGGCATTGACGATTACGTCTACCTCCTGTTCCGTTATATCGGATATTTCGAGCTGAATGACTCTACCTTCTCTAAGAATGAAACTCTTCATTCTTCCTCCGGATAGTTCTTCATGCCCTTCCATAACGATCTGAGCCTTTCAAAAAGGAATTTCTCTTTGCCACTGTTTCCTGGAACATAGAATACTTCCTCCTTTATCGGTTCCGGCAGATAATACTCACGGGAAAACCCTCCGGAGTTGTGCGGATAATTGTAGCCTTTACCATAGCCCAACTCCTTCATCATCTTAGTAACTGGATTTCTTAGTTTTAGAGGGATTTCTAGATTCGGGGTAGTCTTTACCTTTTCTTGTGCCTTCACCATGGCCAAATAAGTTCTGTTGCTTTTGGTCGCGACTGAAAGATAGATTGCCGCTTCAGATAGGTTCAGAATGCATTCAGGCAAGCCGACATTATTCACTGCCTGAAAGGCCGCGTTTGCTATCACCAGGGCCATGGGATCGGAGAGGCCAATATCTTCTGAGGAGAAGATCACCATTCTTCTGGCGATGAACTTAGGATCCTCACCGCCCTCTAGCATCCTTAACATGTAGTACAGAGCCGCATCGGGATCGCTTCCCCTAAGGCTCTTGATGAATGCAGAGACGATGTCATAATGCTCTTCGCCCTTCTTTGTATAACGACCCGCAGGCAGGACAGACAGTTCATTCATGACTTCAAGGTCGAGAACGGGTTTGTCTAGAGCAGCGGCACTCTCGACAAGGGTATCGAGAAGATTGAGGGCAATTCTTGCATCTCCACCACTACTTTGCGCGATTACTTCAATTACCTCCCCGTCAACAGTAACTCCGGACTTCTTGAGGATAAGATCCTTTTCCAGTGCCTTATTTAGAAGCGCCGAAATATCTGAGTCCTTCAAACCCTTAAGAATCACCAGCCTACAGCGAGATAGAAGGGCGGGATTGACTTCGAAGCTGGGATTTTCTGTAGTCGCTCCAATGAGGATAATGATTCCCTTTTCAGTTACGGGAAGAAAGACATCCTGCTGGCTCTTGTTAAGTCGATGAATCTCGTCAACAAAAAGCACCAGCTGTTGCCCAACTCTCTTCAGTCTCTCCCCATGGGCAAAATGCTTCTTAAGATCTGCCGTTCCCTGTAGGCTTGCGCTGAAAAACTCGAAATGATAATCGTTCCCCAGCTTCGATCTGATGATTTCGCCTATCGTTGTTTTTCCCGTGCCGGGAGGCCCATACAGGATCATTGAAAAGAGCTTGCCGCTGTCGACTGCTCCGCGGATTATTCCCTTTTTTCCCGTCAAATGCTCCTGACCTACAATGTCGTCGAACTCTTTCGGTCTCAGTCTCTCACTGAGAGGAGTCCAGTCCGTTTCTGAAATACTCAATTGTCTCCTTAAGCCCCCTTTCAAGCTGAGTAGAAGGTTCCCATCCAAGCAAGGATCTCGCCCTTTCTATGTTGAGAATTGATTTCTTAACATCACCCGGTCGTGGTTCCTTATGCACGGCTTCTCTTGAATAACCGGCGATCGGCTTCATTATGTCAAACAACTCGTTTACCGATGTGCCAATTCCGGTTCCGATGTTTATCACAGTGTTTTCGCATTTCTCGATCGCCAGAAGATTCGCCCTTGCAACGTCGCCAACGTACACATAATCTCTAACGCATTCTCCATCCCCGAAGATTACGACCTCTTGATTACGGAGCATTTTCTCTGAGAAAATTGCTACGACTCCGGCCTCTCCGTAGGGATCCTGACGGGGCCCATATACATTTGCGTATCTCAAAGCAGTGTATTTGATGCCAAACTCACTCGAAAAGAATCTGAGATAGTTCTCCGTTGCGTACTTTGCAATTCCATACGGTGATAAGGGTTTCGGCAGTTCCTCTTCATCTGTAGGAATTCTTTTCACATCGTCACCGTAAATCGCTCCACCAGTTGAAGAGAAGATCACTTTTTTCACACCGTATTTTGCCGCGATTTTCAGAAGCCTCAAAGAACCGATGATATTTACCATCGCATCTTCTTCAGGTTCTCTCACAGATCTAGAGACGCTTATTTGAGCTGCGAGATGAAAGAGAACTGTAGGCTTGTGAAGCATAAATACCCTTTCCATCATCTCCTGATCGGTGATGTCCTGCTCGTAAAAAAGCGCCCTGGGATCAAGGTTCTCTATCTTACCGCTCGAAAGATTGTCTACTACGACTGGTACTTTTCCAGATGAAATCAGGTGATCAACGATATGCGAGCCAATGAATCCCGCTCCTCCAGTAACTAGGTAATTTTCTGCCATTCTATCCTCCTAAATGTCAATATTTTTGCCAGAGAGTAATTGATCGTACATCTTTCTAACATTTTGAATGTCCTCCCAGGTAAGGCTTTTTGGTGATCCAGGAGCCCTCGATGCATTTCTGAGAAGATAACTAGGGTGAAACATAGCAAAGACCTTAATTCCGCCGATCCAGTCGAAAATCCGTCCCCTGACCTTTGTTATCTGAATTCCCTCTTCATTCACAAAATATGAAAGTGCCGTGGCTCCGAGGGCAACGATAAGCTTCGGCCTTATTATTGCTAGTTGAGAGAGCAAGTATGGCGAACAGGCTCTCTGTTCCTCCGCAGTCGGAACTCTGTTCTTAGGAGGTCTGCACTTTACGATATTTGTTATGAAAATGTCTTCTCTCGAAAGTTTCACTGACTCCAGAATCTTTGTTAGCAACTCACCGGCTCTGCCGACAAAGGGCCTGCCTGAAGCATCTTCATCGGCCCCGGGACCTTCACCCACAAAAACAACGGGAGTCTCAATTGAACCTTCACCGGGAACTGTGTTGGTTCTCGATGAGCTCAAAGGACATAGACTACAGTCACTTATCTTTGAATTGAGTTCCAGAAGAAGCTCTTTCCTCTTTACATAGTCAGTCAACAGTTTTCACCTCAGAATCTGAACCTGAAGAACGGAGCGCCCTTGTAAAGGCCAATCACGAAGTATCTATCCTTCAGTTCCTTTATGTAGTATTTTAGTGCGATACTTTCGACTGTATCCTGAATAGTTGTGACATCACTGCCAAAGCTTAATCTCAAGATAAACTCCAGTGCCATACAGTGGAGATCAAAGTACATCGGAGAGAGCTTGGCTATCGACTCGTCCCACATCGAAATGTCGCCCGTATATGTACCAATTTCGACAAAGCTTCTCTTCCCACTCCCGTCAATTCCCAGTGAGAGCCTGTTCAGGACGCCTGGGGTATCTGAAATCGAACCCATAGGAAAGTAAAGCTCATTAATGTGCATTGTGAAGTACAGATCCTCGCTCTTTCTAAGCTCCATCGACAGTCCGAATTCATCAAACTCAGCGTTGGTCCCACCCAACAGAGGCTTGTTCCCGAGCTTCACGTTTGATATTCCAAAGGAATAGGCGGTATCGCCGGTCTCCGATGCCGTTGAAGTTGCAATGAAATACTCTCCTACAGATAGTGAGGAAACTGACAGCCTGGTTGACTGCCACAACAGGAATTGTGCCTGCGTTTCAGACTTTGTGAAGTACTTCTCCGGATACTTGTATTTCGAGTCGAACTCAGAAAAACCCGTAGTGAAGTCAATCGAAGCATTTTTCCATGAAACCTCGCCTATCGAGAGATCGTTGACCTCTATTTTTAGTCGATCATAGATCTTTCTCGAACCGAACAGATAGGGATATCTGAACTTGACGCCGATTTCGGCAAAGTCCTTTACTTTAATCGAGGAGCCAAAAACAAGATCTTTCAGCATCCTTTCATCGTCCGCTACGCTTGGTGAGGCGTCGAAAGTCCAGTCAAGAGTGAATTGAAAGCTGGTCTCAGTGGCGACTTTGATTGTCAACCTCTCCTTGTTGACAAAGTCGTCAAGCTTGTCGCCGGTCTGCCAGTAAACCTTGCTTTCCGTACTGTGAGAAAAGACCTCGGAATCAAATGTGACCGAGTATGATGTCTCGGATGCCTGTGAAGTGACAGGCATAAAAACAGTCTCGGCCTTTTGACCTAGAGTCACTTCCCAGAACGCGAATTCAACCTCAGTAGTAAGAATTCCCTTGCCGAGCCAGTTCATCTCTGTTGGACTTGCCACTAGTTCTTCGTAATCCAATTCCAAGGTATAGTCAGCCTTAACGATCTCCGAGTCGATACCGGTCAACAGTTTTCCTGGATGATCGAGCCTCCATTCCTTCTTTATAAAATCATAGGTAAGAACGGGGTTGTACTGAAGGCCAACATAGTACCAATCGAAAGGTCTAAAGGTAACCTCGTTCTTGAGAGTGACGGGAATTTCGTTTTTGGTTAGTTCCCAACCCTCTTCCGAGTCATATATGAAACCAACTTCATAAGCTGGCTCTAGGATTACATCCACCGAAAGCAATCCCCATTCGCCTTTATAAAGCTCAATATCCTTATACACACGAAGCTTCTTTCCTTCAATCTTAAATGACTTGTCGTATCTAGATTCAAAATAGAACTTAAGTTCTACCGAGACAAAGCCGTCATAAAGAATGTCGAAAGGATCTATCCAGAAAAGCTTATCTTTGTTCTTCTCATGGAGCGAATCGAAATCCAGTGCATATCTGCCGTTTACCTTCAGTTTCCCGTCATCGGAGGCATATGTCAAGTAGTTTCTTCCAATTCCTTTGTTGTCAGAGGGCATTGTGATATTGAGTTCAGTAGTTGAAGCATCAAATGTGCTCTTGATATCACCGCCAATCTTCAGGTTGCCAGCAGTGAAGAGGTATTTGTTCACCTCCAGCACGAAATCCTCCATGTTCGAGGGGTCGAATAGTTCCGTTACCGTTGCCGCATTTGAGGCCAAGGTGAAGTTCAGTGAATCTACCGAAGCGTCGGCACCAAAAAGGGAGCTTTTCGTCTTCAAAACCGAGGCCTTGGTCCTCAAAGAGTACAGCACCTCATTATTCACATATCTCTGACCGAAAAGGCCGTTTACATTGAACTCCGATGTGCTTAACTTGAAGAAACCTGCATCAATACCACCATCGGATGGTACGGTGAGGTTTTGAAGATTCACCATCCAAAGGTTCTCTTCATCGTATCTTGCGAAGGCTCCAATTACGTCGAGTTCAAGCTCCCAGTCCTGAGGCGAAAGAAGCTGAACATATGCTAACTGCATCTCCGTCGCATTCAGTGATTCCTTTACCGCAAACGGATCGAGCTGAGTCACTTTGTTCTCTGAGGTGGTTTCACCAAGATTGATTCCACTGAAGGGAGTTTGAAGTTCCTTTAACGAAGGACCACTAAGATAGAGGGCTCCTCCCTGAATCCTCAGCCAGTCGAAAGCGGGTTTTAGCAAAACGTACGCTCCGTAACTTGTTTCCTTCTGCTGTCCAAACTGCCCGAACAGTTCCAAATCACCCAAGGGTGTGAATAAGACAGCCTTCGCCGTGAATGCATCTTCGGTGGAAATCCAGTGTCTGTACCACGTTCCCTGTAGGAGTAACCAGTCCAGTTCTAGATACCGTAAAGTTATTCTTGTTTCGGCTTCGGTAATGCCGCTAAGGTCAACGTCGAAAGGCCTTCGTTCCGGGTCGTCTAGAGGGAAGTAATAAGCTGGAAGATAGAATACAGGAACATTGCCGATATACATGAGCATGTTCTGCACTGACATTCCCTTGCCAGGTGTAATTACGGCGGAGGAGACTCTGAAGCGGTAATGAGGGTGGGTCTTGTCACATGTAGTTACATATCCTTCTCCAATATTAAAGGTAGGAGATGCTTCCATAGTCGACTGCACATAATCACCGAAGACATAAAACGGTACCTTCGAACCGGTTTTTGAAGTATCGCCTCTGGCGGCCGGAACCTCAAGTTCCGTTCTTGAGTAAACCTGCATACTTTCGACGCGCTCATTTGTCAAGTCTAGAATCAGCCTGTCCGAGAGAATAGTGGTCTCATCACTGAGCATCTTCACGTTTCCCCAGAAGGAGATCGATTCCGGAGTGGAATCCACATTTAGTATCGAAGCATTGGAGGCTTCAATCGTAGCGTTCATGGTCTCGCTGAAATACTCTACCTTGACTCCACCACCAAGCAGTATCTCCCTGCCACTCTTGGTTCCGGCAATTGTGCCTCCGACGATCTTCACATTAGATCCTTCGAGGAGACCGGGAACGAGAAGAAGAAGAACAATTGCCGATACTTTCATTATTCTTGTAAACAGCTCCGATAATCTATAACTGGCTTTAGTATCGATGAGGCAGTATATTATCACACCAAGCATAGAAAATATAATATTTGGTATCCATGGTGCCAGAGATGGGTTTATAAGGTTCTCCTTTCCCATTCCACTCAACCAGGCTCCCGATCCCTGATAGATGACGACCAGAAGAAAAGTAAGTATTACAGACCAGGATTTTGACTGAAGATTGAACATCAACGAGATCGGAACGCCAAGAAGAACAATTACGAGAGGAGCGATGGACATCGAGTACTTCTCTTGCAGAGCGACCTCGAGCGAGGAGGTATTGATCCCCGTATTCTTGAAGGCTTCGATATCATCCCTCAGTTCTTTACTTGTCTTTTCCTTTGGAGATTTGAAGCTGGCCAGATAACGTTCGATATCTTCATCTATTTCGAACTCGGCAGTGCCGAACTGCATCTCAACGTCGAGAAAGCCCGATTCGTCTGTCTGATAGATATTAGCTTTGCTCAAAATCCATTTGTTCGAAGAGATTACTGCGCTTTCCGCCGTTGTAAGCGTAACTTGACCCCTCGAAACTTCATAAATGGAGACGTTCTTGAGCTCCTTCGTCTCCTGATCGATTCTCCTCACGTAGATCATTCTTCCCTGGCTGTCCCGCATAAATACGTTTTCTTTGAGAGTAACTTCCGGTTGCTTGTAGACGAATCTCGCCATCGCCTCATTTGCCTTTGTCGAAGCTGTCGGTACGAGATAGTCGTTCAAGAGATAAGCAAAGCCACTGAAAATAATACCTATGAGAAGAAAGGGTATAACCAACCTCTTCAAGGATATGCCGTGGGTTTGAAGGGCAATCAGTTCATTGTCTGAGCGCATTCTTGAAAGTACCCAGAATATCGCTAGGAGTATTCCCACTGGAATTCCCAGGACAATAAACTCGGGAAGATTGTAATAAATAAGTAGAAAGAGTTTATCGATTCCAACCTTGTATCTTATAATCATATCTGAGAGATAGTAAAGCAGCTCCAAACTTACGAAGATTATGAACCCCGCGAGACCAACAAATATCGAACCCAATGCTTGAGCTCCTATATACTTTATAAGAGTCATCAAGAAGAATCACCCCTCATCATTCTGGGTTTCAAAATCCACAGGTTTGAAATCGTCGTTAACACATCTATAGTGTCTTCCGCTTTCTATGTAAACTGCCGCTTCCATCAATTCCGTTGAAAGATCGGCAATCTCTTCCAGTGCACAGAAAATCATCATAAGGTCAAACGCCCTACCAACAACCGAAGGCGATTGCTCACAATAACGAATCAGATCAGACTTCACCTCTTCTTGCATTCGATCAATAGCGTCATCGCTCTTACAGAGCCTCTCTGCTTCAGACAGAGATGGTTCAACGAGATTGTCTATTGCTCCCTTAGTCATAATCGAGACAGACTCAAACATAGACTTCATCTTGTCGTAGTATCCGATAGGCGGTCTCTTCGAAAGTGAAAGACTTGTCTCGCAAATGAAGACACACTTATCACCTATTCTCTCCAGGGCACTGACAATATTCATTGAGAGCGTCAAAAACCTCAGCTCTTTGCCAGTTGGAGTCAGTATACCCGTTAGACCAATTATCATTGCCTGCAGCTCCACCTGATGGTAATCTATCACAGAATCGGAATAAATCACATCTCTAGCCTGGTGTTCATTTCGCTCTAGTACTGCGACCATTGTCTTGTTGAAGATGCTCTGGACATATCTGGCCATTCTCAAGATCTCAATTCTCAAATTACCTATTCTTTCAAGGCCTACTTTAGATATCATCCTTAAGCCGACCTCCAAAAGCGAGCCTTCTCTTGAGCAAAGCAACGAAATCAAAGCTTCCTTCCCTGAGAAGAGTCACCTTTCTATCTGAGAGTGAAACTTCAATGGTATCCCCGGTCCTCAGTTCAGAGACGAGCTCCCCATCCACATAGGCTTCTAGAGGAAAACCCTTGTCTTGTTTCACTTCCATTCTCACTTTTCTAGAGGCGCCTATGACTATCGATCCAACGAAGGGATTATGGGGGCATATTGGCGTTATCTGGAAGCAATTGGCCTCGGGGTCAACAAGTGCGCCGCCCGCCGCCATCGTATAAGCAGTGGAGCCCGTATTTGTAGCAAAGATTATTCCATCGCCTACGACTTGGTAGCTGCTTTGCCCTGATATTTCTACTGATAAGGAGACCGTCCTGCTTGGTGTTGAACGCTCGACGACGCAATCGTTGAGAGCATATCTTACGGTTCCATCCAGGCTTATCTCCATTACATTTCTATCGACACCATCGAGTTTTCCCTCCTGCAAAAGGTCGAGGGCCGTATGCAGCATGCTGAGTTCAAAGGCAGCGAGGAATCCGACACTACCAACTCTGAAGCTCATGATGGGAAGATTGTTGAGAACAGCCATCTGTACTGCCTCGAGGACCGTTCCGTCTCCCCCGAATGTAAGGATGACATCCTGCTCCTGAACGGAACAGGAAGCACGATCTTCACAGAAGGAAGTATCGATCTTATGTAATTCTATCTCTCTTGAAAGCCAGTCAAGCATCTCGGCGGAGATTCTGGTTCTGTTGTAGAACACTGCAGCCTTCATAACTCTCACCCCGCGGTAAATGAAGGAAAACTTTCTCCTAAGCAAACTCTGAAAAGGCTCTTATAAAATAAAAGATTATCCAGCAAAAATGGCCTTGTCGACTTACAGGTTCCGATATTGATGGGCCTGTCCGAAGAAACAGCCATCTTATTCCTCTACCTCTTCTCTATGATCAGCGTAGTTCCAGAGCGGAGTATTTCTTCCCTCAAGGGGGAGGCCGAGGTGCCTGTATGCCTTTTCCGTAACCATCCTTCCCCGACTTGTCCTTACGAGGAATCCACTCTGAAGTAAGAATGGTTCATATACTTCGCTTATTGTTTCCGGCTCGATTCCTAGCGAAGCGGCAATGGCCTTTACACCGGCAGGTCCGCCGTTATAGCTTTCGATGAGAATCGATAAGAGTTTTTTGTCCATTGAATCGAGTCCTTCCGAATCTATTGAAAGCAGAGTCATTGCCGATTCAACGGTCTCCATGGTGATCTCGCTTTCACCTTCAACGGTGACGATGTCTCTTACTCTCCTTAACAACCTATTTGCGATTCTTGGGGTACCTCGCGACCTTCTTGCGAGCAGAAGGGCTGCATCGTCCCGAATCGAAGTCCCCAAAAGGGCAGCAGAGCGTAGAATAATCTGTTTGAGATCCCTGTCCGGATAGAACTCCATTTCGAGGATCATACCGAACCTATTTCGAAGAGGAGCCCCTATGAAACCGCTTCTCGTAGTTGCACCGACCAGAGTGAAGGGATTCAGATCGAGACGTATAGATCTCGCGCTTGGTCCCTTGCCTATCATTATGTCAAGCTGAAAATCCTCCATAGCCGAATACAGTATCTCTTCAACGCTTCTGTTCAGTCTGTGAATTTCATCTATGAAAAGCACATCGTCTCGCTCCAGGCCGGTTAGAATTGCGGCCAGATCTCCTTGCTTCTCTATTACAGGTCCTGAAGTAACATATATCTCAGATCCCAGCTCGTTAGCGATTATATGTGCAAGAGTAGTCTTTCCCAGTCCCGGAGGGCCGGCCAGCAGTGTGTGGTCAAGGGCTTCACGCCGTACCTTTGCAGCCTCGATCGCTACTCGAAGCCTTTGCCTTATCTGGTTCTGACCAATATACTCCTGTAGAGTCTTAGGTCTAAGACTCTTAATTGAATTATCCTCTTGCACCTCGCCGGGCGTAAGGAAGCGTTCTTCTCCCATATAACCTCCTAAGGATGAATCCTGTAGAGCGTTCTTGCAAAGGGTATCGCTTCTCTGATGTGTTCAAGACCTGCAATCCATGCAACAATTCTTTCGATTCCCATACCGAAACCGCTATGTGGAACCGTACCGTAGTCTCGCAGGTCGAGATACCAGTCGTATGATTCGACGTCGAGACCATACTCCTGTATTCTTTCGACAAGCAAGTCGCGGTCGTGAATTCTCTCAGAAGCCCCAATTATCTCTCCATAGCCTTCTGGGGCCAGCATGTCATCACATAGGACTACTTCCGGTCTCTCGGGATCGGGCTGCATGTAGAAGGCTTTCATCATTCTTGGGTACCGTTCGACAACAACCGGTTTTTCGAACTCATTTGCAATTGCCGTTTCTTCATCGCCTCCGATGTCGTCTCCCCATTTGATATCGAACCCCTTCTTTACTAGAAGCCTTATTGCCTCGTCATAGGTTATTCTAGGGAATGGAGTCTCGATCTTCTCTAGTCTCGACGTATCTCGTCCAACAGAGCGAAGATACTCTCCTGCTCTTTCGAGAGTTTTCTTAACGACATAGGTGACGAGATCCTCCTGAAGCCTGATATTATCGTCGTGTCCGTAATACGCGACTTCTGCTTCGTTCATCCAGAACTCTATGAGATGTCTTCTTGTCTTTGATTTTTCGGCTCTGAAGGTTGGTCCGAGATTATAAACCTTTCCAAGAGCCATAGCAGCCGCTTCAAGGTAAAGCTGTCCCGTCTGAGCTAGATATGCCTTTCCGTAATCGAAGTAGTCGATTTCGAATGTGTTCCCGGCGCTTTCTCCAATCGAGCCGGTGAATATCGGGGTGTCTACCAGGACAAAGCCTCGATCATTGTAGAACTCTCTGACGGCACGTATTATCTCATGACGAATCTTAAGAACATGAGTCTGTCGCTGAGTCCTCAGCCAAAGATGCCTGTTGTCCATAAGAAAATCGATCGAGTGGTCAGGCTTGTTAATTGGAAAGTCCTTTTCAGGGATCTGAATAATTTCTAGGTCTTCCACCAGTACTTCAACTCCGCCAGGAGCTCTTTCCTCGGCCTTTACAAGACCGGTGACTATAAGGCTTGACTCCATTTTCAAGGAGGCCGCAACCTGAAAGACGCTCTCGGGCACGCTTGACTTCTCTACGATTGCCTGAACGAATCCGGAACCATCCCGCAAGAAGAGGAACTGGATCTTCCCACTCGATCTTCTTCTTCTCAGCCAACCCCTGATCTGTACGTGTTCATTTATATGTTTACCTAGTGAAGAAATCTCTGCGACTTTCATAAGCACCTCCAGCAACAACTAGTCAGCTTCAATTATAGCAAAAACCCGGGCAATAGCCCGGGCAAATCTGTTATCCTTCGATTTTTCTTAGAGCTCGAAACCAAGAAGAACAGCAATTGAAATACCTAGTGCAGCAAGTGCGCTCAAAGTTGAAAGAATCAACCAGGGTGAAGTCTTTTTCTGAAGTGCTTCAACGTCCTGTTTTGTGGCGGCGTCAACAGTGGCCTTGTTGATCTCGGCTACTCTTTCCGAGAGATTCACAATAACAGGTTGAGTCTCAAGGTCACTAATCTTGAGGTATCTTTCAAGGTTGACTACCGTTGTGTTTAGCCTAGATTCTAGTGAATCCGCTCTGGTCTTAAGTGCCTTGATCTCGCTCTCGTTCTTTCCTAACTGTGTGTTAACCGTATCCATTCCCAGAGAGATTCTGGAAAGACTCGCATCAACAGTCACGTTAAGCATATCCATATTCTCGTTAATCTTTGCCTCGAGATCACCGATGCTAGCCTGTGTTGCAGCAAAGTTCTTCGACTGTTGATCGGTTAGAGCGTTGAACTTGGAATTCAGAGCGTTAAGATCGCTCCTGAGAGAGGATACAGTGCTAACCGAAGACTTTAAGGAAGCAAGTTCGTTTTCATGGATCGTAACGATTTCGTTTATCGCGTTGATGCTTCTTTGGAGATTTCCGATATCACTCTTGATGATTCCGGTTTCAGAAGCGAAGTCGTCTCTCAGGGTTTGGAGATCCTTATACAGCACTTCGCTGGAGTTCTTAACCTGTGCAAGCTCATCGATCCCCGCATAGAGATTCAAGTTTGCCTTAAGGTCGGTCTTGGTTACGTAGTTCTGGAGATCTCCGATTTTTGCGTAATCTGAAGAAATCGCGTTCACTCTTGCCGAAAGATAATCAAGCTTGTCAGTCGCCTCGGTAGGAAGCTTCACATTAGCAATCTGATCTTCAAGAGAAGAGATCTTGTTCTGGAGATCTCTCACGCTCAGCACATCGCCAGAAAGTGTCGTCATGGATTCCTTGATCGATGCAATCTCAATTGCATTTGCAGATGCCCTGTTGGTTATTGTGCTGAGTTTGGCATCATAGTCACTTAAAGAAGAGGACAATGATCTTACGGTTGAATCAAGAGCCGAAATAGCCCTTTCGTTTGAAGAAATACTGCTTTGTATCATACTTACGTTGCCACTCAGTGTGTCAACTCTTCTAACGGCATCGTTAACCTTTGATTCCATAACCGTGAGATTAGACGTGCTGTTCTGTACATTCTGCACATCAAGAGCAAGCATGTCCAGCTTTTTGGTGGTCAAGGAAAGATCTTCAACGAATTTCATGATTTGCTGTCTGAGTGATTCGACAGTGCTCTGAGATACGCTTCCATTTGTAGAGATTCCCAGAGAGCTTATTCTGTTTTCGAGAGCGGTTATTCTCAGCTGGAGATCCATTGTGTCTATAAGCCTTCCGGTGGAATCCGTCAGCGCCAGTTCCAAAGCTTCAAGTCTTGACATAATCGTACCGTCTACCGCTCCGTTCTGAGGGACGGTACCCTGCCTGGCGAAGTTCAGTTCAACGTAATCGAGCGTCTTCTTTAACATGACAGCCGTCTGATACCTTGTCAGAGCATCGTTTCCATTGAAATAAGTTTTGCCGTCGGCCTGCACAATCCCGGTTAGAATACCGAGGTCAGAGAGCTTCATCACGGCATCGTAAGCCCAGTGATTTGAACTAACATCAACGTAATTGACCGCAGCGAATGCTGAAGTAAATGCCAGACCGAGAATAAGCAGTGAGGCAAGTAAAACTTTCATTTTCAATTTCTACACCTCCCCGAAGGAAATATTCTAAATGATTCTACCACAAATCTAGATTCCATCCTAGAAACTGGCGTGGTAATATTATCTCTGTGGGAGGTGTTGGAGTTGAAGAAAAGAACGCACACCTGTGGGGAATTGAGGGCTTCCGACACGGGGAAAGTAGTTACATTGAACGGCTGGGTCGATCGTATAAGAGACCTCGGCGGAATCAAATTTGTTCAGGTGAGAGATAGATATGGTTTCACACAGGTGGTCTTTGATCCTCAAGATAATGAGCTTTACAACATGGCGTTGAAGTTGGGGAACGAGTTCTGCATTTCCGTAACTGGCTCCGTTAGGAAAAGACCCGATGATGCAATCAATCTTAGGCTTCCCACTGGGGAGATAGAGATTGTGGCCTCGGAGATTGAAATACTTTCAGATGCAGAAGTCCCGCCGATTTACATAAATATCGATGAAGAGTCGGCCGAAGAGATGCATCTTCGTCATAGATACCTTGATCTAAGACGGCCAAAGATGCAAAGAAACATTCTTACCCGACATAGATTTGTTCAAGCCGTTAGAGAGTACCTTAACAATAACGGCTTCGTAGATGTGGAAACACCGATCCTGGGAAAATCCACCCCAGAAGGGGCAAGAGATTTCCTCGTGCCCTCTCGCCTAAAGGCAGGCAAGTTCTATGCTCTTCCACAATCTCCTCAGATATTCAAACAGCTGCTCATGGTTTCCGGTTTCGATAGATACTATCAGATTGCCAAATGCTTCAGAGACGAGGACTTCAGGGCCGACAGGCAGCCGGAGTTCACGCAGATCGACTTGGAAATGTCCTTTGCAGATGAGGAAGATGTCTTTTCGATGACCGAGGGCTTGATGAAGTATGCGTTTGAGAAAGCAGCTTCCGCCGATATCAATACACCGTTCAGGAGATTCACGTATCAGGAGGTTGTTGAGTTATATGGCAGCGACAAACCCGATACTAGATATGGAATGAAGATTCACGATATTACTTCGACCTTCGAAAAAACGGCTTTCAAAGTTATCTCTGATTCTATAGACAAGGGCGAGAAAGTCAAGGGCTTTCTCTTAGAAGGCAAGGCCGATAGATTTTCAAGAAAAAAGCTCGACGAATACACCGCATTTGCAAAAGAGAACGGTCTTGGAGGTTTGATGTGGGCGAAAGTTGAGGGTGACGGTCTGAAGTCATCTATACTTAAGCACTGTCCAGAAGAGCTCTCGTCATTGGTCTCTCTTTTCGCTGCGAATGAAAACGACCTGATTCTATTCACCCTAGGAGAGGGGCTTTCGCTTTCGAAGGCTCTAGGACAGATAAGGAACAAGATTATTAAAGAGGAAGAGTTCTCGGTAGAGGGATTTGAGTTTCTTTGGGTAACGGATTTTCCCATGTTTTCCTACAACGAAGAAGAGCAAAGGATAGAGGCCGAGCATCATCCCTTTACTATGCCGGATCTGGAAGATCTTGAGAAATATGGAGAAAGTGATCCTTTGAAAGTTAGATCGAAAGCCTATGATCTAGTTCTCAACGGTTACGAAATAGCGAGCGGTTCAGTCAGGATTCACCGGAGAGATATTCAGAGCAGGGTATTTGATCTAATTGGGCTTTCACGGGAAGAGGCGACGGAGAAATTCGGCTATCTGCTAGAAGCCTTCAAATACGGTCCACCTCCTCACGCAGGAATTGCTCCCGGTCTAGATAGAATCATCGCAATCATCGTCGGCGCTCAGTCTATAAGGGAAGTAATAGCATTTCCGAAGGTCGCCAGCGGCGCAGATTTGATGACCTCCGCACCTTCCGAGGTTTCGAAGAAGCAGCTTGATTTGCTTAAACTACAGTTGAAAGATACGGAGAACTGAAGTTGAGGATCGCCATCGACGGGCCGGCGGCATCGGGAAAATCTACTGTTGCAAGGCTGGTCGCTGAGAAACTGGATTTTGTTTATATTGACACGGGTGCAATGTACAGAGCGCTCGCTCTGAAGGCCAAGAAAGCCGGAATTTCCTTTTCCAACGCCGATGAAATGGCTGAACTGATGAGCCATACGTATTTCTCGCTTTCGGATTCCGGTATCATCCTAGACGGAAACCCGCTTGGTGACGAGATAAGAACCAGAGAGGTTTCGCTCCTTTCCTCAGATATCGCAAAATATTCTTATGTAAGAGATTTTTTGACTGAGCAGCAGAGGACGCTTTCAAAGCAGGGAAACGTTGTTATGGAAGGGCGAGACATCGGTACTGTTGTTATTCCCGAAGCTGAGCTTAAAATATTTCTTACTGCATCTGCCGGCGAAAGAGCAAGAAGGAGAGTGAAACAACTGAAATCAAGTGGTTTGGAAGCCACTTACGATGAGATTCTTGCTGAAATAGAAAGAAGGGATCTTAACGACTCGACGAGATCCGTTGCCCCACTAAAGGCGGCCTCGGACGCCATAATTCTGGACACTACAGATATGAGTATTGAAGAAGTTGTTTCAAGAATCGTATCACTGGCGGAGAAGCGACAGAGAGTCCACCTTGCAAGGTCAGTAGGCTTCTGCTACGGAGTCGACAGGGCTGTCAGTGAGGCTGTGAAACTGCTTAAGTCGGGAAAGAAGGTATATGCAACAGGAGAAATCGTTCATAACGAGAAAGTGATGGAGGATCTAAAGCAGCTGGGTCTAGAAGTAATAGATGACAGCATTTTATCTGGAAAACATGAAGGTGTCGCAATAATCAGGGCTCATGGAATCGACCCTGCTTCGGAAGAGAAATTACGGCGTGTTTTCGATGAAGTAATAGATCTGACCTGCCCTATAGTGTACAATGTATTTAGCCTGGCTGTAGATCTTCAGCGGCAAGGCAGTTTTATTGTGGTATATGGAAAGAAGAACCATGCCGAAGTAACTGCTCTTTCAGGTAGACTGAATAGGTATCTCATAGTTGAACCCGGAGAGAACTACGAGGAAGTTCTAAAAAAACTAGAAGGACTTGACCAAATTGCAATTGTCTCTCAAACGACAATGAGCAGTCTGGAATTTGAGAACTTCTCAGGGTTCGTAAAATCTCGTCTTGGAGAACGTGTCACTGTTTATAATACGATTTGCAAGGTTACAATACAGCGTGAATCTGAGGCCGAACGTCTGGCAAAGATTTCCGATACGGTAATTGTCATAGGTGGAAGGAACAGCTCAAACACAAAGAAACTGGTAAAAATAGTCCAAAGACTCGGTAAGAGGGCACTACATGTAACAGACCTGACTGATCTTCCTCAAGGTGATATGGGGAAGGTTGCCATAATTAGCGGCACATCAACTCCGTACGAGCAAATCCAGAAGATACTGGATTACATAGACAATAAGAGGGAGGTAACCAACAATGGAAGAGAAAATGAATCGGCAAGATGAAAACCTGAGCATGGAGGAGATATTTGAACAGATGGATGTTTCCTCAGCAAGGAAGGGAAGTAGAAAGGATGCAGAGGTTTTCTCCATTCAGCCAGACGGCTTGATGGTGATCATGGACGGAAAGCTAGACGGGTTCGTACCCGCGGATCAGCTGGTAAATGAACTGGAAGAGTACAACGTTGGAGATAAGATAGAAGTCATGGTCATTAAGACTAACGAAGAAGAGGGAAGAAGTACTGTCTCCGAGAAGAGGGTCCATGCTAGACAAGCAGTAAGCAAGGTTGAGAAGGCCTACAGAGAAGGTAAAGCGATTGATGGAAAGATCGTTTCAGAAACAAAGGCAGGATATAACGTCAGATTAGTTAAGACGGTTCCGGCCTTCCTACCCGGATCCGAGTCGGGTATCAGAAAGGGAGATCCCGCTCCGGAGGGAACGTTGAAATTCAAGGTAATAAGGTTCAAGAGACAGCGGAACGGCATAAACGTTGTTGTTTCTCTGAGGGCATTCCAGGAAGAAGCTATCAAGGCTTACTTCGAGACGATCGAAATCGGTCAGGAGCTTGAAGGAACGGTTGAATCCATCAAGAACTTCGGCGCCTTTGTCAAGCTCAACGACAACGTGACCGCTCTTATCCCAGCCTCAGAGATGAGTTGGGATCCCAGTGTAAGAATCAGCGATCTTCTCAAGCCTGGGCAGACGGTCAGGACCAAAGTAATCGGGGTCGATGAAGCTGAGAAGAAAATCTCCCTTTCTCTCAAGCAGATGACTGAAGACCCCTGGTCCACACTGAAAGACAGGTATGAGGTTGACTCTACAGTAGTGGGAACCGTTAAGAATATCACTCCATTCGGATTCTTTGTTTCGCTCGAACCCGGAGTGGAGGGTTTGGTTCACATCTCAGAAGTCTTCTGGGGAAACATTAAGAAGGATCTCAAGAGCGTTGTGGAAGTGGGAGACGAAGTCAAAGTAACCATCAAGGAAATCAATGAGGAAAAGAGAACTCTCTCTCTTTCTTACAGAGAAGCTATGGGAGATCCCTGGCAGAACATAGGCGACAAGTACAAGGAAGGTGACATCCTCAAGGCGAAGACTGCAAAGGTACTTCCTACCGGCGTCATTCTCGAGCTTGAAGAGTACGTCTCAGGATTTGTACCGGTTTCCGAAGTCTCCTGGAACTTTGTCGACAGAATCGAAGATGTTGTAAAAGAAGGAGACGAGATAGAAGTCAAGATCCTTTCAATAGACACCGTAAACAGAAGAATGAGACTGAGTATAAAACAGGCCTATTCTGACCCCTGGGAAAAGGTTTCGACTGAACTATCGGTCGGTGATCACGTGACTGGAACTGTCACAAGGCTCACAAAGTCCGGCGCGATAGTCTTGATTGACTCTTACGGAGTTGAAGCCTTCCTTCCTGTCTCTCAGGTTTCTCTAGAAAGGACAGAGAATATCGAAGATTCCGTACAGGTTGGCAGACATGACCAGTTCAAAATAATCAGGCTTGTCTACGATCCCGACAACGACACAAGAAACATGGTAGTTTCCATAAGACAGCTCATAAAGGACAAAGAGGCTGCCGAGACTGATAAGGCCCTCAAGGATCTGAACGGAAATGGATCGGTTAACTCCAACAGTTTGGGAGAAATGATAAAGAACCAGCTCGAGGAAGAAGGAGAAAGCCTCTAGTGGCTACCGTCCTGATAATTGGACGACCAAATGTTGGAAAGTCAACTCTCTTCAATAGGCTTGTTGGTGGTAGAAGGGCCATAGTTGATGATATTCCCGGTGTGACGCGTGATTTCACTGTGGGTAGAGTAAACTGGCAGCAGCGAACATTTCAGCTTGTCGATACCTGTGGCCTTTTCGAAAATCCCGAGAATATAGTTGAAGAAAAGATGAAAGAGGTCACCCTCGAACTATTGAGCGAGGGTGACCTTATTCTGTTCGTTGTTGATGGAAGATTTGGCCTCACTAGTGCTGATCAAGTGCTGGCGGACTACTTGAGAAAGCAGAGAATCGAAGTAATCTTCGTTGCAAATAAGGTGGAGAATCCAGAGTCTTTCTATTCAAATATGGGAAACGAGATCTTTTCACTTGGTTTCGGAGATCCGATCAAGATTTCTGCCGCTCACGGCCTCAATATCGATTTACTTCTCGACGAGATTTTTGAGAGGCTGGAAACATTGGGCCACTCTGTCTATCTAGAAAGCAATGACGAATCTGAGCTCAAGATTGCGATTGTTGGGAAGCCCAACGCTGGAAAATCCTCGATCTTCAACTGGATTGTCGGAAGCCCAAGGAGTCTAGTGACGGAAGTGCCCGGCACAACTCGTGATACTGTTGACGAGACTGTAGAGGTTGATGGCATTCCAATCACATTTATAGACACCGCAGGAATTAGGAAGAAATCCAAAGTAAAAGTGATGAACGTAGAGTACTACAGTGTCATGAGGGCAATCGATGCACTCGAGAGATCGGATATCATCGTGATGGTGATGGATTCGGCGGACGGGGTAGGAAATCAGGATCAGCGAATCGCTGGCCTGGCAGAAAAGAATGGCAAGGCGACAATTGCGGTTTTCAACAAGTGTGATCTTGCAGATGAAAGAAGAAGAAAGGCACTGCTAAGAACCTTCAAGCAGGATCTCTATTTCATAGATTACAGCCCGGTGATCTTTACCTCTACACTGACCGGCGAAGGAATGGACGAGCTAATCGACAGCATAAAGCTGGTAAGCAAGAAGATCGACCTTAGATTACCTACCGGACTTCTTAACACCATTCTTCAAAGATACTCTGAAGGGACCCCTGCCCCAGGTAAGGGAAAAAAACGGGGCAAGATTTATTATGGGTCGCAGATCGCCAGTAGACCCCCAATAATCATGCTAAATGTGAACGATCCTTCACTTTTTACCGAGCCTTATCTTCGAGGTATAAGGAATACGATTCGTTTGAATTTCGATCCATTCGAAGGGACTCCGATCTTCTTGAAACTCAGGAGGAAGAGATGAGGTATCTTCTATTTGCCTTGGTCGGATATGTCATGGGCTCGATTCCATTCAGCTTCATTGTTCCGCTTGTCAAAGGTGTGAACATCACAAAGGTTGGAAGCGGAAACGTAGGTGGAACGAATGTACTTAGGAGCATGGGCGGGTATGCCGGGGCCGTCGCAATGATTCTCGATGGAGTGAAGGCTTTTGTTCCCGTACTGATAGCTCGGGCGGTCTTTGGAGTCTCTCTGCCAGAAGGAATGATGATAGGTTTCTTCGCAGCAGTTGGTCACAGCTACTCGATATTTCTGAAGTTCAGAGGCGGTAAGGCTGTGGCCTGTACCGTGGGAACGCTTTCCGGAACTCTTCCATGGTACGTGGCAGTCTTTTTTGGCATCTGGATTCCCATTGTTCTCGTTACCCAATACGTTTCTCTTGGATCACTCTTGGCTCTGGCTACCCTCTCCGGAATACTCTTTCTCACAGAGGGGTATGCGGTTGGCCTATGGATGCTGGCCTTCTTCGGACTCTCACTCTTCAGACACAGGAAAAACGTTGTGGCTCTCTTTAGAGGTGAGGAAAGAAAAACCGATCTCATCGCTGCCTTCAAGCGGAAACGCAACGAGATGAAAAATCGTTAGGCAGTTTCCTGGATGCATCTGTGAAAAGCTGCCCGTGGTCGTCATACGCGCTAAGTGCGGCCAGTCCGTGCTTCGCTAAGGCCATTTCCGACTTCGTAGGCAAAGAATTCGCAAGACGATTGCTGTGGATTGCAGATCGCTGCTGAAAAACCGTTTTCGTCCATCCCAGAGTATGAGCCCGTCCTTGGGAAGAGCATTAAGAGCGGTTCTTCGTTTGTCGAAGAGAGCTTGTTCTTGGTTCCAGAGCGAGGATTTGTTTTTCGTTCTTGATTAAGGGCAAAAACCATGACCTGGATGCTGAAACGAGTTCAGATGACGAATTACTACGCTTTCAGAATCAGCAAGCGCTGCCGAGTCCGTCTCGCCTTCTCGGGTGTCTCTCACTTGGTCATCCTGAATTTATTTCAGGATCTCGTTATTTATCCCACCAACTATGTTTGTCATCTCGTTATCTCGATAAGCGTGGCGGACTCTCGACAATGCATTTTCTCCGTTATCTTTTTGGAGAAACTAGATGCTGAAACAAGTTCAGCATGACGCGAAGGGCAGGGTATCGATTACAGGGTATCGGGTCTCGTAAAGAGAACCAGCAATCAATTCAGGGTTTCAATGCAACTGAGGAAGTTATCCCGACATCGGCTTTTGGAAGTCCCTCACTCTGTCATCCCGAACTTGTTTCGGGATCTAGTGCTTCGAGAAACCGTGGGTATGCATAGCAGGTAACAGGCTCGAAATAGCTTTCGAAGAAAGATTCTGAACCAAGTTCAGAATGACGAGATGTGGAGTTCTCTAGCAAAAATTGGGACATTAGGAGCCGGTCAGTCCCTATTTTCGCTCTCGTCTTCTCGTGAGCACAGCGAACGTCTCAAATGTGTTCTTTCTCGGCTTTTCCAAGCGTCCAGCGGTTCTTAGATCGAGATGCTGAAACGAGTTCAGGCGGCATTTGACGTTTTTTTATTCTTTGACTTGCAACTTGGAACAAAGAACTTGCAACTGCTCTTTCGAAGGACGGGTTCACAATCTAAGACGGGCAACTTATTTATTCCCTCGAACCAATCTTGATTCTCAGCATGTGCCTCTGAAGTTTGGCCTCGTTTCTGGCGCGTTCGCGCCTTGACTTGCTTACCTGGAGCAACTCCTCTGCCCTTTTCAGTCGCTGCTTGGCACGCTCAACACTGATTTCTTCCGGAGTTTCCGCAGCATCTGTCACAATTGTAAGTCCTTCTCGTTCCTGAAGGACATAGCCACCGTGAACGGCAAACTGAAGAGTGCTAGAGCCGGACCGTACTTTCATTACATCAACAGTCAGTTTCATCAATGCAGGGGCCCTCTCGGGCAGATAACCTATCTCACCTTCTGTCGACCGGAACGAGATAAAATCTGCATCGCCCTCCCATTCTATTCCGTAGGGAGTTATAATTCTGATTTTTAAGGCCACTTCACTCATCCTTCGTAAGATTCTTTGCCTTTTCTTTTGCCTCGTCGATCGTCCCAACCATCATGAATGCCTGTTCAGGCAGGGAATCGTGTTTGCCCTCGAGTATCTCTTCAAATCCTCTTATCGTTTCCGATATCGGCACGTACTTGCCCTCCATGTTACTGAATTTTTCAGCAACAAAGAACGGCTGGGTCAGGAATCTCTGGATCTTTCTCGCTCTTTGGACAGTAAGCTGGTCTTCCTCGGAGAGTTCTTCCATTCCGAGAATCGCTATTATGTCTTGAAGGTCCTTATATCTCTGAAGAACCTCCTGGACCCTTCTTGCAACCTGATAATGTTCTTGACCTACAACGACTGGATCGAGATTCTTCGAGGTGGAGTCGAGCGGATCTACGGCCGGATAAAGCCCCTGTTCGGCTATCGAACGAGAAAGGTTTACCGTGGCGTCGAGATGACTGAATGTAGTGGCTGGTGCCGGATCCGTGAAATCATCGGCCGGAACGTAAATTGCCTGAACCGAAGTGATAGAACCCGATCTTGTCGAGGTAATTCTCTCCTGAAGGTTTCCCATTTCTGTCGCGAGTGTCGGCTGGTAACCGACGGCAGACGGCATTCTTCCAAGAAGTGCCGAGACTTCAGAACCGGCCTGAACAAATCGGAAAATATTGTCTATGAATACAAGTACGTCCTTCTTCTGTACATCTCTGAAATACTCTGCCATCGTTATGGCGGAGAGACCTACCCTGAATCTCGCTCCGGGTGGTTCATTCATCTGCCCGAATACAAGGGCGGTGTTCTCGATGACACCGGCTTCCTGCATATCGAGCCATAGGTCGTTTCCCTCTCTAGTTCTTTCACCGACCCCGGCAAAGACTGAAAGCCCCTTCTGCTCGATCGCGAAGTTTCTTATGAGTTCCATGACTAGAACGGTCTTTCCGACCCCGGCACCCCCGGAGAAGCCTATCTTTCCCCCCTTGCTGAATGGCGCGAGAAGATCGATGACCTTTATTCCCGTTTCAAGTATCTCGACTTCGGTCTGCTGATCGGTGACCGACGGAGCAGCTCTGTGTATTTCCCAGTGATCGGAAAACTTCACTTCACCGAGCTCGTCTATCGGTTCACCGAGTAGATTGAACATTCTACCAAGAATCTCCTCTCCCACAGGAACCGTCACCTGCATTCCTGTATCAATGACATCCTGCCCCCTTACCAATCCATCGGTACTGTCCATTGCTATCGCCCTTACGCTGTTGTCACCAATCAACTGGGCAACTTCAAGGACTATCTCTTTATTTAAGAATTCGTTCTTCACTTTCAGAGCATTAAGAATGTCGGGTAGCATTGCTCCCTCGAACGATATGTCCACGACAGGTCCGGTTATTGCAATGACCTTACCAATGTTCTGTTTATTTTTGTCGGGCACACTCACACCTCCAAAATCAATTAACCGTTTAGTGCTTCAGCGCCGTTAACGACCTCAATTATCTCTTGAGTAATATTCGACTGGCGCAGTTTATTTCTAACCAGAGTCAACTGTTCTATCATACTTTTCGCATTTTCAGTTGCATTCTTCATTGCGGTTTGTCTGGAGAAAAGCTCTCCGACCTTTGTTTCATACATGCCATGAAGGACTTTTGCAACCAGCCAGGAATTCAAAACGTCCTTGAACAATACATCGATCTCTGGCTCAAAGTCAAAGAAATCGTTGTCGGGCCTGCTGAATTCATCAAGGGGAAGAAGCTTCACAGCTTTCGGTATTTGCGCCAGAGGGTTCTTGAAACTGCTGTAGACCATCCTTAGACCCCCAGCGTGCTCGCTCTCCATAATGTCAAGAGCATCATCTACTATTATGGCCGCTTCGTCCAGATCGGGAGTGTCGTAAAAATGACTGAAAGAACTGATAGGTATGTCACCCTTCCTGAAAAAGCTTTCGGCCTTGATGCCTACCGTCACAATGTGCCTGATATCTGAGTTCATTATCTCCCGTTCGGCGGCTTTCATTATTTCGGCATTGAAAGCGCCCGCAAGACCCATATCCGAACTGACTACCAGAAGAATCTCTCCTTCGCCCTCAATCTTCGGGTGATTTGTATCACCAAAGTAAGCTCTGACTAAGGCTCTCTCAATAGCCCTTTCGTAGAGCCTCACAAATTTCAGTCCCTTATGAATCTTGTTGATCTTTGCCCGCGCGACCATCTCCATGGCGCGGGTAATCTGCATCGTCGAGTTTGTTGACTCGATGCGTTTCTTTATCGCACGCAGTTTACCCTTGCTCACGCTCAATCATCCTCGCTCTGCAAAGAGTTTCAAGGTTTCCTCGATAGCCTTCTTCAAAAGCTTCTCCGTCTCTTCTTCGATGACCTTCTTCTCTCTTATGGAAGCCAAAACATTCGAATAGGAAGCTCGCAAGGTTTTCAAAAGAGCAGTCTCGAATGTCGATACCTTGGAAGTATCAAGGTCGTCAAGGTAACCTTTCGTGCCGGCATACAGAACGACTACTTGCTCTTCTACCGGCATCGGCACGTACTGGTCTTGCTTGAGAAGCTCGGTTAGCTTTTCTCCCCTAGTCAACTGGTCTCTGGTTGCCTTGTCGAGTTCCGTAGCGAACTGTGCAAAGGAAAGCAAGTCTCTATACTGAGCCAGCTCGATTCTCAAACTGCCGGCGATCTTCTTCATGGCTTTGATCTGCGCAGCGCCCCCTACCCTCGAAACCGACAATCCAACGTTTATTGCGGGCCTATTACCAGCATAGAAGAGGTTGGGATCCAGGTAGATCTGCCCATCGGTAATTGATATGACGTTTGTCGGTATGTATGCAGAAACGTCATTTGCCTGTGTCTCAATTATCGGCAGGGCAGTCAACGAGCCACCGCCGAAATTCTCGTTGAGTCTGGCAGCTCTCTCAAGCAATCTTGAATGCAGATAAAAGACATCTCCGGGATAGGCTTCTCTTCCAGGCGGCCTTCTGAGCAGTAGAGATAGTTCTCTGTAAGCAGATGCATGCTTTGAAAGATCGTCATAGATCACGAGCGAATCCTGCCCTTCAAACATGAAGTGTTCGCCCATCGCAGCTCCTGCATAGGGTGCCAGATAGGAAAGCGCGGCAGGGTCTGAAGCTGAAGCGAAGACTATCGTTGTATATTCCATTGCTCCAAACTGATTAAGCTTGTCGATAATCCTCGCAAGGGCTGCCGTTTTCTGCCCTATTGCAACGTAGATGCACTTGACGCCCTGTCCCTTCTGGTTTATTATCGCGTCGATCGCTATGGCAGTCTTCCCGGTCTGCCTATCCCCAATTATCAACTCTCTCTGCCCTCTTCCAATGGGGATTGTTGCATCTATTGCCTTTATTCCGGTCTGTAGAGGAGTGTCGACCGGTTTTCTCATTACTACCCCAGTTGCCTTGACTTCAACCGGTCTATAACTCTTTGTTTTGATCGGTCCCTTTCCATCGAGGGAAATTCCGAGAGGATTCACGACTCTTCCCAGAAGCTCCGGTCCTGTGGGGACTTCCATGATCCTTCCAGTTCGTCTGACGAGATCGCCTTCCTTTATCTCCTCATATTCCCCAAGAATAACTATTCCTACATTGTCCTCTTCAAGGTTCAGTGCAAGACCGTAGACACCGTTATCGAACTTGACAAGTTCGTTTGCCATAACCCCTTTCAGACCATAGGCTCTCGCTATGCCATCGCCGATCTGAATTACCTTTCCGGCTTCAAAATAATCAAACTCTATGTCAGTCTTCTCTAGCTGATTCTGTATTACTTTCGTGATCTCAGATGGACTGATCTTCACTCAATCACCTCCCGAGGGCCCGAGCGCAGCTCCTGGCTCACTCTTTTTAAACGACCACTGAGACTAGTGTCGATAACCTCATCACTGAATCTAATTACGTATCCCGCAATCAATGAAGGATCCACAGTAACTTTCAACAAACCCTGCATCCCTGTTTTTTCTCTTACCTTCTCCAGTATGGCCTCTTCCTCTTCTGAAGTAAGTTCAACTGCAGAATCGACCTCAACATTTATCATTCTGCTTTCAATTAGGAGCCTTGCGAAAAAAGCGTTCTCGATGTCTGGAAGAAGCTCAAGCCTCTTCATCGAAACCAGAAGCGCTACCAATCTTTCGATCTGCTTGAGAGGTCCTTCAACGAAACTCAGGAGTATTCCCGCCTTTTTTCCACCCTGAACTGTGGGATCGAAAAGAAATCTCGAGAGCTCCTCATTCGAGATGCTTTGAGAGAGTTGCTGAAGTTGAGAAAGAGCTATCTCACGGTTTTCTGAAGCCAGACTATCGAAAAGAGCGTTAGCATACTTCGAAGCCAGCGAAAGAATTCTCTTCACTCCTTGTCACCCATGCTCTCAAGAATCCTCTTCGCATACTGTTTCTTGGCAGTATCGTCCATCTCCTTCTGAAGGAATCTCCCCACCATTGCAACGGCTGCGGTTACAATCGCGCCCTTGACTTCGCCTGCAGCTTCTTCGCGTTCACGCTGAATCTGAAGCTCGGCAGACTTGTACATTCTCTGTATCTCCTGTTGGGCATCTTCTCTCGCGTTTCTTACGATTTCCTCCGCCTGTCTCTCGGCCTGTGAGATTATCTCATTGGAGGATGATCGCGCCTCTTGAATCTTCGCCTCGTATTCTCTCTTGAGGTCGTTGGCTTCAGTTCTCAGCTTTTCAGCCTCGGCAATTTCACCGCTGATTTTCTCTTTGCGCTGCTTCATGATATCGAAGAACTTGTCGAAAAGCAGTTTCTTCAGCACAAAAAAGAGCAGCAGAAAATTCAGTATCGACAGTATGGCTGTCAGATTAAGTTCAATCAAGTTATCACCCCTCCTCTGCTCAGGGGAAAAGATTCAGACTACCAGAAGAATCATGAATGCAATAACAAGAGAATAAATACCGGTAGTTTCTGCAATTGCGTCTGCCAAGATCATTCTGGTTGTCAGGGTTCCTATCATCTCCGGCTGCCTTGCCATTGCTTCCATCGCACTCGCGCCGATTCTACCTTCACCGATACCGGCTCCAATTGCACCTATTCCCATGGCAAGTCCGGCACCGATAAACTTTCCCATCAACATCAAGCCTTCTCCAATATCCACAGTAAAACCTCCTTACTCTATTAATGAGCTAATATATGCTATTGCGAGTATCGTAAATATCAACGCCTGTATCGCCCCGAAGAAAAGCCCGAATATTCCCCACAGAGCTGCCGGCAAAACAAAGTATTTGACAAGGTAACCAAGAATCAGTACTAGAATTGCCCCTCCCATTATGTTCCCGAAGAGCCTGAGCGCATGAGAAATCGGTTTTGCGATTTCACCGATTATGTTAATCGGAAACATCCACCAAATGGGTTCGAAGAAACTTTTGACCCAGCTCTTCAGACCCTTGACTCTTATAGCGTACACATGACTCATGACGAACACGAATAAAGCAAGCATGAGATTCATGTTGAGGTCCGATGTAGGAGCATACCACGTATCGGCGAGGATCGTGAATGTGACCCCTCCGTTTTCCGTAGGGAAGGCATTTATGCCGGGGAAGCTGCCGATGATATTCGAGACCAGAATGAAAAGGAAAAGTGAGGCCGCAATGTCGAAGATCGGCCTGATGTACTCCTTTCTAGTCACTGAATCCTTCACAAGATCGTAAACGTAATCGAGGAGAGACTCGAGAAGACTCTGTTTCTTCCCCGGGATAATCTTGAAGACCTTCACTCTTGTTGCCATAAATATTATCAGACCCATTACTACCCAGGTCATGATTATCGTTAAGGGGTTTACCCTGCTGAGAGGGCCTTCTCCAAAGGGAAGCTGATAGATCCATCGCTGACCAACGCCCTCAAGCTGGAACTTGTAGCCTGTGACAACCATATATATGAGCACGGCGATATATCCTCCAGAAATAACTCCGAGGAATATCTTGTCGGATTTAGTGAGATTAAGATTCACAGAGCCACCTCCCAAAGGCTATCGTTGCGATTTTAAGATTCATGATTCCGAGAAAACTCCCTAAGAAGAACCCGGGTGAAACTGTGGATGCAGTACCGAAACAAATGCCATAGAAGGTATATCTCACGAGAAACCCGGTCGGGGCTCTCTTCTTTTCGGTTATCATGATATGTGCATCGTAGTTTATCAGCAGTAGAGCTAGCAAGGAAAATGCAGTTCCGTAAAAGACACCCAGCTCAGAACCGGGAAGCGGTATAAAGGCAAAAATGCCGCTTTCAACCATTGCCAGGGCTGCCAGTATTGTCGCTGTTTTTATCATCATTGTCCTTGTCTCTATCATATCGTTCTGCCTCTTTCAATAGATATCTTATTCCATTATATATGCCCGAGAAGGCTCCGAAAAGTAGGAAAAAAGAAATCCATACCTTACCCATTCCGAGGAACTTATACAGCAGGTATCCTATACCCCCCGAAACCATTATGTTCGCGATCACAATAACTGCAAACTGATAAAGCGTTGACAGCGCCGTCCAGTTTATCTTGTTTTTCTCATTCAAAGGGGTTACGTCTCTCTTTCAGCACCAGTAATCACCTACAGAGATTTCAATATCCAGGGGAACGCTCAGTTCTACAACTTCAGACATTCCCTCCTTAAGAATCTCTTTCAGCTTTTCAATCTCCTTCTCTGGAGCTTCATAGACCATTTCATCGTGAACCTGGAGAATAGCAAAGCTTTCCATTTCTTTTTCTTTCAGCAGGTTATAGATCTTTATCATAGCCATCTTCATTATGTCAGCAGCCGTTCCCTGAATGGGCGTATTGATTGCTATCCTCTCGCCTTCCTGGATCACGTTTCTATTCTTAGTCTTAAACTGAGGGATCTCCCGCTTTCTGCCAAACATAGTCCTCACAAAGCACTTGTCTTTGGCTTCAGAAATTGTGTCCTTAATGAAGGCCCTTACCTCAGGAAAGGCTTTGAAATAATTCGAAATCATCTCTTCGGCAACATTTGTGGGAATCCTTAGTCTGCTTGCCAGTCCGTAGGAAGAGATTCCGTATATTATCGAGAAGTTTATCATCTTCCCTATTCTTCTTTGCTCTTCACTTACTTCGTTTTCTTTAACGCCGTAAAGATTTGATGCCGTTAAACTGTGTACATCTTTGTCGTTTTTAAATGCGTCAAGAAGCTGCTTGTCCTGGCTTAGGTGTGCGAGAATCCTAAGTTCGATCTGGGAGTAATCTGCGCTCACAATCTTCCAGCCCTTCTTCTGAGGAATGACGCATTTCCTGATTTCTTTTCCCTCTTCGTCTCTAATAGGTAGATTCTGCATATTTGGGTTGCTGCTAGATAACCTTCCCGTCCCCGTTCCCGTCTGGTGATAGCTAGTATGAATTCTTCCTGTCACTTTGTTGACGAGCCCGGGAAGCGAGTCCAGGTAAGTCGATTTCAGCTTCTGGTACTTCCTGTAATCGAGGAGCTTCTGCACCGCAGGATGTTCATCTGCGATTTCTTCTAAAGCGTCGGCGCTCGTCGAGTAGGAGCCACCCTTCGTTTTTTTTGAAGGTGTAAGGCCAAGTCTTTCAAAGAGAACCGTCCCGACCTGTGAAGGGGAGTTGGGATTGAACTGCTCTCCCGTAAGGTCAAACAACTCCTCGAGGATTTTATCGAGAACCTTTCCGTACTTCTCTGAAAGGTTTTTGAGCGAAGAAACGTCGAAGTAAACACCATTGAGTTCGAGGTCGGCAAGCACCGGAATTAGTGCCAGTTCAACCTTTCTGAATATCTCTTCAAGTTCCTGTTCATATATCTTTTTTCTAAGAACCGAAGAAAGCCTGAGTGAAATATCCGCGTCCTCCACCGAATAGCGGGCCGCCTCTTCTAGAGGTACCTTAGTGAAATCATCGCCCAGTTGATTTTTCTTCATTAGATCTTCGAATTTTATCGTTTTGTACCCGAGAAATTTCATGGCTAGCTCATCGAGATTGAACCTCTTTGCATCTGGAGAAAGGAGATATGCAGCCAGCATCGTGTCAAAGTCGGGAACAACTGGATGGATACCGTTGACTGCTAAGACAGAATAATCGAATTTCAAATTCTGCCCGATTATCTTAGTTGACCTTTCTTCAAGAAGCTTCTTAAGCTTTTTCAGGACATAGTCTCGGTCTGCCTGCCACCCGTCAGACTCGTGTGCAATCGGAATGTAGTAACCGGACCCCTCATCGATGGAAATCGAGACTCCTACGATCTTCGCGCAATGAGGATCGAGAGAGGAAGTCTCGAGATCTATTGCGAATATTGGGTTGGAAACCAGCTTCTCGAAAAGCCTCTCGAGTTCATTTTCGCTCTTGACTAGTCTGTATCCATCTATCTCTGCAAAAGAATCATCGGCCTTATCGGTTAGGTTGAATTCATTCATCATAGAAGAGAATTCAAGTTTTAGGAAGATCTTTCGCAAATCGTTCTTTCTGAAACCCTCATACTTTATGTCGTCTAGCTCTATGTTCAGATCCTCATTGTCAAGTAGCTTTACAAGCTCCATCGAAAGTTCAAGCGAGCTTCTGCCGTCTATCAATTTCTTCCTCAGTCCAGGGCTGAGTTTCCTGATGTTTGCATAGATTCCTTCGATGTCACCGTATTCTTTCAGAAGCTTCTGGGCGGTCTTTATTCCGATTCCTGGAACACCGGGTATGTTATCCGACGGATCACCTGCGAGAGAAAGAAGAGCATGAAGCCTTTCCGGTTCCAGTTCATACCTGGACAAAACCTTCTCTCTGTCGTATACATCGAGATCGGTAAGACCCGTAACGAAACGCAAAATGTGAACCTTATCGTCCACCAGTTGAAGAAGATCCTTGTCGCCGGTTACTATAAGCACTTCGTCTACTTTATCACGGTACTTCTTCGCAGCCGTTGCAACGATATCGTCGGCTTCGATTCCGGCTATCGAAAGAAACTTTATGCCGAAGGCCTCGACTAGTTCAGGAATGTCCTTGAGTTGTGCTACAAGGGCATCTGGCATAGCCTCACGAGTTGCCTTGTATGATTCGTACGCCTCATGACGCTTCGTAGCTTCCTTTCGGTCAAAAGCGAAGATAGCATAGTCACCATTCTTCATTCTCTCTCGAGTGAATTTCGACAACATCCTCGCCGTTCCAAAGAGAGCGTTTGTTGGTTCACCCTTGGAATTAGTGAGTGTTACATCTATCCCGTAGTAACCACGGTAGAAGATTGCAGTTCCATCAAAGAGAAACAGTTTTCCGGGCATTACTCTGCCTCCAGTTCGTCGAGTAGCTCAACAGCCCTCCTAAAGTGAGGAATAACTATCGACCCCCCAACTATCAGTGCTATGTTGAGCGCTTCCATGATCTCTTCTCTACTGGACCCCGTTGCCTTGCATTGAATTATGTGATAAGCGATGCAATCATCACACCTGAGAACTGCCGAAGCCACAAGACCCATCAACTCTTTAGTTTTCGAATCCAGCGCCCCATCCTCGTAAACAGCACCGTCCAGCGAGAAGAAACGCTTCGTATCTATGTTACCAGTTTCAAGGATTCTATGGTTCATCCTTTCTCGAAAACTTCTGAAATCTTCAAGTCTTCCCATTTTTCCTCCTAAAGTGAGATAGAGAATAGTCTCATTGCGTTGTTCAAGAGGCTTTCTGAGCAACTGATCGGCGAAATCCCTTTCTGATTCGCAATTTCCTCGATGACATAGCCGACGTAGTAGGGCTCGTTCCGTTTACCTCTGAATGGAACTGGCGGAAGATAAGGACAGTCGGTTTCGCAAACGAGTCTATCAAGAGAGACTTCCCTTACGACCTCCCTGAGCTCATCATTCTTCTTATATGTCAATGGCCCGCCGATTCCGAGGAAGAACCCCAGCTCCACGAACATTCTCGCATATTCTAAATCAGCGGAAAAGGCGTGAATTACTCCCTTGAAGTGCCCGAATTCTTTGAGTATCTTGTAAGCTTCGGAGTAGGCCTCCCGAACGTGCACCACGACAGGAAGATCCAGCCTGGCCGCCAGTTCAAGCTGTTCTTTGAAGGCTCTTATCTGGTCTTCAACAGGAGAAAGATTCCTGAAGAAATCAAGTCCTATCTCGCCAACAGCAACGGCTTTATCACTAAAAAGCAAAGATTCTAATTTGAGAAGACCCTCTTTATCTAGCCCGCTGCTGTCATGAGGATGAACTCCGGCCGAGAAGAAAGCATTTCGCAGTCCTTTCACAGTTCTGAAGGCCCTTTCGGAGTCCTCTGCATTTGTCCCGATCTCAACAAGAAGAGATATCGTGTCATCTTCAATTTGCCTGATTATTCTCTCTCTATCTGAATCAAACTGGGGAAAGGAGATGTGTGCGTGAGTGTCGACAAGCTTCAGTGAGGAGAAATCAGGCGTTGGCTCTGACATGAAAGATGTCACCATCCTTCACGATCTCCTCCTTACCTACGATCTTCACCATGCCTTTTGCCTTTGCCTCCTGCATGCTCCTTACCGTCATGAACTCATCGTATGGTATCACTTCTGCCCTGATGAAGCTCCTCTCCAGATCCGTGTGTATCTTCCCCGCAGCAGCCTTGGCCGGAGTATTTTTCTTTATTGTCCATGCCCTAACTTCATCTTCGCCGACGGTCAAGAAGGAAATCAGACCCATATGTTCATAGACCACTCTCGACAATCTCTCAATGCCACTTTCGGAGATTCCAAGCTCTTGCATGAAAATCTCCCTGTCCTCCTCGGATAGTTCCATGAGTTCGGACTCTATCTTTCCTGAAAGTTCAATGTGCGCGAAGTTTCTTTCACTTATCCTTTGAAGAACCATCTCACGTTCGGGGTAATCATTAGCGGAGAACTGATCCTCATCAAGGTTGATGGCGACGATTATCGGCTTCGCCGTGAAGAGCGCGAGCGAACCGAGGAGTTTCAAATCATCCTCAGCAAGTTCAAGTTGCGATGCGAAACTGTTCTCGTCGAAGCCCTTCTCGATGAGGTGGAGAAGCTCAGTCTCCCTTTCTTCGTCGGCAGATAGCTTTCGTTTCTTCTTCGCTTCTTCAAGTCTTAAGAGTCTGCCCTCTACTACTTCCATGTCTCTTACGAGAAGCTCGGTCTCAATCGTCTCCAATTGCTTGACGGGAGTGTAGGCTCCGGTAGGCCAAGGAACTGTTGTATCTTTGAAGGCTCTAACCACCGCCATAACCGCCTCTGAATTCTGAATAAACTGGAGAATACGATTCTTCTCCTTCTGATTTGCCGCAAGATCGTAACCGGGAATATCGGTGAATGACACTGTTGCATATACTGTTTTTTTTGGATTGAAGATCTTCGAAAGTTCATCTACTCTTCTGTCGTGTACTGTTGCAACGGCCGTATGAGCCTCGTTCTTGTGGCTGGAATGGGGTTCGACACCAGTTAGGAGGGTGAACAGCGTACTTTTCCCGCTCAACGGTAGACCAAAGATGCCTATCTCCATAACAACGCCTCCTTTTGACAAATCTATATTATCAGAATAGGGACTGCAATGGGAAGCCAGATTAAAACAAGTGAGGGAAGGTAAGGGTCCTGTAAAGTCTCTTCACCCATGAAATAGATTCACTGCAGAACGCCGTAGTGAAATTAGAACACTCCTCAAACGTTGCTTGGAATTGAAAAAAGGGGCTACACTGTGTGACCGCTTATCCTCTTCAGGGCGGCTCTGTCCAGAATCCTTATCTGTCTTCCGTCCTGCTTGATTAGCCCCTGCGCAACAAACTCAGAGAAGACCCTTGACAGGGAGGGTCTGGCCACTCCAAGAGCGTCAGCAAGCTCTTCCTTCGTAGTCTTCAGTTCGAACTCATCTCCCAGATCATCACTTTGTCTGAGAAGAAAGTTTGCCAACCTTTGATTCAGAGTGTTCAAAGAGAGCATCCACACCTTTTCTGCCAGAGTAGTCAGTCTGTCTCCCATATCCCTAAGTAGGTTTCTCAAAAATACCTCATACTCCTTACAAAGCCAGAGAATCCCATCTCTTTCGATGTAAAGAATCGCACTTTTCGCAGTTGAGACAATATCTACAGGAAGACGATTCTCTGTAGCAAAGAGAAAGCCGGAAGCTAGTATAGATGGAGCCTCCATTGTTTCAATTGTCATGACCCTGCCGGAGAAATCCTGCATTTGCGCTTTTGTCTTTCCTTGAAGAAGGACAAGCATTTCATCACAGATGGCATTCTGTTTTTCGACAAGTTCTCCGGGCAGGAAGAAACTGATCCTGTGCTTTACACTTCCGAAGATCCTTTCAAGCTCGCCGACTTTTATCCCTCCGAACAAGGTGCATCTTCCCAGATTGAAAATTAAAGGATTCAAAAGCCACCCCCGTGAAAGGTCGATTCATTTTGATTATAACCAGATTAGCTGTTTTTTGCTGTTCGATTTGTTGTTTTCCAGCAGTGCAAGTCTTAAGCGCTTGATTTTAGCATCCTTAAAATTGTATGATATTTTCAGTATACTTTGATATCTTCTTTTTGGAGTTGTTGCGGGTCAGCATTTTAGCTTATCACAAGCTTTTGAGTCCGCTGCTTGTACTCTTGTAAAGACATAATGGAGGCAATCTTGAGACTTTTCATATTCGATGTGGGTGGGGTTGTTGCAGAAAATACAAGTGTGGTTCCGTCGATAAGCGGCTTTCTCGGTATCTCGGAAGAGGAGTTTGTGGAGATTGCGGAAATGGAGAATCTCCTTGCTTTGCAGACGGGAAGAATCACAGTAGATGAATTCGTTTACGTTTTCTCTCGAAAGCTCGGTAGACCGGTCCCGGGGAATATCTGGGACATGTTTTTCAAGCCAGCTCCAATCAAGGAGACCGTCAGAATAATCGAGAAACTTCGAAGGAAATACAGGGTGGTTGCCGGTACAAATACAATCGAGTCGCATTACGAAATACACAGGTCGCGGGGCGACTACGAAGTCTTCGACAGGGTATATGCATCACATTTGATCGGATATGCAAAACCAGATAAGGCATTTTACAGTCATATCCTTCGTGAAGAGAATTGCTGCGCAGAAGAAGCTTTCTTCACGGATGACTCGAGAAAAAACGTTAAGGCCGCTGCCGAAGTAGGAATTGTTTCTTATCACTTTACTGATTCAACAGCTTTAGAAAAAAGACTCAGAGAATACCTTTGAGTAACTTCACATCGAAAGGGGTGTTACTATGAAAAGGCTTGGCGTAATTCTTCTAGTACTGCTAATGCTCGCGGTACCTATTTCTGCGCTTGGAAAGACGACCATCACCTGGTGGATCAACCCTTGGAGAATCGCACCTCCAGGCTTTCCGTCCGATAAGGCCCCAACGGAGGAAGACTTCCCAAGGTGGGCCGCTGAGGAGTTCATGAGACTTCATCCAGACGTCGAAGTCAAGTATGTCGTTGTCGGAAACACCGAATACTCTCAGAAAATGGCTGCGGCCATTGCGACTGGGACCCAGCCTGACATCTTCAAGGGCCCCGTTTGGGATACCAGATGGGTCGAAGCGGGACTTCTGGAACCTATCGACGACTATCTTACCGAAGAAGACCTTGCAGACTTCTATGAACTCGCTCTTGATGCGGGTTATGTCGATGGCAAGCATTACATCTGGCCGTGGAATCTCGGAACAAACGGTATGGGAACGAGCATGCTTCTCTACACTCCAGACTTCGAAAAGGCCGGGGTCGATTGGCGGAAGATCGTTGAAGAAGGCTGGACTATGGAGGAGTTTGTGGAGATTGCGAAGAAGCTGACATGGGACTCCGATGGAGATGGAAAGATCGATCACTATGCGATCAGCTTTGGAGCACAGGATACCCACAACCTCATGAATTTCATCTACGCACATGGTGCAAAGCTTATCAACGAAGATGAAAGTAAGGTCATCTTCAACTCACCAGAGGCAGTCGCCGGACTTCAGTTCCTTCTCGATCTGGTCGAAGTTCACGGAGTTGCACCAAGCGGAGTCGAGGCTATGGGCGTCTACGACGTAATTGGAAACTTTCACTCTCACAGAACCAGTATAGGTTTTGGCGGTCCTTACGAAATTGGAAGAATCACACGTTATGTAAAATCCGGTCAGCTTGCCGAAGCCTTCTACCCGGTGATTGCTCCGTTCCCTCATCTCGAAGGACAAAAGGGCGTATCTTATGCATCGGCCAGTGGATTTGTCGTCTTCAAACAGAAGGATGAGGCAAAGAAGGAAGCCGTTATGGAGTTCGCCAGATTCCTGACGAACAAGGAAAACACTGCTCTTTTGGAAAGCCTTATATATCTCACTGCAAGAAAGTCTGTAAATGCCATGCTCTTCCAGAATGATGCTTACTTGAACGAGCAGGCTCAGACATTCGCAAGGATAATGGACGAGACTGGAATGGAGTTCTTTGGATCACAGAGCTTCCCGTGGTCTGAGATATCCAAGTTCTTCACCAGCGCAATGCAGGGGGCTTTCGGAAAGACTAAGACAGCGCAGGAGGCCCTCGATGGCTTTGTAACCGAGGCCAACCGAGCACTCTCTTACTATTGATTCTAATCAAATGAGTTGAAGGGAACAGCCTCTGCCCCAAGGGCCCGGGGCTGTTCCCATTTAATGGGGGTGGTCGATTTGGAGCAGATTCCAGTTAAACCAATAAAACGAAAGACTACGTTGAAAGACGTGTGGAAGGGCAGATCGGGATATCTCTTCATTCTTCCGCATTTTGCCCTCTTTGCGATATTCTTCCTTGTACCGGTTGGTTGGGGGATGTACCTGAGTATGTTTAAGTACAATGTCTTTTCTCAGACATTTGTCTGGTTCGACAACTACAAACGTATTCTCAGCGACTGGCTGTTTCTAAAATCCCTGAAAAACACCTTTATATACACTTTTGGAGTGGTTCCACTGTGGTTAGGAAAGGCCTTGCTTGTCACGGTTCTCATTTACCCGTTTAGAAAGGGCATCCAAACATTTTTCAAAGCGGCCTTTTATCTGCCCCACGTCACTTCTACGGTCATTGTTTCCATGATCTGGCTTTGGGTTTTCAATCCTAACTTCGGACTTCTCAACTATTTTATGTCTTTGCTCGGTTTGGAACCAGTAGTGTGGCTTGGAAGGTCCTTGACGGCAATGCCATCTCTAATAATGATGCAGGTTATCATGGGCGGGGGTTCGACAATAGTGCTCCTCTCTGCGGCCATGGCATCGATACCGGAGTATTATTTCGAAGCTGCAACGCTTGAAGGGGCCAGTTCTTGGGCGATCTTCAGAAAGATTACCCTACCTCTCTTGAAGCCGACTATTCTCTACTCTCTCGTAATGGGTACAATAGCGAATTTCCAGACCTTCTCGAACATATACATTATGACGAGTGGCGGACCGGAATTCTCCACCACGACCGTTGCCTATTTGATCTATGAGACCGCCTTTAAGAACTATAATCTCGGCCTTGCTTCTGCAATGTCGATGGTTATGTTTGCGATACTGGTAGTTCTTGGAATAATTCAGTTCAAGTGGCTCGGCTCAAATGTGGAGTATTGAGGTGATTGGCTGTGAAAGCGAAGACTAAGACTAACATAAAAAAGATAATTTCGCTGGTTATTTTGGCGGTGCTTGCATCACTTGCCTTTATCCCCCTTTACTGGATGGTTGCAACGGCTTTTACGCAACCTTCATTGACTATGAAGTTTCCACCAGATATCATCCCTAAGAATCCAACTCTTCAGAATTTCAAGGATCTCTTCGAGAGAAAGATAATTTTTAGATGGACTCTAAACAGTTTTATTGTTGCCGGAACTGTTACTCTTGCTCAGATTTTCGTCTGTGCAATGGCAGGCTACGCTCTCGCGAAGAAGAAATTCCCTGGAAGCAAGGTGATATTCTCGATATATATCGCATCGATGATGATACCGACCCAGGTAACCCTTGTGCCCCTGTACATCCTGATCTCGAAAATGGGAATGGTGGACACTTATCAAGCGCTGATTCTGCCCGCTATTGCCGCCCCCTTTGGAGTGTTCCTTATGAGACAGTTCATGGTATCTGTACCCACAGAGATCATCGAAGCGGCAAGAATTGACGGTGCGAGCGAGTTCAAAACCTTTGCGAAGATCATTGTTCCGATTTCTAAACCGGCTATGGCTGTTCTAGGAATATTCACATTCATGGGACAGTGGAACAGCTTCTTGTGGCCACTTATAGTTACGAACACCTCCGAGATGCGAACCCTTCAGGCCGGTCTTTCTCTTCTCCAGGAACAGGTACCGATGCAGTATTCATACCTTATGGCAAGCGCTACATACTCGGCCATACCGATGATCATAGTTTTCCTTGCCTTCCAAAAGTATTTCTTGAAAGGGATAACGGTAGGAGCGATAAAGTGAAGGAGTGGGTTATGGAAAAGTATATTGCGACACCTGAAGGAGTGTTACAAGAAAAGCAAGAGTCTGATTACTGGTGGAGAAGAATGGAAAATCCGGACGCAATTTGGATGTTGAAGGACGAGATAGAATCCTTCAACAGCGCAATAATCCTACGAGCTAGAGAAGCCGGGAAAACAGAATTTGCTTGCAGTTTGGAAGACTATCCATCTTCGGTTCCTTTCGAAGAAGTGAGGAAATTGATTAACGATTCCATTCCCGAAACCTTCTTTCAAAGATCTCTTCTCACGTCGGAAGGAGACAAGGTTCCGGCCGAGATTCGAAACGATGTCGTTGACAATGCAACCGCTATCCTAAATCAGGATATGGCAGTGGGATTTGGTTTGGTAACTCGAAGAACTGATCTCAGAGTTCTTCCTACCGATCTTATATCATGTGATGAGTACATAGATAACGATATGCTCCAGTTAACGGCCGTGAGTATCGGGACCCCATTTGCGCTCCTTGCCCGAAGCAGGGATATGTCATGGATTTTTGTTCAAACTCCCTTTTACAGGGGATGGATCAAGACAAACGATACAGCAGTAGCCAAGAAAAGAGGAGCTGTTCTGTCCTTTATGAAAGCTTCTCCATTTCTCCTCGCAACGGGCAACAGGGTGGAGATCGAACCAGATCCCTTTGCTATAAACTCTCTCGGGCTCATCCTGCAGATGGGCGACAGGCTGCCTCTTGAGAAGCCTGCGGAGAACGAAAACCTTCATGCTCAGGGTCCATTCTCCTGTTTCACTGTTTCAGTTCCGTACAGAGATAGGCTCGGTTTGCTCGGCTTCAGGAAAGCACTCGTTAGAATGAGCGAAGACGTCCGAATTGGCGATCTCGATTTAACAGGAAGAGCAATCCTGGATCAGGCCTTCAAAATGCTCGGAGAGAGATATGGCTGGGGTGACCTCTATAACAGGAGGGATTGTTCGAGGTTCGTTCGGGACATCTATGCAAGCTTCGGAATCTTTTTACCGCGAGATACCTGGGCGCAGGAACGGTTTGGATCAAGCAACAGGATAATTTTCGAGGGTGATGTTGGACACAGAAGGTCTCAGCTGTCCTCTTTGAAACCAGGTAATCCTTTGTACATGCCTGGACATACTTTAATTTACCTCGGGGAGGAGAATGGGCGCTTCTTTGCGATTCATGATGGGGCGGGTTATCGGGATTCGAAAGGTAAGAAGGTTTCCGTGCACGGTGTCTTTGTGGTCGATATGTCGGTCCGTACTATGAACAGCGATAAGAGCTATCTGGAGCAGCTTACGACGGCGCTAAGAATCGATTCCGCCTGAATCGCCATAAATCAGCTGAAGAAGTCTACGGAACTCGCTGATCTGGTGATCGGAGATCGATTCGATTCTCTCCGGGATAATTCCCGCTATGCTGTTGATCGATACAGAGATTGATCTCGCAGTATATGACCGATTTTCGGTAACTTCTTCAAAAGAGTCACGGGGAAGCGGCCAGTAGTTCCAGGGATTGGGCAGCACTGCTTCCGGATCAGAGGTTTCAACTTCGAGAACGTAACCGATACGCGGTAGAAGGTACCAGTCGACAACACCTTCAATTCCATTTCTCTTGTAAACATGCCTAGATTTCATAACGGCCCTTGAGACCTTCAGTTCCTTTCTCATCTTGATTATCAGTGAAAGATCGACTCTTTTCTCGATCTCTTCCCTGATGAGGCCCGCTCCCGATTTCAAGGTCTGAACCACATAAATATCTGATTCATCGACACTGATCCTTACCCGACGCCTATCAGGAGGTTTGAGGTACCACTGAACAATCAGCAGATGCCTTGTGGCCTCTTCTATCACCTCTTCCGGAATCTTTGTTTTGAAGAGAAACTTCCTTTCGATTTCGAGCAATGCCCTCACACTCCAGATACAGTGTATATCAATACATTCACGTCGGCAAGTTGCGACTTCTTCGGTCCTGTGTTAGTATGTACCGAATAGTGACAAACGGAGGTTTATGATGGAAGAGAAAAAGGAACTCGAATTTCACGTTTCTGAAGAATGCAACGATCCAAACTGCGATCACGACCACGATCTAGTTAGTGATGTAGACAGATTTACAGTCACGGACGAAGACGGAAGCGAACACCACTTCACTGTAATAGCCGAATTCGAGAACAACGACAATACTTACTGGGTAGTTGAGGAGTTTTTCGAGGAGGACGACGAGGAAGCCGATGAAGAGGAAGATGACGCTTCCGAAGATGAAGAAGAGGAAGGTTACATAGTTTTCAGGGTCGAGTACGACGAGGACGAAAACCCTTACCTTTACTCCGTCGAAGACGAGGAGTTTGAAGAGGTTTCCAAAGCCTGGAACAAACTCGTCGAAGAGATGATAGCAGAGGATGACGAGGAAGAAGAATAGGGGACCTGAGGTCCCCTTTTTGTTATAATCCTCTATGGAGGTGTTGACATGATTCTTGCTCTCGGCGTCTTTCTTCCGGAAGTGAAACCTTTAATGGATAGTATGCTTGTGCTTGAGTCAGGAGAGATACTTGGAAGACACTTTTGTAGAGGAGTCATTGGTAACAATGAAGTTGTAGCCTGTGGTGGTTTCGTGGGTAAGGTAGAGTCTTCTATGCTCACTCAGAGACTGATTGATCGCTTCAATCCAAGGTTGGCCGTTCTCTCTTCATGCGCGGCCGGAATCGATGAATCAGTGCAGATAGGCGATGTTGTTGTAGGTACCGAGTTCGAGGAATACGACACAATCTTCCCTCTTAGTGAAGGCAAAATGGTTATGAAAGCTCCCGACACGCTTCTCATGAGGTTCCTCAAGATCTACTTCAAGGCAGGAAAATTCGGTAAGATCCTTTCGGGTGATGCGGTGGTCGCCAATACCTCGGCGAGAGATGAAATACGCTCTTCGTACGGAGGAGTAGCCCTCGATATGGATTCTGCGCCGTTTGCAAAGACCGCTTACGAGAATAAATGTAATTATCTTGTAATAAAAACAATTCTAGATATGGCAGATGAGAATTCGAAGAGGGATTTCGACAGGCATTTCCCTGAACTTGCGGGAAGGTCATCTGAACTACTCGTCGAAATAATGAAGAATCACTATATAGACAGGGAGTGAGAAAGGTGGACTGCATATTCTGCAAGATTGCCAGTGGAGAAATCAAGAGTAATTTCGTGGGGGAAAATGACTGGTTCGTTGCCTTTGACGACATTAATCCCGTTGCTCCCACTCATGTTCTGGTAGTGCCTCGCAAACATGTGAAGAGCCTTGAAGAGCTGGCACAGTATGATATTGATTGCATGAAAAGCTTTTTTGAACTCGTAGAACAGATAGTTGAACTGAAGGGCATAAAATCAAGTGGCTACAGGTTGATCGTTAACCAGGGCAGTGATTCCGGACAGGAAGTAGAACATCTTCACTTCCACATACTCGGAGGAAGAAAGCTGGGAAGGCTTGGATGAAGGAAGACTTTCAACACTACTACACAGATCAGACCGAGCCGCCGAAGAGCATCCGGCCCGTTTATCTTCGCCTTAGAAACGGCCATTCTTATACATTCAGGAGTCCCGAGGGAGTATTTGCTTTTGGTAAGGCAGATAGGGCCTCACTCCTGCTAATAGAGAACTGCATTCTTGAAGGTCAGGAGAGCATTCTCGATCTGGGTTGCGGTTACGGCGTGGTAGGCATCACACTCAAGCTGGAACAGCCAGATCTGAACCTCCACATGAGCGATGTCAATACCAGAGCCTTGACCTTTTCAAAAATCAATGCGAGAGATCACAATATCCTAGCGGACATTCGCAAAGGCGACCTCTTCTCTCCGTGGGAAGGGACAAGCTTTGATTCCATTCTTTCAAATCCCCCGATAGCTGCCGGTAAGGCAGTATGGCAAAGGATGATAAGAGAGGCTCCTGAGTTTCTAAATGAAGGAGGCTCACTTCAGATAGTGGCGTACCACAACAAGGGTGGTTCAAGACTTGAAGGAATTATGAGAGAGACATTTGGAAACGTTATAACCACGACAAAATCTGGCGGTGTTAGGGTCTATGTCTCCAGAAAGCTCTGATGCCATTCTCCTTCTGGAAAACTTAACTGTCAAAGTGGGCGACGACGAGATACTCTCGAGGTTCAGCCTCGAGGTTGGGCCGGGCGAACGCATAGCTCTGCTCGGCAAGAACGGCTCCGGAAAGACTACTTTGCTAAGGGTTGTAGCCGGTTTGAAAAAACTTGAATCGGGAAGAAGAATGATAAACGGAAGAATTGGAATGGTCTTTCAGAATCCCGACACCGTGCTCTTCGGTACTACTGTTCGGGAAAATCTCTTCTTTCCTCTTCGCTCTCTTTCAATTTCTATGGAAGAGTCGCGTAGAAGGATAGAGCTCTTCGTCACTGAATTTGGCTTCTCAAATATCGTAGATAGGGACATACTGACGCTCTCCGGAGGACAGCGTCAAATGGTTTCGCTTGCGGCCGCTCTCATATCTGAGCCGTCTCTTCTCCTGCTGGATGAACCGTTATCGATGCTCGACAGGCATGATAGAGACATGATTCTACGGACTCTTGAAGAGGTTATTCCGCAGAGGACATCGATGCTCTTTGCGACTAACAGGTTTTCCGAAGTGCTGAACTGTGAAAGATTCATAATTCTGGGAAGAAAGGGAAAACTCTTCGATGGGAGTTATGGAGAGCTCAGGAATTCCTTTACCGTGTTCGAGGAGTCGGGGATGTCGATCCCCTTCGAGATTGCTGTCTCATGCTGACTGTTAGAGAAGTTTCCTTCACCTACAAAGGTCATGGAAAGGGGACTCACGTTTCCGCCTTGAAGAGGGTCACTTTTGATATTGCAGATGGTTCCTTTGTCATATTGACGGGAAGGACCGGGTCCGGTAAATCTACCCTCCTTCAGCTTCTTTGCGGATTGATTGAACCCGACGGTGGCGAGATTCACTGCGAAGACGGAGATCTCTTTTCGAAGAGCTCAATGATCTTCCAATACCCCGAGGATTGTTTCTTCAATCCCACGGTTATGGAAGAGTTGGAGTTCGGCCTTAAGACTGCCGGAAAGAAAGGTTCTGAGAAACTGAAGGCGATTACCGAAGTGATTGGCTTCGACCTTGAGAAATTCAGTTCTAGAACTCCCTTTTCACTTTCAGGGGGCGAGCAGAGGCTTCTTGCCATTGCATCGATGGTCGTGCTTGACAAAGCGATTCTTCTCCTCGATGAACCGACATCGGGGCTGGATGACAGAGCCGTTCAAAGAGTAAGAAACCTTCTTCTGTCCGAGTACCGGTTAGGAAAGACAATAGTTGTCTCTACACACTGGCCGGCAGAGTTCATGGATATGGCGACTCATGTAATGAATCTGAGAGACGGCAGCCTTGAATATTTAGTTACAGTAGAAGACTATGTCAACAGTAATCTTCATAATAGGCAGCTTGAAGAGAAGGAGAAGTATCTGATAGACTACTACAAACGCTTCAAGGCTTTTCCCGAGAATGATGAAGAGCTGATCGAATTCGTCAGGAGAGAAAAGAAATGCTGAATATATCTGTCATTGTAAACACGGTTGCTGTAATCATAGGTTCGATACTTGGATTGCTCGGAGGAAGACTTCTGAAGGACCGTTATAGAAAGGTCTTCTTCAACGTGATTGGAATTCTCACAATGGGTCTAGGAATAGAGATGTTTCTAGATACTAACAGTGTTCTCGTCGTTCTTGGGAGTCTGATTATCGGCGGGGCATTGGGAGAAGCTCTGGATATAGAGGAAAAGATCGGCAGGCTTGCCGGAAACAAGCACGATGACGAGAATTTCGTAAAGGGCTTCATCACGGCATCCGTCCTCTTCGTAGCGGGACCCATGACCGTAATTGGATCTCTAAAGGCCGGCCTTTCCGGTGAAAATGAACTTATATTCATAAAGTCGTTGATGGACGGAATCTCTTCTATGATGCTATCGGCAGCTCTAGGTAAGGGCGTACTTCTTTCGGCGGCAGCCGTGTATCTCGTGCAGGGAGGTCTAGTCTCTCTTGCGGGAGTACTTTCCTTCCTCCAGGATCCGTTGTATCTAGGAGACTTCTCCGGAGTCGGCGGTCTCATGCTTCTAGCACTGGGAATCAGACTACTTGAGATAAAAGAAATCAGGGTCGGCAACTTTCTCCCGGCCCTGATCCTCTCACCTGTTCTAACCTGGGTCTCTCTTCTCTTTACCTGAAGGCCTCTAGCTCAGTAGGAACATCGATAGACGATCTATCTTTTGAAAGGATAACTCCCTTCTTCAATACGGGATGAAGCTCATGATATGTTGGCTTCTCGTTAATGTACAGGATCCCCATGGGGATCTTGTCGTCCCATTCAAGCGCCTTTTCGAAGGCCTTGACTTTGTTCGTAGGATCATAGCTGGCGTCTTTTTCATGGACATCGTAGAGCCTGTCTTTGTAGTACTTGAAAGTGTTCACCTTGTTGAATGTAACGCATGGCTGCATTATATCGACGACTGAGAAGCCTTTGTGTTTTATCGCAGCCGAAACAACCTTTCGAAAGTGCTCCTTGTCTCCAATGAAGGTCCTTCCAACGAAGGCAGCATCCATAGCAATAGCCAGCGCAAGGGGATTCAGCGGTTCGTTTATCACTCCCTGCAGCTGAGAACTCGTCTTCTGACCCTTTCTCGTTGTAGGAGATCCCTGGCCTTTAGTAAGCCCATAAATCTGATTATCGTGAATCAAAACGGTAACATCAAAATTCCTTCTAATGCCGTGGATAAAATGATTTCCACCCTCTCCGTACATGTCACCATCACCGGATTCCGCAATAACAGTGAGTTCGGGATTGACAGCCTTTATCGCGAAAGCGGCCGGAAGACTTCTACCATGGAGACCGTTGAAAAAGTTGATCTCCAGATAGTGAGGCATCTTAGCCGCCTGCCCGATGCCGGTTACCATAATGAAGTGAGATTTTTCGACTCCCATCTCCTCCAGGGTACTGGCGAGATTCATTCTGAGGGGAAAGTTCCCGCATCCTGGACACCATGCAGGTTCAACTTCTCTTAGATAACTCATATCATCCCCTCCTTCTTCAAAGATCTCTCTATCCAGTTTGCGCTTATAGGACGACCGTCGTATCGACCTACATGCTCGATCTGCAGACCGGTCACCGATCTGAGTAGAGTCGCAAACTGGCCTGTAAAATTTCCTTCGATCGAGCAGAGATTTTTGCCTGCCAGTTCTTCTTTTATTGAGGGGTCGATAGGAAAGACCTCGGAGTAATGTACGTATCCGATATCCTTTCTGGACATGGCGAACTCGTCTATTGCGCCCCAGCTGTCTCCCCAGCCAACTAGAATCAGAGGAGCATCCAGGTTGAACTTCGCGGGTGCGGACAACTCGCCGAGCAATCCCTCCATCTTTTTCATCCTCTTATCGACCATTTTCCTTCTGATCTCTAGATCTTCAGTTATGTATCCCGCCTCATCGTGTTCGTCGGAATCGACTCTTGCAGTTGCCTTCCCTCCGGGTATTGCTCTTGGAGAAACGCCGTTCTCCGTAATTTCGTATCTGCGGTACTCCTCATTTCCTTCTGTGATAAATCTCTGGAGGAACTCCTCTTTGTGAATGGGAGCCTCTATTGTGGCCGAGGAATCTACTAGCGATTCAGTGAGAAGAATAATCGAAGGAATCTGATATTTATCGGCAATATAGAAAGCCTTTTCCGTAAGCTCGAATGCCTCTTTAGGTGTCCGCGGCGAGACCACATATTTTGGAAACTCTCCATGACCTGCATTTACTACAAAAAGAAGATCTTCCTGCGCCGTTCTCGTGGGAAGGCCGGTCGCCGGTGCGGGACGCTGACCGTCTACCATGACCAGGGGAGTCTCGGTCATTGCGGCGAGAGATACACCCTCCTGCATCAATGCGAAACCGCCTCCAGATGTTGTTACAAGAGAACGTACACCTGCAAAAGCTCCTCCTATAACCATATTCACTGCGGCGATCTCGTCTTCTGCCTGTTCAACTACTATTCCATGTTTTTCGGAGTTAGACGCAAGGAAGGTCATAACACCGGTTCCGGGGGTCATCGGATAGGCTGCCAGAAATTTACATCCCGCGGCGATTGCGCCGAGGCCGGTTCCCTCTGTTCCATTCATTAGGTAGTAATTATGTTCCTGTGCATCGAGCCGGGGAGTCTCGATTGGCAATGAAAGATCGTAACCTCTCTTCAGAGCTTCGAGATTGGCCTTAATTATCTCCTCTTTTCCGGAAAAGGTCTGTTCTATCATCATCGAGGGTATCTCCCTCTTGACATTGAAAAGACCGAGAATCCCACCCAGGGCTACGACGTTCTGGGCTCTCGGCTCTCCCGCTTCTTTGGCTATCGACTTGAAAGGAAATCCCATTGCTTTGACTTCGAAATCAAAGTCCTTAGAATTCACGTGGTCGGAATCGGAATCGTATATCAATGTCGTCCCATCGTGAAAGTACTGAAGCTGTGAGATAGTAGTACTTTTACTTAGAGAGACGATAAGATCGAACTCTTGTCTCATCGAATACAGAGGAGAGTCAGAAATTCGAATTCGGTACACATACTCGCCGCCTCTGATCCTTGAATGATAACTCTTGTCGGTGAAGATACAATACCCATTTCTGAAGAGACTTAGCGCAAGCATATCCCCAATAGTATTCAGGCCTTGACCGGCTTCACCGGAAAGGGCTATTACATAATCTCCCACATTAACACCTCCGTCGAGGTAAAGAAAGGCGGGAGTGATTCTCCCGCCTCATTTCAGTCGATTGGTTCGAAATCGTCTTTACTAGCTCCACATAGGGGACAAACCCAATCCTCTGGGACATCCTCAAAGGTGGTCCCGGGATCTACACCGTTGTCAGGGTCTCCAACTTCCGGATCATAAATATAGCCACATATAGTGCATCTGTACTTCATCTTGCCGCCCCTCCTTAATCAGAACTCAACTCTCTTACTGCTTTCCCAGAGACCGTGAATGTTGCAGTAAGAGGTAGCGATCAACGAACCTGACTTCTCCAGTTTCACATTGAATACTGCCGTGGGCTGCGTTGCAACTGGAGTGAACTCGATGTGGCCAAGATGAGTCAAGAACTGGCCATCATCGTACATTACGTACAGATCAAACCACTTGATGTGATGCTCGATAGTATTTGGGTGTGAAATCTCCTTACCAACCGTTATCTGTACATTAAATGCCTCTCCAGGCTTGACCAAATCGGGAATCTCAATTACCGGCACATGTTTCTCGCTTTTCCAGTCAGCACTCTTCACATACTCGCCAATTGCCATTAAATCCCCTCCTTTATCTAAAGCTGAACACAAAAAGAACAATCACTGCAGAGCTGCTCTGAACAACACGTACAGAAATTACAGTAATTATACCATATCGCTAATAATTGAAGTCTTTCGTAATCTTTCCAAAACCTCTAGGAGTAATGTTTATCCTTACCTCAAAAATGCCTGCGAAATTTGACTTCTTCTATAGATTTCCCATTACCTCTGATAGAATAGGTTTAGAGAACGCTGGAGGGGTTTGTTTGGCGAGACATGACATAGTCAAAGCATATATCGATGAAGCCTCTGCTGAAGCAGTATTGTTCACGAGAAATTCCAATATACAGTGGTTCTTCGAAGGTGAGGTAGACCCAAGAGTTGACATCTCCACTGAACTCGCTGCTTTCTGGCTTTTGGTGACAAACTCAATGGTAATTGCTCTGTGCCCAAGATATGATATAGATAGAATCAGAGACGAAGTCCTTCCCAAAGACGTGGAGATTATGGGCTTTGATGGATTTTCTAATTCCGTAGAATCTGTTGGGAGTATCTGCAGTAAGTTCTCGAAAGTTGCCGTCGATAGTGATCTCTTCTTCTCCTCTTCGAACTATGTTCCAATTGGCAGGAGCTTCTATGAGAAAACCCAACTTCTTAGTGAAAGAGAGATCCTGCGCCTGCGAGTCACAGGGAAACTTACTGAAAACATCATCTGCGAATTTGCTCCTGAACTCCAGCCGGGAATGACCGAACTGGAAGTCGAGAAAGTCCTTAGAGCGATATTTATCGAGTCGGGACTTGAAGTACCGACTCTTTGCATAGCATCGGACGAAAGAATCTCCAAATCGCCTTATCCAGTCTCCACTGCAAAGAAGATCAGTAGATATCTCATGCTGAGAGCAACGATCAGGAAGCAGGGGCTTTCAGTTTCTTTGAGCAGATATTTCCACTTCGGAGCAGTCCCACAAGAGCTTGAACAAGGACACGAGAGGGCTTCTGGAATTGCGGCAAAAGGAGCTGTAGCGATAATGAGAGCAAGAACTATGGGTGAGGTCTTTGAGGAGATAAAAAACGCTTATGCTTCTCTCAATGCTGCCGATGAGGTAGCGTATTACAGTCCGGGAGGCACAAACGGTTACACAAAGAACACCTTTCTTTTCGCTCCCGATTCACAGATCACGATGAAACATCCCGCCACTTATGTACTGAACCCACTTATTGGGGGCCTTTTAAGCGAAGATACCGTTTTGCTCAATTCAGACGGAACGGCGGAATTTCTAACGCTTGGAGAAGACTTCCCGAAAGTAAAAGTCAGACTCGAAAGCTTCAGGGTCCACAGACCATGGATCATGATCATATAGCACGCCCCATGAAAAACGTTCCTAGTCCTTCAAAAGCAAGACCGTGAGAAAAGAACGGTTATTCGTTCCGACGCTTTGCGTCCAGACTCTTGGTTAGTTAAGGAGCGGAAGAGCCGTCCTTGGTCCTTCGTCCAAGACCATGAACCCGTCCTTCGGAAGAGCAAGAAGAGGAGAGGGGCAGACGCATAACACGCGAAACCGGGCAAGACGTAAAGAGGATCGTCAGTCCCTATTTTTGCTCAGTCACGGCCAGTAATGGCTCTTCCTAGCGTTCAGCGACCAGCGAAGAGCGGTTCTTAGAGATGCGAGATCCCGTGCATTTTGCCTGAACAGAGTCTTTTCAGGGCAGGCTCAACGGGATGACCTAAGAGATGCTCATAAGCGCAGGCTGCAAAGGATAATTGCAGAGTCGATCGTTCTTTTCACCACCCCAGACCCCATACCCTGTAATCGATACCCTACCCTTCGCGTCATGCCGAACTTGGTTCAGAATCTCGATCTAAGAACCGCTGAGCGCTGACAAGACCCGTCCTTCGTCGCCCGTCCAAGATCAAGGACCCGTCCTTGGATAAGATCAACACCTAGATCCCGAAACGAGTTCGGGATGACAATGTGTGGTCATTTCGGAAACGCCGCATTCAGTCATGCTGAACTTGTTTCAGCATCCCGATCTAAGAACCGCTGGACGCTTGCTTAAATACGCTGATCGCTGCTGAAGGCTGCGTTGTCCGTCAACGGTCCACCGTCCTCTGAGAGGATCAAAACAAAGATCCCGAAACAAGTTCGGGATGACAGAGTGAGGAACTTCCAAAAGCCGATGTCGGGATGACTTTCTCAGTTGCATTGAAACCCTGAGCTGATTGCCGGTTCTCTTCACGAGACCCCATACCCTGTTATCGATACCTCGCTCTTCACGTCATCTGAACTTGGTTCAGCATCTCGATCTTCGTATTTCTGACCTCTTGGTACTAACCTCGCTTTCCTCTGCTTAGCAGATCATCATCTCACCGAACACGAGACCCTATAATCGTTACCCTGCTCTTCCTTTCGTAATAGCTTCATTTCTTGAACGCAGTTGCTTCGAGGTTTTTTGGACACTTCTAAAAAATGAAACGCAACAGTTTCGATAAAGCGACACGGACGATTCTTTCGGTGTTAAACTCTCAAATGAATCTACTTCATTTTGTTTTCGACGGGAGCAATAATGGACGACTACCTGGGCTACAACAAACACGAATACAGAAGAACAAGAAAACTCGCGATTATTGAAGGCTCCTTCTTCAATCTCGCATTTCTTGTAACTCAGGGCTTCATCGTTACCGGACTTGCTCTCGAATACGGCGCGTCGGAGATGCTAATAGCGATAATCGGCGTTCTGCCAACGCTGGCGCAGCTTGTTCAGCTGGCCGCGCCTCTTGTCTTGAAGCTGTTTAAAGACAGAAAGAAGGCTTTGCTTTTCAGTGCGCTCCTCGGTAGAATCCCTATTGCATTTATTCCAGTTACCCTTGCTTTAGGGATAAGAGCTCAGTCACTACTCCTTGTTCTTCTTGGCTTAGTTGCCTTTGGCAACTCACTCGTGGGGACGTTCTGGGCATCTATAATGGGCGACGTGATTGATCCGGAAACGACGGGAAAGTATTACGGTAGGAGGAACCTGATTCTCTCACTCAGCACAATGCTGATCACACCTGTGTATTCATTGATCCTCGACCGTTACGAAGGCTCTCTCGGATTCATTATTGTGACGTCTATGGCTACTGCCTTTGCGATAACAACAATATTCCTTTTGAAAATGCACTACGCACCGCCCGTAAAGACCTTTGGCCGTGGACGAATGTTCAAGGAGGTATTTTCGAATCTCAAGTTCAGGCAGTACCTCAAATTTGCCTTTGTCTGGAATTTTGCGATAACTATTTCTGGCCCATTCTACGCATACCATCAGTTGGTCAATCTTAAAGTCAGTTACTCGTATCTGAGCATTTTGAGCATAGTCGCCTCTCTCACTTCCATGCTGATGTACGTATTGTGGGGAAAGATATCCGATCAAATAGGTCATCAGTCGGTAGCGGAATTTGGGATTCTCGGGGCGACTTGTCTAGCACTGATGTGGGTGTTTGTGACTCCACAAACAGCGGTCTTTCTCTTACCGGTAGATGCCATCGTAACTGGAGTTGTCTGGAGCGCAATAAACCTCTGTCTCTTCACGATGATGATGGGAATGATTAGAGGTTACTCCGTTGAGTCGTACGTTGCAGTACAGGCTTTTCTCAACGGCATAGGTGCTCTCGGTGGTTCCCTGCTGGGAGGATTCATAGCCTCTTATCTTAAGGGCAAGAGCATTACGATTTTTGGAATGGAGTTCTTTGGTATCCAGGTTATCTTTTTGGTCGGTGCATCGTTTAGGTTCTTGTCTTTTCTTCTTCTTAGGCGTGTACAGACACCTAAGATCAAGACCGTTACTCAGGTCTTCTTCAACTCGATGTCTACGGTAGGCAGAAGAATGGCCACCAGGCCCTACGAGTTCCCGGTCCTTCAACTGAGATCGAGGAAGAAGAGAGAAGAAGCCGAGCCTTTGAGACTCGACCTGCCCAGCTCAATGATTGACCTCAGCGATATTGAAGGGATAGAACCTGAAAAGACAACAGATGACAGCGATCACGAAGAACGCTCTGACTCCTAGGCGATATCACCCAGCTCATACTGAAGCCTGTAAAGATCCGAGTATATTCCGCCCTTTGAAAGCAGCTCCTCGTGTGTTCCCGACTCTACAAGCATGCCCTTGTGAATCACCATGATTCTGTCCGCATTTCTGATCGTCGAAAGTCTGTGGGCAATCGTGATCATTGTCTTTTCCTTTGATATCCTCTCCATAGCCTTCTGAATGAGCGCCTCGGTTTCCGTGTCGACGTTTGCAGTGGCTTCATCGAGAACAAGAATATCAGCATTGAAAACTACAGCCCTTGCAAGGGCTATCAGCTGTCTTTCGCCAGCGGAGAGCGTTCCGCCTCTCTCCAGAATAACTGTGTCGTACTTGTCTTGCAAACGCTCTATGAAATGGTGTGCATAAACGTACTTCGCCGCTTCGATCACTTTTTCCCTGCTGACGGTCTTATCGAAGAGGCGTATGTTGTCGAGAATACTCCCGGAAAAGAGGAACACATCCTGGAGAACAACGCCGACTTTCTTTCGAAAACTCTGAAGGTTGTAATCGTAGATGTTCCTGCCATCTATCTTTATCTTCCCCGACTGAATCTTGTAAAGCCCTGTGAGGATACTTATTATTGAAGTCTTTCCTGCGCCGGTTTCTCCGACGAAGGCGATCTTTTCTTTTGGACGAACCGAAAAGCTTATATCCTTCAAAACTTTGTGCTCCCCGTCGTATGCGAAAGTTACATTTTCAAACTCTACCGCGCCTTCGAGTGATTTGACTCCTGACTCGTTCGAATTATATTTCTCTTCCTCTTCGTCCATCAACTTGAAGATCTTCTCTGCAGAGGCCATTGCATTCTGCACGATGTCGTACTTCTCTGCGATGTCTTGAAGTGGCCGAAAGAACATGTCGATATATGAGATGAAGGCTACCAGTACTCCGAAGGCGAGAGTATTTCCAATAATGCTCTTCACCCCGAACCAAATAACAATCGCTATCGTTACGTAGTAGAGGAGGTCAAGCAGCGGTCTGAAAATGGCGAAGACCCATAGCTGCTCCATCAGGCTCTTGAAATGGCTCTTATTGACGGTGTCGAACTCCTTCTTCTTCCTCTCTTCTTGATTGAAAAGCTGCGTTATGGACATCCCGGAGATGTGTTCGGCGAGGAATGCATTGATTATTGCGAGCCGGGTTCTCACCTTTCTATACGCTACCCTATCGAAGTATCTGAAGATAAAGATCGCGCCGGCAATCACCGGGAGAATTGCCACCGTTATCAAGCCGAGATACGTCGAGAGGTTGAGCATTATTATGATTATTCCGCCGAGTAAAAGAACATCCTTCACCATAGATGTTATAACACTGGTAAAGAACTCGGCAAGGTTCTCTGTATCGTTTGCCACCCTTGTGGCAAGCCTTCCGCTGGGGTTGGTATCGAAGAATCTCATAGGGACTCTGATCAGGTGTCGAAAGAGATCGACTCTAATTCCGTGTGTGATCTTCTGCCCCATGTAAGATGTCGCGTAGACCTGTCCATAATTGACGAAGAAAAGCGAAAAGAGAATGAGACTCATGAAAATTGCGATCTGTCCTATCCCATTGAGATCCTCAACTCTTAGTTCGGTCAGCTGCTTTTCGGTAATTGGATAAGTGGTCGTCCCATCGGTAACGCTATACATTCCGGACTCGTCCTGTTGAAGATAAAAGGTACCCTCTTCCGACTGGACAAAACTGTATGAATCGCCCTCCTCGACAACGACGAGAGAATACTGATTGTCCATGTAATCGTCTATTGCCTTTCTCATAAGCAGTGGAGGCAGTAGGTCGAGAGCCGTCGAGGCAGCGATCAAAACCAATGCGAGAATAAGAATAGGAACGTATGGCTTTGTGTACTTCCAAAGTCTAAAGACTACCCGCCAGTCTTCAACTTTGAGTTTTTCTTCTATTTCGCTATAAACGTTTTCTGCCACGACTATTCCTCCTCGAGCTTTTCTTCGAGCATCTGTCTCTCGTACATCCTCTGATACAACCCTCCGGCCTCTACGAGATCCGCGTGGGCTCCCTTTTCCACGATTCTTCCGTCATGGAGAACATATATCTCGTCGGAATCCACAACAGCCTTCAGCCTGTGGGAAATAACGATTATCGACCTGTTGATTTCGGATTCTTTAAGGGACTTCAGAATCTCAGCCTCTGTCTCGGTATCTACGGCGGAAAGACAGTCGTCAAGAATTACTAGAGGCGCCTCCTTAATCAGTGCTCTTGCTATAGAGATTCTCTGTTTTTGACCTCCGGAAAGCGTTACGCCTCTCTCTCCGACAATGGTTTTGTATCCCTTGCTAAAACCTTCAATATCTTCATGAATCGAGGCAACCTTAGCGTACCTTTCGACCTCTTCATCCGAGATCTCCATATTTCCGAATCGAATGTTGTTTCCTACTGTCTCTGAAAAGAGGAATGTCTCCTGTGGAACATACGCAACGTTGTCTCTAATCGCTTCGGGTCTAAGATTGTTGATATCTACACCGTCGATAAAAAGCATCCCCTCTTCAACGGGATACAGCCTGGCTATAAGCTTTGCCATTGTCGATTTGCCGGATCCCGTCGTTCCTACTATGGCTATCTTGGAGTCCGGTTTAACTTCGAAATCAATGTTTTCCAGCGCCGGTCTTGTACCAGTGGGATAGGTGAAGGTCAGGTTCTTCATCACGACGTGGCCCTCAAAGCTCACGACTTCGATTGGATCGTTCGTAGTAATATTGTTCTCTTCTTCAAGGACTTCCATAAGCCTTCTGTAGGAGGCCCTTCCTCTCTGGATAATGTTTATAACCCATCCAAACGCGGTCATAGGCCAGACAAGCATTCCAAGATATGATGTGAATGTTATGTACTCTCCCAGAGTTATCTGCCCGAGTATTACCATTCGTCCACCAAACAGCGTGGCCAGTACAGAGCCCAGCATCGAGAGGGTCTGAGTCAAAGGGAAGAACATTCCCCAGACTTTGACTAGATTCATATTCTTGTCTACGTAGAGATTCGACTTTTCCGTGAGAGTCTCGTTTCTCAGGTCTTCTATACCGTAGCTCTTTATCAGGCGAACACCCGAAATCGATTCCTCTATCGTATCGGTTAGATCGGAAAAGGAAGCTTGAACCAATTTGAATCTTTTATGGATCATCTTTCCGAAAAACGTAGAAACAACTGCGAGAGCTGGGAGAGGGGCAATCGAGATCCATGTCAAACTCCAGTTCGTAAATAGTCCCATGGCGATGATTGTGACTGTAACTAGAAAGACAGCATCTATGATCATTACAATGGCCGGGCCCATAGCCATTCGAACGGCGTTGACATCGTTCGTGAACCTGGCCATCAGGTCGCCTACTCTAGTCTTGTCGTAGAACGTCGGTGAAAGCGTAAGAAGTTTCTCGAAAAGGGTCTTCCGAGTATAGTATTCGAATCTCCGAGCCGCTCCCATTATGAATATGCGCCAGAGCAATCTAGTTATGAACAGCCCAAAAGCTACGCCTATCACGGCCAGTATCAATAGCCCGACGAGGTTAAGATCTTGGGCGCCACCCCTGATCTCATCTACAATCATTCCTATCACTCTTGGAGTAACCAACATGAGCAGATCGACAAGAATAAGAAAGATTGAACCATAGAGGTACCTTGGCCAGTTGTGTTTCAAGAAGTCTCTTATCAAAACAATCGCCTCTCTAGTCCGCTAAACTAACTTAATATCATACAACATTTCAGGGGAAAGTGCGATGAATTTCCGAAAAGCATTTCAAGAGTCTTTCCTCTCCAATGTATAATAATATCATCAATTCAGCTTTTCCGAATCCAAACCAACACCGGAGAAGGATTATGAGAAAGATTGTTGCCATTATGCTCTTGTTTGCCGTTGCAAGTACTGCCATGCCCGTTGCAGTCGTCTTTTCAGGTGGCGGAGGTAGAGGGGCGTACGAGGTCGGGGTTTATGGAGCTCTGCTGGACCTAGGACAGGATATCGAGGGGATCTATGGGGCCTCTGTCGGGGCCTTGAATGCCGCCGGATTGATAAGCGAAGGATTTGAGGCGGCCAGGGACTTGTGGTGCAGTATGGATTACTTGGAGCTCATGAATGCCTCTCCGCAACTATATGAACTGATTCAGGGGAATATTGCGCAGCTTGACACTCTTGAACTGGCATCTGCAATGAGGGCTCTTACTTCGAACAATGGCATTGATATAGAACCGTTGAGAAACAAGATGAAGGAGCTCATTGCTGAGGAAGAGGTAAGAGAGAGCGAGATTGAACTTGGAATAGTCCTCTACTCACTGAGTGAAATGAAGTCCTATGCTCTTTACAAAGCCTCCATACCAGAAGGAAAGCTTGTTGACTTTGTTCTGGCAAGCGCAAACTTCCCTGCCTTCACAAGAGAAGAGATAGATGGAGAGGTCTTCATAGACGGCGGTGTTTACTCGAATTTTCCGCTCTTCATGGCGAAAGAAAGGGGTCACAGGAATGTCGTAGCCGTTGACCTTATTGGCATGTACTTCGGAGACTCTCTAGCTTACGTAAATATGTTTACCGACGGAATGGATGTGACGCTCATTCAACCTTCCGAACAGTTTGGAACAGTCATGACGTTCGATTCCGAAGTCTCGAAGAATTATCTTATTTGTGGTTATCTCGATACGATGAAGGCTTATGAAGTCTTACGGGGCGAAAAATACTTCATATTCGGGGATGACGATCCGTTGCGGGACCATTTCCTGTCCCTTGACAGTGAGTCTCGAATCGAAGCCCTGAAACTACTGGGACTTGACGGAGTAAAAGGCGAGTGCGCCGAGTACCATTACTACCGACAATTCATTCCCTGGCTGGAGAGTACGTTGAAAAGGCCATACATGAGAACAAGCGAGCTAGTCTCATCGGTTCTCGAAGAGATGGCTGACTTTCTCGAAGTCGAAAGACTGATCGCCTACTCGCCTTCGGGTCTTCTGGGGGCGGTCCTGGCAGCATACAGAGCCGGTGACTTTCGAGATGAGCGAGATCTGAACTACCTCACTATTTACAAGAGGCTTCTCGTTTTCCTTGAGTATCTTCATTGGCAGAAGCCTTTTGAAGCGCAGAGTTCCGCTGAGTTCAGATCCTTTCAAGAACTCTTTCAGAGTTCCGTTGGCCTTTTGGAACATACCTACTCGCCGCGGGGCCATATATCTCACTGAGAGAAAGGGGTCTCTTCAACAGACTCTTTCCGTAAACGATGTAATGCTTGTATTCCTTTCCGCCGGCGCGCCTCGCATTGGCAATCATGGTGGAATTCATTGAACTGATTGAAGAACCTTCTATCTCCTTGAAACCCATGTTCTGTATGTTTCTATAAGCCCTCAAAAACATCGCCGAAGGTACTCCCTTGTTTCTGAAATCGGGAACTACGAAGAGGATGGCTGCCCTCGCTCGTTCCAGTGACTTCCGCAGCCTGAGAAATTTGTACCAGCCAAATGGGAGGAGTCTTCCTTCGATCTCTCTAATAATCGGGCTGAAATCTGGAAGCGCAACGAAGAAGCCGATCGGTCTCTCTCCTGACCTTGCAATAACCACCATTCTTCGATCGGCCACCAGCTTAAGCGTCTTTGCCATGTCATATAGCTCGTCGTATGTAGGGGGCAGTATGTCTTCCTCCCAGTTTGGAATCGATTCCTTCATAATCTTCTGAAGATCGGCTGAAACTTCTCTTATTCTACTGAAATTTGCCTCTTCCACTCGATACTTATAGCGATCCATGGCGATCTCTGTGAACTTTATCTCTCGCTCTGAGATAACGTTTGCGAGGTCATACTTGAAGGCAAGATACTTCAGATAGATCTCGAAACTGTCGAAGAAGCTTGCGTAATAAGGAGGATTGTATGGCATCAATACGGCAGGAGGGTCATCGAAGTTGTCTACCAAGAGTCCCCTGTAGTCATCTCCGTTCGTTGGAGAAACGGGTCCCTTGAGAAAGTTCATTCCTTTGTTCCTCGCCCAACTTTCGGCAGTCCTCAAAAGCGCCTCGGCAACCTCCCTGTCGTCTACCGATTCGAATAATGTGAAGTAAGCATGTTTTACTGACTTTTCGTTGTTCATTACTTGTTCTATACCAACGGCGATTCTTCCCTTAACTTCGTTATCATTCTTCGCGATGAAAAAATCATGAGGACCATTTGCGAGAAGCTGTGAACCCCTGCTTCTCAGTATGGCCTTGATTTCATGGCTAAAAGGCGGGACCCAGAGCGGATAATCTCTGTACAATCTCTCTGGCAGATCAGTGAATTCTTTCCTATCCTGCCGGCTAGTGACTCTGACAATCTTCAACATGTGGCTACTCCTCAAAAAAACGTATGGACAATTGTAGCATGAGAAACCTCTCTACTTGTCAGCGGGACTGGCCTCCATAGTTCTAACGTCAGAGACATAGCGCTTCAGATTGGAGTCGGCAATCATTCCACCCTTTCCATCGGACCCAACATAATACTCCGGTGTAATAAGAAGATTTTTCGCCTTGAAACCCGGCTTTATCCTGACGTAATCCCCAAGGAAGACATTGCTTAGTTCAACATCCTCATGGATCCTGCAATTTGCGCCGATCATTACCGGACCTTCCAGTTTCACGTTCTTTTCTACTACAGATCCCGGCCCAATATAAACCGGAGTTATTATCTTCGTCGTTTTTTCGAGGAGCGATCCTGTACCTCTCCACAGGCCCTCGGTCACTTCTTTTCCAGACGGTTTGAATCCCTTGATTTCTCCCCCAAGCGCCTTCGCGAGTATTTCGAGATAATCTGAATTGCGCCCGATATCGTACCAGTCTATCTTTGTATGGAGAGAGAAAACCCTTTCCTTTTTCTGGACGAGAAGTGGCAGCAACTCTCCCCCTATGTCGAAGAACTGATTCTTTGGAATGTACGCTAAAACCTCAGGCTCAAAGATATATATCCCCGTATTTGCAAGGTTGGATTTTGCTTTCTCTGCGGGTGGTTTCTCCTGAAAGGACTCGACTCGGCCAGAAGAGTCAGATACGATTATCCCGTAGTTAGAAACCTTGTCTATCTGAACCTCTTTAGAGATAATTGTGGCAACTGATCTGCTGGCCTTATGAAACTCGAAGGCTTCGGCCAGATCGAAGTCGACTATCGCGTCACCGCAGAGTACCACGAACGTCTCATCGAAAAAACCCGACTCTTCCTGGATCTTTTTCAGCCCACCTGCAGATCCTACCGGCTCAGGGACGAGCAGTCCCTTTTCAAAGTAACCTTCGAAGGAATAGCCGACCCTCACCCCGAATCTATATCCACTCCTCACGTAATTCTGAAGAACGCTTGCAAGGTGCGAGACATTTATCATGATCTCCTTTACGTCATACTTCGAAAGGAGTTCTAATATGAATTCGATAACCGGTTTCTCAATGATCGGGAGCATCGGTTTCGGTAGCCTGTTTGTCAACGGTCTCAATCTCGTTCCGGCCCCGGCTGCTAAAATCATGGCCTTCATGTATGTTCCTCCTATCTTTTGATTGTTCTCAGATTCTTATAAACTACCAAACCTCCGACTCCGAGCAACACTATCCCAATGAAAATTCCCAGCACTGTGGGTGCAACCGATATAAGCAGGAACAGTATTGACAAAGCAGACAAGAAAGAAGCTGCCGTCAGAACACCTTTGTCTTTCTCTTCTGTTCCGAAGTAAGATTGAAAAAGACCCACAGCAGGTGCGGCGATAAACAGTGCCCAACCGCCTTCGGTAATGAAACCCGGGAAGATAACATTTAGACTTAGAATTACCGCTATCGTAATCAGTACTCCCGCAGGGACGAAGAGATTCCTGTCCCTTCCAGAGAAGGCTCTGTACTCCATGAATACTGCGGGAATCCATATGAGTAAAAGCCAGAGATTCAAAGTGAAGGATTTTACGAATATTGTGAGAATACCGAGAAGAACCATTATTGCCCCAATTATTATTCTAATAATTGTGTCCCTGTTCATCATCCATCGCCTCCAGAGAGATCATTCATCGGAATTATAACAAGAAGATGGCTTCTTTAGTCAGAAGAATCGAAATACTCGAAACTGCGTAATCCGATCAAATCCCCAACTAGCAGTTCTCGAATTTACCGAACATAATTTCATCCAGAAGCTATCTTGCTAATCCTTAATAGAAAAACTATCCATTTGCGGACTTTCCCGTCAAATGAAGAACATCTATTCTGATAATGGAAGTGGCTTCCAGAGAGTTATTAATTTCGTTGATTGCTTCATGTACATAGTCGGACGAGTACTTTGAAACCAGCTTCAGCAGGGCTTCGATCTTCTCTTCATCATTAACAACAATTGAAGCCTTTCCGAAAGCAATTGCGCTGCGGAAGTTCGTAGAGAAACGCTCAGGAATCACCTTCGCGTATTCGACCACACAAAAGGAAACATGGCTGTTTTGAAAAATGTTATCGAGTTTGTGCCCGGAAGAAGCACAGTGAATGAAAATCCTACCGTCTTCGTACACATAATTTACCGGCACCCCGTAAGGCATTCCATTCATATCGGCAGTCGAAAGAACCCCAAACGAACCCTTTTTGAGCATTTCTCGAGCCTCGTTTTCGGGAACCTCCTTCTCCGATCTCCTCATCTTTCTAAATTCCAAATACCTCACCCCTAGCCTATACTCTGTATTTTACCTCATGTTCGAAATGATCCGCTCATTTTTCTTTGAAGACTCTGGAAGGTCCTTGTCAGTCATTGTCTAACCTAAGGAAGAACCGCTGGACGCTTGGAAAAGCTGAGAAAGAACACATTTGAGACGTTCGCTGCGCTCACGAGAAGACGAGAGCGAAAATAGGGACTGACCGGCTCCTATGGTCTGTCCCTTTTTCGCGTAAAAGGCAGAGATTCCAACCAAGACCTCCTTCGGGCGAACGGCCGTTCGCCCCTACAAGAGAACTGCATAATCGTCTGAAATTGTCATCCCGTAGTGCTCCTGTACGGGATCTCGCACTAAGAACCGCTATACGCTAAAAAACGAAAACCCGCTGAACGCTGCCGAAGGCTTCGTTGTCCGTCGACGGTCCACCGTTTTCCGAGAGGAGCAAAACAAAGATCCCGAAACAAGTTCGGGATGACAGAGTGAGGGAATTCCAAAAGCCGATGTCGGGACAACTTTCTCAGTTGCACTGAAAACTGAATTGATTGCCGGTTCTGTTCACGAGACCCCATACCCCTTAATCGATACCCTGCCCTTCGCGTCTGAACTTGTTTCAGCATCCCGATCTACGAACCGCTGGACGCTTGCTAAAAAACGCTGATCGCTGCAGAGGGCTAGGTTGTCCGTCAACGGTCCACCGTCCTCCGACAGGATCAAAACCGGATCCCGAAACGAGTTCGGGATGACAGTGTGTGGAAGCTGCTGAAGGCGTTAGCTGGATAACTTTATCAGCATTATTGCGTGAAAATGCCTCGCGGAAAAGCGAGATCCTGACCAGGAGTATTGTCAGGATGACGTGAAGGAAAAGCATGCTCCAATGAGCCTGCTCTGAAGCGCTCCTGTTCAGGGCTCCTGCTTGTGGTTTTCTGTTCAGGGTCATTCCCTAATTTCGCCACACTGTCATCCCGTAGTGCTCCTATACGGGATCTCGTCTCTTCAGTCTCGTCCTCTCTTTCTCTCTCTTCTCTCCCTTTCTTTCTCTCTCTTTCACTCTTCTTCTCTCTCCTCTTCTCGCTCTTTCGTGAAAAATGCAGTCCCGTTTTCGCGAGGGACAGGGGTCCTGACCAGGAGCATTGTCAGGATGACCTGAAGAAAGAGTGTCTGCCCAGAAAAGTGTTGTATCATCTCGCGATATTCCCGCGCCGTTATCCCGTAGAGTTCACGTAGGGCATCCCGTTCTGGCGAAAATGGTGACTGACGGGCTCCTGACGCCTGTCCTCGATTTTCGCGTCTCGCATCTTGTTCATCTAGTCCTCTCACTATCTTATCGCTCTTACTACCTCTTCCCTCTTGCCTCTTACATCTTTTTTTCCTAACTTCCTGACGGAGTCTACATAACTTGCACATGATTTTCTGTGTGATAGTGTACAATCCAACCAAGGGAGGTGGCCTTTCGTGAAGAAGATTGTTACAAGAGTGATTATTGGTTTAATTATTGGGTTGATCACGTGGGGGATCGTTGTCATCGTTTTCAGCGGTGGTATTTCAGATACTTTCTCATCAATCACTTCAATAGAGAAGGCAGATGTGCTCATGGAAATAGATGAAAATGGTCTTCTGACGGTCACGGAGACGATCGACTACGTTTTCAAGAAACCATATAGAGGTATTTATAGAGAGCTGCCTGCCGACAGGGCCGGAAGTCAATACAGCGAGATAGAAGTAACTGCAGTTGGAAAAGAGATCAAATACATCGAGTCGTTTGGTTCTCAGGACGCTCGATCTGTAAGGATTTGGTTTGTCCCGTATAACACGGGTGCCGTCTCTCCTGTGAAGGGAGAAGAAAGAGTAAGCATTACTTACAAATACACGGTAAGAAGGGCTGTAGAAGTCGGTACAGATATAGCGCAGATTTTCAGGAAGATATGGGGCGAAGATACTGCAAGCTGGGTCAAAGAAATCACAGCTACAATCGTCTTTCCTGAGAATCTTGAGATCCTTGAATTCTATACCCATCCCGTTGTTGAAGTGGATAGAGAAGGAAATACATATGAGCTAGAAGCCACAAATGTGCCTCCACTGACATATGTCGAGTTTAGAGCAGTGATTCCTAAAGATCAAGCGATGGCCATGAATATGAGAAATGTTGCTTTGGGCGGAGCCTTTGACAAGAATTACATAGACGGGGTCGAGAGCGAAGTCAGGCGAAAGATCCTCTTTGGAAAATGGATAATCCCGATCGCGATCGGTTTGCTGACACCCTTTGTTCTCATTTTTGCTCACAGAAAGCTTGGCAGGGAAATGGACGTTGGATATTACGCGGAATATGAACGAGACCTGCCTACACAACACGCGCCCGATGTCATAAACGCAGCGGTCAAGAACCTTGCCGGTATGGTAGACAACGACGGGATAGGATCTACAATAATGGAGCTTTATCGGAGGGAGTACATCGATTTCGAGAAGGGCAAAGGCGACAAGGTTGAGGGAATTGTGATAAAGAGCCGCGACGTTTCAAAGCTTAGGCCTACAGAAGCTGCATTCCTAGAGTTTCTAGATAAGTATGACACAGGAAACGTATTTGATTTCTCTGCAGTGAAGAAGACGGTTACTAAGAAGCAATCGGAAGCAAGGATCTTCACAAGCGATTTCTCAAAGTACAAGAACAAAGTACAAGACACAGTCAAGGGGATGCATCTTATTGATCTGAAGGGAAACGCAATCGTCAAAGGTTATTCCATCGTTATGTTCGTAGTCTGTGTGATCCTCCTCGCCTTCTATTCAGGCGCCGATCTTGCGCCTTTGAGAATCTTCTCTCTTATCTTCTTCGGTGCAATCTGGGTCCTCAGCTGGATAATGATGGTCCTGCCGAAGGATGTATTTGGTCGATGGACAAGGGAGGGAAGGCTCTTCTATCTGAAGTGGCTCGGGCTTAAGAACTATCTCGAAGACTACTCTCTGCTCAATGAAAAGCCGCCTGAGTCGATCATCCTCTGGGAGGAGTATCTCGTCTATGCAACCGCTCTTGGAATAGCGGACACCGTTAGAAAGAACCTGAACAAGATTGTTCCGGAAGATGTCTGGAACGAGCAGAGCAGACATCCATACATGTATTATCCCGTTACTGCCTATGCTGTAAGCTCTTTTACGGGTGTTACCAGAGCAGCCTATTCCGCCTCGAGCAAAGGCTCCGGAGGCGGTGGAGGATTCAGTGGTGGAGGCTCCGGCGGTGGCGGAGGCGGAGGCGGTACTGGAGGCTTCTAGCAGTCTCCGCTTCTTGAGATCAAGGCTAAGCATATTGCGATTTTTGATGCCGCATCGCACTTAAATGAGACGATCACTTAACGATATGTTTTCATTACGGGAGTTGAGCACCAGACCAGCGTGATATAATCAATCGAAAGCTACCCAACGGAGGAGCATCCGAGATGAGTAGACGTCCATCAGGGAATCGGGACGGATCGAAAGGCGAGGGTGCCGAAGAAGGCGGAAGCCCCAGCGACCGACTTCTGGGCATACGGGAAATACCTGTATGACTGTCACGAAGAATGCGTGGAGAGCCGGTGGGTTGGAATAAGAGATTATTTCAAACCATTGAAGTGTTCCCGTTTTCTTCGGGAACACTTTTTCGTTATTCAGGAGGTGGTTTAGTGAGAATTGCAATAGTCGGCGCAACCGGGGAAGTTGGCCGAATGATGTTAAAAAAACTCGAAGAAGAGAACATTCCAGCAGAAGTGATCGATCTCTACGCTTCCAGCAGAAGTGTGGGGAAGAAGTTCACCTTCAAAGACAAAACTTTAGAGGTCGCCGAGCTTCGCGAAGACTCTTTTGACAAAGGCTACGACTACGTGCTCTTCTCGGCAGGGGCGTCGATCTCGAGGCATTATTCGCCAATAGCTGCAGAAAAAGGGGCTCTGGTGATCGACAATTCGTCGGCTTTCAGAAGCGATGCGGAGATTCCTCTCGTTGTGCCTGAAATCAACGGTTTTCTCGTTAAGGGATACAAAGGAATCATTGCAAACCCGAACTGCTCTACTATACAAATGGTCCTTTCTTTAAGTGGCATATACAGGAGATACGGAGTCAAGACGATAGTCGTCTCTACTTATCAGGCGGTATCGGGTGCAGGCAACAAAGGAGTCGCCGAACTCGAAAAGCAGGAGGCCGGCGAGATTGTCCCAACCGTCTTCATCAGACAGATATATAGAAACGTCGTACCTGTAATAGGCGATTTACTTGAGACCGGTTTTTCAACCGAAGAGATGAAGATGGTCAATGAAACGCGAAAGATTTTCGGCGACGATTCAATTTCCGTCTGGCCTACGACTGTCCGGGTTCCCGTTGCGCACGGCCACTCGGAATCCATATTCGTCGAAACGATCGAGCCCTTTACGCTTGACGGCCTGAAAAGCGAAATTGAGCACTCTCAGAACGTTGTTTACAGCGAAGATCATTTGACCCCCCTCGAAGTTGCCGGTTCTGATCTCGTCTATGTATCACGACTCAGGACCTTCGATTCCAGCAGATTCCTTTTCTGGAACATAGCGGACAACATCCGCGTTGGTGCCGCAACAAACGCGGTCAGAATTATGAAAGCCCATATGGGAGGTGCTTAATGATGAAAGGAGCATACTACACCGCAACGGGAAACACCTTTCTTGTAGTCGACTCTAGAGAGAGAAAACTGAGCGATATGGAGAAACGCCTTCTTGTGCTGAAGTATGTAGACGGAAGAGACGGAGCTATCTTCGTCGAAAGAGATTTCATGGACTACTACAACTGCGATGGAAACAGAGCCGCTTTTTGCGGGAATGGGGCGAGGACCTACGTTTATTTCATTCACGAGAAAGAGAAGCGCAATTTGGTAGAATTCTCCTCTCACGCGGGCAACGTTTTGGGTAAAGTGGACGATCTAGTCAGCGTACGAATGCCGTCTCCCAGGTTTCTCGGTACCTTTGAAGAGGAAGATTATTCTGGAGAGATAGTCGTCGTAGGCGTCCCGCATCTAGTTATCGAAGGAGACACAGATAAAGTAGATTGGAACGCTCTTTTGCCTCTGAGACATCTTTACGATGCAAATATAAACGTATTCACCGTTAAGAAAGAAGGAAGTCTCAGGATACGGACATTCGAACGGGGTGTTGAAGGCGAAACCGGTGCCTGCGGAAGTGGTGCCACCTCGGTAGCTTGGGTCTACTCGCGGAGAACTGGCTGTGAAAAAGTCATTCTACAGGCAAATGGCGGGGACCTTACCGTGTCATTCAGAGATGGATCCGCCTATCTTGGAGGAGGTGTGGAGAAATGTTCAGAGGAACTGGAACTGCAGTTATAACGCCCTTTAAAGACGGAGCCGTTGATTTCGACGCATTCAGGCGATTCCTTCGTTTCCAGCTTGAGAACGGAATAGAGGCATTGATAGTTCTCGGCACGACCGGCGAATCACCGACTATAAATGAATCTGAACGAACCAAACTGATAAGAATTGCAGTGGACGAGGCAGGCGGGAAAGTGCCCGTAATAGTGGGTACCGGGACGAATTCGACGGAGAAGACAATAAAGAGCTCGCTGAAGGCTTTTGACGAAGGTGCCGACGGCGTGCTTGTAGTTGTACCCTATTACAACAAACCAACACAAGAGGGCCTTTACAGACACTTTGGAGAGATAGCGACGCGAGTACAGGGACCAGTTATCATCTACAACGTACCGGGGAGGACAGGGGCAAACATCCTGCCGGACACGGTAATCAGATGTCTAGAGTTCAATAACATCGTTGGTGTAAAGGAGGCGAGCGGGGACCAGTATCAGGTCGATTACCTCATCTCCGCCTTGCGATCAAAGGAATCTGACTTCAGAGTCTGGTCCGGAAACGACGACCAGGCCTTCCATCTCTGTTGCAGCGGGGGTGACGGAGTGATCTCGGTAATCTCCAACGTTGCGCCGATGAAGACATCCGCCATGATTCATTCGATCCTAAAGGGCGATCTTCATATAGCTAGAGGGCTCCATCTGGAGCTTCTGCCTTTGATGAAGGCACTGTTCGTGGAGTCTAATCCTATTCCTGTAAAATACGCGCTCAGCCTTATGAACTACTGCCAAAACGAACTTCGTCTGCCACTTTACGAGCTTTCAGGAGGAAACCAAAAAGTTGTCCGGAAGGCTTTGCAGGAGAGTGGTGTCTTGTGAGATACGGATTGATCGGTTCCACGGGCCGTATGGGAAAAGAGATTATCGAGGTCTTTAAAGGACATGATCTTGTTCTCGAAGTTAATGATACAGGGATCTTCCGGCACGGCGAACCGGAAGTGATCGTGGATTTTTCAAATCGCGAAGTACTTAAGACTACGATCGAACTGGCCGCGCAGTTCGGGGCAGGTATGGTGATCGGTACCACCGCTCTTAGTCAGTCAGACTTTGCAACTCTCAAGACACTTTCGCAGAAGGTGCCTGTGGTCCAGAGCTATAACTTCTCCACAGGGATTAATATACTGAAGATGATTCTCAGAGAGTTCTCGCCACTTCTGGAAGGCTTTGAGGCAGAGGTAATTGAAACCCACCACAGCGGGAAGAAGGACGCGCCTTCGGGAACGGCCTTGATGCTGAAAGACGCTACCGGGAGGGATCTTCCCATTCATTCGCTGAGAGTGGGTGGAGTTCCGGGGGATCATTCCATAGTATTTGCAAACGAAGGTGAGGTAATTGAGATAACTCACAGAGCGATCTCGAGAAAAGTTTTCGCCATTGGCGCACTGACCGCGGCTCGATTCTGCCTGGAGCATGAGAAGGGTTTTTACTCCTTTGAGGAGGTAATAAAATGGACTCAGAAATGATCATAAAGATGATTAGAGACGCGAAGAAGAAGACCCCTGCGGTCTGCTACTTATCCGGCGATTTGAGAGGGCTGAAACATGAGAATGTCCGATTTGTCGGCGGAAAGGATTTCGGGATTCTCTTCGGCGATCTGAAAGAGATAGAAGCTATCCTCGAGTTACATTCAGAGAGAATTTCGGCTCATTACATCGAAGTAAAAGCGCGGAACTCCGCTCTTCCCCTGGCCGATCTGACTAAATACCACGCAAGGATAGAACCGGGAGCGATTATACGTGATCTCGTAGAGATTGGCGACAACGCGGTGATTATGATGGGCGCAGTTCTGAATGTCGGAGCTGTAATCGGTGAGGCCACCATGATAGATATGAACGTCGTAATCGGAGGAAGGGCGATTATCGGAGCCAACTGCCATATAGGGGCTGGAGCCGTTGTTGCCGGAGTGGTCGAACCGCCCAGTGCCACTCCCGTTGTTATTGAAGACAACGTGCTTGTCGGTGCCAACGCGGTTATTCTTGAAGGCGTAAGAGTCGGCGATCATTCCGTAATAGCTGCCGGTGCCGTTGTCACAAAGGATATTCCACCCTATTCCGTTGCGGTGGGAATGCCTGCAAAGGTAGTGAAGCGGTTCGACGAGAAGACGGCGAGCAAGACGAATCTCGTCAAAGAGCTGCGTGAGATACAGGAGAGCTAGATGATCGTACAAAAATACGGAGGTTCATCTGTAGCCGATGCCGAAAGAATAAGAAACGTTGCAAGAAGAATAAAGAAGAAGGTCGACGCAGGAGAAAAAGTGATCGTTGTCGTCTCTGCGATGGGAAAGACGACAAATGAGCTAATATCTCTAGCCGAATCGGTAACCGAAAATCCCGATCGCAGAGAACTGGCGATGCTTCTTTCTACCGGGGAACAGGTTTCGGCTGCTCTACTCTCGATGACTCTAATAGAGATGGGAGTTAGATCTATCTCGCAAAACGCCATGCAGCTGGAGATCTCAACGTTTGGCGATTTCGATAACGCGAGAATCGCCGATCTTAATCTCGATAAGATATACGCCGAGCTTGAGAAGCACGATGTGATTGTTGTCACTGGTTTTCAGGGTGTAGATCCGGAAGGGAATTTAACAACGCTTGGGCGAGGCGGCTCAGACACTTCGGCAGTTGCAATTGCGGCCAAAGCCGGTGTTCAATGTGAAATACTCAGCGATGTCCCAGGTATTTTCACCTGTGATCCGAAGTTTCACAAGGATGCGAAAAAACTGGACTACATAACATATGACGAAATGCTTGAACTGGCAGCCCTTGGGGCTAAAGTCCTCCATTCAAGGTCTGTGGAAATAGCAAAGAAATATGACGTTGAAATCCTGTGTTTGTCTTCATTCAGCGAAGAAGGAGGTACGAGAGTGGTGAACAGGCTACCGGAATGGCTTGAACAGCCTGTAGTAACTGGAGCGACTATTGACACAAACCAGTTGAAGATCGCGATCAACAAACTTCCCGGAAATACGGACATCGTAAGCAAGATCTTCCAGGCGGTTGCTGGATCGAGTTTCAACGTAGACATGATCTCGATAGTAAACGATAATGGGTATATTCATCTGGCCTTCACTGTGCTTTCAGCAAGTCCCGCTGCAATAAAGAAGACGATAGAAAGCGTCCTGGTCGATGTAGACAACTGGGAACTTACTATAGATGAGGACGTTGCGAAGATTTCCACCGTGGGAGTAGGCATGAGGTCGAGTGCAGGAGTCGCTGCTCGGTTCTTTTTAGCCCTTCAGAAGGCCGGCGCGAAAATAATAGCAACGACAACCTCCGAAATAAAGATCTCTGTGTTAGTTCCAAAATCTCAGGCAAGCAAGGCCTTGAAGGCCCTGCTCGACGAATTCGAACTGTGAGATGATGAGATGCTGTCAAACGTTTATTCGCCATTTCCATTGAAGATCCGCAGTGCCCACGGTATCAGAATCGAGACGGATAATGGTGAGTTTCTCGATACCTTTGCCGGAATAGGGGTTCTTGCTTTCGGGCACACGGATAGAAAGACCGTCGATGCCGTTACTTCAAAGGTTCAGCGGTTCTCCCACACTTCGAATTACTTCCTCGACGAAGACGCGATTTCCCTCAGCAAATTTATCCTCGACTTCTCAAATTCCGAAGGCGAAGTTTACTTCGCTAATTCCGGGACGGAAGCCACAGAGGCCGCTATAAAAGCTGTAAGAAGGCTAAAAAAGGGCAAGCTGATTTCGTTCGAGGGGAACTTCCACGGAAGAACGATGGGCGCGTTGTCGCTAACTCATAGCGAAAGGCTTCGGAAACCCTTTGAACCGCTACTTCCCGACGTTCGGTTCATTCCTAAGAGTGTTCAAGATTTTGAAAAGGCAGTATTGTCTGATGAAATTGCCGCGGTCTTCGTGGAGGTCATTCAGGGGAACAGCGGTGTTCACCTATACCCTGCCGAGCTTCTTCAAGCCATTGAGAAGTTGAGAAAAGAGCGAGGTTTTTTGCTCGCAGCCGACGAAATACAGAGTGGCCTCTGCAGAACGGGAGAGTATTTTGGTTATCAGAATTACGCGATCGAGCCGGACATAATAATACTGGGAAAGGCTGTGGGAGGTGGACTACCCCTGGGGGCCGCCGTGTTCAGAGGCGTATCGCCCTTTTATCCCGGAGATCACGGCTCCACATTTGCACCGAATCCAGTCAGCCTCGCAGCAGGGCTCTCCGTTTTGAGTAGAATGGACTCGGCTCTTCTAGAAAGTGTTAGAATATGTGGGGCCCATCTGAAGGAGAATCTGGAGAGACTTCCCTGGGCAAGAGAAGTGAGAGGCATGGGACTCATGATTGGCGTTTCAACGGAGAACCCTGAAAGAATAAAGAGCCTCGCCTTTGAAAGGAAGGTACTTCTAAATGTTACGGCGGGAAGCATAAGGTTCCTTCCGGCGCTGAATATTTCGGAAGAAGAGATAGACGAGATAACGGAGCGACTGGATTTTGGAGGACTAAATGATTGATTTTCAGAAACTTGCAAATGAGTTTGGAACACCATTATACGTATATGATTCGGAAAAGATAAGGAAGAGGATAAAGAAGGCGAAGACCGTTTTCGATGGTCTCGATGCAGAGATAGTCTTCGCCCTTAAAGCCAACAACAACCCCGCACTTCTCAAGATCATGGCCGAGGAGGAAATCGGAGCCGACGTCGTCTCGAGGGGCGAGCTTCTTGCGTCGAAGATGGCCGGAATGAACCGAATTCTCTGGAACGGGAACGGCAAAACTCACGAAGACATTAGACATTTCGTGAACCAGGGGCTCAACATTGTCTGCATCGACTCACTTCAGGAGTTGCCGCTCTGGGACGGGGTAAATGTGATCAAGCTCTTGAGAGTAAACCCCGATGTAGATGCCCGTACTCACCCGCATATATCGACAGGCTTGAGGGCCCATAAATTCGGCGTGCCCATAGAAAAGGTCTCGGAAGTTGCCGACAGGATAGATGGAATACATCTTCACATAGGCTCTCAGATTACGGACGTGGAACCCTTCTTCGATGCCTATTCTAAGGCCCTCGATTGTGCAAAGCAATACGGATTCAAGCACATCGATCTTGGTGGAGGCTGGGGAATAGACTACGAAGGAAGAGAGCTTGACATTGAAAGACTTCAAAAAGGAATATCCGGAATCTTTGCAGGCTTCGACGGTAAACTGATAGCCGAACTGGGGAGATTCATCATAGGTCCGGCCGGCTATCTGGTCACCAAAGTGGTCAGCGTCAAGCCTTCGGAAAAGATATTTATTGTCACCGACGCTGGAATGAACGCCTTGATAAGACCAGTGCTGTATGATGCCCATCACAGAATTCAGGTCCTCGCAAGCACAAAAAAGACCGTCACTGCCGATGTGGTCGGTCCGCTGTGTGAAAGCGGTGACATTCTTGCCAGAGGCCGAAAGCTCGAAGTACCGATTCCCGGAACCGCAATAGTCTTGGAGAATGCCGGCGCGTATGGATTCTCAATGGCAAACAACTACAACGGAATGCCCTTCCCTGCGGAAGTGCTCGTGGACGGAGAAGAGGTCAAGCTCATTCGCCGCAGACAGAGCATTGAGGAACTATTCACTAACGTAAAGATGTGAAGATCGAGATCCGCCCTTTCGATAAATCGCTGAATCAAACGAAAGCTCGCGACTCATTGGGTAGAGACTCAGATAAAGAAAAGCAAAAAGAGGGACTGACTCATTTCTTTTGTCCCTCTTTTTTGGTGACTTATAGCGCTATCGAAGAACGATTTTTACAGTGTCTTGCTAAACCAATCTACAGTGGCTTCTATTAGCTGATTGAATGCGGTCATATCTCCGGTGAATATATTGAAGGTGTGGTCTGCGCCCTCGATTATAAGAACCTTCGATTTCTCATTTCTAGATGCATCGACGATTCTCTGTGCATTCACGGGATCGACTACTGTGTCTTCTGAACCATTGATAGCAAGCACCGGTGCACTTGAGTTAGAGAAGACCTGCAAGACGTCCGTTCCGTAGGCCTCGTCGAACCACTGAAGTCCCAGTTTAAGAGGGCTTCTCCACTCAAAGGTCAGCTCATAGTAACCATTCTGCTTCGCAATTTCGTAAGCTTCTAAGCTTCCAACGCCTGACAGGTCAGGAGCGCCAGCCCAGCAGAGAACAGACTTGTAAGCGGGATTCTGTCCTGCCGCAAGCAAAGCGATCGTTCCACCCTGGCTCCAGCCCATTATCCCGGCCCGATGACCGTCCACTCTTGGAAGACTTGCCGCGTAAGCGAACGCGATGTTCGTGTCGTCTACGGCTGAAGTGAAATTGTAGTTAATGTAGTCGGCAGTACTCTCGCCGTTCCCAATGAAGTCAAAGCGAACACTCGCAATACCGGCCTTTGCAAGCGCTGGAGCTGCCAGCAGGTAACCACCACCGGCCTCGTTCTTATCAGAGCCTGTTCCATGAAGCATAACAACTAATGGAAATGGACCGTCACCGTTGGGTATACAGATAACAGCGGGAATCTCATGATCGATATTGGGAATCATGACGGATATTTCCGTATAGGCTTCAGGAATCTTCAAGACCGTTCCCACCTGAAGTGCAAACTCATCAGTGATTCCGTTAAGTTCGGCAATTTCCTTCCAGTCGACACCATACGCCTTTGCGATCTCCCATAGAGTATCTCCCTTTACAACAGTGTACTCGCTTCCGGCTCCGAAAAGCATACCGCCAAGAAGCACAATCAAAAGAACAACTAGAGAAGCTCTCCTCGTAACTTTCAACGCTCTCACCCCTCAAAAAAGATATGGTTTCATTTTTAGTATACACCCGCTTTGTTGCCGGACTGATAATAAGCTCCTCTTGAAAACGCTCCTGCAAGAAGAGAGAGAAAGAGAGGGAGAGAAGAGAGAGAGAGAGAAAGGGAGAGAAGAAGAGAGAGAAAGAGAGGGAGAGAAGAGAGAGAGAGAGATTGAAGACATGCGAGAAGTCACGTCTTCTCGTGAGCGAAGCAAACGTCTCAAATGTGTTCTTTCTCAGCTTTTCCAAGCGTACAGCAGTTCTTTGGGCGAGATCCCGTATAGGAGCGCTGCGGAATGACAGAAGAGGAGCTCGTCCGGGCAGACTCTACGGGATGACAATTTCAGATGATTGTGGAGTTCTCTTGTAGGGGCGAACGGCCGTTCGCCCAAAAAAGGTCCTGGTTGGAGTCTCTGCCTTTTACGCGAAAAAAACATACTATAGGAGTCGGTCAGTCTCTATTTTTGCTGTTGTCCTCTCGTGAGCGCAGCGAACGTCTCAAATGCGATCTTTCTCGGCTTTTCCAAGCGTGCAGCAGTTCTTTGGAAGAGATCCCGCACAGGAGCGCTGCGGGATGACAAAGTGAGTGGATTCAGGGCGAACTTTACGGGGTGGTAGCATGGGGGAATCACGGGATGACACCGCTAAACGTCATCCTGACAATGCTCCTGGTCAGGATCACTGTCCCTCGCGAAAAAGGGACCACAGGACCCGGTCAGTCCCTTTTTTCGCTCTCTCCTTCTCGTGAGCGCAGCGAACGTCTCTATTGCGATCTTTCTCGGCTTTTCCAAGCGTACAGCGTTTCTTTGATTGGGATGCTGAACGAAGTTCATGACAGGATCTGGAGTTCTCTAGCAAAAGTCGCTTACAGACATTAAGAGATTTGTCAGTCCCTATTTTCTCGTGAAGATAGAAAAAGGCGGGCTTAAGGCCCGCCATGTTCGTTAATGTTACGATTTTGTCTTTCTCTTGCTTATACGGCCTCCACGAAGTCGCTTTCAAACTGACTGGCGTAAAGTTCTGCATAGAAGCCGCCTCGCTCAAGAAGTTCTTCGTGAGTTCCCTGTTCAACGATGTCGCCTTCGTTCATTACGAGTATGAGATCGGCATCTCTTATCGTTGAAAGTCTGTGGGCTATGATGAAGCTGGTCCTGTCTTTCATCAAGTTTGCCATGGCTTTCTGTATCAAGGCTTCCGTTCTTGTGTCGACTGAACTGGTCGCTTCGTCTAGAATAAGAACTTTCGGATCTGCCAGTATTGCCCGGGCAATGGTTATGAGCTGCTTTTGACCCTGCGAGATGTTCGTCTGCTCTTCGTTCAGTACGAGGTTGTATCCGTCCGGGAGGGTATGGATAAAGGAGTCGACATGAGCCGCCTTAGCCGCTGCAAGAACTTCTTCATCGGTTGCGTCGAGCCTTCCGTATTTGATGTTGTCCCAGACACTGGCGTTGTAAAGCCAGGTGTCTTGCAGGACCATTCCGAAGTTTTCCCTCAGGTCGTGTCGGGTGTATTCTTTTATGTTATGTCCGTCCAGAAGTATCTCTCCGGAGTTGACATCATAGAAGCGCATCAGGAGTTTGACTATGGTCGTCTTCCCCGCTCCCGTGGGGCCGACGATGGCAATGTTGTGGCCCTTGTCAACTTCGCAGGAGAAGTCTTTTATGATTATCTTTTCCGGGTCGTAGCCAAATCTGACGTTCTTGAACTCGACATGGCCGTGATGATCGACTCCTCTGACAGGATCGGTAGTCTCGGCAACTTCCTCTTCTTCTTCCAGGAATTCGAAGACTCTCTCCGCTGCAGCTGCCGTCTGCTGGAAGACGTTCATGATATTTGCGATTTGCGCGATGGGCTGAGTGAACGACCTTACGTATTGTATAAAGGCCTGGATATCGCCGACAGTGATCATCTTTCTGACGGCAAACCAGCCGCCTACTATGGTTATGAGGACGTATCCAAGGTTTCCCACAAATGTCATTATGGGCATCATCATGCCGGAGAGAAACTGTGATTTCCAGGCGGAGTCGTATAAGTCGGCGTTGAGGTTGTCGAAGGTTTGTATGCTTTTTTCCTCTCCGTTGAAGGCCTTTACAACGACGTGGCCTCCGTACATCTCCTCAATGTGGCCGTTTACCTTTCCGAGGTACTGTTGCTGCTTCTTGAAGTATTTCTGGGAAAGCCTGACCACAAAGGTGATGAGCCCCATAGAAACAGGTAGCATTAGCAAGGCTATAAGTGTTAGCTGCCAGCTTATCGAGAACATCATTATGGTGACACCGACAACTGTCGTGACAGATGTTATGATCTGGCTCAGACTCTGGTTTAGCGTTCTACTTATGGTGTCGACGTCGTTTGTTACCCTTGACAGGACGTCTCCCTGGGAACTCTTGTCAAAGTATTTCAGGGGAAGCCTGTTTATCTTCTGGGAGATTTCCTGCCTGAATTTGTATGTGACCTTCGCGGATATGCCCGACATTATCCATCCCTGGATGTACATAAACAGGGCGCTGAGCACGTACAGCCCGAGAAGAATAAGCATTGTTCTGGCGATCGACTCGAAGTTTATTCCTTCGCCGGTCCCGGTGATTTTGGCCATGATTCCCTCGAATACTTCAGTTGTCACCGTCCCGAGTATCTTCGGACCCATTATGGAGAAGAGAGCGCCGGCCGCCGCAAAACAGAGCACTACGATTATCAAAACCTGGTACTTCCTAAGATATTGAACGAGTTTCTTCAGTGTCCCTCGAAGATCTTTGGCCTTCTCTCCTCCTCGCATCATGCCGGGCCCCACTGGACCGCCCTGACGACCTAGATGGCCTCTTCCGTGTTCTCTACTATCCTTGCTCATGCTAGTTCCGCCTCTGAAAGCTGTGATTGCGCAATTTCTCTGTATATCTGACAGCTTTTCATCAGTTCGTGGTGTTTGCCGATTCCAACAAGGTTGCCCTCGTCAAGAACGAGTATCTGGTCGGCGTTCTTTATCGTTGCAATTCTCTGGCCAACAATTATCATCGTGCTGTCCCCCGTTTCCCTTTTGAGCTTTCTCCTCAGTGCTGCGTCAGTCTTGAAGTCGAGGGCCGAGAAGCTATCATCGAAGAGGAGTATCTTCGGCCTCTTCAGAAGCGCCCTGGCTATGGAGAGCCTCTGCTTCTGCCCTCCAGACACGTTTGTCCCGCCCTGGGAAATTGGCGAGTCAAACCCTTCTTCCTTCGCCCTTATGAATTCGAGGGCCTGGGCGATCTCCGCAGCCCTTTTGATTTCTTCATCAGAGGCATTCTCATTGGCGTATCTGAGGTTCGATTCAATAGTTCCGCTGAAGAGGATGCCCTTCTGGGGGACGTAGCCTATCTTTTCTCTAAGCTCATGTTGATTTACTTCCCGGATGTCAATTCCGTCCACCAGCACTTGACCGCCACAGACATCGTAGAACCTCGGTATCATGTTCAGAAGCGTAGATTTCCCCGAGCCGGTCGAGCCTATGATCGCCGTCGTCTGTCCCGGCAGGGCCGTGAAGCTTATGTCGTTCAGAATGTTTTTCTCGGCACCAGGGAAGCGGTAGCACACGTTCTTGAATTCGACAGTTCCCTTGAAATCACTACCAAATTTCTTCGGTTTTTTTGGGTCTTTTATCTGGGGGTCGACCTCGAGGATCTCGGAGATTCTGGCTGCTGAAACGGAGGCCCTTGGGATCATTATGAACATCATTGTAAACATGAGAAAGGCGAATATGATCAACATGGTGTACTGGATATAGGCCATCATATCTCCGACCTGCATGGTTGAGGCCTCTATCTGGTGCGCGCCCACCCAGACGATGAGGAGCATAGTACCGTTCATCACAAACATCATCGCCGGCATCATCACTACCATCACCCGGTGAACGAAGAGGTCGGTTCTTGTCAAGTCCTTGTTCACTGTGTCGAATCGCTCTTCTTCAAACTCCTGGGTGTTGAAGGCCCTGACGACCATGAGACCGGAAAGATGTTCCCTTGTAACCAGGTTCAGCCTGTCTATAAGCTTTTGTATCTTCTTGAATTTAGGCAGGGCTATGGCGAACACGATTCCAATCAGGCCTAGCATTATGATGACGGCAAGTGCAATAATCCAGGACATGGAAGTACTCTTCTCAAGAGCCCTTATGATTCCTCCGACACCGATGATCGGGGCGTAGAATGCCATCCTAATCAGAAGAACAATCACGAGCTGGATCTGGGTTATATCGTTTGTTGTTCTGGTTATGAGCGAAGCCGTAGAAAACCTGGCAAATTCGGAGTTTGAGAAGTTCTCGACCTTCTCGAAAACGTCTCTTCTCATCCTTCTGGCCGAGGCGGCTGCTATCTTCGAAGCGATGAAGGCAACCATGATTGTGGACAGTGTGCTCAGCAGAGTCACGAGAACCATGACCAAGCCCGTGCTGAGCACGTAGGCGCTCTGGAGCTTAGTAGTGTCCACGCCGAGCTCTTCGTAGATTTCCTTCACGACGAGCGCAGCCGACTGGCTGACGATGTTTTCACCCATGACTTCGACCATGCTGTCGATCTGATTTAGCATTTCGAGCCTCTGAGCCTCGGGCATCAGCCTCATAAGGAGGAATACGTTTGCCCCCTCGGGGATGTTGAAGCCCTCAGGGGGCGCGAAACTACCGTTTGACCCAGTCATGCCGTTCTTGACTCCGGAGTAAGCCATGAGGGCTTTGCCAAAGATCAGACTGAGGGCCTGCCGGTCTTCAATCTCTCCGGGTTTTAGCACATAGACATCTTTGCTCTCCAGCGCAGGGTACTTCTTGAGGTTTTCTTCGTAAGTGGCGGAGTCTTTTGTTATGAGATCGTAGTGGCTCAGAGCTTTTTGCTTATCTTCTCCGCTCATGAACAGCGAGACGTTATCAAAAGCCTCTTTGCTAATGGCCTCCGGGACTGCGTCTTCGATACCGCCCTGCTGGATTCCGACATTTACGATATTCGACATGTAGTCTGGAAGGGCCAATTCCGCCATCGCCTGAACGAAGAGCAGGGCCACTGCGACAATGATGAAGACAGTGTAGGGTTTAAGGTACCGAATCAGTTTGAGCATCGGCTTCGTCCCCTCTCTCTGGGTTCTTGCGATTCTTCAAGTATCTTCTCCAGCTTTTCGAGCCCTCGAATGATGGAATCAACGTCTTCTTCTGTCATGGTTGACAATGCTTTTCTCATCTTTTGCGCAAAGGCATTGAGACCTTTCTTAACTGGTTGGCGATACTCGTCCGCAAGACTTATCATCACGATTCGCCTATCTTCGTCACTTCTCTTTCTTTGGACGATCTTCTTTTCGACGAGCCTGTCGATTATCCCAGACACCGTGCTATTAGAAAGATCGAGTTCTTTACTTATATCGCTTACCTTCATATCGCCACGTAGGTTCAGCACTCTCATAACAAGGATCTGTGATTGGGTCAAGCCCATCTTTTTGAAATCACTTTCGAAATTCTGCTTTACAACCGACATTATCCTCTTGACAAGCGTCAGCATCTCTTGTATTCTAGAGCTTTCCTCCAACAAAACCACCTTCTATGCACATCATTCGAACTTTCGCATACGAATACTTAGACTTCGAATATTTCGCATACGAAATATATTGTACAGTAGAAACACAGATGTGTCTATGACGAAAAAAAGAGAAGTCGTAAACTTTGTGGAACAAGCCAGATTCTTTGCTCCTACAAAGTAATTTCTAGGGTCTGGCAGAAGCGAGATCCGTGCAGAGTCTGGAAAAGCAAGATCCGGTGCAGGAGCACTACGGGCTGACAGAAGAGGAGCTCATTAGGACAAGCTAATCAGGGCAGGCTTTACGGGATGACAATTTCAGATGATTGTGCAGTTCTCTTGTAGGGGCGAACGGCCGTTCGCCCGAAAAAGGTCCTGGTTGGAATCTCTGCCTTTTACGCGAAAAAAAGACATACTATAGGAGTCGGTCAGTCCCTATTTTCGCTTACAGCGATTAGCGGGTCTTCGTACTTAAGCGCATAGGGGTTCTTAGAACGGGATGCTGAAACAAGTTCAGCATGACTGAATGCGGCGTTTCCGAAGTGACCTCACACTGTCATCCCGAACTTGTTTCGGGATCCGGTGCGCCCGGCATGATAC
>NZ_AYTV01000013.1:0-117 GCF_002752615.1 Mesotoga sp. H07.pep.5.3
GTTACTATAAGTTAATGAATAAACTGTAAATTGGTCTGAACTGTTGCACTGGTAAATGTGTTTGGTGTGTGAAAATTATCGTGTGGTTTGATTCGGAGTGTTTTTTTTTTTTTTTTT
>NZ_AYTV01000013.1:138-3854 GCF_002752615.1 Mesotoga sp. H07.pep.5.3
CTCCCTACTCAGAAGAGAAATTCTTCAAGAGGAATCCTCTTTCTGATTATACTCCTTCTAAAAAGGAGGGAAAACAGAAGCCTGAATACTCGCTGAAAGTATCTTCAGTAGCTACCTGCCGGTCTACTGCTTGATCCTTTCAGTCTGCCTTTTTTATAACTGTTGACATAGTAGAAGCCAAAGTCAATAAACACAAGATTCTGAAACAAGTTCAGAATGACGGGATGTTGTGTTCTTAAGAATTACAGGACGCTGTCACGGAATGTGATGTTTTCGGTAAGCCTGCGGTATGCTGAAACAAGTTCAGAATGACGGGATGTTGTGTTCTTAAGAATTACAGGACGCTGTCACGGAATGTGATGTTTTCGGTAAGCCTGCCGGGATACTGAATCAAGTTCAGATGAGGAATTCAGACGTTTTCGAAATGACCAGCGCTATCATTCCCGTCATGACTTCTCAGTCGTCCCTCTCATTGTCATCCCGAACTTGTTTCGGGATCTGGGCTTTGGAAACAATTACAACGAATGAATATAGTGGAAGGATGACAGTCATCTTCGGTGAGCAGCCTCTGCCCTTGGCAGAGCCAGTAACACTTCGTGCGGCCAGCTCCGCTACGCGGGCATAGAAACAGCTGATCGCAGAACGCTCTGAAGACGCTATATACGCTTTGGTCAGAAGACTCAACGGTTGCTGCCACCCGTTTGACTCATGAAGACCTTAAGCGAAGTCATCTGCTCCTGAACAAAGCAATTTAATTTGGAACGAAACTAGATACGAGGAAGAGAACGTTTTGAAGTTACCGGTTCTTATTCTTACTGGAATTATCGTAGTGGTATTTATTGTGTTTGGAGTCACATACGGCACAAATGATGGGCCCTTAGACGAGGTGGTGGTAAGGGAGTACCAGGGCGTCAAGCTGGACGACCTGAGCGCCTTCAGAGAGAACTCAATAAAGGGCATTCAATACGTGAATATCGAGGAATACGCCTTGAAGATAGGTGGTCTTGCAGAAACCCCTTATTTTATGAACTACACTGAACTGCAGGAACTCCAGCATGTCGAAAAGCTCGTAACACTGCACTGTGTGGAGGGATGGACGGCGAATATGCTCTGGGAAGGGATTCCGCTAAGGATTTGATCAAAAAGGCCGACCCGGACGGTAGAGTGACAAATGTGATATTCAAGTCAACCGATGGCTACACAACAAGTCTGACCCTCGACTACGTTTGGGAAAGAAATATCATACTGGCCGACAGATTGAGCGGGATCGAGCTGCCGCCGGCTCAGGGCTTTCCCTTCATTGTGGTCACCGAAGACAAATGGGGCTACAAGTGGGCGCGCTGGGTCGAGTAGATCGACCTGTCCGATGATGACAAGTATAGAGGTTACTGGGAAGAATTCGGATACAGCAAAGACGGAAGCCTGAACAAACCGATGTTCGACAGGCAGAACGAGAATTAACCCTGATATAGATCTGTTTCGTTTCAATCTGACCGGATCATCCGAAGACCCCGAATAGACGATGTTACTTGACCTGTGAGTCGAGTCTGTTCTCTTTGGAGCAAGAAGTGTCCTTCGAGACAGGATTCGCGGGGATAATTCACCAAGAGATGAAGCTAAATCAGATAAGAGACTTAAGTTCAGACGCTGGCTTTCAAGAAATTGCCGTTGGAGATGAAACTCACGCCGTCCAACAGGAATGACGTCATGAAACCCCTTAAAAAAACGTGTTCTTCTTTTCACTCACCTTCGGGAATCTTCCACATCGAGCAACCTCTCAACTAAAAAAGCTCTCACGTCGACCGCTTCAAAGAAAAAAGCGCAGCCGTCGTGACAGTCACTCCAGCGCGCTTCATCGCAAATCACCCATATACGAAATGAAAAAAAGTCAAAACAAATCAATTCGATTACTTATTCCTTAAGATTATTATACATAAACAATCGCCAAAATCAAAATAGGCAAATTCTATCGGAAAATTCAAGCTGAGCTTCCGTGAATTCGCCGGTTATGCGAGACTCAACCTTCGTCCCGCTTTATTCTTCCGCCGCCCCTTCTTCTCATTATTGTGGGCGGTTCTTCCGTTTCCGGCTTAGTCGGGGGCTCTACGGAGCTGACCGGTCTCTGCGCGACCCGTCTTACGTAAGTACCCTTGTCCTCTTCATTATCGAATTTAAGAACGCCTTCTGCCTCCTTCTTCTTGCGGAGCTCCCGTAGCGCTTTACCCTTGTTTATTTCGCTCTGTCTTCCGCGAAGCTCTTCAAGTTTAGACATCACCTTATAGATATAGTCATTTTCCGAGTATTTCAGCTCGATGTCTGTTAGATCCCATTCTTCCTCGAATTTCTTTTTGGCCTTTTCTACTTCCTCCATATACTCTTTCTGGAATTCTTCGAAGTGCTTGATTTCGTCGGCGATCGCTTCCAGCTCGATGTCTTCCTCTTCAATCTCAACGGCATCAAGTCTTTCTTCGGTTTCCTTCATTCTTTCCTGAAGATCGGCATATCTCCTTTGATCGAACTGGCTCAACTTGCTTAGCAACTGAGATACATCTCTTTCTGCCGTCCTTGCCCAACCGGGCCTCCGCAGCTTCTCGCTGTCGTTCTGAGGTATGAGTCTTTCCATATCGTTCTCGATTCTTTCCAGTTGATCGAACAAAGGCTTCTTCCTGTACTCAAACATCGTAAGCCTGTTTCTGGTGAACGATTTGTAATTAAGGTCCAGAGATCTGTTCCTCATAGCTGTGCTCATCCTCCTCCACTAAGGGATTCTCTATCTTGATTTTCAAAACGGTGGCAGAAATGACCTTCGCTCAAAATGAAAGATACTGATTTCTCATCGATAGAAAGATTTTATACATTTGACAAGTTGTTCCGTTCTTCTGGAGAGTCTTGTCGAGATGCTTCCTGAAGCTGTGTTCATGAAACTTTGCTCGAGACGGGTAAGTTCTTGAAGGCATGATTTTCTGCGCGGAAGGATCTTGAATAAAGCACTTCTGAAGAATTAGCTTTTGAATTGCAAGAAAAAGGGCCCATATAGGGCCCGATCTAGATCTTTGGGGGATGGGGTTATCTTGTCTTTCCGAAGCCTTTACCGCGTCCGGGACCTTTTTCGCCAGAGACGCCGTATCTGTATCCTGTTCCGTCCTGCGCGCTCTTGTTTTCCATAAGTCTTTCGCCGCCGTTCGGGCAGTTGTCGTTAATGCCGTCTTCGTTTGCGTCCACAAAGTTCTCACAGGTTGTAGGATCCTGAAGCCTCTGCATTGTTCTTGTGCCGAAGCCGCCTTCAACATCTTTTCCGGCCGGTCCTCTTCTGTTCATGTAGACCTTTTCACCGTCAACCGGGCAGTTATCGTTTACTCCGTCTCCGTCTTCGTCCACGAAGTTCTCACATGCCGCCACATCCTGAACTCTCTTCATCTGCCTTGCGCCGTAACCAACAGCCAAAGTCATTCCGCCAATCAAGAGAAGCGCTATCGTAATCAGTACTACTTTCTTCATCTGCTTTCACCTCCATCTGATTTTCGGTACATTCTCAGTCTAAAGTCCATTTCTTAGAGGCAGCTTAGCAAAACCTTAGAGTTTGCTTAGAAACCGTGGAAACCGGGGTTGGGGGTAGGAGGTTAGAGGTCGGAAAGAGCGAAGGATCAGTTGCAAGTTCTCAGTTGCAAGTTGCAGTGTGCCAAGAAGGCGAAGAAGGAAACTTCAAGCCATGCTTA
>NZ_AYTV01000014.1:0-1190 GCF_002752615.1 Mesotoga sp. H07.pep.5.3
TAAGAAGAAACATATCCCAGTTCTTCAAGGGAGAACACAACTACGTCAAGGCAGTTGACGGAGTAACCTTCTCGATAAAGAGGGGCGAGATATTCGGTCTAGTTGGAGAGTCCGGTTGTGGAAAGACCACTACGGGAAAACTAATCATGAAACTCCTAGAACCCACAGGCGGGACAATGTTCCTAAACGGAAAGGATGTAACTCATATAGAGAAAGATGAACTGAAGATTTACAGAAGGAACGTACAGATGATCTTTCAGGACCCATACGCTTCAATGAACCCGAGATTCAAGATAAGGGATGTCATGGAGGAGCCTCTAATAATACACAAACTCGGAGAAGACAGGGATGAGAGAATGAAGATGATCGAGAAGGCTTTAAGGGAAGTCAAGCTCAATCCTCCAGATGAATTCCTTGTGAGATATCCCCATATGTTATCCGGGGGTCAGAGACAGAGGGCAGCTACCGCGAGGACTCTTCTTCTAAACCCCGAGCTTCTCGTTGCGGATGAACCGGTATCCATGATTGACCTTTCCACCAGGGCCGAAATACTCCACATGATGAAGGAAGTGCAGAGAGACCTTGGTCTTACCTATCTCTACATAACACACGATCTCTCCACTGCGAGATACTTCACCGACAGGATAGCCGTGATGTACCTTGGAAAGATAATAGAGATAGGAGATCCAGATGATGTTATAGACAATCCAGTTCATCCATACACAAGGGCTCTCATCGCTGCCGTATGCGAACCGGTAGCGGGAAAGGTAAACAAACCGAAGATAGTACCGATAAAGGGAGAGATCCCCTCTGCCGCCAATATTCCAAAGGGCTGCAGATTCCACCCCAGATGTCCTTATGCAAAAGAAGAATGCTGGGAGAAGGAAGAACCTCAGCTTCAGGAGATTGAAGATGGTCACTTCCACGCCTGCAGAAGATGGAAGGAAGTAGCCGATGAAAACCGAGGGTAGAGGTTGGTGGTTGGGGGTTCGAAAGAGCAAAGGATCAGTTCCAAGTTGCAGTGTGAGTTGTAAAAAAGGCCGGGGTCGGAGGTTGGTGGTTGGAGGTCCGTAAGAGCAAAAGAAACTGGTTCACCGTTGAATGGTTCTCCGTTAGCCGAATAAAAAACCTGTTCTTCGTTCTTGGTTGTTTGTTAGAATAAGAGAGGCAGGGGATGCAAGATAAGTCCA
>NZ_AYTV01000015.1:0-1573 GCF_002752615.1 Mesotoga sp. H07.pep.5.3
GTCTTCCACTGGTGTAGTATGATGGCTCTTAGCCTTCTCCTTATCCAGCTCAGAAGTCCCCTCAAGATGGATTGGAAATCCACTATCCTGAAATAGCTGGCGAATCCCCTCAACAGTGGATTGAGCTGTTTCACTATCTCCTTTACCGGCCTGCTCTGATTCCTTCTTGTAAGTCCCCTGACCTTTTCCTTGAATCTCTTCAATCTGGATTTCTCTATCCCCACTCTCTCGCCTTTTATTTCGAAGCCAAGAAAGTGAAATCCATCTTCAAGTGTTGTGATTCTCGTCTTGTTTCTGTTGACCTTGAGCTTCATGTCAATCTCCAGTATGTTTATCGCGATTGCCAGAAACTCTCGGGCTTCTTCCTGGGTTTTCGAGAAGATCAGTATGTCGTCTGCGTATCTGACTATCCTTATTCCTCTGGCTTTCATCTTCTGATCGAATTCGTTCAGATAGATGTTAGCCAGCAGCGGGCTTATTACTCCTCCCTGTGGACTGCCAGTCTCTGTTGCCTTCCAGACTCCATCTTCCATTACTCCGCTCTTCAGTATTGCCCGTATGAGTTTGAGTATCTTTCCATCACTCACTCTCTCGGCTACGGAGTCTATTATCTTCTCATGATCCAGAGTGTCGAAACATTCACTGAGGTCAAGTTCCACTACATTACACAGTCCGTATTTGGATGCAAAGGCTTTCGCCTTCTCCACTGCCTGCCAGGCATTTCTTCCCTTTCTGTAACCGTAACTGGAGGGATGGAATCCTTCCTCGAATATCGGTTCGAGTACCTCCTTGAGAGATTGCTGTACAACCCTGTCTCTCACTGCAGGTATTCTCAATTGCCTCGTTTTACCGTCGGCTTTCGGGATCTCTACCCTCCTGAGTGACATGGGTTTGTATTCGCCTCTCTTGATTTCTCCGGATAGTCTCTCGATTTCTTCGGGAAGTTTCTCTGCGAATATCTCTACGGTTACTCCGTCTATACCAGGGGCTCCTCTGTTGGATTCTACCCTGCCATAGGCTTTTAAAAGGTTCTTCTCCGAATAGACTTTGTCGATTAGACTGTAATACTTCATCTCTTTCTCCTGTATGCTCTCTTCCAACAGTTGTAGTTTCAGATTTTGTTTCGACAGTTTATTACTGGCTTCTCTACCCTTTCGGGAATGTGTACCTTGTCTTTAACTGTCTGAGCTGAATCTCTTCTCTGTCTTCCGATCACATTTCTTCGATCCTTCCCCCCTTCGCAAGTGATGGAGCCTTTCGACTTCCCCATCACCCCCTTGGCTTTTAGCCAAGGTCCCTTCCCCTTTCGGAGAGGTTCTTCACTACTACGGGTTCATCTGCCATCCTCCTGAGCTTTCCGTTAACTTGGATCACCTCCTTGCTAACGGTTACCCCTTTCGGACTCATGAGGACTTCCCCGGGTAAGATACACCACTTTCATCCGAATCCTGCCATCCAAACCTTTACAGCTGGAGTCAGGGCTTTCCCTTATCTGGCAGGGTTACCCTACTGTAACGGCCATCCCTGGTTCACTTTCGTTCAGTTCCGGACTTTGCCTCGGGCTTCCTTCAGT
>NZ_AYTV01000016.1:0-1129 GCF_002752615.1 Mesotoga sp. H07.pep.5.3
GGATTTGTAAGAATGTACACAAACCCATTATTCAAATTTAAACCCCCTTCTGGAATCCATTTTGTTGCATTCTCATGCAATGAGTTGGCTATCTCTGAATCAGTGAAGATCCGTTAATTCCATCTGAGAATATAACATCTGTTGTGAGAGCATCAAAATAAATCGTTGTGTTTTACCTATATCAATCACTAATTAAGTTAGCGCAGTAAGAGAGCTACGTCACATCTTGTCATGCAGAACTTTTCTCTGCATGATGAACCAAAAGAGGCTGTGCGCTCTGAGACAGAAGCCCGATGGTTGCTGCTGAGAAAACGATGTCCGTCGACGGTCCGCAGTACTGCGAATTACCACCCTCTTTTGGATAGAATCTAACCCTAGATCCCGAAACAAGTTCGGGATGACAATGAGAGGGACTTCCAAAAAGTCATGACAGGAATGATAGCGTTCGTCATTTCGAAAACGCCGCATTCAGTCATGCTGAACTTGTTTCAGCATCATGTTCTAAGAACCGCTCTGCGCTAAAGAACATGAACCCGCTGAACGCTGGGAAGAGCCGTCCTTCAATAGGATCGAAGACCGGATCCCGAACTAAATTCGGGATGACAATGTGAGGGACTTCCACAAACCGCTGTGCGGATAACTTCCTCATTTGCATTGAAACCCTGAATTGATTGCCGTTTCTCTTCACGAGACCCCATACCCCTTAATCGATACCCTGCCCTTCGCGTCATGAACTTGTTTCAGCATCTTGCTCCTAAGAACCGCTGCACGCTGTTAAAACCGAGAAAGAGCACATCGGAGACGTTCGCTTCGCTCACGAGAAGATGAGAGAGAAAATAGGGACTGACAATTCTCCTCATGTCCCATTTTTCGCGCCCTGCTTCGTAAGACCGAAGCCCAGATCTTGACCAGGTGCACTTCAGTGATGTGAAGGGTATTTTTAAAACGCCGCATCACATCATGAACTTGATTCAGCACCATGTTCTAAGAACCGCTCTGCGCTAAAGAACATGAACCCGCTGAACGCTGGGAAGAGCCGTCCTTCAATAGGATCGAAGACATCGAGTAGGAGAGGGGCGGAGCCCCTCGTCCTCTCACAGAACCGTGCGCTGACTCTTATAAACATCTA
>NZ_AYTV01000016.1:1155-1257 GCF_002752615.1 Mesotoga sp. H07.pep.5.3
AAAAAAAAAAGAATGACCACATATCCACAAGACAAATACACGACCATATAAACATCTGCCTCTTAACCACATTTCACATCCCACTAAACCGATCCCATCCAC
>NZ_AYTV01000017.1:0-1154 GCF_002752615.1 Mesotoga sp. H07.pep.5.3
GAGGATTCCTCTTGAAGAATTTCTCTTCTGAGTAGGGAGTCAAATCCCTAAGCATGGCGAAGGCGATTTTGAGGATGGTGTTCGCCAATGCACGGAGGGCATGAGCAGAGCTCTTGCCCTCGCTCTTTTTGTTGTCGTAGAATCTTTTCATCCATTTAGAGCTATTTGTTGCAGCAAGACTGGCTATATGAAGAGTCCCTCTGAGATAGTGATTGCAGTTACTTCTCATCTTGGTGGTATTCTTGTTACCGCTTCCATAGTAAGTCGGAGTAGTTCCCGCGTACCTTTGAAGGTCTCTGTAGGAACTGAACTTGTGTGTTAGGTAGGCAACTATGAGCTGGCTGGCGATTATTACTCCCACTCCAGGTAAGGTGAGAAGCACACTGAATTCGCTTTCCTCAATGATTTCTTTCATCTGCTTGCCTATCTCTTCCTTCATCACTTTTTTCTCCATAGCGTACCTTGAGAAAGCGACTATCAATGTCCTTATGGAAGCTGGCACATATCTTTCAAGCGCGATTTTTCTGAGCTCCTTCAGCTTGCTTTTGAGATTGCTATTTATCAGGAAACCCATCTCTTTAAGCTTCTGGAGTATCTCTTTATCAGACATTGAGAGAAAGTCTTTTGCAGTAGGACAGATGGATATAAACGCCAGTTTTCTGGCGGAAGTGCCACTGAAAACTTCTTTCACCTCCGGCCAGTACCTTTCAAGGTATGCATCCAGCCTTCCTATATCCTGCATCATAGATACATTTATCACAGCGTTCTCTTCAACCAGTACATCCAGCTCAAAAGCTATCCCTTCCCTCTTCACTTGCAAACACCATTCGGGGTTATGCTCATAGGTCATCGCTATTACCTTCGAATCAATGAAATCGCTCTTGCCTTCTATCACGAAGAATGACCTGGCTTCGCTCGATCTCCTGCTTGGAAGTATGTACACCTGCCTGTTGTTCCTTAGAAGATAATCGACGATCCTGTTATTGCCATCCTCAATAACATAGACCGCCTCCTTTATCTTCAGAAGCTTCGCAAAATCTTCTTCCTTGTTCTTTAAAACTAACTTCTTACCCTGGTGCAAAAGATAACAGTAATGCTTCTTTCTTCCCCAATCAATTCCAACTATCTCCATAACTGCACCTCCGTTGCTTGTT
>NZ_AYTV01000018.1:0-1781 GCF_002752615.1 Mesotoga sp. H07.pep.5.3
CAAGAGAAACTGGTTGGCCGTTGAGCGGTTCTCCGTTCACCGAGAAGAGCTGCTTCCCGCTTGCTAAGACACGCTGAACGCTGAAAAGAGCATCGTGATTCTGAATCAAGTTCAGAATGACGCGATGTGAGGTTTTCGCAATCAAGTAATACTGTCATCCCGAACTTGTTTCGGGATCTGCTCTCCGATCCAATCGAAGGACGGGTCCACGATCTTGAAGGACGAGGGACGGTTCTTTACGGCGACCAGCGGGTTTTTGTCCTTAAGCGCACAGCGGCTCTTTCGAAGGACGGGTTCATGCTCTTAGACGATGGACCAGGGACGGGTTCCCTGCCTGGACCAAAGAACTAACAATGGTTTTTCAAGATTGAAGCGAAGAGCGTGTCTTTCCCAGCGAAGAGGCCCTTGCGTCCAGGCATGTTCATTGCAGATATTTCTTCTGCCGATATCCTTGGTAGTGCGGCAACTACCTCGATTCCTTGACCGTTTCATTTGATCTAGTATAATACTGATGGGAGAAGGAGGTAAGAATAAATGCCAACGATAAGCATGTTTTACGGGATAATGGTTAGAATGTATTGTTCCCCCGGTGAACACAATCCTCCTCATATACATGTCTACTATCAGGATGATAATGCGATTGTCTAAATTCCCTGATGGAGAAATCCTAAGCGGTGAGATCCCCAACAGAAAACTCAGGCTCGTCCAGGCATGGGTTGAGCTTCATTCTGAAGAGCTAATGGCCAACTGGAAGCTTGTAACAAATGGTGAACTTCCATTCAAAGCAGATCCTCTAAGATGACGGAGGTACTGACATGAACATTGGAGTGAAGTCCATAAAGCATTGCAGGCCATATGAATTCATTCTCGAATTTAACAATGGAGAAGAAAGGGCAATAGATCTTGAAGGAATCCTTGACAAGGGCAGATTCGCGGAACTGAGAGATCCAAAGATCTTCTGCTCGGCCAGAATAGCTTTCGATACAATAGAATGGTGTAATGGGCTGGACATCTGCCCAGAATATCTTTTTGAGCATTCAAAACCCGCACCAAAGATCCCGCACTGATCTGCTAATCAAGATTTCCCGATCGTCATTCGCCAGTTGAGGTTAAAAATCGAGGGATGCAACCTTCTAAAATTGACAAACTCGCTACCCCAATAACGGTTCATCTCAAACTCCTTACTACGCCATCCCGAATTCATTTCGGAAAACCGTGGTCGGTGGTAGCAGGTAGGGGGTTCGTAAGAGCAAGAGAAACTGGTTAGCCGTTGAGTGGTTCCCCGTTCGCCGAGAAGAGCCGCTTCCCGCTTGCTAAGACACGCTGGACGCTGAAAAGAGCATCGTGATTCTGAATCAAGTTCAGAATGACGCGATGTGACGTTTTCGGAAAGCCCGCCGGAATGCTGAAACATGTTCAGACACGATGTGACATATTCGTAATCACCTAACACTGTCATCCCGGACTTGATCCGGGATCTGGGCTTATGAGAAACCGTGGTCGGTGGTAGCGGGTAGCGAGTTCGTAAGAGCAAGAGAAACTGGTTGGCCGTTGAGCGGTTCTCCGTTCACCGAGAAGAGCTGCTTCCCGCTTGCTAAGACACGCTGAACGCTGAAAAGAGCATCGTGATTCTGAATCAAGTTCAGAATGACGCAATTTGACGTTTTCGGAAAGCTCGCCGGAATGCTGAAACATGTTCAGACACGATGTGACATATTCGTAATCACCTAACACTGTCATCCCGGACTTGATCCGGGATCTGGGCTTATGAGAAACCGTGG
>NZ_AYTV01000019.1:0-2077 GCF_002752615.1 Mesotoga sp. H07.pep.5.3
GAGTAGTAGTTTTTTCCTTATGAATATGATAAGGTCCCTTTTTCGCGAGGGACAGGGATCCTGACCAGGAGCATTGTCAGGATGACATAAAAGGCTGAAAGAAGGTGACTTTGAGAAGGGCATGGCACTTATTATTGCCCTTGCTAAAAAGGCAAGGTTCCTCTTCTTGCAACTTGCATCGGGGAAGTTGCAACGATGCCCTCTTCGGGCGAACAGCCGTTCGCCCCTACAAGAAGAATATGATTCTGAATATGATCACACATCAGGAAGATCGGTAAGCGGCTCTTCGCTTTGTTCCTGGCGCGTAAGCGCCAGCATCACTTCCCGACGAAGTCGGCCTCACTTCCTGCGAAGCAGCATCACTTCTGTTCTTACCAGACCCCAGACCCGGTTCTTATTAAGGATTGCCGTCTCTAATTTGCCGAGTCTACAAGTCCAAGATGCTATAATATTCGTGAGGTGTTGACGATGGATTACAAGGACTTCATTCATTCAGATTCAAGAATAATGCTTGGCAAACCAGTAATCAAGGGAACAAGGATAACTGTCGAGCACATACTTTCAGAACTTACGGCCGGAATGGAGATTTCTGAAATCGTTGAAGCACATCCTTCATTGGACAAAGAGAAGGTAAGGGCAGCAATCGCTTATGCTCTTGATGTATTACGCAACGAGGACGTGTACTCTCTTGCCGAAAAGAAGTGAAACGCTTTCCTTGCTCGCTGATGAGAACATCGATCAAAGGTTAGTATCTAGCCTAAGGCTAGCCGGTATCTCTGTGTACTCAGTAGCAGAATTGTCTCCAGGAATCACAGATGAGGAAGTTATGAGACTCTCAGAAAACTTAGGCGCGTTGATCTTGACAGATGACAAAGACTTTGGGGAGATAGTGTTCAGGAAGCAGAGGAGTTGTCCTGGCATTGTTCTCCTGAGACTTACTGGTGTAGATTATTCGCACAAAGCAGACCAGGTAATACAAGTTATAGACAAGTGTGGTAGTAAAATGACCGGCAAATTTGCTGTGATAACTGAAGAAAGAGTCAGAATACGGAAGCTCTTCCCCGGAACAAAATAAGACCGTCATAGTACTATCCTTACTCTTGAGTGTTCTGCTTTCAAGGCCTTCTGCTTTGAGCATTCGCGTACCGTAGTCCGCCAGCTATTAACGAACAACATCTATATCACATCGAAGAACTACATTACTCAAATAGAAATGATGGGGGTCTCACTTTTTTGCTACTTGCACAATTAGTTCTGACCTCAGAATCACTTCTGATATCAGAAAAATGTTTGTACGCAGTAAAAAACCCTTGAAACCTCCAAAACCCCTATTGAGCTGTGCGTTGCGCGTAATAGCTTGTGCGTAGCAGCAAGGAAATGCATTCGAAGTCGATTGTGAATAGTTAAAAAGAGGAACTGACAAATCTCTTCGTGTCCCATTTTTCGCGTAAAAGGCAGAGATCCAACCATGACGTTTTTCGGGCGAACGGCCGTTCGCCCCTACAAGAGAACTGCACTATCATCTGAAATTGTCATCGCGTAGTATTTCGAATAGGGGACTGACGGGCTCCTAACGTCTGTCACATTTTTCGCGTGGGACAGGGATCCTGACCAGGAGCATTGTCAGGATGACGATTGGGGGTGTCATCCCGTAGTGCTCTTATACGGGATCTCGCACATAGAGATCGACATACGTTTAAGAGCCACTGATCGCTGGGAAAAACCAGCCTTCGTTACTCGTCCCAAATCAAGGACCCGTCCTTGGATAAAATCAAAACCGGATCCCGAAACGAGTTAGGGATGACAAAGTGAGGAACTTCCAAAAGCCGATGCCGGGACAACTTTCTCAGTTGCCTTGAATCCTGAATTGATTGCCAGTTCTCTTCACGAGACCCCATACCCTGTAATCGAGACCCTGCCCTTCGCATCATCTGAACTTGTCTCAGCATCCCGTTCTAAGAACCGCTGGTCGCGAGGGACAGAGATCCTGGCCAGAATCACGCCGGGATGACATGAAGGGTGGTCGTCCGATTCTCCTCACGTCTGTTGTAGATATATAAGCTATGACTTGAATTCT
>NZ_AYTV01000020.1:0-13201 GCF_002752615.1 Mesotoga sp. H07.pep.5.3
TGGTTCACTTTCGTTCAGTTCCGGACTTTGCCTCGGGCTTCCTTCAGATTCACCGTTACCAGTGACACCCTTGCCTCTGGCTAATGCTTCTTTGACTCCCCGCATTCGGGTCTTTCACCCTATAGTTGTGTATCATGCCGGGCGCACGAGATGCTGAAACGAGTTCAGCACGACGAATTATCACGCTTTCACAATTTGCAAACGCTGTCGTACCCGTCACGTCTTCTCGCACGTCTCTCACCTAGTCATCCCAAACTTGTTTCGGGATCTAGGTTTCGAGAAACCGCGGTTGGGCGTTGGAGGTTGGGGGTTCGTAAGAGCAGGTTGAAACCGGTTCGCCGCTGAAAAGTTCTCCGTTCTCCAACAAGAGCCGCTTCCCGCTTGCAAGGAGACGCTTAACGCTGGAAATAGCAAGAGATCAGCTGCAAAAAGCGGAACTGAAGTCATAATGCAAGAACTGGATGCCAAAACAAATTCAGATAGAATGTTATGTTCTCTTGATCACCCAATATTGTCATCCCGGACTTGATCCTGGATCTGGTTTTGATCCTCTCAGCGGAGGACGGCTTACCGTTGACTGGCTTACGTTTTTCATCAGCGTTCAGCGGGTTCTTGCTCCTAAGCGGGCACCGGCTTCTGGACAGAGATTCTGACCAGGAGCATAGTCAGAATGACGACATGTGGTACGTTCTGAGCAATCCAGGATCCACTTGGCATTTTCATTCATTCTCTCCTACACTGAATCAATTCCTCTTGCTTCCTTTTCTTTTAACCTCCTGGTGCGGCAGCGAGCATCAATTCCCCGGATGTTCCTCCGCGCATCACTTCCTGAGAAGCAGCATCATTTTTGCCTTTCTCTGAAGAGTGCTGAGCGTTGACGGACAACGTTGTCTTCAGCAGTCATCAGTGGAAACTGGTTCTTTGCCCGACGTAATCGGAACTGGCCTGCGAAGCAGACTGGCTACGCAGATCTTCCCCGCGAAGCGGGCATTGCGACCTGGCAAAGCCAGCCTTGCGTCCCGCCGCAGGCGGCATTGCGACCGTCGATGATTTTCGGCGTTCTGGTCTTTCAACTAAAATATGCTCATATCGGACGGAGAACCGTTGACGGTTGACCCGAGACTCTTACTGCGAAGCAGCATAACTTCCGGCGATGTTCTTCGCCGCATCACTTAAGCTCTTGCCAGTCTGCTGATTTCGGATGACGGAGAACCGTTGACGGTTGACCTGATAGATCTTTTGCAAATGTAGTTTGCATGTCAAATGAACACAGTTTGCGATTATTAAAACACTGTATAATTCATTGTGAGGTGATTGAATGAAAATAGATCTCAGATGTATTCCCTGCAATCTAAACAGCCTTCTCAGGATTCTTGATCAGAACCATGCCGGAGAAGAAGAGAAGAAGCAAGTAGTAAGAACCTTCATGAGAGAAGTTGCGGAGATGGACTGGTCAGATACTCCAATAGACATCGGCCGAAAGGTCGGTGAAGCGCTTGAACCACTCTTTGGTGACAGCGATGCCTTTAGAGATATAAAGAAGATGTCTAATGACAATCTTCTGGAGATCTACGATGATTTGAAAACTGAGCTCCTCAAACTTGACGATCCGTTGATCGGTGCGCTGAAGCTTTCCGTGGCAGGTAATATCATAGACGTTGCTCCCGGTCACAAGATCGATATCCACTCCACGATGAAGGATGCTCTTTCCAGACCTTTTGCGATAGACGATCTTCAGGAACTTGCCGATAGAATCCAAAAGGCGAACTCTTTGCTGATCGTCGGAGATAACTGTGGCGAAGCCGTTTTAGACAAGCTTCTTCTGGATATTGCGAAAGTGCCCAATAGCTACTTTTCTGTCAGAACAAAACCTGCGCTGAACGATATTACTATGAAAGAGGCGCTTGAAATAGGTATGGATGAAGTTGCGACACTAATGGATTCCGGAGCGGACGCGCCTGGCGCTCAGGAAAAGACAATGAAGAGAGAATTTTCCGAGGTCTATTTTAGCGCCGATGTAGTAATCTCTAAAGGACAGGGCAATCTTGAGGGTTTGAGTTCCGTGAAACGCGAGATCTTCTTCTTGCTTATGGCAAAATGCGAGGTAATTGGAGGCTTCCTCGGAGTTCCAAAGGGTTCGTTCGTTGCTTACAAAAAGGCAGAATCGAGGGGATAGAATGGAGCTTTTCAAAGATTTTCCGGTCCTGGTTGTCGATGACGATCTTCGTTCAGAAAATACTGGTGGAAGAGCAACAAGAGAGATAATCAAAGAGCTTCAGAAACGAGGTTTTTCCGTAATTGAATCCTATTCAGGCTACGATTGCAGAATAGAGTTCATGTCACATTCAAATGTAAGCTGTGTCTTGCTTGATTGGGATCTAGTTATAAAACCCGATGCGGAGTTTCTAGGCCCCGGAGAGATAATAGAGATAATCCGCGGAAGAAATATGCTTATTCCCATCTTTCTTATGACCGAAAAACTTCGAGTTAAGGAAATTCCGCTCGAAATTGTAAGCCAGATCGACGGCTATGTCTGGAAACTCGAAGACAGCCCCTCTTTCATTGCAGGCAGAATTGAAGAAGCAACTGAACGCTACATGGACGAGCTTCTTCCGCCATTCTTGAAGGAATTAATCAGATACGTAGATGAATTCAAGTATTCTTGGCACACTCCCGGCCACAGTGGTGGAGAGGCCTTTCTGAAGTCTTCTACCGGGAAGATCTTTCATAAGTTCTTCGGCGAAAACATATTCAGAAGTGACTTGTCCGTATCAGTTCCGGAGCTTGGATCGCTCCTTGAACATACCGAGGCGATAGGGGAATCCGAGAAATCCGCCGCAAAAATCTTTGGTTCCGACGAGACTTACTTCGTAACGAACGGCACATCGACATCAAACAAGATAGTATTCCATTACTGTGTTACACCCGGAGATATCGTTCTCATTGACAGAAACTGTCACAAGTCGATTATGCATTCAATTATCATGACCGGTGCGATTCCCATCTATCTCACGCCGAGCAGAAACTCACTGGGAATAATCGGACCGATACATGAGGAGAATTTCGAGTGGAGTGAAATAGAAAAGGCAATCAAGGAAAGCCCCCTTGTAGAAGACAAAGAGAACTACAGAATAAAACTGGCAGTCATCACAAATTCCACGTACGACGGTCTCTGCTACAACGCAAGAACAATCCTCGACAGACTTGAGAAAGTGGTAGATTTCGTTCTTTTTGACGAGGCCTGGTACGCCTACGCAAAATTCCACCCCATGTATCTTGGCCGGTTCGGAATGTCTCCCGATATCGACAGGGAGAGATCCCCGGTAGTCTTTTCGACACACTCCACCCACAAGCTCCTCGCAGCCTTCTCTCAAGGCTCCATGATTCACGTGAAGGACGGGAGAAAGAGGGTTGATCACGGGAGATTCAACGAAGCCTATATGATGCATATGTCGACTTCCCCCCAGTACGCGATTATTGCATCGCTCGACGTCGCTGCAAAAATGATGGCCGGGAATGCTGGAAGATTCCTTATAGATGAAACGATTCAGGAAGCGATTATCTTCAGAAAGAAGATGAAGCACCTCAAGAAAGAGATAGAGTCCAAAGAAACCGATCGAAAGAGACGCTGGTGGCTGGAAATATGGCAGCCGGACAAAGTCTCTATTGAAACCGAAAGTGGCGAGCGAAAGACCTTTGATCTCGAGGATATAGATGAGTCCATCTTGAAGGACAGGCCCGAATGTTGGTATCTCAAGGCAAACGAAGACTGGCACGGATTTGGAAAGCTCGACAATGACTACGCCCTTCTCGATCCCGTGAAGGTAACTGTGATGACTCCGGGTATCACGAGACAGGGTGGAATGAGAAACTGGGGAATACCTGCAACAATAGTGACGACATTCCTTAGAGACAGGGGAATCGTAGTTGAGAAATCAGGCCATTATTCCTTCCTCATTCTTTTCTCCTTGGGACTGACAAAAGGAAAATCCGGGACTCTACTGGCAGAGCTCTTCACTTTCAAAAAGCTTTTCGATGAAGACGCCCCTTTGGACGATGTATTTCCGGATATCGTCAGGGAGTTTCCAAAGAAGTACGGGAAAATGACTCTACAGGAACTGTGCAGACAAATGCACGAGTACCTAAGAAAAGTGAAAATTACGAAGGTTCTGAAAGATGTCTACTCACAGAATCCCGAGCAAGTAATGCTGCCAGCTAAGGCCTACGCGGAGTTAGTAAACGGTAATACTGAACTGGTGAGAATCCGCGAGCTGCAGAACAGAATCTCGGCCGTCATGGTCGTTCCGTACCCTCCCGGAATACCAGTGATAATGCCCGGCGAGAGATACATCGGTGAAACAAGGAGAATAATCGAGTACCTCAATCTCTCCGAGGAGTTCGACAACAAGTTCCCTGGATTTGAGAATGAGATGCACGGCCTCAAGATGAAGATAGACAGCGCCAACAAGAAGAGGTATTATACGTACTGCTTAAAAGAGATGGATGAAGAGGAAAACGAATAAAAACATTTCTTGATCAGTTTGAGCAACCTTGCTCGATATCTCGACATATAGCATTAAAGAGATTACTGTTTTTTCAAAAATAATCAAAACCAGTAGTTTTTATTGCCGTTCTTGTACCATTCTCTCGAAAAGCACGAAAAATCGACCTGACTCAACAAGAAAACACGTAGCGATCAAAACAATCATTGATCCGCTCTGTTTTTCATGTTGGAGGCCACACATAGCATTACTGTTGGCATAACTACTTACCTACAACTCGCCCATCAAATCAACGTTCAGAATGTTAGCAAATAACTCCTCTGGCTTATCGCTTCTACTCTAGCTCTGTCGCTGATAGCATTCGCCATAAGGTACATGTGCGATAAAACAACACCGAGATCGATCGCTATAACCTCTTCATAGATCAGAGGAATCTTTTTCCAGCCGTGAACAGCTATCTCGTTCCGTCCCAATACTTCAAACTTCCAGGGTTGTCTGTTGAACGATGAGGGTGCCATTCTTCCCGCATCTATAATCTCTTTCATCCCTTCGTCTATGTACTCTTCCTTGCCATATACAACCTCTTTGAAGGGCTTCCTGTTGGCCTCCCTGTAAAGAAAACGGGAAGCTCTCTCGACGATGTCTCCACTACCATCCGCAGCAAAGCCAACAACAATCATAGATAGATAATTCGGGAGTCGTGCCCAGCTAGTCGAGAATCCCTTCAAAGTAAGGTTCAGAACGATCTGCTCGCCTTCGAATCCATACTTCACAAGACTTGGTGTGGAAAAGTCACTCATTTTCGCAAGCACAATTCCCGATCCGGAAGGAAATTCTGGAGAGAAGTACCAGTGTAAAACACTCTCAGAGTTAATCGGAACAATATCTCTCAGAGCATCATTCACTTCCTTCTTCTGTTCAGGAGACAACTGCCTTTCCTGAAACTTTCTCTGTGTTACTCTCAACCCAATTGCCTTCTTGATCTCCTGTTTGCTTAACATTCAACCACCTCTTCACTCCTATTCTATATAATTTGACAATAAAACTCAAGATTAATTGGCTCAGTAGACTAAACGTCTCAAAAAGAAAACGCCGAGAGCTAGCCCTCGGCGTTTCGGTAAATCAAATCTATGGTGGCAACTAGAGACTCTCCTTAACCTCTCTCACCCATTCCTTCGCAGTCTCGATATACTCCTCTAATCTTGAAGAAGGAGATTCGAAGTCACTCTCCTGAACCACTTCATTCCCCTTCAAAGCCTTTTTCAGATTCTCGAGGGCGCCACCGATCATTCCTTCATGCGTACAGAAGAGAGCGATCTTCTTTCCCTGGATTTTGCTCTCTTGAAGAAATGTATTGATCGGAGGCGCGTATGTAAGAGCCCACACCGGACTCCCCAAGACTATGAAATCATACATGTTCGGATCGAAGCTATACGGCTCAAGTTCGGGACTGTTATTCATAGTCACCGACTCGCTTCCCCAGATATGCTCCTTATCTGGGTCATACCCGGGCGTGGTCTCTATTTGTTCGGGATTCTCCACATGGTGATAATAGGTCCGAGTAAACTCCCCCGTGGGAACCAGCCTCAGAAGGTCAGCACCTATTGAAGAGGCCATTGCCTCTGCAAGTGCTTTAGTGCTTTCATCGTATGAGAAATAAACAACAATAGAATTCATACTATTACCTCCCTTCATTGCTATTATAGCTTGACTTAGAAGCGAAATGAACGAATCTCTACAAAGGAACGGCTATTCTTTGCCAGAACAAATGAAACAGAGAAAGATTTCTGAAGAGTCTGCGCCGATTGATCTTTCAGGTGTTGGTCTCCCTTGAATCAGTGACTCGGGGAAGTTGGGTTTTGTCGACCGTTTCGAGTACTTTTAATAGAAGCGCTAATTCACAAAAAACCAACAGTAGCTTTATGTTCTTCAGTTTTCAAAGGCACCTTTCAAAAAGTAGAGATGACTCCCCCTATGGGCTTCACTGTTTGCTGCAGAATCGCTCGCCTTGTAAGTTCTTTCTCCTTTGTCCATAGAAATCGATCGAGCTTGCGCGATACGAAGTATCCTTTAGTAATATCATTATTTAGTAGAGACGGGTTTTCCGCTTGCGGATAATCCGCTCACGGCTATCCCGCTTACGGAAAATCGGTTTGCGGATTAACGCGGCTTCGACAGAGCGTCTTGTCAATTTTTTATTTGACTTGTTTCGATTTGCTTTTTGCCGAAATTTGTGCCCTATGAAGACATAGAACAAAGATAAATCAAGTACCCACTGACTTCATTCATAAAAACGGAGAACAACACACTTAGGCACGAACAACCTGAATGAAAACAGCCGATGGTAGAAACCTCATTCCGTTCTTCGTTACGCTTAGTAAATCGAAGATGACGGAGAGCATATGATGCTAGAAAGCGACTCAGTAAGTAGTTCCAATAAGCCTCTCAAACCATTCACGGCTTATTACTCTGTAATGAGGATGATAGCTTCTCTTATACAAAGCGCTGTGATGCACCAGTTTTCCGCTTTCAACTGCTTCCTTAACAATCACTGAAGACTCAGGAGTGAAAATCTCCTCAGGAAGTGAGTCTCTGAGTACGTTATCTATCCTATACCACTCTTCCTTCCATTCATCATGTGATAGGGTGGCCCCTATTCTACTGCTGGCAACCAGTGCCCGGAAGAGATCATCGATAAGTATCTGTCGGTTCTTCACAATAACAAGATTGATCCTGAAGAAGTTCTCCATATAACTTACATCCTGCCATAGAACCTGATCGAACTCATCGCAGTCGATCTCTTCGGCAAGAAGTCTGAGGGCGACCGCTTGATCCTCCATTATGTGACTCGGACCAAAAGTCCCCTGATAGAAGACCTTGTACAGATCTACAAGCTGTGCCGCAGGGTGCAAATCGAGTTCATGTGAAGCGAGTTCAACTATCCTGTATTCTCTTGTGAACATACTATCCCCCTCTTTGATTAACAATTATACTGCTACAGGGGCTCGATTCAAAAGCCGATCGACTGCCTCTTGTGGCAAAGGGCAGTATTCCGGGGCTTTCTTACCCACAGCATGATCATATTTACTTTTTCAGAACAAGCAAGTAGGTTAGCAGAAAATGATTCTCCGTAATTCAGTACGCTTCTTGACTGGGTAACTTTCCATAGCTGTCTCATAGAAAGAAAAAGCCCCCGCACGTCGCGAGGGCTCTCTGGGGGTTAACTGTGGCCTAAATTACAGAAGCTAAGAAGATGATCTCTTCTTCCCCAGACCGAAAAGCTTTTTTTATACTTATTTTGTTACCAAGCTCGAAGACCGAGTAGCACAAGTCGTTTAATATCTGTACCACCGACCAAAGCGCTTTGAGGTGAACTGATGAAAAAATTATCGATATCATTCAGTTGATCAGCAGTGCCGAAATTTCTTGCGGTAATTGATCCAAACGTAAATAGTTGTCCAGCTTTATGCCCGGTACTCTGATTCACAACAACGTCGCCTAAATCAGGAAACAGAAATCCTCCGCCTGAACCGTTGGAAGGGAAGGCTGCAAAATCGCCGGAAAGGGCTCTTACTCCATGTGTAGCCTTTCCATCATTCCCCACTAAATACGTGACAATCATGTCCCCCCCAATTGTGGTCAAAGAAAGGTAATCATCACCTGTTCTGGAAGCAAAGTCGTCAAGAATCTCTTTCACCTTGCTCCATGTCATTATGGGTTTGTTCATAACCACTCCACCTTGCTGAGTTGCTTCATCCAATTCCTCATGAAAGTCTCCGTAGACCAAATGTGTGTTTACTTGAATATCTCCTCCGACAACGGTAATGCTATACTTTCCGTTTACCGACGAAAGTTTCAACGGGTCACTAGTTTTTTCCCCTATCTGTAGATCGCCGTAAATCACAAGGTTGATCTGATAGTCAGCCTCGTGGATCGTTACTTGTTGAGTTCCTTCTTGATTCTTATATGAGAGAGTAAAATACCCAGAAGCATCTGGACTAATCTTATTGACTTCGGGAAAGTTAATCGTGAATTGCTTATCACTCTGATCATAAGGAACTATAGGTATCAAGAAATCCTCTTCAATCTCCGGGAGAACGCTTCCAGGAGCACAATTATACGTCGCAGTTCTAGTTAATGAAGCAAGCCATGCCTCATGCTCCTCAAGAAGTGAGATAAAAAAGAAGTCAGCATCAGAAGCTGTCTTTGTATAGTTATAGTTGTCGTACTCCGGCATGATGTTGTTGGCCTCAAGTCCAAACTGAAAAACTTGTTCAAGGTTGATGTCAGTAGCCGAAACGGTTACCGTCCCAACTACGGTAGCAGGTCCGTTGATGAGATCACCAAATCCCTGAATGGTTTCTGTCGCGTGTTGCCCTCCTTGGTTTGGGATGTAAGTTGTTACTTCATGGAAAACTCTATCAGTATCACCAAAAACAAGTGCAGCCTTCCCTGACAAGGATTCAGTTGTTGCCAAACCATATGAGTATCGCTTGACGCCACCCTTCTCAGCCCATGAGACAATTGAATACTTCCCACCTGTATTATTGATTGCAGCGCCCTTGGGGTCGTATTCTGCAAAAGCATTATCGTTCAATATTTCATCAAATTCCGCATTTCCATTCAGGATCCACCAGCTATTTGAGTCAAGACTAGCTAAAGCTTCACTCCAAAGATCGCCTTCATATCCACCTCGTGAAGAAACGAACTCTGCAAACTCATCGTATCCATTCCATTGGCTGTCGAATTCTTGCGTTCTCCACTGGCTAGCTAGCACCATTGTGGCGCCCTCAACCAAATTGCTGGTGGTCACCCTCAAGTCAGAGAGAAGCGAGTAGCTGTTCAATCTGTTTGATGTCCTCTGCATCATAATTCCAGCAGCAACCAATACAGTCGTAGCAAAAGCCATCAAGATCAACGCTATTGGAAGTATGAATCCCTTATTCCGCGTACGGGTCATATCTATAAACATAAAACTCCTCCTCTCTTGAAACTCTTTCATCTTTGAGTACAACTCTGAATATTCTCTTGGTAGGTGTGTCACCAACTAAAGTTGCATCGACGGAAACGACTGTGACTTCTTCAAACCCAGGATATTCTGAAAGTTGCTGAATTCTACTGATAATGTTCGCTTCGCTTACCCGATTCGTGCTTCTTACAATTCCTTCAACCATTAGTTTTGCTGAATGCAGGTTCGTTACAACCTCCAAGCGGGCTGACATTCCTCTGTATTGAATTATCAACGCCATCCCTGACGTTATAAGCAACGCAATGATAGCCATAACGATCACTATCTCAGAAAGCGTAAAACCTTTCTTAATAGAACCTCACCGCCCCATTCATTGTCCTGGAAGTACCATTGACAGTAAATTCAGCATCGTAGTATATGTACTGGGTCTGAGAAACTGACTCTGGTGACCTACTGAAAATAAAACTAGACACGTTCTCAGCAAGTGTAGATGTGGTAATGTCAGTTTCGCTTGTGTAATACTCAAAAACCACTCTGTCCTCTACGTACGAAATGGTCGCTACCGTCGTGCTGGTTAGAATCGGGAAATATGAGAACAACGTAATTACTGTCGAAGTTGCCTCATCACCGCCAAAGACCAGGGCCGTCCAATTCTTAGAAATTATGTTCTTCATATTGCTATTCAGCTTCATTATCTCTTCATCAATCGCCAGCTGTGTCTGAACCTGACCGCTGATTTTAAAAGTAGAAGATAGAACAATGTATAGAATACCCATAATAACTACCATGAGAAGCAAGGTAACCATCATCTCAACCATAGTGAGACCCTTATACATTCCTTTCTTCAATCTGATCATCCTAAAGAGGCTCACTTGCGAGATTCCTCCCTTTCAAATACTGAGTTTCTACCGGATCACGGCTACGAAAGCTAATAGAGGCACCATTAGAAAGCAGTCTTCATCTCTGTTCTTTTGTTTGTCAAATTACAATAAGGCTCATTAGTCTACTAGTCCCTAGACCTGAAACGATTTTATCACACTACTATGAACAATAGCTCTAGAAAAGAGTACCTGAGTCAAGCCGCTCGCATTCTCGGATCAAGCAACAAAGAGTCCTAACCTTTTCTAGCAACAATGCTCCAGTAGTCATGAGGCAACTGCATGTCACCTGTTCTCATTGCGAACACTCTGACTTTTCGAAGTTGATAAAACACGCGTCCGCTTTTCAGTAAGCATCCCGGATTCTTTTCCTACTTCAAGCTCTTTTGAGCAAATGCAATTGATTTCACTTTCGTCTGTTTTCTGGCCATCGAGTTTTTCTTAATTGTACACCCTACAAATTCAAGATATAGTATCGATCCAGCTCGATGGGACTCAAAAATCAGACGTAGAAACATTTCATGGGCTGATAGAGAAAACAGGGTCTCCGTGTTTTTCAAAGAACATCACGGGATCTGATCGACCTTGCTGTAAACTGCGAACACACTTGTGTTTTGCCTCGCTGATCGCGATCATAGTTAAATACCTGCAATTATCGGATAGGCAAATTTTGTGTCAGTTTAGTTTCTTCATGTAACAGCTTCGATTTTTCCTTGCATTTTCCGTTCTATCTGGGTTATCATTATTTATTCCCAATTTCATTGCGAGGGAGCTGACAATCGAATCGATTAGACGGTTTCTGAGGATAAGATATCACTGGAAAACCTCCTAGAACAGAGTTGAGAACGCCCGAAAGACCTCCTTATTTCTAATCAGTTCCCTCGTGTTTCCTTATTTGCCCATCTTCTTCTCCAATTTACATGCACTCCAAATTCTTTAGTCGGCTTTTATATTTACGTTCCTGGTAGCGGGTGCGGGCTCGAAAGATCAAGACAAACCAGTTGACCGCTGAGCGGTTCTCTGTTCGCCGTTAAAGAGAGAGAAAGATCTGTTCATCGTTCCAGAGCTAGGATCTGTTCTTCGTTCTTGGTCAAGGTTAAAAACCAGAGATGTTGAAACGATTTCAGACGAATTATCACGCTTTCATAATTAGCAAACGCTGTCGTACCCGCCTCGTCTTCTCACATGTCTCTCACTTGGTCATCCCGTACTTGAAACGGGATCTGTTCTTCGAACGCATCTACGATGATGAATCCGTGAATTTGCAACGTTAGTGAGCAAAGAACATCGAGTAGGAGAGGGGCGGAGCCCCTCGTCCTCTCACAGAACCGTGCGTACGGGTCGCGTACACGGCTCATGGATCAAGTATCGGAAATTTCGACAGGGGATGATGGTATTTTGTCATATCGACTAGGTTCATCTCTTCAAAGAACCTGTTGGGGATGGCGTAATTGGCTGCTTTTGAGTGAGAAGATGAGTATGTAAATAAGATTGTGTAAACCCTCTAGAATGGAAGAGAAGAATGGAGGGAAAAGAAGATGAAATTTGACAGAGAAAAGATCAAGTCGTTAATCGAGAGCAATGGATTTGAAGATGTCGGAGATGTTCAAGAGGCAATGAAAGATTTGTTTGGTGACATTATCAAAGAAATGCTTGAAGGAGAACTGGAAGAAGAGCTCGGATATTCTAAGCATGACTACAAGAACAAAGAGACTGAGAATTCCAGGAATGGACATAGCAAGAAGACAGTTAGAAGCGATTACGGAGAAATAGAACTTGAGATACCAAGAGACAGAAAAGGTGAATTTGAACCCGTTGTTGTGAAGAAACACCAGAGGGACATTTCTGGGATAGAGGATCAGGTAATCTCCATGTATGCCAGGGGAATGACAGTAAGAGATATTCAGAGTCATATAGAGAACATCTACGGTTCTAAATTATCTTCAGAAAGCGTAAGCAGGATAACGGACAAGATACTGCCGCTGGTCTCCGAATGGAGAAACAGGCCATTAGAATCTGCGTACGCAATAGTCTACATGGATGCGGTATTCTTCAGGGTTGTTGAAAGCAACCAGGTAAGGAAGAAAGCACTCTATATAGCTTTAGGAGTATCCCTGAATGGCTACAAAGACATTCTAGGCATGTGGATAAGTGAAACAGAAGGAGCAAGCTACTGGTTAAGCATTCTAAACGAATTGAAGAATCGTGGGGTTGAAGACGTGGCAATCTTTTCAGTGGATGCATTAAGCGGAATGGAAGAAGCCATAGAGGCTGTATATCCATTCTCTGAGGTTCAGAAGTGCATAGTTCACCAGATAAGGAACACCATGAGATATGTTACCTGGAGGGATCGTAAACCTCTTGCACGCGATCTAAAGACAGTTTATCAGGCGCCTACAAGAGAGGCGGGATGGAATGCATTACTTGCACTCGAAGAGAAATGGGGGAACAAATACCTCTTGTCAATAAAAAGCTGGAAGGATAACTGGGAAACTCTATCAACCTTCTTTCAATATCCAGAGGAACTGAGAAGACTGGTTTATACAACTAATCCCATTGAATCAGTTAATAGACAACTCAGAAAGGTGACGAAGAACAAAGGAGTCTTTCCAACAGATACTTCTCTCTTAAAGATGGCTTATCTAGCAATAATAAATATAACAAAGAAATGGACAGTAAGAACTCTTGATTGGTCCAGGATACTTACTCAACTTGTGATAAAGTATGAAAGATTAGCTAAGTATATAAGCTGATTCTTAAACCCATTACAAAAAAGGGGTTTACACAAAAAAAGAGACAGAACCGAGAAGATCGCCATTTGTTCATTCTCATATTGACTTTCTCTTTCCATC